>NZ_JZKF01000035.1 GCF_000962825.1 Actinoplanes rectilineatus
GTACAGAACGGGTCGGCGTGGACCTTTACGGGACGGTCGGTCAAATTGACCAGGACGTGGGAGGCCATTCCCAGGCGGGTGCAGCCGGTGGGGCTGTCGTAGACCTTGACCGCTGTCAGTTCGGTGGCGAAGACGGTGACCCTGCCGGTGGCGGCCGCCGGATGGGGTGCCCGCGGGGCCGGGGAAGTCGGGGAAGCCAGGGAGGCTGGGGAGGCCAGGGAGGCTGGGGAGGCCAGGGAGGCCAGGGAGGCCAGGGAGGTCGGGGAAGCCGGGGAGTGCAGGGAGGTCGGGGAGGCTGGGGAAGCTGGGGAAGCCGGGGGAGTGGGTTCGGGCTTCTGGGTGTGCGTCTGGGTGTGCGTCGGCTTGGGCTTCGCGGTCGGTGTGGGTCGGGTGAAGAAGACCGTTGGCGTGGGTGTCGGCCCTGCCGGTGCGGCTGCCGTCGTCGCCGGTGACGTTGTTGGGGCTGCCTGGGCCGGGGTCGGCTGCGGGAACAGCAGGACCGCGGTGAGTAGCGTCGTGGCGTACCGGAGGAAGGTCATTTCGGGTCTCCCAGCGTGGGCAGGATCGCGTTCCAGAGGCGGAGCCGGGCGTGCAATGCCCGTTGTGCCGCGTCGGCGCATTCGCGCCAGCGCTTGTCGTCGTCGGCGCACAGGTCGACGAGCATCTGCATGGCCATCGGGGTGTGGTGTTCCTCGTCGAGTTCGACGTGGCGGGACAGGTAGGTGCGGAAGTCCGCGGTGCGCGGGTCGGCGTCCGTGGCTAGCAGGTCGGCGAACATGTCGGGGATGAGGTCTTCGCGGCCGAAGGCGAAGACGGCTGCCCGGGAGTGCACCGGCAGGTCGTGGATCATCTGCCAGGTGTCGGTGACGAAGTCGGTGGCGGCGGGTGGTACGGCTGCCAGGTGCAAGGCTTCGGGTACGTAGACGCCCTCGTCGAGGGCCGCGATGAACCTGTCGAGGGGGCCGGTGTCCGCGCCGAGCCCGGTCATGGCGCGCCGGTACAACTCGAAGTGGCTGAGGTACTCGCCGTTGATCTCGTCGCTCTCCTCGGCCAGCACGATGTCGTTGATCAGCCGTCGGACGACCGGGCTGCCTTGGGGGCGCCACGGCAGGCGTACCCCGGTGAGGTCGATCTGCAGGCTCTTGAGCAGGGACATGAAGTCCCAGACGGCGTAGACGTGCTGTTCGGCGAAGGCGGCGACCGCTGACCTGGTGGTGAGACGGTGGTAGATGGGGTGGGCGGTCACCTGGGCGCGGACGGGTTGGACGGCGGCGCGGATCCGGCTGATTCCCGGATGCGTGAGAGCCCAGTGGTATCTCGACATAAACCCTCATTTCGGATAAAACGCTCACATGCCTTATAGCACTGTGGATCCTGGTTATGTCTTCGATACCGACTTTCCCGACGAGGACGTCCGTCTCGCGCTGGGGGAACAGCTCTGGGACGGCATCACGATCGGGCGACTCGCCGAGATCGGCGTCGCCCCCGGATGGACCTGTCTGGAACTCGGCGCCGGCCGGGGTTCGGTGGCCCGCGCCCTGGCCGGGATGGTCGGCCCCGCCGGCCGGGTGGTCGCCACCGACCTGTACCCGGAGCGCCTCGCCGCCGCGCTCGACCGGGAGTCCGATCCGGACGGTCCGAGCGTCGAGGTGTGCCGGCACGACCTCGCGGCCGATCCGTTGCCGGCGGACCGGTTCGACCTGGTGCATGCCCGTCTGGTCCTGCAGCACCTGCCGCAGCGCCGCCGGGTCGTCGCGGCGATGGCCCGCGCCCTGCGGCCGGGCGGTGTCCTGCTGATCGAGGATACCGACGTCGCATCGCTGTTCAGTCATCCGCAGGAGGGGGAGGCGGGGTTCCTGAGCCGGGTCAAGGAGGCCGCCTACCGGGTGATGGCCGACGCCGGCTACGACCGCAGCTGCGGCCTGCGCAATCTCGAACTGGCCGGCGCGGCGGGGCTGTCCGACATCCAGGCGCGCGGCAACGCGCACGTGGTGCGGGGTGGCACGCCGGCCGCGCAGTGGTACGTCCTCTGGCTGCGGCACCTGCGCCCGGCGATGCTCGGGAGCGGTTACGCGACGGCCGCCGACGTGGACGCCGCCCTGGTGGCGCTCGCCGACCCGGGCAACGTCTGGCTCTCCCAGGTGATGATCAGCGTCAGTGCGCGGAAGGTGGTGGCCGACGTCGGCGTGCCGAGAGCCATGGCCGACGTCAGTGCGCGGAAGGTGGTGGCCGACGTCGGCGTGCCGAGAGCCATGGCCGACGTCGGCGTGCCGAGGGCGATGATCGGCGTCAGTGCGCGGAAGCCTGACTGATCACGGCGGCGGGCGAGGGCGTCAGGCCGGTGGCCGAGGCGATGCGGTTCCAGGCGTTGACCGCGGCGATCGTCCAGAGCAGCTGGGCGAGTTCGGTGGGCTGGAACCACTCGCCGGCCGCGGTCATCGCCCTCTCCGGCACGCCGGCTTCGCCGACGGCCGTGGTCACCGCTTCCGCCAGGGTCAGGGCGGCGCGCTCCCGCTCCTCGAATGCGGGGGTACGCCGCCAAGCTGCCAGTCCGTGCAGTGCCCGGTCGTCCACGCCCAGTGCCTGGGCCTCCCGCACGTGCAGGTCCACGCAGTACGAGCAGCCGTTGAGCTGGGACACCCGCACCTTGACCAGGGCGGCGATCCGTCCGTCGAGGCCGTCGGCGGCGGTGGCGGTGAAGGCGTACATCGCCCGGTACGTCTCCGGGGTGATGGCGGCAATGTCGAGTTCCGTCATTTTGCTGACCTTTCACGGGTTTTGTCCAGATTGTGGACGATTATGGACATAGTTGCCGACGTGAGTCACCCTGCGACACCAACCCCGGCCGACTGATGCCGGCCTCGCTGATCGTCGGGCTCGGCCGGGCCGGGAGCGGGCTGCACCTGCCCGCCCTGCACCGGCTCCCCGCCGCGATCCGGGCACCCGGCGATCCGGTCCTCGGCCTGGACCCGCACCTCGACCCGGGCGCCGACCTGCCCGGTCTGACCCGGGTCACCTCGGTCGCCGAGGCCGCGTCCCGGGCGGACGCGGCCACCACCGTGGTGCACCTGTGCACCCCGCCCACCGACCGGGCCGAGATCGCCGCCACCCTGGCCGCGTACGGGTTCCGTCGCCTGATCGTCGAGAAGCCACTGGCCGCCGACGAGGACGAACTGGACGCGCTGCTCGCCGTGATCCGCGAACACCGGCTCTGCGTGGTGCCGGTGAGCCAGTGGCTGGACAGCGCGCTCACCACCCGGATCGAGAAGATCGTCGCCGACGGTGAACTGGGCCGGCTCACCTCGCTCGCGTTCCGCCAGCACAAACCCCGGTTCGCCCGGGGCCTGCGGGACCGGGAGCACCCGACCGCCTTCGACGTGGAGGCGCCGCACGCGCTCGGCGTCGCGCTCTGGCTGGCAGGGGCCGGCCGGGTCCGCAACGCCGGCTGGGACGACCTGCGGACCGAGGACGGTCTCGCCCCGCGACTCGGCGCGGCCTGGATGACCCTGGCGCACGCCGGTGGGGTGCGGACCCGGATCGACTCGGACCTGACCGCGCCGATCCGGGAACGGCGGGTGCACGCCCGGTTCACCGGCGGCAAGCTGACCGGCTGGTACCCGTGCAGTGAAGCCGACCACCACGCGCAGCTGGTCGTCGACGACGGGCGGCGGCGGACCCGGGTGACGTTCGCGGACGACGCGATGAGCGCGTGCCTCGCCGACGCGTACCGGCACTTCGCCACGTCGGCCGGACGGGACATCGCCGGCGTGGCGTTCCGGCTCGCGGTCAACGCCGAGGTCGTGCGCCTGCTGGCGGAGGCGAAACGCCGAGCCGGAATGCGCGCCGGGCTGCAGGCCGGAACGCGCGCCGGACCACAGGCCGGACCACAGGCCGGAACGGGCGCCGGACCACAGGCCGGAACGGGCGCCGGACCACAGGCCGGAACGGGCGCTGGAATGCCGGCCGGGCTGCGCGAGGCGGTCCGGTGAGGCCGGGTGGGATCGGTGACGAGGCCGGCCGAGGACTGGACGCCCAGCTCGCCGCGCTCGACACGCTGGGCTGGCGGGAGCTGGAACTGCGGACCGTGGACGGGACCGCGATCGCCGACCTGGACGACCGGGCGTTCGACCGGATCGCCGGCCGGCTGGCGACCGACGGGATCACGGTGCCCTGCGTGGCGTCGCGGATCGGCAACTGGGCGCGGCCGGTCGACGGGGACTTCACCCTGGACCGGGACGAGCTGGCGCGTCTGCTGCCGCGGTGCGGGCGCCTCGGTACGCCGTACCTGCGGGTGATGTCCTGGCAGGCCGGGCAGGTGAGCGACGCGGAGTGGGGTGTCCTGGCCCGGCGGCGGCTGCGGGAGCTGTCCGAGCGCGCGGGCGAGGCCGGCGTCACCCTGGTCCACGAGAACTGCACAGGCTGGGCCGCGAAGGACCCGGACCGGATGCGCGAGCTGCTCCGGGCAGTGCCCGGCCTGCGGCTGCTGTTCGACATGGGCAACGGCATCGAGTACGGCTACCGCGCGCGCGACCTTCTCGGCGAGATCCTGCCGTGGGTGGTGCACGTCCACGTCAAGGATGCGGCCCGGGACGCCCGCGGGTGCACGTACACGAAACCGGGTGAGGGTGACGCCGACGTGGCCGGATGCCTGCGCACGCTGCGGGACCACGGCTATGCCGGGGTGTTGTCCCTGGAGCCGCACGTCGGGATGCGCCCGCATCGCGCGCAGAGCGTGCCGGACGCCGAACTGGCCGCCGGTTTCGTGGCCGCCGGGCGGGCGCTGGCCGAGCTGTGCCGGGAGGCCGTGCCGTGTCGTTGACCTCCGGCGACAAGCGTCTGCTGCTGGAACTGCTGGACATCCCGACCGTCAGTCCGCTGGAGGGCGGCCCGTCCCGGATGACCCGGGCGCTGGACCGGTACGTGTCCGCCGCCGCCGAGGCCGGCCTGGTCCCGGTGCACCATCGCGCGCCGGCGCCGGCCGAGCTGACCGGTCCGCTGCCCGCGCCGGTCCGTGCGGCGCTCGCCGATCCGGGATACCTCGCCGGGCAGCCCAGCCTGGTGCTGCGACTCGGCCCAGAAATGCCGGCCGAGCGGACGGTGATGTTCAACGTGCACCTGGACACCGTCGCCGGGGTGTGGCCGGCCGGGTTCGACGGGCGGAGGTTCTCCGGTCGCGGCGCGATCGACGCGAAGGGCCCGGCGGTGGCGTTGCTGGCCGGTCTGCGCGCCGCCCGGTCGACGGTGGGCGGCCTGGGCAGCGGATTCGGGGTGCTGGTGCAGGTGGTCGCCGGGGAGGAGGGCGGCGCGCTGGGCGTGATCGGCACCCGCCCGCTCGTGGAGGCCGGGTGGACCGGGCGTCTCAACGTCTTCTGCGAACCGACCGGCGGACGCGCGCTGCGGTCGTCGACGGCTGCGGCGACGGCCCGGATCCGGGTGGCCGGCGAGGACAGCGTCGATGACCGGCCGGGTGACGGGCACAACGCCACCGTGCTGCTCGGGTTCCTGGCGCAGCATCTGGCCCGGACCGTGCCCGGTCTCTGCGTCGCCGGCCTGCACACCGGTGATCGGCACAACCGGGTCTACGGCGGCGGCGACCTGCTGCTGAACCTTCCCTATCCGGACGCGGCGTCGGGTGTCGCCGGGGTGGCCGCCGTCGAGCGGGAGGTGGCGGCGGGCCTGGAGCTTTTCATCAGCATATTTGAAGAAATTCCCGGAATGATACTCACGGCTCGGGACGCTACGGCGATCACCACGGTCCGGTGGCTGAAACGCGATCTGCCGACCCTGGCAGCGGCCGAGGACCCGTTCCTGGACGGGCTGCTCGCCGCCGCCGACGTCCCCGCCTGGCCGGCCGGCGAGCCGGCGTTCACCTGCGACGCCATCTGGATGAGCAGCGGCACCTCCACGGTGATCCTCGGCCCCGGTGACCTGGCCGCGAACCGTGCCCACAGCGACGACGAATTCGCCGACCTGTCCGACCTGGACGCCTACGCCGCGACGGTCACCCGCGTGCTGCACGCCTTCGAAGGAGCAATCCCATGACACAGACTGTGGACGACCGTACGGTCCTGGTCGCGCACGACGACCTGCTGACCTTCGTGACCGCGGTGTTCACCGGCCGGGGCGTCCCGGTCCATCGGGCGCACCGCGCCGCCGACGCCCTGTGCTACGGCGACCTGACCGGCATGACCTCGCACGGCGTGGTCAACCTGACCCGGCTCTACCTGCCGCTGTTCGCTGACGGCCGGGTGGTGGCCGGCTCCGAGCCGCGGATCGTCTCGGACTGTGGCGCGGCCGTGCTGATGGACGCGGACCGTGCCCTGGGCCTGTCGGTCGCCGGTGAGGCGATGGACCTGGCCGCCGACCGGGCCGCCATCCTCGGTGTCGGCCTGGTCTCGGTCCGCGGCCTGACCCACGTGGGCTGCGCGGGACGGCACGCCCGGCGGGCCGCCGAGCGGGGCATGGTCGGGATCCTGGCCTCCAACTGCGGACGGCAGCGGATCGTGCGCCCGCCCGGCGGCGCGGTGCCGATGCTGGGCACCAACCCGCTCAGCGTGGCCGCCCCGGCGGTCGGCCGGCACCCGTTCGTCCTGGACATGAGCACGTCGGTGGTGCCGACCGGCCGGATCCGGGCGGCGCAGCGGGCCGGTCACAGCATCCCGGCCGGATGGCTGTGCACCGACGGCGGCCAGCCGGTCACCGACCCGGGGGCGTTCGACCGCGGCGAGGCGCACCTGCAGTGGCTCGGCGGCGGCGCGCAGACCGGCGGTTTCAAGGGGTTCGGCCTGGGGCTGGCGGTGGAGATCCTGGCCGCGCTGGTGTCCGGATCGGGCCGCGGCCCGGACGCGGCGGCGGTCGCCGGGGACCGCGGACGCGACGACGACATCGGCCTGCTGGCGGTGGCCATCGCCCCGGACGCGCTGCGTGACCCGGCGGCGGTGGCGGCCGACGCGACGGCCCTGTTCGACAGCCTGATCGACTGCCCGCCGGCCGGGACCGACCCGGTCCGCTACCCGGGCTGGCTGGAGGGGGAGCGGGCCGCGTACCGGCGGGCCGGCGGGGTGCCGATGCCGGCCGGGCTGGTCGACGAGCTGGACGAGGTGGCCCGGGCCGAGGGTGTCCGGCCGGTGGTCCGGTGAGCCGGCCGCTGCGGGTCGGCCTGGTCGGACTGGGGGTGATCGCCCGCTACTACCGGGCGGCGCTGGACCGCAGCCGGGACGCCGAACTGGTCGCGGTCTGCGACCGGGACCCGAGCCGGTTCGCCGACTACCGGGGTGTCCGGCACCGGTGCACCCGGCACGAGGAACTGATCGCCTCCGGCCGGGTGGACGCGCTGGTGATCACCACGCCGAACGACAGCCACGCCGTGATCGCGGGCGACGCCCTGGCCGCGGGCCTCGCGGTGTGCGTGGAGAAGCCGCTGGCGGTACGCCTGGCCGACGGTGAACGACTGCACCGGCAGGCCCAGGCGAGCGGCGGGGTGCTGATGACCGCGTTCCACCGGCGGTACAACGCCGGACTGCGGGACCTGCCGTCCGGGATCACCGGGATCACCGTGCGTTACCGGGAACGGATCGAGGAGCACGTCGGCGAGGACGCCTGGTACCTCGATCCGCGGCGCTGCGGTGGCGGTTGCGTGGCGGACAACGGGCCGAACGCGTTCGACCTGGTCCGGTTCTGCTCCGGGGACGGTGCGGTCCGGCTGCTCGGCGCGACGGTCGAACGGGACGCGGAGGGGGTCGACCGGCGGGCCGACATCCGGTTGGAGGCGCTGTCCCCGGACGGGCGGGTGATTCCGGCGCGGGTCGAGCTGGACTGGGCGTATCCGGGGGAGCACAAGGTGGTGGAACTCGACCTGGCCGGCGGGGGCCGCCACGTGGTGGATCTGCTGGCGGGCCACCCCGGGTTCAAGGAGTCGCTCTGGCACGAATACGAGGGCATCGTCTCTGATCTCGTCAAGAATCCGGACCTGACCGATGCCGGGCTGTCGGCACTGCGCCTGGTCGACGCGGTGTACGGCGCGGAACTGGCGGCGGCCCGGTGAACCCGCACGAGGACGGCCCGAAACGGGTCGTCGAGGCGGTGCTCGTCAAGGTTCTCACCCACCGCCGCGACGACAGGGGGATGACCCTGGAGTCGTACGCCAGCCGCTGTGTCCGCCGGGGTGAGGTGCACGAGTTGCTCACCACCGACCACGAGTACACCGATCCGCGGATGGACCGGGTCAGCTTCCTCGGGTTCGCCGAGGTCACCACGGCCGGGGTGCTGGACCGCGGCGACGAGGTGCTGGCCGGTGACCGGGTGATCGGCACGGTGCTCGGGTTCGACGCCTGCCACTTCCCGAACCACTACAACATCCTGATCCGCCGGGACACCCCGGTCACCGGGCCGGAGCTGGGCCTGACCCCGGAGGCGGCGATCAGTTTCCGACAGGCGAGGGGGTCGTGATGGACCGGGTGATCGTCGCCGGTGGGGGCATGGGCGGTCTGCTGGCCGCCCACGTGCTGCGCCGGCACGGGGTACGCGAGGTGCTGCTGATCGAGCCGGACCCGGGTTATCCGGACGGCGGGATCCGGTCCGGCGTCCCGCAGGGCCCGCAGCTGCACGTGCTGCTGCGGATGGGCGGTGAGCTGCTGGAGCGCTGGCTGCCCGGGATCGGCGCGGAACTGGCGGGGGCCGGGGCGACGCCGTGTGGGGTGGGCCGGACCGCGGTGCTGGCGATCGACGGCCGGGCGTTCCCCGGGGACGGCACCGAGACGCTGCTCGGGGTGAGCCGGCCGATGCTGGAGGACGTGGTGCGGCGGCGGGTGCTCGCCGACACCGGGATCCGGGTGCTGCCGGACCGGGTGGCCGGTCTGCTGCTGGCCGGCGACCGGGTGACCGGGGTGCGCACGTCGTCGGGGGAGTGCCTGGACGGCGTCTGTCTGGTGGTGGACGCGACCGGGCGGTCCGGCGGGCTGGACCGGTGGTTGCAGCGGGCCGGCCGCGGTGTGGTGCCCAAGCAGCGGATCCGGCTGGATCTGGGGTACTCGACGGCGTACTTCACCCGGGCCGGGGACGAGATGGACGGCCTGCACCTGGTGAACCATGCCCGGTCGGCGGCCCACCGCAGGCCGGGGGTGGGTTCGATCGCCGCCTACGAGGGTGGCCGCTGGGGCGTGATGATGAGCGGGTTCGGCGACGACCGGCCGCGGCCCTGCGCGGACGACTTCCTGGCCCGGGCCGCGCGGGAGTCGTCGCCGTACTTCCGGCGGGTGTGCCGGCGCGAGAACCTGCTCGGGCCGGTGCACACCTATCACTTCCCGGGGCAGGTACGCCGGGACTGGCATCGTCATCCGGGTCTGCCGTCCGGGGTGCTGCCGATCGGTGACGCGGTGGCCTCGTTCAACCCGGTGTACGGGCAGGGCATGACGGCGGCCGCGTTGCACGCCTCGGCGCTGGACTCCTGGCTGGCGTCGGGTCCCGACCCGGCCCGCCCGGCCACCCGCTATCTGGGTTGTCTGCGGGTGGTGACCGACGTGGCGTGGCAGGCGACGGCGACCCAGGATCTGCGGCTGCGTCATGTCACCGGGGACCGCCCGCGGGACTGGCTGCTGGTGCGCACCCTGGGGGAGCTGGTGCGGCTGGGGGCGATGCGCGATCCGGAGATCTCCCGGGACTTCCTGCGGGTGACCGGTCTGCGCGCGCATCCGAGTCTGCTGGCCACCCCGCGGATGCTGGTCCGTGCGCTGGCGGCGCTGATGAGCAGGTGACGCGGTGTGCCCCTGCACCAGGGGCACACCGCGCGGTTCTCAGCGTCCGAGCAGCGGGACGTCGAGCTTGCCCTCGTGGTAGTCACGGACCGCCTGGACCAGTTCGTCGGTCGTCAGCGTGCCGCTCTTGTTGCTGTCCAGCCGCTCGAACAGCTGCGCCGGGTCGTTCGGGACACCGATGGCGTTGAGCCAGCGGGCGAACTCGTCCCGGTCGACCTCACCGTCGTCGTCCTCGTCGGCCAGGTTCGCCACCGCGGCGATGCACGGGCGCAGCACCTCGGCGAAGCCCTGCTCGCCGCGGTCCAGCATGGACTTCTCGCTGGCGGCGTTGAACTGCTCGGGGTTCAGGGCACCGGTCTCGGCGATACCGCCGGACTTGGCCGCGATCGTCCACATGTTGCGGTAGGCGTCCAGGACGGCCTTGCCCTTGGTGGTGGTCTCCGCCTCGCTGAACGAGGAGAGGATGCGACGGGCCTCGGCTTCGTAGTCGGACTTGTCGACCTGGCCGTCGCCGTTGGCGTCCCACAGCTCGAAGCGCTGTTCCAGCCGCTGACGCTGAATGGTGTTCGCTGACATGGTTCCTGCCTTTCCTCGATGAAAGGGATATTGCTTACAAAGAGTTACACCATGACTCCTCTAAGTAGCTGAAATTCGGGATGAACGGCGCGCGTCGGATTGCACCAAATTTTCCGGTATGTCACGTTCGTGCCATGACTGTCACGCAGGAACCGGCGCGCAGCGCCCGCATCCCGTTCTTCACCCAGGCGGCGATGTTCACCCGGACGTGGCCCTCGATCAGCGCCCGCCTCGACGGCGTCTACGCCGACGGGAAGTTCTCGCACGGCACCGGCGTCCGCGACTTCGAACACGCCCTCGCCGCCTGGACCGGCGCCCGCTACGCCATCGGCGTCAACTCCGGCACCGACGCCCTGGTCCTGCTCCTGCGGGCCGCCGGACTGCGCCACGGCGACGAGGTGGTGGTCCCCGCGTACGGGTTCGTCGCCACCGCCTCGGCCGTGGTCCTGGCCGGCGGCCGCCCCCGCTTCGCCGACATCGACCCGGCGGCGTACGCCCTCGACCCGCACGCCGCCGAGGCCGCGATCACCCCGGACACCCGGATGGTCCTGCCCGCGCACATGTTCCACCGCCTCGCCGACCTGGCCGCCCTCACCGCCGTCACCGAACGCCACGGCCTCACCCTGGTCGAGGACAGCGCCGAAGCGATCGGGATGCGCCGCGCGGGCCGGCACGCCGGGCTCTTCGGCGCCGGTGGCGTGCTGTCGTTCTTCCCCAGCAAGACGCTCGGCGCCATCGGCGACGCCGGCGCGGTCCTCACCGACGACCCGCGGATCGCCGAGCGGGTCACCGCCCTGCGCCACCACGGGCGGCCCGGCCCGACCCTGGCGGACTTCGCCGCCATCAACACCGGCAGCGAGCACTGGGGTCACAACTCCAAGATGGACGACATCCAGGCCGCGGTGCTGCACGCCAAGCTGGCGAGCCTGGACGCGGCCATCGCGCGACGGCGGGTGCTCGCGGACGCGTACACGAGAAGGTTGTCGGGTCTTGCCGGTGTCCGCCGCCTGCCGGAACCGGCACACGGCGAGGAACCGGTGTTCTACGTCTATCTGATCGAGGTCGAGGACCGCGACGCCCTGGCCCGGCACCTGGCCGCCGCCGGCATCGGCACCGAGGTCTACTACCCGCGCCCGCTGCCCCTGCAGCCCTGCTTCGCCGACCTCGGCCACCGGCCCGGCGAGTTCCCGCACGCCGAGGCGGCCTGCCGGCACGCGCTGGCCCTGCCGCTGCACCCGGACCTCGGCGACGACGAACTGGACCGGGTCTGCGAGCACATCGCCGCGTTCTACACCGGCGGTGCCCGATGATCCCGTTCTTCCCGCCGGACCTGTTCGACGACGACCGGCCGGTCTTCGACGACCTGCTGCGGCAGCTCGGCGCCGAACCGGACCAGCAGTTCATCCTCGGCCCGCGGACCGCCCGGCTGGAGGCCGCGCTCGCCGTCGAGACCGGCGCCGCCGACGTGGTGGCCTGCGGCAGCGGCACCACCGCGCTGACCATGCTGCTGCACGCCCTCGGCGCGGGACCCGGCGACGACGTCGTGGTGCCCGCCTTCGGCTGCGCACCGCTGGCCGCCGCGGTGATGGCGATCGGCGCCACCCCGGTCTTCGCCGACATCGACCCGGTCACCCTGACCCTCGACCCGGCCGCCGCCGAGGCCGCGATCACCCGGTGGACCACGGTACTGATCGCGGCACACCAGTTCTCGGTGATGGCCGACATGCCACGGCTGCGCGCGGTCGCCGACCGGCACGGCCTGAAACTGATCGAGGACTCCGCGGTCGCCCAGGGCGCCCGCCTCGGCGGTGTTCCGGCCGGGCTCTGGGGCGACGCCGGACTGTACTCGTTCGTGCAGGTCAAGACGTTCGGCATGCCGGGGGAGGGCGCGGTCGTGGTGACCGGCGACCCGGAACTCGGCCGGACCCTGCGGCAGCTGCGCAACCACGGCCAGGACGGCGTGACCCGTTTCCTGCACCACCGGATCGGATGGAACAGCCGGTTCGACGAGATCCAGGCGGCGTACCAGCTGCACCGGCTACCCGGACTGGCCGCCCGCCTGGAACGCCGGGCCACGATCGGCCGCTACTACACCGGGCGGTTCGCCGGCCTCGCCGGCCGGGGCATCCAGGCGCCGCCGGACACCGCCGACGGGCGCTGCTACTACGTCTACAACCTGCTCGCCGACGACCGCGACGCCCTGGCCGCGCACCTGGCGGCGGCCGGGGTCGGCACGCACGTCTACTACCCGGTCGCCCTGCCCCGGCAGCGGGCCTTCTCCGCGTCCGTCCCGCGGCGGGCCACCTGGCCGGCGGCGGAGTCCGCCGCCCGGCGCTGTCTGGCCCTGCCGATCTATCCGCACCTCACCGACGACCAGGTCCGGCACATCGCCGACGCGGTCCGCGCGTTCGTCCCGCACGGTGCGGCGGTGCGGCCATGACGGTCTTTCCCGGGGTACGCCCCACCGTCGGCGCCTATGCGCGGCTCGCCAAACTCGACGTCTTCGACTACTACCTGGCCGTGCCGCTGGCCTGGACCCTGCTCCCCGGCCCGGCCGCGACCGACCCGCGGATCCTGGTGACGCTGCTGCTCTGCCTGGCCGGCACGGTCGCGCTGCTCGGCGCGGGCGTCGCGCTCGACGACATCACCGGGTACGCCGACGGCAGCGACGCCGCGAACTACCGGTCCGACGCGGCCAACCGGCGACTCGCCCGCAAACCGCTGCTCACCGGCGAACTGACCGTCGACCAGGCGCGCGCCTTCGCGATCCGGTCCGCAGCCGCCGGACTGCTCTGCTGGCCCGCCGCGTGGGCGCTGAGCCCGGGACGGCCGGCCGGGCCACTCGTGCTGATGGCGGTGTGCGCGGCGCTCGCCCTCGGCTACTCGGCCGGACCGAAGTTCAGCTACCGCGGCGGCCAGGAACTGACCCTGGTCGGCTTCGGCGCCGGGGTGCTGGTGATCGCGTACGGGCTGGTCACCGGCCAGATCACCGCCGGGCTGGTGGTGCTCGGCGTGCTGTTCGGCATCGGTCCGCTGATCTTCGGCCTGTACGCGAACGCCGGGGACGCCGCCGGTGACGCGGCCGCCGGGCGCCGCACCCTGGCGACCATGGTGACGCCGCGGGCGTACCGGCTGGTGATCCTGCTGGTGGTCCTGCTCGAGACCGGGGTGCTGGCCGGCGCCGTGCTGACCGGGATCTCACCCCCGCTGCTGGCCGTCGTCTACGCGCCGGTACTGGCGCTGCGCGGGGCACAGACCGGGATCGGGCTGGTCCTCGGTGATGGTCTCGCCGCCCGCAGACTCGGCATCCGTACCCATCGCCTGGGTGTGTTCCTGATCGGTCTTTCCGCTCTGCTCGGGGAGGTCCTGCCGTGACCGACATCGACGTCGCCGTGGTCGGCGCCGGACCGGCCGGGCTCGCGGTGGCCGACCTGCTGCGCCGGGCCGGACGGGACGTGCAGGTCTTCGAGGCGGAGACCGTGGTCGGCGGGCGGATGGCCACGCTGCGCCGCGACGGCTGGACCCTGGACCGCGGCGCCGAGTTCCTGTCCCGCCGCGGCTACCCGGCCACCTGGCGGCTCATCCACCGGTTCGGGCTGCGGCCCGGCACCGACGTGCTGCGCATGCCGGGGGTCGCCGCGACCTGGCGCGACGGAGTCGCCTACCCCGGACTCGCCGACCCGTTCTCCCGGCACGCCGGAGGTCTCTCCGCGCGCGGCCGGGCCGCCCTGCTGCGCTTCGCCGCCGACCTGGCCCGGCCCTCCGCCCGGCTCGACCCGGACCATCCGGAACGCGCCGGTGTCGGCGCCGCGACCGTCGCCGACCTGGCCGCGCGGTACGGCGGCGAACTCGTCGACCGACTGCTCGCGCCCCTGGTCGCGGGCATGTTCGGCTGGCACGCCGACCGCAGCGCGGCCGCGCCGTTGCTGGCCAACCTGGCCGCGGTCGGCGGGCAACGCCACTGGCGGACCTACGCCGGCGGCATGGACACCCTGGCCCGCCGGATGGCCGACCGGCTGCCCGTCCACCTCGGGGCGCCGGTCCACGAGGTGGTCACCGACGCCGGAACGGCACGGGTGAGCGTCGGGACGCGTACCTGGACGGCGACGACCGTGGTGATCGCCCTGCCGGCACCCCTCGCCCTGCGGGTGCACCGCAACCCGGACCCGGACGACCTGCCGTTCCTGGCCGCGGCGACCTACACCCGGGCGATCCGGCTGTCCTGCCTGCTGGACCGGCCGGTGCACCCCGCCGGCCGCACCCCGGTGCACATGCTCGCCGTGCCCGAGGCGGAGAGCCCGCTGCTCACCGGCCTGCTCGCCGACCACCTGCGGCACCCCGGCCGGGTGCCGCCCGGCAGGGGCCTGGTCTCGATGCTCGTCGCGCCCCGCGTCGCCGGTGACCTGCTCGACACCGGCGACACCGAGCTCACCGACCTGCTCACCACCGAGGCCGCACGGTTCCTGCCCGGCCTGCGCGCCGCCACGCTGGCCACCGTGGTCAGCCGGTTCCGGTACGCGCTGCCGGAATGCACGCCGGCCGCGCTCGCCCTGCGGCCGGCGTTCCTCGACCGGCCGGTGCGCACCGTCGAGTACGCCGGCGACTGGCTCCTGCAACGCCCCAGCAGCGAGGGCGCCCACCGGTCCGCCGAACTCACCGCCGGCCGGCTGTGCGCCGGCCGTTCCGTACCACTCCCGGAGGTCGTCCGATGAAACCACTGGACCTGGGCACCCTGTTCGACACCCTCGCCGACCGGAACTCACCCACCGTCGTCCACCTCGAACGACCCTTCGACGTCGCACCGGACGGCGGCACCGCGTACACGATCCCGGACCTGGCCGGACTCGTCCGCGACCTGGCCGCCGGGATCGCCGCGGCCGGAGTCCGCCCCGGCCAGCACGTGGCCGTCTGCAAGCCTAACCACTGGGACATCATGCTGCTGGCCTGCGCGGCCATCCGGATCGGCGCGGTACCCGCCCTGCTCTCCGACCACCTGTCCGCCGCCGCGCTGCGGATCCTGCTGGAACGCCTCGACCCGGCCCTGCTGATCGCCGGACCGGACACCGGCTGGACCGGCCGCACCGTCGCGGTGCGGGACCTGCGGGGAAGCGGCGCCGACCCGGTGGTGCACCGGCGCCCCGACGACGCGCCGCTGATCGTCAACCACACCTCCGGCACCACCGGCGTACCCAAACTGGTGGTGCACTCGACCGCCACGCTGATCCGGCGGCTCGCCGACTTCGAGGCCAGCCCGATGCCACTGCTCACCGCCACCCGTAAGGACGTGGTGGCCAGCGCCATCTCGTTCGCGCACGGACGGGCCGTCACCTGGACGCCGAGCGCGCTCTGGCACCGGCCGCGGAAACTGCTGATCGTGACGGGCGACGATCCGCGTACCGCCCTGCCGCTGTTCACCGAACACCGGCCGACCATCGTCGAGTGCCTGCCCGCCACCTACGTCCGCTGGCAGAACGACGCCGCCGCCCGCCGGCACGGCCCGTTCCGCGACGTCCGCCTGTTCATCAGCACGTTCGACGCGGTGCACCCGAGCACCGTCCGCGGCTACCTGGCCGCCAGCCACCGCCGGTTCCCGCTGTGGCTGCAGGGCTGGGGGCAGACCGAGACCGGACCGCTCACCCTGCGCGTGATGACGCGGCGGTCCGTCGACCGCCGCCGGCTGCGCCCGACCACCCGGCACCTGGGCTGGCCGGTGCCGTTCCGGACCCGCCTCAAGGTGGTCGACCCGGAGACCCTGATCGACCTGCCCGCCGGTCAGCCCGGCCTGATCCTGGCCCGGACCGGCGCCCGCTGCCTCGGGTACGTGGCCGAGGAGGAACGCTGGCACAGCAAGGTCGACGGCCGCTGGTTCCACACCGGCGACATCGGCCTGGTCGACCGGCTCGGCGGGGTCCGGCTGCTGGACCGCGAGGTGGACACCGCGCCCGGCCTGAGCTGCATGGAGATCGAGGACCTGATCGACGACCGGCTGCCCGAGGTGACCGAGTGCGTGCTGCTCGGCAGCCCCGGACGGCTGCCGCTGCCGGTGCTGACCACCACGAGCGGCCGCCTCGACGAGGACGCCTGGGCGGAGGCGGTGGCCGACCTGCCGCCGCTGGGCCGTCCGGTGCTGCTGCCGGAGGGCGACATGCCGCGTACCGCCACCGGCAAGGTCCGCCGTCTCGAACTGCGCGGACGGCTGGCCGGTCTCGCCGCGGGCCACGGCAGCGGCCGCTGGACGTAGGCCTGGACGCTCGCCCGGGACCGCCGCCTCGACCAGGTGGTGGTCCTCGGCGCGTCGCACCCGCGGTAAAGGACTTGCCGGGGTGATCGGGGAGCTTGTAACGTGCGGGCGTCCGTGACACGGCCCGAGGAGGTGAGACCCATGAACGCTGTCGCTGTGGGTGCTCCCCCTGCCGTCACGGCCGGGCGATCGACGTAGGTGTCGCCGGGAGCGCCAGAGGCACTCCCGAAAGGCAACACCCATGCTTGTGTACGACGTGATCATCGCCGGCGCCGGTCCGGCCGGGACGATGCTGGCCGCCGAGCTCAGACTCCACTATGTGCGGGTCCTCGTCCTGGAACGCGACACCGAGCCGGTGTCCGCGGCCCGGATCGTCAGCCTGCAGATCCGCAGCCTCGAGATCCTCGCCATGCGCGGCCTGCTGGACCGGATCCGCGCCCACGGCCGGCAGCGCCCGGCCGGTGCCTACTTCGCCGCCATCGACAAGCCCGCCCCGCCGCATCTGGACACCGCCCACGGCTATCTCCTGGGCGTGCGACAGCCGGTCCTCGTCGACCTGCTCGAACAGCACGCGATCACGCTCGGCGCGGAGGTCCGCCGTGGCGCCGCGGTGACCGGATTCGACCAGGACCCGGACGGGGTGACCGTCGCGTTGGCCGACGGCTCCCGGGTGCGGGCGCGCTATCTGGTCGGCTGTGACGGTGGGCGCAGCAGCGTACGCAAAATCCTGGGTGTCGGTTTTCCCGGCGAACCCGCCCGGTTCGACACGCTGATGGGTGAGGTGCGCTCGGACCTCGACCCCGGCGGGATCGCCGCGCGGGTGGCCGAGATCCGCAGGTCCCGGCCACGGTTCGGCTTCGATCCGATCGGGGCGGGCGCCTACCGGGTGCTGATCCACGAGGTCCCGGTCGGCGATCACCGCGAGCCGCCCACCGCCGAGGATTTCCGCGAGCATCTGCGGGCCGTCGCCGGTACCGACTTCGGCGTCCACGCCGTCGGGTGGTCGTCCCGGTTCGGCGACGCCACCCGGCTGGCCGACAGTTATCGGGTGGGGCGGGTGCTGCTGGCCGGCGACGCGGCGCACATCCACCCGCCGATCGGCGGCCAGGGCCTGAACCTGGGGCTGCAGGATGCCGTGAACCTGGGGTGGAAACTGGCCGCCGAGGTCCACGGCCGGGCGTCTGACACCCTGCTGGACACCTACGAGTCGGAGCGCCGCCCGGTGGCCGCGGAGGTGCTGGCCGCCACCCGTGCCCAGGTCGCCCTGCTCTCCCCGGGCCCCGGGGCGGAGGCGTTGCGCAGGCTGTTCACCGAACTCATGGACCTCGACGAGGTGAACCGTCACCTGCTCGAGAGGATGACCGGCATCGGCATCCGCTACGACTGCGGTCCCGGTCCCGACCTGCTGGGCCGTCGCCTGCCCGACCCGGACGGCCGCTTCCATCCGGTGATGCACCGGGGCCGTGGGCTGCTCGTGGACCGGACCGGCACGCTGACGGCCGGTGCCTGGTCGGACCGGGTCGACCGTCTCGGCGACCGGGACCCAGGCCCGTCGCTTCTGGTACGCCCGGACGGCCACGTGGCCTGGATCGGTGCCGAGCAGCAGACCCTGGATGTTCATCTGGCCCACTGGTTCGGGCGAGCGGAAGTCCACAGTGCTGTCTAGGCTGTTTCGTTGAGGAAACAAATAGCTCTACGGAAGAAGGCGCTGTGAAGATCGGAATCGGTATCCCGAACCAGATCGCGAACGTCGACCCGGCGATCATCCCCGAGTGGGCGCGCCGGGCCGAAGCGGCCGGCTTCTCGTCGCTCGGCACGGTCGGCCGTATCGCCTTCCCCGGTGTGATGGACACCGTCGCCCTCGCCGCGGCCGCCGGCGCCACCAGCACCATCGGCCTGTTCACCAATGTCCTGCTCGGCCCGGTCTGGCCGGCCGTCCTGCTCGCCAAGGAACTGGCCGGCATCGACGGCGTGTCCGGCGGACGGCTCACCCTGGGAATCGGGCTTGGTGGGCGCGACGACGACTTCGTCGCCGAGGGCCGCGGACCGCGGGGCCTCGGCAAACGCTTCGACGCCGACCTGGAGACCTACCGGGACGTATGGGCGGGCAAGAACCTGCCCGGCAGCGACCAGCCGGCTGTACCCGCCGGCACCCGGCAGATCCCGCTGATCTTCGGGGGCAACGCGCCGGCCACCTTCGCCCGGGCGGCCCGCCTCGGCGAGGGGTACGTCGCCGGCTCGGTCCCGGCCGCGTACGCCGCCCAGCCCTTCGACGCGATGCGGGCCGCGTGGAAGGAGGCCGGCCGCACCGGCGAGCCCCGCCTGATCGGCATCGGCTACGCCACGATGGGTGACCTCGAGGTGGCCAAGGCCAACGTCCACGAGTACTACAAGGTCATGCCGGAGTTCCTCGACCTGGTCCTCTCCGGTGTCACCGGTGGTGCGCAGGCCATCCGTGACGCCGTCAAGATCTACGAGGATCACGGCGCGGACGAATTCATCATCAACCCGGCCACCACCGACCTCGACGAGATCGAGCGGATCGCCGAGGTCGTCCTCTGATCCCATCCCGGGGCCGGCCCGGCGTCCGCCGTGGGCCGGTCCCGGGTCACAGCAGGGTGTCGATGAGCTTGGTGGCCCGCTCCTCGTGCTTGTCGTACGCGTCCGGCAGCGCCGACCGCTGCACCGCCTGCGCCGCCTCGCCGAAGTCCTTGTCCTCCCAGTCGTCCACCTTGAGCAGCCGGTCGTAGAAGACGTCCGCGGCGTACGTCGGGTTCATCAGCTCCTTGACACTGCCCCACCCCTGACTCGGGCGCTGCTGGAAGACGCCGAGCGAGTCGAAGTCGTCGCCGGTCCCCTCGTGCGGCCGCCTGAGGGACGCCGGGATGGTGGTGTTGGCCAGGTTGCGCAGGCTGGACTCCTGCAGACCGGTCATCAGCGCCACCTGCATCGCCCGGCGGGGGAGTTTCCGCTTGCGGGCGACCTCGACGATCACCACCGCGTTGTTCATCTGCGTCTGGTTGAGGCCGGCGATCGGCTCGGGTGGTCGGGTCGACTTGGACGCCTTCGGTGTCGCCTTGGCGGAACCGGACGGCGCCGCGGCGGCGGACGGCTTGGCCGAGGCGCTCACCTGCGGGGCGACGCCCGCCTGGGCCCGCGGAACTTCGACCGCGTCGTCCGGCCCCTGCAGGAAGGCAGCGTCGATGATCAGCGGCATGTCGGTCAGGCGGTCGGTGCCGCCGACGGCCACGAACCCGCCCACGGTGGCCGAGAGGAGGCTCACCGCGATCAGGACGGATTTCGTACGCCCCGACCGCCGCGCCCGATGCCGGCGTTTGCGGCTCGTGGACCAGTCGTTCGCGTACATGTTCGGCCCGGAGCCGGACCACGAGTTGTCGTCCGAGTCCAGGTATGCGACACGCTGCCGCCGATACTGCCCGGGCTCATCCGGGTCAGTCACTCCTTCGGGGCGCGCTGTTTCGTCGGTTCCTGTGGGATGATCCGAGTACGCCGGATTCACGAACGAGACCATCCTTCCGCATGCCTGCAGTTCTTCCCTGGCAATACGGTGGCTGTGTGGTCTTCGGATCAATCCCGTGACGAACTAGATGTTGTAACCTCCGGACACCTCGATGTCCTGTGCGGTCACCCACGCGCAGTCCGGGGTGAGCAGCGTGGCGATCACCGCACCGATGTCGTCGGGTTCGCCGACCCGGCCCAGCGCGGTCTTCGCCGCCAGAGCCGGGATGACCTCGGGATATCGCTCGAAGGCGTCGTCGGCGATCCGGGTCCGGGTGGAGCCGGGCGAGACAGCGTTGACCCGGATGCCACGCGGGCTCAGCTCCTTGGCCAGATACCTGGTCAGGACCACCAGGGCACCCTTCAGTGAACCGTAGGCGGAGTAGCCCGGCTCCAGCCCACTGAACGACGCGGAGTTGCTGGCCACGTTGACGATCGCCCCGCCGTCGGCGAGCAGCGGCAGGAGCGCCTGGGTCAGGAAGTACGGGCCTTTCAGGAGCACCCGCTGGAGGTCGTCGAACATGGCCTCGGTGGTCTCCGGGAACGGTGCCGAACCACTGGCACCCGCGTTGTTGACCAGGAAGTCGAAATCGTCGCGCTGCCACGTCGAGCGGAGGGTGGCGGTCAGCGCGTCGCGGAAGGTCGGAAACGATGTGGACTGCCCGAGATCGAGCGGCAGCGCCACGGCGGTGCCGCCCTCCTTCTCGATGGTGGCGACGGTGTCCCGGGCTCCGGCCGGATTACCGCGAAAGGTCAGGATGACTCCGGTGTCGCGACGGGCGATGTGGACGGCGGCGCTCTGTCCGATCCCGGAGCTGGCACCGGTGATGACAGCTACCCGCATGATCGGACCGCCTTGTCGCCGGACAGCAGACGGGCCAGCCAGTCGCCGCGGGTCCGGCGCGCGGCCACCGCGATAGCGGCGTCAGGGAAGAGCGCGTCGAAACCGTGGCACCCGCCGGACCAGACGTGCAACTCGGCGCTGCCGCCGGCGGTCCAGATCCGGTTCGCGAACGTGACCGTCTCGTCCCGGAACACCTCGGCCGAACCGCAGTCGAGGTAGGTGGCGGGCAGGCCGGCGAGGTCACCGGCGAGCGCCGGTGACTCGTACCAGGAAAGGGACCGCCAGGCGAAGGCGTTGGCCTCCCGGGTCCAGACGGCCGGTACGCCGGAGAACTGCCGGGCCGAGACGGTGTCGTTGCGGTGGTCGAGCATCGGGCCGATCAGGATCTGGCCGGCGATGGTCGGTCCGTTCCGGTCGCGGGCCATCAGGGTGACGGCGGCCGCGAGCCCGCCGCCCGCGCTGGCGCCGGCCACGATGATCCGCTCCGGGTCGATACCGAGTTCGGTGGCGTGCTCGGCGATCCAGGTCAGGCCCCGGTGGCAGTCCTCGGCGGCGGTGGTGCCGGTGAACTCGGGCGCGAGCCGGTAATCGACCGTGACGACGACGGCGCCGAGCCGGTCCTGCCACTCCAGAGGGATGTCGATCTGGGACCAGCGGTTGCCCATCACCATGCCGCCGCCGTGGATCCAGTAGACGCAGGGTGCGTTCGTGGCCGGAGCGCCCTCCGGCCTGATGATCGACAAAGTGTCGCCGATGTTCTCCACGGGCCGCTCCGGCGGGGGTGCGTCCGCAAACGTGCGGATCATGTCCAGGGAGGAGGCGGTGAGGTCCGGCATCGCCGGCATTCCGGCCAGCAGGGTGGAGAGTTCCGGATCGTAGCTGGGGCGCGTGGTGACCCGCAGCAGCGGCTGCAACGCGGCGACCAGGGCCTGCGCGGGTGCGGTGCCGAAGAAGGCGCGGTGGGCCGCCTCGCTGGTCCAGCCCTCGGTGACGTGGATCGTGTCCGGGTCGGTGTCCGAACGGTCGACCACGAAGGTGACACAGTCCGGATGGGGCACGGCGGGCGCGTCGTTCAGCAGCGCCACCACCTCGTCGCCGTGGCCGGGCAGGGCGGTCACCGTGGCGTGGAATCCGTAGCCGCTGTCCATGCTCATTCCTCGCTCACTCCTCTCAACGGGGTAACTTGGTTCCTCTATGGAATCAGCATTGACAGCGAAAACGTTAGAATGAAGCTCCTCCATGCTTGCCTGATCCTGCCATGAGGTGCCCATGAGTCTCGACGAGCTGCGCTCGCTCATCACCCGTCACGCCCGCGACGACCAGTCCACTGACATCGATGACGTGCTGCTCTCCCGGATCGCCGACCAGGAGCCGGAGACACCCTCGATGACCGGCACGGTGCTGGCGGTGGTCGCGCAGGGGACGAAGCGTCTGGCTTTGGGAGATCGTCTTTACGAGTACGGGGCGCAGCAGTATCTCGTGGCCTCCGTCGACCTGCCGGTGACCGGCGAATTCCTCGGCATCTCCCCGGAACGGCCGGCCCTCGGGGTCGGCCTGATCCTGCGTCCGGCCGAGGTCGCGGCGCTGCTACTCGCGGCCGCCCCGGGAGACCTGCCACCGGCTCCGGCCGGCCCGCCGTCGGCGCTCGCGGTGAGCGACGCCCCGCCCGAACTGCTGGACGCGGTGCTGCGCCTGGTTCGCCTGCTCGACAGCCCGCGGGACGCGGCGGTACTCGCGCCGCTGATCAAACGGGAGATCCTCTGGCGGGTGATCACCGGAGACCAGGGCGCCGTGGTCCGGCAGTTCGGTCTGGCGGACAGCGGCCTGACCCAGGTGGCACGGGCGGTGCGGTGGATCCGCGAGCACTATGCGGCGGCGTTCCGGGTGGCTGATCTGGCCCAGCTTTCCGGGATGAGCGTGTCCGCATTCCATCGCCACTTCCAGGCGGTGACCGCGATGAGCCCGATCCAGTTCCAGAAGCAGATCCGGTTGCAGCAGGCCCGCCTGATGCTGGCCGCGACACCGGCCGACGTGGCCGGCGTGAGCCGCCGCGTCGGCTACGAGAGCCCGTCCCAGTTCAGCCGCGAGTATCGCCGCCAGTTCGGCGTCGCCCCCAGCCAGGACACCAGGGCCGGCCGACTCATCGACGCTGTGCGGTAAGACGCCACGGCCGTTGAGTTTCCGCGAACTCCTCCGGAGTGGTCGACGATCTTCGGGTCTCCTGCGGAACCTGGCGGAGGCGTCAGCCGATCGGCGTGCGAGCCGCCGGGCCGGTGGGACGATGGCGTCCAGGTCGTCGGCGTCTACGTGGTGACCAGGGAGGCGGGGGTGCCGCGGAACGTGCGGCGGTAGCTCTGCGGGGTCACGCCCAGCGTGGCGTGCAGGTGCTGCCGCAGCAGGGTGGCGCTGCCGAAACCCGCCTCGGTGGCGATCCGTTCGACCGGCATGTCGCTCGTCTCCAGCAGGGTGCGGGCGCGGTCGATGCGCTGCGCGATCAGCCACTGGACCGGTGTCACACCGGTCTCCGCCACGAAGTGCCGGCTGAACGTGCGCTTGCTCATCGTCGCGTGCCGGGCCAGGTCGGCGATGGTCAGTGGCCGGTCTAGGTGGCGGGACGCCCATTCGCGGGTCGGGCCGGTGCCGGCCGCCGTCACCGGTGGGGTCGGGCGCTGGATGAACTGGGCCTGCCCGCCGTCGCGCCAGGGGGCGGCCACGCAGCGCCGGGCCGCGTCGTTGGCGACCCGGGCGCCGTGGTCGAGCCGGACCACGTGCAGGAACAGGTCGATGCCGGCGGCCGCGCCGGCCGAGGTCAGCACCCGTCCGGCGTCCACGAACAGCACGTCGGGCCGGACCTCCACCTGCGGGAACAGTCGGGCGAGGTCATCGGCGAGCGCCCAGTGGGTGGTCGCCGCCAGGCCGTCGAGCAGGCCGGCCGCGGCGAGCAGGAACGCCGACGTGCAGGTGCTGATCACCCGGGTGTCCGGCCGGATCAGGGACAGTGCCGTCATCGTGGCCGGGTCGGCGGTGCCCGAGGCGAGCAGCGGCGCCGTCGGTTCCTGGGTGGCGACCACGACGGTGTCCGCCGTGGCCAGCGCGGTCTCGTCGTGGTCGACGTCGATGCGGAACCCGGCGTTCGTCGGGACGGGTGTGCCGCCGAGCGAGCAGGTGGTCACCTCGTAGAGGCGCCGGCCGTCGGCGTCCAGGGCCTCGTTGAGGACGCGGGCGGGGATGCCCAGATCGAACGGCATGACATCGGGCAGGGCGAGGACGACGACACGATGAACCATGGCACGAATCTTACGTTGATTGCCCTTCGTGCCACTGTCCGGCGGTCGGCCGAGGAAGAAAACTACTGATCATGACGAACGAGGGAACGAACGAGAACACGATGACCGCGGTCCGGCAGCACTCCTTCGGCGGCCCGGAGGTGCTCGCCCTGGAGACTGTCGAGCGCCCGTCGCCGCTGCCGACCGAGGTGCTGGTCCGGGTGCACGCCGCCGGCGTCAACCCGGTGGACTGGAAGACCCGCGAGGGCATGGGCATGGCCGGGGTGCTGGGCGAGCCGCCGTTCATCCTCGGCTGGGACGTGGCCGGGGTGGTCGAGGCGGTCGGCTACGGCGTGACCACGCTCGCCCCCGGCGACCGGGTCTACGGCATGCCGTGGTTCCCACGGGCGGCCGGCGCCTACGCCGAATACGTGACAGCCCCCGCCCGCCACTTCACCCCGATGCCCCGATCGACGGACTTCGTGCAGGCTGCGGCCGTACCCCTGGCGGCCCTGACCGCGTGGCAGGTGCTGGTGGACACCGTGCGGATCGAGCCCGCGCAGCGTGTCCTGATCACCGCCGCGGCGGGTGGGGTGGGGCATTTCGCGGTGCAGTTCGCCAAGCACCTGGGCGCGCATGTGATCGCCGCGGCCGGTCCGCGCAACCAGGAGTGGGTGGCCGGCCTCGGCGCCGACGAGGTGCTCGACTACACCACCAAGCCGCTCGACGAGCAGGTCGGCGACGTCGACGTGGTGATCGACCTGGTCGGCGGCGACCTTCCGGCGGTCAGGACCCTGCGCCGCGGTGGGTTGCTCGTCTCGGTCCCCAGCGCGGCGTCGCGGGAGGCCGCTGACGCGGCAGAGGCTCTGGGGGTACGCGTGAAGCTCTTCCTCGTCGAACCGGACAGCACCGCCCTGGCCACCATCGCCGGCCTGATCGACGACGGCACGGTCACGGTCGAGGTGGCGCGGGTGTTCCCGCTGGCGCAGGTCGCCGACGCGCACGTCGCGATGGCGTCCGGCCGGACCCGCGGGAAGATCGTCCTGTCGGTCGGCGGCGACGAGGCGTGAGGACCCTGGTCGTCGGCGCGGCCGGCAAGACCGGCAGCCGGGTCGCCGGACGGCTGCGGGAGCAGGGCCGTGAGGTCGTCGCCGCCTCCCGGAGCCTGACCGGTTTCGACTGGTACGAACCGGACACCCACGATGATGCCCTGTCCGGGGTGGACAGCGCCTATCTGGTGGCGCCGGTCGGCGACCCGGACCCGGTCGGGGTGATGGGGCCGTTCCTGGAGCGGGCGGCCCGCCAGGGAGTGCGCCGGATCGTCCTGCTCAGTGTCGCCCCGGCGGAATCCGGCGGCCCCGGTCTCGGCCGGGTGCACGCCCTGGTGCCGACGTTGTTCGCGGAGTGGGCGGTGCTGCGCCCGACCTGGTTCATGCAGAACCTCGTCGGTGCGCACCCGCACGCCCGCAGCATCGCCGACCGGGGTGAGCTGATCACCGCGACCGGCGACGCGCGGGTGGCCCTGATCGACGTGGACGACATCGCCGACGTGGCGGTCCGGGCGCTGACCGGTCCGCCGCCGAACACCGACTGGCTGCTCACCGGTCCGGAGGCGGTCAGCTACACGGACGTCGCCGCGGTGATCAGCGAGGTCACCGGCGTGCCGCTGCGGCACCGCGCGGTCGAGCCGGAGGAGTTGCGGGCCTACCTGGAGACGTTCCTGCCGGCGGCCGCGGCGGCCCGGATGGCCGGGCTCGACCGGATCATCGCGTCCGGCAGCCAGGAGCGGGTGACCGGTGTGGTCGAGGAGGTCACCGGGCGGCCGGCGCGGACGCTGTGGGACTGGGCCGTGCGTCACCGTTCCCAGCTCCCGGCCTGATCGGCACGGTCTCGCCGGTCTCGGCGTCTTCGCCCTCGCCGCGCTGCTGCGGCTCGGGCGGACGCTGGTCGCCCCGAGCCCGTCCCGCTGGGTGAGCAGCCGCGGCACCGACGCCCGGCACAACGGGACCGGCACACCGTGACGGCCGGGCCCGGTCAGGCGACCATGAAGGCGCCGACCATGTACGTGGCCAGGAAGACCGCCTGCAGGGCCATCCCGATCACCAGGATCGTCCGGTCGGCGGTCCGCCCCGCGCCGATCCGGGCCAGCACCAGGAAGACCGCGGCGGCCTCCAGGGTGAAGCGCGACGCCGACATCATCGCCCGGCCGCCGACCTCGGTGGTGGTCAGCACGGCGAAGGCGAGGGCGGCGTGCACCACCAGGTAGACCTGGTCCCGGCGGAAGCGGTACGGGCCGGCGAGGCAGAGGACCAGCAGTCCGATCGCGACCAGCACGGTGCCCGCGTCCAGCAGGGCGGCGATCGTCACCGGGTCGAGCAGGCGGTGCCCGCCGGTCTGCTGGAAGGCGGTCAGCAACGCCCCGCCCGGGACGGTGTACTCCCGGCCCCACTGGTCCTGGGCGACGCTGAACGCGAGCGGATCGCCGAGCTCCACCAGGCAGTAGACGCTGTAACTGAGCAGGCCGACCGGGACCAGGGCGAGGGCGGCCACGTCCGGGCGGATCCGGCGTGGGCGCCAGCCGATCTGCCGGAGGTACTCGATCGCCAGCGGCACCACGAGCAGCAGACCGAACAGCCGGGCGCCCGACGACAGGCCGCCCAGGGCGCCGGCCAGCCACCAGTGGCCGCGGCGGGCGGCGTACAGCGCACTCAGGCTGAGCAGGATGAAGAGCGACTCGTTGTAGCCGATGAAGAGGAAGAACCCGGTCGGGAACGCGGCCAGGTACCAGATGGTCCGCTGGGCGGCCCGGGGACCGAACTCGTGGTCGGCCAGCCGGTGCAGCACCGCGAGCGTGCCGAACGCCGCCGCGTTGGCGATCACCAGTGCGCTGATCAGGGCGCCGCCGGGCAGTAGCGGGTCGAACAGCCGGATCAGCAGGGGGTAGAGCGGATAGAACGCCGGATAACCCGGTCCCAGGTGATAGCCGCTCTCGGCGATCTGCACGTAGTGCCCGGCGTCCCACCGGTTCCAGCCGAGCAGGATGCTCGTCAGGCCGGGGATCTCGTCGCCGCCGCGGGGCAGCCAGGCCAGGGCGCTCACCGCGAGCCGGGCGACGGTGGTGGCCGACCACACCGCCAGGGCGGCCAGCAGCGCGGCCCGCCACGGCCGGTGCAGCGTGACGGTGCTGCCGCGCTGGGCCGGGACGACGATCGGGGTGGTGGTGGGTGGAGCCGACATGAGGGTCATCGGGGGCTTTCCTTACGGATCAGGGCGCGCGGCATCGACCGCCGGGCCGGGGGCCTCGCGGGACGGGACGAGCGGGATCAGCGGGGTGGGAGCGTGACGGTCATCCGCAGACCACCGTCCGGGTTCGGTACGGCGTCGATGGTGCCGTCGTGCGAGCGGACGACGGCCCGCACGATCGCCAGGCCGAGTCCGCTGCCGCCGGTGTGGTCGATGCGGTCGCCGTGCAGGCGGGTGAACGGTTCGAAGAGCCGGGCGACCTCGGCGGCCGGGACGACCGGTCCGGTGTTGGTCACGGTGAGCGTGCCCGTCGCCTCGACGGTGACGTGGACGGTGCCGCCGGGCCGGTTGTACTTGACGGCGTTGTGGACCAGGTTGCCGACCAGGCGTTCCAGCAGCACCCGGTCACCGTCGACCGTGCTGGGCCGTACCTCGCTGGTGAGGGTGACATCCCCGGTGCGGTGTGCCTCGACCACGTCCGCGGCGATCGCGTCGAGACGCTGCGGGGTGTGCGCGACGACGCCCTGCTCGGCCTGGCTCAGGGTGAGCAGGCCCTCGATGATGCGTTCGCTGCGCTCGTTGGCCTGCAGGAGCTGGCCGGTGACCAGGGCGGACTGCTCGGCGGTGAGCGGTTCGGCCATGCCGACCTCGATGATCATGCGTTGCAGGGCGAGTGGGGTCCGCAGTTCGTGGGAGGCGTTGGCGGCGAAGCTGCGCTGCCCCTCGTAGCCCGCGGCGAGCCGGGTGAGCATGGCGTTGATCGCGGTGGTGAGTGCCGCCACCTCCCGGTCCCGGCGTCGGCCGGCCGGAATGCGCAGACCCAGGTTCTGCGGGCCGGCCTGGTCGACCAGCGGGATCAGGTCGTGCACCGGGGCCAGCACCCACCGGCTCACCGGCCGGTACAGCAGCAGGATGACCGCGACGACCAGCAGGTACAGGGTGATCGACGTGACCGGGCTGTTGCGCTGCACGGTGCCGCAGAACCCGTAGACGACGTCGCCGCAGATCTCGACGTCCCCCCAGGAGAACCAGGAGAGAGTGAACCAGAACCGGTGTACCACCATCACTGCGCTGGTCGCGACCAGCATAACCAGCAGGAGCCGCGCGCGTACGGTGCGAAGGTGCATCGGTCAGGCCCCGAACCGGTAGCCGGCGCGGGGCACGGTGTGGATCACGGCCGGGTCGCCGAGCTTACGGCGCAGTTTGCCGACCGTCACCGGCACGACGTTGGTGAACGGGTCGATGTTCTCGTCCCACACCTGTTCCAGCAGGTCCTCCACGCTGACCGCCTGCCCCTGGGCCCGCATCAGCGCGCGGAGCAGGCTGAACTCCTTGACGGTCAGGTCGAGGTCCCGGCCGTTGCGGGTCGCGGTCCGGGCTCCGACGTCGAGCACCACGCCGTCGCGTTCCAGCACCGGCGGCAGGGCGGGGGCGGTCCGCCGGGCCAGCGCCTCCAGCCGGGCGACCAGCTCGGCGAACGCGAACGGCTTGGTGAGGTAGTCGTCGGCGCCCAGGCGCAGGCCCTCCACCCGGTCGTACACGCTGCCGGCCGCGGTCAGCAGCAGCACCCGGGCCGCGCTGTCGTGCGCCCGCATCCACCGGCAGACGTCGTCGCCGGTGCTGCCGGGCATGTCCCGGTCCAGCACCGCCACGTCGTAGAAGTTGACGCCCAGGCGCTCGATGGCGGCGTCGCCGTCGTAGCAGACGTCCACCGCCATCGCCTGCCGCCGCAGACCGGCGGCGAGGAGGTCGGCGAACAGTCGTTCGTCGTCGGCGACAAGAACACGCATGAACAATCCCTGTGATCGCGATCGGACCGGACGGACACCGGAAGGATCGAGGTCGACGACCGCGCAGATCCCACCATACCCGGCGGTACCGGCCGATCCTTCATGATCGACAACAGTAGGGGGCGGGCGATAACCCCCGGATAAATCCTGCGGGGCCCGCCAGAACGGCCCGATGGATCGTGTCGGCAGGTGGTGGGGTCCGTCTGATCGACGCGGCCGAGCCGGTCCGTGTCCTCACCGGGACCGGACTGTGCCGTCCCGGCTGCTGCTCGCGAGCCGGCGGCACGGTCGCGGCCCGGCCACCGCGCCGGCCGCCGGCCGGCGGTGAGATCCAGGTCCGCGGCCGGCACCGGAAGGGCCACTGGATGGGCACCGGCGATCGGGGGAGTCTCGACACGGCCGGACGGCTGTTCGTCGACGGCCGCCTCGACGACATGATCGTCTCGGGCGGGGAGAACGTCCACGCCGGACCGGTGGCCGCCGTGAACGCCCGGGCATCCGGACGTGACCGACGTGCTGGTGGAACCGGTGCCGGACGACGCGTTCGGCCACCGGCTGCGTACCGTCGTGGCGGCGGGCCAGGGCAGCGTACTGACCCCGGCCGGCCTGGAGGAGTGGCTGACCACCCGGTTGTCCCGGGCGGAGCAGCCCCGCGAGATCGTGATCGTCGCGGAGCCGCCGCGGACCGCTACCGGGAGGCCGGTGCGGGACGGGTCTGCGTCAGCGCACCGACCCGCAGCGCCGTCATCGTGATGCCGGCCGCGTCGGCCTCGGGCACCGCGATCGTCTCGGCGACCTCACCGGCCGACGCCTCGTCGGCGACGTACTGCAGGGCCACGCCGACGCTGCAGCCCTTCGCGTCCGCGTCGCAGCGGTCCCACTGGAGACGGGACCAGGCGCTGTCCTCCGGCGCGAGGGTGATCAGCGCGCCGTCGTCCTGGCCGAGCCGGCTGGTGGGCACATCGACGACCTCGCCGGGCGGGGTGAGCAGCGAGATCGCCACGCTGCCCTGGACGGTGCAGGCGCGGCCGGAGGTGTTGGTGAGACGCAGCAGGGCCTCGCGGACGCCGGACTCCGCGGAGCGCTGACCGGTCACCGTGCCGCCCAGGTCCTCGGTGAGGCAGGCCGGGACGGTGGTGTCCTCGGGGGTGCTCTCCTCGGCCGACGCCGAGGTGGCGCGGGCGCCGCCGACGAATCCGAGGGCGACGGCCGCGACGAGCAGAACCGGGACGGTGATCATCGAGGCGCGCGGCCGCTTGCGTGTCATGGGGAAGATCCTGCCGTGTCGGCGCAACCGGCGGTCGAGCGGGATGATGGGGTGGCACGAAGCCGGTATCCCCGGATCCGGCGGGTGTCTGGCGGCGGTGGTGTACGGTCCCGCGTGGTCCACCGTCCGTCCATATAGGGAGAACGATGTCCACCAGTATGTCCCGACGTTCGGCACTCGGTCTCGGCGCTGCGGCGGCGGCCGCGGGAGTGGGTATGAGCAGCAGCCCGGCACAGGCAGCGACCAGTGGCACGGCCCGGATCACCGAGGTCTACCAGGCGGAGAAGGCGAAGGCCGGTGGTCTCTGGCGGACCCACATGGCGGCCGTGGACTCCACCGGGACGATCACCCCGTTCCTGGAGGACGACGCCGACCACGTCACGTACGGGTACAGCGTGCAGAAGCTGGCCGTCGCCACCGCGGTGATGGACAAGATCGACCGGGGTCTGCTGACCCTGGGGACCAAGCTCGACCTGCCGGCCGACATCATCCTCGGCGGTTCCGGGATCTACCACCTGCACCGGGTGTGGGGCGACCAGATCACGGTGGCGAACTTCCTGACCGCGATGCTGCTGGTCTCGGACAACACCGCGGTCCGGATGTGCGGCCGGGTCGTGCCGGCCGTCGAGCTCAACGAGATCCTGGCGGCCAAGGGTTTCGTGCACACCCGGGTCGAGCCGGTGGCCAACCCGAACCGGTTCTACCTGGGCACCACCACCCCGCGCGAGATGCACGACCTGCTGTGGCGGCTGGCCACCAAGACGCTGCTGAAGCCGGAGTCGTGCGAGTTCCTGCTGAGCATCACCCGCTGGATCAACGGGTACCACGACGGGGTGCGCCGGGTGATGTCGTCGCGGGAGCGCGAGCGGGTCGCCACCAAGTACGGCGCCGACTTCAACACCCTCGGCGAGTCCCGGCACGAGGTGGGCATCATGTTCAGCACCACCGGGGTGCCGCTGCTGACGTACGCGATGTTCGCCGAGGGCCTGGGTGACGGCGAGAACTACGGCGCCACCCACCCGGCGGTGCAGGCGCACTCGGTGATCGGCCGGACGATGATCGACAACCTGCCGCCGGTCCCCGGATCGTCGGCGGCGGCCACCGCGCGGACCGCGGAGACGACGCTGCCCCGCACTCTGCCCAAGCCGTTCCACCCGAACCACGGCGGCTGATCGCTAGAGCACCGTCTCCGACGCGCGCAGGGGTTTGCCGAACAGCCACCCCTGCGCCAGGTCGCAGCCCTGCTCGCAGAGCCAGTCGCGCTGGAGTTCGGTCTCCACGCCCTCGGCGACCACGCGCAGGTTGAGAGCCGCGGCCATGGCCAGCACGGCGCGGACGATCGACTCGTTCGCGCCGTGCCGGCCGACGTCGTTGATGAACGAGCGGTCGAGTTTGACGATGCCGACCGGGAGCCGGTTCAGATAGCTGAGCGACGAATAGCCGGTGCCGAAGTCGTCGATGGCCATCGTGACGCCGAGCTCCCGCAGCTCGTCGAGGGTGGCCAGGGCGGTGTCGATGTCCTCCATCACCCCGGACTCGGTGATCTCCAGCCACAGCGCTCCCGGTGGCAGGCCGGTCTCGGTGAGGATGTCCTGGACCACCGCGACCAGGTCCCGGTTCGTCAGCTGGCGGACCGAGACGTTGACCGAGATGTGCAGCGGGCGGTCGCCGGGTCGCCGGCCGGCCCGCCAGACCGCGAGCTGGGCGGCGGACTCGCGCAGCAGCCAGGTGCCCGCCTCGACGATCAGGCCGGTCTCCTCGGCGACCGGGATGAACCGCAGCGGCGACACCAGGCCGAGCTGCGGATGCTCCCAGCGCATCAGCGTCTCGAAGCCGTCCAGCTCGCCGGTGGCCACGTCGACGATCGGCTGGTACGCGGCGTACAGCTCGCCCCGGGCGAGCGCACCGCGCAACTGCTGCTCCAGGGTGATCCGGTCACGGAGTTCGTCGCGCAGCGAGGTGTCGAACAACGCGTACGCGTTGCGCCCGGAATCCTTCGCCTTGTACATCGCGGTGTCCGCGTCCCGGATCAGCTCGACGGCCTCGGCGCCGCCGCCCGCCTTGGCCACCCCGATCGACGCGGAGACGACCACGTCGCCGACCGACAGCGTGAACGGCTCGGTGAACAGGCCGAGCGCCCGGGTGGCGACCGACTCGGCGAGGATGCTGTGCGAGGGGCTGGCCAGGGCGATGACGAACTCGTCGCCGCCGATCCGGCACACCAGGTCGCTGCCGCGTACGTTGGCGCTGAGCCGGGCGGCGACCGCGCAGAGCAGTTCGTCGCCGACCTGGTGCCCCCAGTGGTCGTTGATCATCTTGAATCGGTCGAGGTCCAGGAAGAGCAGGCTGATCTCCTGCTGGTCGGCGGTGGCCCGCTCGCCCCACGCGGTGATCGTGTCGCTGAGCAGCTCCCGGTTGGGCAGGTCGGTCAGCGCGTCGTGGGTGGCCCGGCGGCGCACGGTGTTCTCGGCGCGGGCACGGGAGTCGTTGGACCGGACCACTCGCAGCAGCACCGTCCCGACGAGCAGGGCGACGAGCACGCCCCGGACGTTCTGGTCCAGCGGTCCGCCGGCCGGCTCGACGGTCGCGACGATCACCGGTACCAGCAGCACGAAGCCGAGCCCCACCATGCGTTTGCGCGACAGCCGGCGGACCAGGGCCTGCGACGGCCGGGTGAGCTGGCGCATCGACGGGTGCAGGGTGGCGGCGCCGGTCATCAGGCAGGTGGAGGCGTACAGGGTGGCGGCCGGACCGGGGTGGGTGGCGGCGATCAGGTCCGCGGTGAGCAGGCCGGCGATGCCCGGCACCAGCAGCCACAGTGCGGGACTGCGCAGACCGCCGGAGAGGAACTGCTGACCGATCAGGAGCAGCAGCACCACGTCGATGGCCGGCAGGAACGCGGTGACGACGGTGAGCAGTGGCGGATCGCCGTCGCCGAACGACGGGGCTATCTGATAGGTCCACTCCAGGCAGGCGAAGGTCACTCCGACCAGCACGGCGTCGATCCAGGCCGGGTCGTCGCGGTCGGCCCGGCGGCGCACCAGCATCCCGGCGAAGGCGTACGCGGCCGCGAGATAGCCGGGGATCACCAGCATGTCGGGCAGGCGGCCCGCGCCGGAGACCGTGACACGCAGGCTGGCACCGGCCAGGAACAGCAGACTGGCGATCCACAGCCACCGCCATGGCGTACGGTCGGCGCGGTCGGCGACCCGGAAGGTGCCGTACCCGATGGCGATGACCGCGGCGACGTTCGCGCCGATGCCCAACGGCACCCGGGCCACCACCGGGCCGAAGGTGATCGCCACCACGACCAGTACGGACCCGGTGAGGAACCGCCACGCCAGGGCGGCGTCACGCCGGGGCGGGGAGGCCTGACTCGGCGGCGCGTGGCGCTCGGGGGAGGCGCGTCCGGTCGCGAGCAGGGGTGTCACGTTCTTCCATCGGCACGCCGGCGGCTGTTCTGAGCAGCCGAGGTCGCAGGCCCGCACCCCTAACGGCACGGCCCCGAGCCGCCGATACATGCTCTGCCCGGCGGCATCATTGGCAGCCGCACGAGAGGAGTTTCATGCCCGCCCTGAACGTGATCCGCTCATCGCGGGAGTGCTCGGTCCGGACGGCGGTGCCGTCGTGCCGGTGATCTGGAATCCGCCGCCGTCGCCCGACGGTCGCAACCCCTGGCAGGAGTGGATGGACGCGCTGCCGTCGGTGGCCGCCGAGGACGTGGTCGGGCACAGCATCCTGCTGGATTCGGTGTCGAAGGTGCACGTCGGCGACGAGCTGGTGGTCGGCTCCCGCCTGCAGAAGGTGCTGTACGTGCACCGCAACTACCGGGAGCGCCTGGTCGACGTGACGATCGAGGACGACGGCCGGAAGACGACGACGCTGGTGTTCTGGGCCGGGGCGAAGGCACGGGTGGTGCGCCCGCGGACCGGCCGTCCCGACCTCAACGCCTGATTGTTCTACGATTCAACGGTGATCGAGGAGTGGGGTGCCCGGCTGGCCGGCGATCGAGCGCTGCTCGACCGGGGGAGCACCGCTGAACGGGTGGCGGACATCCTCCGGCAGCGGATCACCGAGGGGGTGTTCCTTCCCGGCACCCGGCTGAGCGAGGAGAACCTGCGGGAGGCGCTGGGCATCTCCCGCAACACGCTGCGCGAGGCGTTCCGGCTGCTGTCCCACGAGGGGCTGCTGGAGCACCAGCTCAACCGCGGGGTGTTCGTGCGGCTGCTGAGCGAGGACGACATCCGTGACCTGTACGCGATCCGCCGGATCCTGGAGTGCGGCGCGCTGCGCAACCTGCCGTCCGCGTCGCCCGCGGACCGGGCCCGGGTCGGTGCGGCGATCGACGCGGCCGACGAGGCGGCGGCGCGTGGCGACTGGCCCGCGGTCGGCACCGCCAACATGCGGTTCCACCAGGCGATCGCCGACCTGGCCGGCAGCCGCCGGGTGGCCGAGGCGGTCCGTGCCCTGCTGGCCGAGTTGCGCCTGGTGTTCCTGGTGGTGGCCGACCCCCGTCAGCTGCACGAGCCGTACGTGGCGGCCAACCGCGCCCTGGCCGACCTGCTGGCCGCGGGGGACGCCCGGGCCGCCGAGGAGGCGTTGCAGCGGTACTTCGACGACGCCGAGGCCCAGTTGCTCGCCGCCTACGCCGCCGCCGGCTGAGTCATCGCCACACCGGCACCCGCGTTCAGCGCCAGGATGGTCGCGCCGAGGCTCAGCCCGTCGAAGTGCCGCCAGGCCCGGTCTCCTCCTCGCCGACGTAGTAGACGTGTCCGGCGGCGCGTCTCACCGGAATCGCCTCCGTGATCGTTCTTGCAGCTCAGACATCGTCTCTCCCGCATTTGATCATGAACGCGGGACGGTAGCACGGACCGGCCCTCACCCCACCACGGTGAACCGGACGGGTGTTCCCGGTCGCGCCTGGGCGAGCAGGTCCACGTCGGCCGGGTCGACGACGCCGATCACCGGGTAGCCGCCGGTCGTCGGGTGGTCGGCCAGGAAGATCAGGGGGCGGCCGTCCGCCGGGACCTGGATCGCGCCGAGGACGAGGCCCTCGCTGGGGAGTTCGCCGTCGATCGCGCGCTCCAGGGGCGGGCCGGTGAGTCGTGCGCCGACCCGGTCGGTGTCGGACGACACCTGGTATTCCGCGGCGAACAGCCTGGCCCGCGCGGCCAGGGTGAACCAGTCGTCGCGGGGGCCCGGCCACACCCGTAGCCGCAGGTTCGGCGGCGGGGGCGGGTAGGGCGCGACGTCCACGCCCGGGGGCGGGCCGATCGCCGGGCCGACCGGGAGCAGGTCGCCGTCGCGTACCGGATCGGGCCCGAGCCCGGACAGGGTGTCGGTGGACCGGCTGCCGAGGACCGGCGGCACCGCGATTCCGCCGCCCACGGCCAGGTAGGCGCGCAGTCCCGCGGTCGCGCGGCCGATCGTGACGACCGCGCCGGCGGGCACGGCGAGCGGCAGGCCCGGATCGGCCGGCCGACTGCCGATCCGGATCGGACACTGGGCCCCGGTGACCGCGAGGGTGACGGCGCGGGTCGCCCGCACCCGTACGCCGCCGAGCAGGATCTCCAGACCGGCGGCGCCGGGCGGGTTGCCGGTCAGCCGGTTCGCCAGTCGCAGCGCGCCCGCGTCGACGGCACCGGACCGGGGCACGCCGAGATGGGCGAAACCGGTCCGACCCAGGTCCTGCACGGTCGTGCGGACTCCGGCGTGCAGCACCTCCAACCCGACGGTGTGCAGCATGTCCGGCCCGGCGTTGTGCAGCACGTCCAGCCGGGCGGTCACCGCTCCTCGCAGAAACGAACGATCGTGCCGGGGGTGAGCAGTGTGGGCGGATCAAGGGAAAGATCGAAGAGCTTCTCCGCGGTACGCCCGATGCACTGCCACCCGCCGGGAGAGGCGGTCGGGTAGATCCCGCTGTACGGGCCGGCGAGTGCCACGGTGCCGGCCGGCACCCGGGTGCGGGGCGTGGCCCGCCGCGGCACGTGGTGCGCCTGATCAAGACCGGTCAGGTAGGCGAACCCGGGGGCGAATCCGCAGAACGCCACCCGGAACGTGGTTCCGGTGTGGATCGCGACGACGCCGGACCGGTCGGTGTGCCACAGCCGGGCCACGTCGTCGAGGTCCGCGCCGTCGTAGGTGGCCGGAATCGTGATCACGGTTCCGGGGGCGGTGGCCTGCCGGGCGCTCGTTTTGCCGGATCTCAGCAGCATCGTGACTTCTTCCGGATTCTCGACGCCGTCGACCAGGATCGTCCGGGCCGCCGGGACGATCTCCGTGGCGGTCAGCGAGCCGTCCGCCCGGGCCGCGCTGAGCAGGTCGTATGCGGCGAACACGGCGGCGTCGTCGTCGAGTTCGAGCAGGGCGGCCGACGGTCCGGCCCGGCGTACGCGCATGGCTCTCCGATCTCCCGGGGTTACACACTCTTCATATTGAGGTATTGCCGGATTGTTGAACGATTTTTAGAGTGTGGCATACGGCACCACGCAGCCCAACGTTCACCCGTAGGGAGCCAGTCATGACCGCCAGTCGCCGCGTCATCCTCGCCAGCCTCATCGGAACATCCCTCGAGTGGTACGACTTCTTCCTCTACGCCTCCGCCGCCGCCCTCGTCTTCGGCAAACTGTTCTTCCCCGGCTTCGAGCCGCTCACCGGCACCCTGCTGGCCTTCACCACGTACGCGGTCGGGTTCGTCGCCCGCCCGCTCGGCGGCATCGTCTTCGGCCACTTCGGCGACCGGGTCGGCCGCAAGGGCGTCCTGGTCTTCACCCTGATCCTGATGGGCGGGGCCACCTTCCTCATCGGACTGCTACCCACCTACGAGACGATCGGTGCGGCCGCACCGATCCTGCTGGTCACGCTCCGTTTCGTGCAGGGCCTCGGCCTCGGCGGCGAGTGGGGCGGCGCGGTCGTCATGTCCCTCGAGCACGGCCACCCGGAGCGTCGTGGCCTGTCCGCCTCCTGGCCGCAGGTCGGCGTCCCGGCGGGCAACCTGCTCGCCTCCGGCGTGCTCTGGGTGCTCTCGGCAACCCTTTCGGAGGGTTCCTTTCTCAGCTGGGGATGGCGTGTTCCGTTCCTGCTGTCTGGCGTGCTTGTGCTGGTGGGCCTCTGGATCCGGATCGCGGTCACGGAGTCGCCGGCGTTTGCTGAGGTCGCTGCCGAGGGTGGCCGTGCGAAACTCCCGCTCGTCGAGGTGATCCGCCGGCATCCGCGCGGCCTGCTGGTCGCGATGGCCGCGCGGATCGGCACCGACGTCGCCTTCTACACCTTTTCGCTGTACGTGCTGACCTACGTCACCGGGACCGTCGGCCTGCCGCGGACCGTGGCCCTGACCGGCGTGCTGGTCGCCTCCGGACTGCAACTGCTGCTGATTCCGCTGTTCGGCGGGCTCTCCGACCGGTGGGGCCGGCGGCCGGTCTACGCGGCCGGGGCGGTCGCCGCCGCGGTGTGGGCGTTCGCCTTCTTCCCGCTGCTGGACACCGGGAACACGCTGGTCATCGTGCTGACCGTGGTGGTCGCGCTGGCCACCCACGCGGCCATGTACGGTCCGCAGGCCGCGTTCGTCGCCGAGATGTTCTCCACCCGGCTGCGCTACTCCGGCGCCTCGATGGGCTACCAGATCGCCGGCATCTTCGGCGGCGCGCTCGCCCCGATCATCGCGATCCAGCTGGTGTCGTCGACCGGCAGCGCCTTCGCCGTCTCGGTCTACGTCGCGGGGGCACTGTGCCTGACCCTGGTGGCGCTGGCCTTCGCCCCGGAGACCTCCCGGACCCCGGTCCCCGACGCCACCCCACTGCCCGCCTGACGAATCCGTGGTGACCGCGGGCGTGTCCATCGCCCGCGGTCACCATTCCTATGATCACCGGATGGTTGACGAGTGGACGGTGCTCCCCGGCGACGAGGCGCTGCGCCGGGCCGGGGCGAACGCAGCGGTGGTCGAGGCGGGGCCGGTGACATACGCGCGCGGCGACGCCGCCTTCGTGCTGATCGTCGACGCGGGGGACCGCCCCGGCGGCAGCATGGTGGACAGCCGGACCGGCATCGAACTGAGCGGACCATTCCCCGGCCCGGTGCCGGACTGGCTCCATCGCTTCGATCTTCCGTGGCTCGGATTCGCGCGCCTGCCGGAGGGCTGTGTCCCCCTCGGGGAGGTGCATTCCCGGGGTGGGATCCGGTACGACCTCGTCCTCGAACAGCCGCTCTCCTTCGCGGTGCTGGACCGGATCCGGCCGGCCGCGGTGCAGCCGGTGCCGGACGTCGACTGGCTGACCGACCTGCCCCGGGACCGGACGGCGGCGCTGCGCCGGTTCCTCACCGGCTGGTACGCCGACGTCCCGGAGCAGGAGGCGGAACCCGTCCGGTCAGCGGTCCCGCTGCCGGAACCGTTGCTCGCCTTCTACGAGCTGGCCGCCCGTCGGCCGGTGATCTACGGGACGCACAATCGCGTCGACCCGCCGGGAGCGCTGTACTACGACGACTGGGGGCGGGTTCCCTTCGCGGCTGAGAACCAAAGCGTCTGGGGCCGATCGTTCGACCCGGGCGAGGACGATCCGCGGGTGTGGGGCGACGGCTTGCCGGACCGCGAGCGCCTGAGTGGCTTCCTGCTCCAGTTCGCCCTGACCGAGGCGGTGTTCGAAGCCCCGTACGCCGGCCACGCCGAACTCTCCGAGGAGCAGCGCGATCGATTCGTGCGGAAGCTGACGCCGGTGCCGTTGGCGCCGGCCCCCATCCCGGAGGAACCGACCCGTATCTTCGTGGCGCCCGGGCTGGTCGCCATCACGTTCCCGTTCGAGGGGACGCAGCTGAGCATCGCCAGCCGGCAGCGTGCGGCCCTGCGGGAGTTCCGTGATCCCGGATTCACCTGGGACGCCTTCAACGGCTGACCCTCTGGTGCCGCCGGGTGAGCGCGGCGGCACCAGAGGGGACGGTCACCGTCGCCGGGGGTCGAGCATGTCGTCGATCGGCACGTCGGCGGTCTTCGCCGGGGCGAGGGTCGACGGCACGCCGGCCCAGCGGCGCAGCGTGGCGGTGGCCGTCGCGTTGTCGGCCGGGGTCAGGCGGGCGATGTTCGCGCCGTGGTTGGCGGCCGGGGCCACGAACAGCGCGGAGTCCCGCTTGCTGGGGGTGAACTGCTCGGCGCTCCACGGGTCGTACTCGCCGTAGACGAACATCATCTGCGACGAGGCGGTACGCACCCACAGGTCCACGTCGAGCATCGGCACCGGGTTGTGGATCCGGCGCAGCCCGGGCGGCAGCGACGAGTTCGCGGTGTACAACCCGGGATACTTCCGCAGGCCGCGCAGGTGCTCGAACCGCAGGCTCGGCCAGCCCAGCTGGGAGGCGGCCGCGTAGTAGTACGGCCAGTAGAACTCCAGGCCCTGGTCGGTGTAGAAGTTCCAGCCGGCGATGCCGTCGATCCAGTCGTAGATCTCCTGGTCGGTGGCGGTCGCCGCGTCCGGCGTGGACGCGCAGTCCGCGGGCGAGCTGTACTGCCAGAACGTCCACACCGTGTCCAGGACGGTCAGCTCGAACGACCGGTCGGCGGTGCCGAGGGTCCGGTCGTACGTCCAGCCCTGGGCGGCGGCGTCCGCTTCCAGCAGCGGGACGAGCCGGTCGCGGCGGCGCAGCGCCTCGGCCTGGGCGTCGTCGAGTGCGGCCCGGCAGTCCGCGGTGCCGACCGTGTCGAAGAAGCGGTCGTACGTGGTGTCGGCCGGGTTGACCACGTCGTTCGGCGCGACGTAGGCGACCGTACCGTCGATGTCCCCGGGGTAGAACCGCCGGTGGTAGACCGAGGTCATCCCGCCCTTGCTGCCACCGGTCTGGATCCACCTGCCGGTGAGGATGTCGCGGAACGCGTTGACGATCCGGTGCTCGTCGGTGGCCTCCTGCCAGATGGTCAGGTCGGACCAGTCGGCCGGGGCCGGGCGGGACGGGGTGAAGAACCGGTGTTCGACCGACAGCTGGTTGGCGCCCAGCAGCGCGGCCGGCTCGGTCTGGGACGGGCGGGGGCTGGCGGCCAGGCCGTACCCGTTGGTGTAGAGCACGGTGGGGGAGGCGCTGGCGCGGTGCAGCAGGGTCAGGCGCTGGTCGAAGCCGCCCTGACCGGGGTGCCGGTGGTCGGCGGGCTGCCGGTAGGTCAGCACGAAGAACCGGTATCCGGTGCCGGAGGTCTCCGAGACGACGCTGAGGCCGGGGACGGCTTTCAGCTGGTCGAGGAGGGGGTCGGCGGCGGCGTGCGCGACGGTGGCCGGGGAGAGGATCACGAGCAGAGCGGCGAGGATGGCGACGATGCGAGATCTCACCCGAGCAAGATATCGACAAAAATGGATTACGTGGTCCCGCGGACGACGAGCGTGGTGGGCAGGGTGGTCGGCCCGGGAGTGGGGGCGTCGCCGGACAGCATCGACATGATCGCCTCGGCGGCGGCGGTGCCGATCCCGGTCTTGTCCTGGGTGATCGTGGTGAGTCCGGGAGGGATCAGCGCCGCGATCTCGATGTCGTCGAAGCCGACGAGGGCGACGTCGTCCGGCGCCCGGAGTCCGGCGGCGTGCAGGGCCCGCAGCGCGCCGATCGCCATCTCGTCGCCGGCGGCGAACACCGCGGTAGGCCGGGGGTCGCGGGCCAGCAGGCGGTTCATCGCGGCGAACCCACTGTCCAGGTAGAAGTCGCCGGCCACCACATCGGCCTCGTCGAGGGCGATGCCGGCCTCGTCGAGCGCCGAGCGGAATCCGGCCAGGCGTTCGGCGGCGGGCCAGTTGCGGGCCGGGCCGGTGATGGTGGCGATGCGGTGGTGACCGCGTTCGATCAGATGCTGAGTGGCCAGCCGGGCGCCCCCGACGTTGTCCGAGGTGATCGAGGTGCAGGTGGGCCCGGTGATCCGCAGGTCGAGGGCGACGCACGGCACCGCGGCGTCGCCGAGGGCCAGGACGGCCGGGTCGCGGCTGCCGTTGTCGATGATCACGACGCCGTCCACGCTGTGCCGCTGGACCGCCCGCAGGAAGCGCTGCCGGCTGTCGAGGCCGGCGCTCTGGTCCGGGGCGAGCATGAGCAGGTGCAGTCCCTGGGCGCTGAGTGCGCTCTTGAGGGCGACCAGGATGTCCTGCAGGAACGGGTGGCGCCAGCCGGGGCGGCGGTGGTCGGTGTCCCAGACCAGGCCGACCATGTTGGACTTCTTGGTGGCGAGGGTGCGGGCCGACTCGTTCGGCAGGTAACCGATCTCGGCGGCCATCGCGAGCACGTGCTGACGGGTGAGTTGACTGACCACCTCGGGGGTGTTGAAGACCCGGGAGACGGTGGCGACGGAGACGCCGCACCTGCGTGCCAATTCTCTGATGCTCGACACCGCATACGCCCTTTATGTAACCGGTTTCAGCACGCTAGCAGCTGCATCTTACGGAGGTCAATGTGTTGATCTCGTTACGAGTTCGTTACTTGACGTGAGGGGCATCGATGGGGGCAAACTTCTTTCGCACTCGATTGTGTAACCGGTTTCATGGAACCGGTTACATCCACCGATGGGGAGAACCGACATGCGCTTGTCCCGAACGGTACGAGCCCTTGCGGCCGCCACGGCCGCCGCGATCATGCTGACTGCCTGCGGCGACAGCGGCGGCTCCGGCAGCGACGGTGACACCGTCACCCTGAACGTGAACCTGTTCGGCAACTTCGGCTACAAGGCGCTCTACGAGGAGTATCAGCAGGCCAACCCCTCCATCAAGATCAAGGAGAGCACGGCCGCGTACAACGACCACCACCGCGACCTGGTCACCCACCTGGCCACCAACAGCGGGGCGGGCGACATCGAGGGCGTCGACACCGGTTTCATCGCCCAGATGCGCGAGGTCGGCAAGCAGTTCACCGACCTGGGCACCGAACGCGAGTCCGAGTATCTGCCGTGGAAGTGGCAGGCGTCGCTGACCGCGGACGGCAAGCAGATCGGATACGGCACCGACGTCGGCGGCCTGGCCATCTGCTACCGGCGCGACTTCTTCGAGCAGGCCGGCCTGCCGACCGAACGTGACCAGGTCTCCGCGCTGTGGGCGTCCGGCTGGGACGCGTACCTCGAGGCCGGCCGGAAGTACGCCGCGAAGGCCCCGGCCGGCACCTCGTTCTTCGACGGCGGCGGCCAGCTGTTCAACGCGGTGATCGGCCAGGCCCCGGTCGGCTACTACAGCGAGGGCAGCACCATCGTCGTCGCGAGCAACCCGGAGGTCCGCAAGGCGTGGGACCTGTCCGTCCGGGCGATCCAGGACGGGCTGTCGGCCAAGCTGATCGGCAGCTCCACCGAGTGGAACGCCGGCTTCGCCAAGGGCCAGTTCGCCACCATCGCCTGCCCGGCCTGGATGATGGCCAAGATCAAGGACCAGTCCAAGGACGCGTCCGGCAAGTGGGACGTCGCGTCGGTGCCCGGTGGCGGCGGCAACTGGGGCGGCTCGTACCTGACCGTGCCCGCCCAGGGAAAACACGTCGAGGAGGCGAAGAAACTCGCCGCCTGGCTGACCGCGCCGGAGCAGCAGGCCAAGATCTTCACCTCGCAGGGTCTGCTCCCGTCGATCCCGGCGCTCTACGACAAGCCGGAGATCGCCGAGTACAAGGATCCGTTCTTCCACGACGCCCCGGTCGGCAAGCTGTTCACCACCGCCGCCAAGGAGCTGAAGCCGCAGTACCAGGGCCCGCGCACCGGTGACATCCAGACCACCATCCGTGACGGCCTGGTCCGCATCGAACAGGGCAAGCAGACCTCCGAGGAGTCCTGGACGCAGACCGTCAGCGACGTCGAGCGCCTCGCCAAGTAGTCCGACCACGTCCGGCCGGCGGTGCACGGGGGCCGCCGGCCCGGCGACGACGAAGGAACGACGATGTCCTCCTCTGCTCGGCTCGCCCGGCTGGATCACAAGGGCTCGCCCTATCTCTACATCCTGCCGTTCTTCCTGCTCTTCGGTGCGTTCGGACTGTTCCCGCTGGTCTACACCGGGTACGTGTCGTTCAACGACTGGGATCTGATCGACGCCGGTGCCCACCAGTGGATCGGCCTGGGCAACTACCGCGAACTGCTCACCGATGCGTACTTCTGGAACGCCCTCGGCAACACTCTGAGCATCTGGGTGCTCTCCACGGTCCCGCAGCTGCTCGCCGCCCTGTGGATCGCGCACCTGCTCAACCATCGGCTGCGTACCCGCACCGCGTTCCGGATGGGCGTGCTGCTGCCGAACATCACCTCCATCGTGGCGGTGACGCTCGTCTTCGCCCAGATGTTCGGCCGCGACTTCGGCATGGTCAACTGGCTGCTCGGCGTGGTCGGCATCGGCCCGGTCGACTGGCAGGCCGACACCTGGAGCTCGCACCTGGCCATCGCGATCATCGTGATGTGGCGTTGGACCGGCTACAACGCCCTGATCTACCTGGCGTCGATGCAGGCGATCCCGCACGACCTCTACGAGGCCGCCGACCTCGACGGCGCGTCGCAGACCCAGCAGTTCTGGCGGATCACCGTGCCGATGCTCCGGCCCACGATCATCTTCACCACGGTGATCTCCACGATCGGCGGGTTGCAGATCATCGCCGAACCGCTGCTGTTCGCCGGATCCGGAACCCCCACCGGCGGCTCCGACCGGCAGTTCCAGACCATCGCGCTGTTCATGTACGAGCAGGGCTTCCGCGAGTTCCGCTTCGGATACGCCTCGGCGATCGCCTGGACACTGTGCCTGGTCATCGCACTGTTCGCGATCGTCAACCTGCTGCTGACCCGGCGCATCGCCGACGAGGAGTGAGCGCTGTGACCGTACTCGATGAGAAGACGACGGCGCGCGTCGCGCCGCAGCCACCGCGACGACCGGCCCGGCACCGCGGCTTCGGCCATCCCCGCCGCGCCTCGGTCTGGACCTACGCCGGTCTGCTGGCGATCCTGGCCGGCTCGGTCTTCCCGCTCTACTGGTCGCTGGTGGTGTCGTCGCAGACCAGCGACGCGGTCACCGCGGTACCCCCGGTGCTGATCCCGGGCGGTCATCTGTTCGACAACATCGCCCGGGTCTTCGCCACCACCGCGTTCGCCAAGGCACTGCTCAACTCGTTCATCGTCAGCGGTTCGATCACCATTTCCGTGGTGTTCTTCTCCACGCTCGCCGGGTTCGCCTTCGCCAAGCTGCGCTTCCGTGGCCGCAAGGGCCTGCTCGCCCTGGCCGTGGCCACCTCGATGGTCCCGCACCAGCTCGGCATCATCCCGCTCTACCTGCTGATGGCCCGCCTCGGCTGGACCGACCAGCTCGCCGCGGTGATCGTTCCCGGTCTCGTCACCGCCTTCGGTGTCTTCTTCATGACCCAGTACCTGGGCCGCGCCATCCCCGACGAACTCCTCGAAGCCGGCCGCATCGACGGCTGCAGCACCTTCAAGCTGTACTGGCACGTGGTGCTGCCGATCGCGCGCCCGGCGGCGGCCGTCCTCGGCCTGTTCACCTTCATGCAGGCCTGGAACGACTTCTTCTGGCCGCTGGTGGTGCTGCAGGAGAACGCCACCGTGCAGGTGGCGCTCTCCTCGCTGGCCGCCGGATACACCACCGATTACACGCTGACGTTGACCGGAACCCTGCTCGCCACCCTCCCGATCCTGGTGATCTTCATGGTGCTGGGCAGGCAGATCGTCGGCGGCATCATGCAAGGAGCGATCAAGGGATGACGATGTCCGAACTACCTGAAGTGCCCTCCGGATTCGTCTGGGGCGCGGCCACCGCGGCGTACCAGATCGAGGGAGGGGTGGCCGAGGACGGCCGCGGCGCCTCGATCTGGGACACCTTCACCGCGCGGCCCGGCGCCGTCGCCGACGGTACGTCCGGGGCGGTGGCCTGCGACAGCTACCACCGCTGGCGCGACGACGTCGACCTGCTCGCCGGCCTGGGCGTCGACGCCTACCGGTTCTCGATCGCCTGGCCCCGGGTGATCGCCGCGGGCGAGGGCGAGGTCAACAAGGCCGGCCTGGACTACTACGACCGGCTCGTCGACGCGCTGGCCGAGCGGGGCATCCGCCCGTTCGTCACGCTCTACCACTGGGACCTGCCGCAGGCCCTCGAGGACAGCGGCGGCTGGCGGAACCGGGCCACCGCGGAACGTTTCGCCGACTACACCACGGTCGTCGCCGAACGCCTCGGCGACCGGGTCCGCGACTGGATCACTCTCAACGAGCCCTACGTGTCGTCGATGGTCGGTTACGGGGAGGGCCGGCACGCGCCCGGCGCCACCGAGGGACACGGCGCCCTGGCCGCCGCACACCACCTGCTGGTCGGCCACGGACTGTCGGCGGCGGCTCTGCGGGCTGCGCATTCCGGGGTACGCGTGGGAATCACGCTGAACCTGTCCCCGGCCGTCCCGGCCACCGACTCCCCGGCGGATCACGCCGCCGCGGCCCGGATGGACCTGATGCTGAACCGGCAGTTCACCGACCCGGTGCTGGGCGGCGGCTACCCGGACGGCTACGACGAGCTGTATGCCGGGGTGAGCGACCTGTCCTTCCGCCGAGACGGTGACCTGGCGCTGATCGGCGCCCCGCTGGACTTCCTCGGCGTCAACTACTACTACCGCATCCACGCCGCCGCGGTGCCGCACGACGAACCCGACCCGGCCCGCCGCACCGCGATCGACATCGGTGTCCGCTCGGTGACCCGCGAGGGCGTGCCGGTCACCGACCTGGGCTGGCCGATCGAACCCCGCGGCCTGTACGACACCCTGACCGGCCTGGCCGACCGCTTCCCGAACCTGCCACCGGTGTACGTGACCGAGAACGGCGTCGCCCAGCTGCGCGAGGGCCTGGACGCCGACCCGGACCGGATCCGGTTCATCACCGAGCACCTGGCCGCGGCGGCCCGCGCGACCGCCGACTCCCCGGTGGACCTGCGCGGCTACTTCTACTGGTCGCTGCTGGACAACTTCGAGTGGGCGCGCGGGTACGGCCCCCGCTTCGGCCTGGTCCACGTCGACTACCCGACCGGCGAGCGGACCCCGCGCGCGAGTTACCACTGGTTGCGCGAGCAGCTCGCCGGCCGGTCCTGATCCCGCGGTCCGGGAGGCTCGGGCCTGAGCCTCCCGGACCGCCGGCGACCGCGACCTGATCGAGGCGGCGATCTCCCGCACGCGACATCGATGAGAAGCGACGCTGAAATCCGCCTCACAGGTAGCGCGATCGATGGGTTCTGTGGTTCGATTTGCACAGAAAGGCCGGGCATCTTCCCCCGTGGATGCCCGGCCTTCCTTTGTGCTCCGGAAAGGCTCTGTTCCATGTTCTCGGACGATTTCCACACCGACCCGTATGCGATGTTCGGGCAGCTCCGGGACACCGCTCCGGCCGTACCCGTGAATCTTCCGGACGGCTCGCCGGTCTGGCTGGTCACCCGGTACGCCGACGTCCGCGCGCTGCTCGCCGACCCGCGCCTGTCGGTCGACAAGGCCACCGGCGACGGCACCTGGCGCGGCTTCGCCCTGCCGCCCGCCCTCGACGCCAACCTGCTCAACATGGACCCGCCGCACCACACCCGCATCCGGCGGCTGGTGTCGCAGGCGTTCACCCCGCGCCGCGTCGAGAGCCTGCGCCCGCTGATCGCGACGACCGCCGAGGAACTGCTCGACCGGCTGCCCACCGGCGAACCGGCCGACCTGATCCGCGGCTACGCCGGCCCGCTGCCGGTGGCGGTGATCAGCGACCTGCTCGGCGTACCCGATGAGGACCGTGACCGATTCCGCTCCTGGACCGACGTCATGCTCGTCCCGCCGCACGACGATCCGAAGGCGGGCGTGCGCGCGATCGTCGCCATTCACGCCTATCTGCAGCAGCTGCTCGCCGCCAAGCGCGCGGAACCCGCCGGCGACCTGTTGTCCGCACTGATCGCGGCCCGGGAGGAGGGCGACCGGCTCAGCGAGGACGAACTGACGTCGCTGGCTTTCCTGCTGCTGCTCGCCGGCTACGAGAACACCGTGCACGCGATCGGCACCGGCATCCTGACCCTGCTCACCCGCGACGTCGACCGGACCGGCGACCTGGGTCCGCTCGTCGAGGAGCTGTTGCGGTTCGAACCGCCGGCGACCGTGCTGCTGCGCCGGTTCACCACCGAGGACGTGGACGTCTCCGGCGTGACGATTCCGCGCGGGCGGACCGTTCTGATGGTGGTCGGGGCCGCGAACCGCGACCCGGACGCCTTTCCGGGCCCGGACGAGGTGCGGCCCGGCCGGGCGGGTGGGCATCTGACGTTCGGCCACGGCATTCATTACTGCGTCGCGGCGCCGCTCGCCCGGATCGAACTGGAAATCGCGATCGGCGCGGTGATCCGCCGTTTCCCGGACCTCAGCCTGGCTGTTCCGGCCGGTGAACTGCGCTGGCGGCCGTCGTTCCGCGCGCGGGGCCTGATCGATCTGCCGGTGCGCCTCTACCCGGAGGTATAGCCACCTTTCAGTCCCCGGGCAGAAGCCCTCCGGTCCGCCCGGGCCCTATCGTCTTGTCCGAACACGACGGAGGAGAGCGATGACGGAGGAGAGAGCGATGACGGACGCGCTGACCATCGGTGATCGGCTGACGAACACGCTGGCCCGGGTACGGGGACTGTCCAACGGCCCGATCAGCACCGGACACCTGCTGTACTCGGTGGCCTGCGACAAGGAGGCCGGCGCGCTGCTCGACGCGTTCGACATCACCCCGCGTGCTCTGCTCGCCGTCCTCCGCACGCCCGGCCGGATCTCCGCCGAACCGGGTGTCGGCCCGATCTGGGACCCGGAGACCGAGCGCAACGACGGCCCCTTCGACGGCTTCCCGACGGTCAAGGATGCGGTCGACCACGTGCTCGTGGTGTCGCACGCCTCGGACGCCGCCCTGCGCGCCGGCACCGGCGACAACCGGATGACGCTGCTCGCCGCGCTCCTCGAGGACCCGGCCGCGGACGCCTCCGCCCTGATCAGAGACTGCCGGGCCGATCCGGACCAGGTGCGCCGGGCGGTGCTCGGCGGCCGCATCCCGGAACTGCCGGACCGGCTGCCACCCGCGCTGCGCCCGGCCCGCGACGCACTGCTCGGCCGGATCCGGTACCGCGGCCGGGGCCTGCGCGACAAACTGCTGCTGTCCGTTTTCGCCCGCGAGGCCAACCACGCCGACCAGCCCGTGCTGTGGGCCCGGCTGGAGGCCGACGAGCGGGCCCGCGAGCAGCGCCGGTCGACCCGTACCGACGACCTCCTGCTCGCGCTGCTGGTCACGCATGAGGTGTTGGTCGCGTACCCGCACATGGCCGCCGCCTCCGCGGACCGCTTCGGCGGTGGCGCGGACCTCCTGGCCGAGGGTGTCGACCACGAGAAGGTCCGCGCGGTGACCGTCGGCGATCAGCCCGACGAGGTGCCGGCCGAGGACCTGCTGCGCCCCGGCCCGGACTGGCCGGAGAACACCCGCATCCTCCTCGAACGCCTGCGGGCCCACCCCGGCAACCGTTCCGCTCGCGTCCTCGCCGCGCTTCAGGCCTGAGCTTTCACCCTGCGCATCAGCCCCTCCAGATCCCGTTCCCCGGCGCGCGTCTGTACGCCCGCGACCACGGCGTCCGCCATCAGACGCTGCGTCGCGGGGCTGCTGATCAGCGCACCCCAGGCGGCCTCCTCCCGGGCGAACCCGGCGGTCAGATCCTCCGGCGGCAGGGTGCTCTTCACACCGTCGACCACCCCGTCCGGAAGGGCCGCGACGGCCCGGGCCACCCGGTCCACGTAGGCATCCAGCTCCGCCGCCGGCAGGGCCCGGTTGATCCACCCGTAGTCGGCCGCGGTCCGGGCGTCGAACAGGTCCCCGGTCAGCAGGATCTCCAGTGCCCGGCTGCGGCCCATGCGCCGACTCAGGTACTGGGTGCCGCCCCCGGCCGGGACGATGCCCATCAGCGCCTCGATCTGGCCCAGGCCCGCGGTCTCGGCCGCCGCGAACGTCATGTCCGCGGCGGCGACGAACTCGGCCCCGCCGCCGCGGGCGACCCCGGCCAGCTTGACGATCGTCACCTGCGGCTGGTGGCGCAGCAGCTCACCGACGGCCTGGAACACGTTCGCCCCGGCCGGCGCCGATGCGGCCAGCGCCCGCAGGTCGTCCATCTGTTCGGCGATGCCCATGTCCACGTGCGCGATGAAGAACTCCGGGTCCGCGCTCTCGAATACGATCACCCGGGTCGCCGGGTCGTCACGCAGCTCGTCCAGGGCGGTCCGCAGCTCCCGCATCATCGTCAGGCTCAGGGCGTTGACCGGCGGATTGTCCAGGACGATCGTGGCGACGCCGGCGTCGGTGGTCACCCGGAGAGTGGTGTAGGGCATGGTCGTACTCCGATCAGGTATTCGCAAGGCATGTAGGTTTGCTTTGCATACCTAGCCTGGGCGACGACGCCCGCACCGGCAAGAACGCACTTCAGGAGAACCAGGGATCATGAGGGATACCTACGGCCTCGGCGCGGCCGCCGCCGACACGGCCTTCAGCGCCGACTGCCCCAGCCGGCCCATCCTCGACCAGATCGCCGACAAATGGTCGATGATGGTGCTGGCGGTGCTCGAACGCCCGGCCCGGTTCAACGAGATCAAACGGCGCCTCGGCGGCGTCACCCAGCGCGTCCTCACCCAATCCCTGCGCCGCCTCGAACGCAACGGCATGATCGAACGCCGGGTGCTGCCGACCTCCCCGGTCGGCGTCGAATACTCGCTGACGCCGCTGGGGGAGTCCCTGCGCGAACCCTTCGGCCACCTCTACTCCTGGACGGTCCGCCACAGCGAGGAAATCCTGCGCCACCAGCAGGCCTTCGACGAACGACCCGGATGATCAGGCCGCCAACTCGTCCGGCAGCTCCACCGGCGCCGGCGAGTCCGGTGCGGCCAGCAGCACCGCGATCCGGTCACGCACCACCGCCACCACGTCGTCGAGGGCGACCACCGAGACCTCACCCGTCACCCGGTCCCGAACCTCCGCCGTGCCGTCGGCGACACCACGCTTGCCCAGCGTGATCCGCAACGGCAACCCGATCAGGTCGGCGTCCGCGAACTTCACCCCGGCCCGCTCCACCCGATCGTCGAACAGAACCTCCACCCCGGCCGCCCACAGATCGTCGTAGAACCGCCGCGCCAGCACCCCGGCCGCCGAATCCGCCGAATCCAGCAACACCAGCGACACGTGATACGGCGCGATCGCCGCCGGAAGCCGCAACCCCTTCTCGTCACGGTTCTCCTCGGCCGCGCAGGCCAGCAGCCGCCCCACGCCGATCCCGTAACAGCCCATCGTCAACGGCCGCCGCTCACCCGCCGCGTCCAGGAAGACCGCGTTGAGCGCGGACGAATAACGGGTGCCCAGCTTGAAGATGTTGCCCGCCTCCACCCCGCGGACCGTTCGCATCCCCTGCCCACACGACGGGCAGCCGTCGCCGGCCCGGGCCGCGGTGACATCCGCGACGATCCCGCCCGGAAAATCGCGCCCCGCATTCACGTTGAGCAGGTGAAAACCGGCCCGGTTCGCGCCCGAGACGAGACCGCCGGCCGCGGCGACCAGGTCGTCGACCAGGACCGTCGCGTTCCGGAGACCGATCGCCGACCCGTACCCCGCAACGGCTCCGATGCTCTGAATCTCGGCCTCGGTCATCGGCCGCAATGCGGACGCGCGCACCAGATTGGCCACCTTGGTCTCGTTGACCTCCCGGTCGCCGCGCACCACCACCGCCACGAACTCCACCGCGTCTTCGCGTTCGGCCGCCAGGAAGACCATTTTCGCGGTCTCCGCCGCCGTGACGCCCAGCAATGCGGTCAACTGATCGATCGTCGTCGTGCCCGGCGTGGCGACCTCCTCGATCTCGGCGATCGCGCCCGCCACCGGAACCGGCTCACGGAACGAGGCCACCTCACGATTCGCCGCGAAACCACAGCCGTCGCACAGCAGCAGGGTGTCCTCGCCGATCGGCGTCAGGTACATGAATTCGTGGGCCATGCTGCCGCCCATCATGCCCACGTCGGAGAGCACCGCCCGGACCGGAACCCCACAACGGCGAAAAATCCGGTGGTACGCACGGAACTGCTCGCGATACTGCTCCGCCAGCCCGTCCTCGTCGGCGGCGAAACTGTACGCGTCCTTCATGATGAACTCGCGCACCCGGATCAGCCCCGCCCGCGGCCGGGCATCATCGCGGAACTTCGTCTGCAGCTGGAACACCACACGCGGCAGATCCCGGTAGGAGGCGATCTCGGTCCGCGCGAGCGTCGTCGCCGCCTCCTCATGGGTCATCGCCAGCACCATGTCCCGGTCCCGCCGGTCCGTGAATCGGGCGAGCTCCGGCCCGATCTTGGCGTAGCGCCCGCTCTCCTTCCACAGGTCGGCCGGATTGACCACCGGCAGCGACACCTCCTGCCCGCCGATCTGCTCCATCTCGGCCCGCAGAATCGCCTCGATCTTGCGGATGGTGCGCCACCCGAACGGCAGATAGGAGAAGATCCCGGCGCCGACCTGGCGCACCATGGCCGCCCGCAGGAGAAGCTGATGCCCCTCCGACTCGGAGTGCCCCGGGGCGGTGTGCAACGTGCTGCCGAATGCCTTCGACATCCTCATGACTGAATCCCTTTGCGACGCGATCGGATGAGCGGCGTAAAGCCGGGACCACCCAGACGGCGCGGCGGAGATCAGCGTCGCGGAAGGGCTCCCGGCGGCATAGGTCGCGGACCCGGCATCACACCGCACATCGCAACCACCTCCCGCGTTCTCCCCATGAACTCTATCGGGGTGCGCATCCGATTTTTCCGGCGGCACCGCGGATCAGAACCGGACACCGCCGTGCCGGTAGCCGCCCACCGTATCCGCCGTCTTCGCGACCAGCGCCGCCCCCAGATCGACACCCAGGAACTCCGACAACTCCAACAGCCGGATCATGATGTCGGCCAGTTCCAAGCTCAGCGCGTCGTCCGGCCGCCGCGCCGCCGGGTCCAGATCCACCGCCCGGTCCCGGATCTCCTGCAGGGCCTCGGCCGCCTCACTCTGCAGCAGCGCCAGCCGGGCCGCCGCGAGATAGGCCCGCCCGCTGGGGTGCGCCGCCGCCACCTCGTCACTGCCGGAGAAGAGATCGATCTTCTTCGCGTACGCGTGAGCACCCCGCTGTGCCGCCGGAAGCAGCGCCGCCAGCGCCTCGATGTCCCGCAGAACGTCACCCATCAGTCTCGTCCCCGTTCCGTGCCGCCGAATTCCACCCTCCGAGTGTCCCGGAGGCTCCTGTCGAGGCCCGGAGGCAGGCGGCAGATCGTGGTCCCACGGCGTGGCGCGCGGGGGAGCGGTGGGACTTGGCGGGGGCGATTTCAACCTTTCAGGGGTCCTCCCGCAGTGGCGCCTTCGTGAAAGTCCGCCGCGAGGGCGAAGGCGGCGAACGGGTCGGCGCGGCCGGCCATGGTGTGACCGGCGCGGATGTACGAGCTGCGCTGCCGACGCCCGGAAAACGCAGACCGCCCCGCGTGACGGAAAGTCGCGCGGGGCGGTCGAGGCCGAGCTGTGGGACCGTGAGCCGAACCGCGGCGGGCCTGCTCACCGTCCCGGAAAGCCGGGCAGCGGGCCGAACCGCGAACGGGTCACCTCACCGTCCCGGAAAGCCGAACGGCGGCCCGCTGCGAAAGCCGGACCGCCGTTCCGCCGAGATGGATCAGAGCGGGCGGATGTTCTCCGCCTGCGGGCCCTTCTGGCCCTGGGTGATGTCGAACTCCACCCGCTGGTTCTCGTCGAGGCTGCGGTAGCCCGACGACTGGATCGCGGAGAAGTGGGCGAAGACGTCAGCGCCACCGTCGTCGGGGGTGATGAAGCCGAAGCCCTTGTCAGCGTTGAACCACTTCACGACACCTGTAGTCATGTCTGCTCCCTTGCAGGTGGGAGTCCGCACCGTGCGGACTCTCAGTGCTGCGTTGATGACCCGCGCCGGAACCGACACGCCAAACGAAAATAGCGCCAGGACGGGGTTTCAGATCACCCATCAGGCGCCAAGATCGTCCAAGGAAATCAAAACTGCAACGCAACGAAGATAGCACAGTCCGACGGTCCGTCACGACGATCAGGCACGAAGTTTTGCCGGGTCCCCCACCCGGTTGGAGATCGCCGCCAAGCCCAAGATCAACACCACTTCAGGGGTACGCGTGCGCGCGCCCGCGCCACCGACAGCAGTGCCCGGCCCGCGGCCCGCACGTCCCCACTTCAGCTGCTCCGGCAGGTCCGCCAGACACGTTTCGTGGTCAGGGTGCCGAAGCCCGTCCGCGTGGTGACTTCAGGCGCGCTGGACACCCGAATTCACCACACCCGTGGTGGGGTGTGGTGATTGCAGCCGCGCTGCGCGCACCAAGTCACCACGCCCGTGGTGGCGTGTGGTGATTACGGACGTGCTGGGCGCCTCACCACACGGACGCTGGCCGCGAAACGTGTTTTAGTCAGCCCCACTGCTCCGGCGGGGCGCCAGTTGCTCCAGGCGGGCTGCCGTTCGGTCCGGCAGGCCGCCGTTCAGTCCAGCTGCTCCAGGAGGGCCGACAGGGGCAGATCGGCGGCGCTGGTCAGCAGCACGTCCGCGGCGGTGAAGCGGTCCCGGTCCGCGTAGGCGTTCGGTACCGCCACGCACCGCAGCCCGGCCGCCTTCGCCGCGGCCACCCCGTGCGCGGTGTCCTCGAAAGCCACCGCCTCCTCCGCCGGCACCCCGAGCCGTCGCAACGCCAGCAGGTAGACCTCCGGATCCGGCTTGTGCGCGGCCGTCTCGTCCCCGGTGGCCAGCACCTCGAACCGCTCCCGCAGGCCGGCCTGTTCCAGCATCGCCCCGACGTGCGTGACCGGTGAACTGCTCGCCACCGCCAGCCGCAACCCCAACTCGGCGGCGTCCTCCAGCCAGGCGGTGACGCCCGGAGCCGGGTCGAGGGCCGCGTTCAGCCCGGCCCGGTAGTCCGACCTCCGCTGATGGCTGGCCTCCTGGTCGTAGGCGGCCCCGACCGCCGCCGCCAGATCCCGGTACCGCGCCTCGTTGACGTCCCCACCGTGGTCGGCGAAGAACGCGGCCGTGTCCAGCTCCAGCCCGTGCCGCCGCCACTCCCACTGCCAGCTCACCAACAGCGTCGTCTCGGTGTCCATCAGCAGTCCGTCGAAGTCGAAGAGCAGAGCTTTGATCGTCACCTCCACAGTCTCCCGTGCCGCCTCTCACCCCGGGGTGCCGGCAGCCCTGTCCTCTCGTTCCCCCGCTGCATTCCCCGGCCGTTCCTGGGGGTGCTCACGTGCATGCGGGACGACCGTGGGTGACGGCTGGGTGGTTCCGGCCGTTCCTGGGGGCGCCCACGTGCATGCGGGACGACCGTGGGCGACGGCCCGGGTGGTTCCGGCCGTCGGTGAGGGCTTCAGTGGGCACGTGGGGGAGCCGTGGGCGACGGCTGAGTGAACCCGGCCGTTGCTGAGGGTTCCCACACGGGTGTTGGACAGCTGTGGACGACGGCGGGTGGGGGAGAGAGGCGGCGGTTATCGCGCGGGGATGGTTCGGGACGAGCTGGTGCGGCTTCGGGCGGAGGCGGCGGCCGAGGCGGACACGTTGCGACGGGACCTGGAGGGGCTGTTCGCGGCTTCCCGGGACTCCAACGCCGACGACGAGCACGATCCGGAAGGTGCCACGATCGGGTTCGAGCGTGCCCAGCTCACGGCCCTGCTCCACGCCGCCCGGGAGCGGATCGGCGAGGTCGGCGAGGCGCAGCTGCGGGTGGACGCCGGGACCTACGGGATCTGTGAGAGGTGTGCCCAGCCGGTCGGTGCGGAGCGGCTCGCGATCCGGCCCTTCGCGCGTCACTGCATGAGCTGCGCATAGTTCACGGCCGCCCACCCATGTGGGGGTAGGCGCAGGACACGTTCCCCCGGCCGTCGTCCACGGTTCTCCCGCGTGCCTGTTGGAGCCGCCAATGACGGCCGGGGTCCGCCCGGCCGTCGTCCATGGCTCTCCCGCGTGCCTGTTGGAGCCCTCGGTGACGGCTGGGTCCGCTCGGCCGTCGTCCAGGGTTGCCCACGTGCGCCGTTCGAGCCCTGGGCGACGGCCGGGGTCGGTTCAGCCGTCGGGGACGGTTCGGCGAGGCGCCTGTTCGAGCCTTCGATGACGGCTGGGTTCGATCCGCCGCCGCCGCCGACGACGGGGGCGGGGTGAGGTGGGCCGGGGGGAGACGGGGGAGGTGGCGGCTTTAACCGGTTCCGCTCCGCCGTAAACGTGACTGTCCTCGCTCGAGGGTCATGCATCTGAGTTGATTGGTATTTCGATGGGCTGGGTACAGGAGGGTCGGCGGGAAATACCCGCCGGCGAAACGGAGCGAAGTCATGCTGGTTCTTGGACTTATTCTTCTGCTGCTGGGCTTCTTCCTGAAGATCTCGATCCTCTACACGATCGGCATCATTCTCCTGGTGATCGGCGCCGCACTGTGGATCCTCGGTGCGATCGGTCGTCCGGTCGGTGGTCGAAAAGTCTGGTTCTAAGCCTCTCCGGCGATGCTGAAAAGGGCGCTTCCGCTTCGTGCGGGCGCCCTTTCGCATGTTCGGAGGCGGTCACGGGCATTGGCAGGGATCATCGTCGGCGGTGCTCAGACGCGTACCCGGGAATGCGGTTTCGCGATCTTCACCAAGGAAGCGGCCCGGCCTCGTCCTGAAGGGTGCCGGTCGGACCGTCCGGGCCGAGGGTGGCGAGCCGGGCGACCACGCGGGCGCTCTGCTCGACCGCGCGGCCGATGCCGAAGGCCGCGGTCATGTCGGTGGCGGTGGCGCCCGGTTCGAGCGCGTTGAACCTGATGCCCGGGTTCGCCTTCGCGTATTGGACGGTCAGCATGGTGGCGGCCGCCTTCGACGCGGCGTAGAGCATGAGCGGCAGGCCGGACTCCGGCCGCTCCGGGTTGGTGACGGCCCAGAACGATCCCATGCTGCTGGAGACGGTGACGACCGCCGGGTCGGCGGACTTCCGCAGCAGGGGCAGTGCCGCCTCGGTGACCCGGACGACGCCGACCGCGTTGGTGTCGAACGCCGCCAGGGCCGCCGGTCCGTCGACGGGCCCTGCGGCGAGGATGCCGGCGTTGTTCACCAGGATGTCGAGGTGGTCCTCGCTGGCGTCGATCGTCGCCAGCGCGGCACTCACCGACGCGTCGTCGGTCACGTCGAGCTGCACGAATTTCGCACCCAGTTCGTCCGCGGCGGCCTGGCCCCGCGCGGTGTCCCGCGCACCGATGTAGACGGTGTGGCCCTGGGCGACGAGCTGCTTGGCGGTCTCGAACCCGATGCCCTTGTTGGCGCCGGTGATCAGGGTGACGGTCATGGCTCTCCCACTTTTGTACCGATCGGTTTCAGGTCACGATACCAGGTTTTGTACTGATCGGTTGGCGGGGGTAGGGCTACCCCTACCCCGGACTGGGTAGTAGGCGGGAGTGAATCGCCGGGCGCCGGGCGGCAGGCTCGGGGCATGACGACGAAATCGATGATCCCCGCGCTTGCCGTCACCGCAGCCCTGGTCGGCGCCACTGCGGGAGCGGCCGGTGCCACCGCCGCGACCAGCACCACCGACCCGATGCGCGACGCCGCCCGGCACGTGCTCGCCGCCGGCGCCCCCGGATACATGGCCCGGATCGACACCGGCCGCCGGGTGACCGTCACCGCCGCCGGAGTCGCCGACCGGGCCACCGGCCGCACCCTCAACGGCCGCGAACAGTTCGAGATCGGCAGCAACACCAAGACCTTCATGGCGGCGCTCACCCTGCAGCTCGTCGACCAGCGCAAAGTCGACCTGGACGCCTCCGTCGAGCGTTACCTGCCCGGTGTCGTGCCGAACGGCCGCGCCATCACCGTCCGGATGCTGCTCAACCACACCAGTGGGCTGTTCAACTACACGTCCGACCCGGACTTCTTCACGGACATGGAGAAGGACCCGCAGCGGGTCCTCACCTCGAAGGAACTCCTCGAGGTCGCCTTCCGCAACGACCCGACGTTCGCGCCCGGGGCCGGCTGGTCGTACTCGAACACCAACTACATCCTGACCGGCATGATCCTGGAGAAGCTGACCCGTACCAGCCTGCCCGACCTGGTCCAGCAGCGGATCGCCCGGCCGCTCGGACTGACCAAGACGTACTTCGCCGATCCGCGGGCCACCAGCACCGGCCGGGGGTACGCGCACGGCTACGCGGTCAGGTTCGCCGGCGGTGAGCCGGAGTACACCGACACCTCGTCCTGGCCGATCGGCGGCTGGGGCGGCGCCGCCGGAGCGATCATCTCCACCCAGGAGGACCTGGCGACGTTCTTCGCCGCCCTGATGCGCGGTGAACTGTTCTCCCAGCGTCAGCTCGCCCAGATGAAGACCACGGTTGAGATCCCGGAGTCCTTCGGCATGCCCGGCGGGTACGGCCTGGGCCTGTTCCGCAAGGACACCGCCTGTGGCACGGTGTGGGGCCACGGCGGCGACACGATGGGCCACCACAGCCTGGGCGTGGTGACCGCCGACGGTTCCCGCACCGCGGTCGGCGACGTCACCGCCGAGCCCGCCGACACCGGCGAGAACCCGGGCGTCAACCGTTACTACCGGGTCGTGATGGCCGCCGACGAGGTGGCCGTCTGCCGCATGCTGGGCAAGCCGGTCCCGGCCGAGGTGCTCGCCGCCCTGCACAGCTGATCTCTCCAGCACCATCGGGGGTGGCTCTGCGCCAGGCTCAAACCCATGCGTGGGTACGCCTGGCGCAGAGCCGTTGGTGCATCAGGGTGTCTCCTGCAGCGGCCACACCTCGACGACACCGTGCCCGACGGCACAGGGCGTATGCGACACGAGCTCGACGGCCTCCTCCAGCGTCGCCGCCTCGATGACGGCGAACCCCGCGACCGGTAGCGTCGACGACAGGAACGACCCGCTCTGCGACGTCACGTCACCGCCGTCGGGCCGTCGCACCTGCACCGGTCGCCCGGCGATCCCCATGACGGCCCCGTCTTCGAGCAGTCTTGCGTCATGGGCGTGCGCCGCGTCCCGTACCTCCGCGGCGGTGCTGTCGTACCCGGCCTGGTCCCCATATCCGATCGTCACGAACTTCGGCATCGTCAGCTTCTCCTCGTGCAGCGGGGAATGGCATCATCGTCACCCATCATTCCCCGAAGCGCCGTTGCGACACCTTGCGCGCATCTAGACACGTCTCGTCACAAGGGGTCCGCGTGGTGACTTGTGGCGTCTAGCGCGCCCGTATTCATCACACCACCAGGGGTGTGGTGATTTGGGGCGTCCAGCGCGCCCGTATTCATCACACCACCAGGGGTGTGGTGATTTGGGGCGTCCAGCGCGCCCGTAATCACCACACCGTCATGGGTGTGGTGACTTCGGGCGTGCGGCGCGCCCGAAGTCACCACACGGATGGGCTTCGCACCCTGACCACGACACGTGTCTAGTCGTGGGGGAGCCCGTCTTGATCACCATGCAGCTGACGAAAGGCGAGCAGGTCGGCCGCGTGCGGCAGCCGGATCGGTGGAGTCAGGTCCCGCATGGCAAGCAGTCCCACGATCGAGCCGCGACGCACGGCCGCGTCCACAGTCCGTTGGTCCTCAGGAGTCAACGCCTGCCAGGTCTGCCGGGCCCCGCAACTGCTGCAGAGCCCGCCGATGCGCTCGGCGTCCGCGACGGCACGCGGCGCCGTACAGCCGGGACAGGTGAAGTGAAACACGACCGGATCATGCGCCCGGCGAACCCGGCGAACCCGGCGAACCCGGCGAACCCGGCGAACCCGGCGAACCCGGCGAACCCGGCAGGGGAGGTCAGTCGGCGATGGTGGTCAGGTCGTCGAGGCCGGCGACCGTCAGCACCGGCGCGAGCAGGTCCGTGGCGACCAGGCGTAACGTCGCCACGTGCGGGTAGAGGACGGCCAGGCCCGCGCTGTCGATGTATTCCACGCCGGTCAGGTCCAGTGTCACCGGCCCGCCCGAAGCGTCCCGATGGGCGTCGGCCAGGGCCGCGGCGAGGGTGGCCGCGTTGCTCATGTCTATCTCGCCGACCGCGCTGAGCAGGATGTCGCCGGAGGGGCGGCGGCTGGTGGCGAAGGTCAGGGCAGCGTTCACGGCAGGATCCTCGCTTGCAGGCCGACGACGGTGCCGGCGGTGCTGGTGGTGACGGTGACTTCGTGCATCAACGCCCGCATCAGCTGCAGGCCGCGCCCTCGGTGCGCGTTGATCTCGGGTTGCGGGGTCTTCCAGCTGCCGCTGTCGATCACGGTGAGGCGCAGGTCGTCGCCGGTGGCGAAGGCGTGCAGGCGGATCAGGCCGGCGGCGCCGTGGCGGTGGCCGTGTTCGATGGCGTTCGCGCAGGCTTCGCCGGCGGCGACCAGCACGTTCTGGGCGGTGTGCCGGTCCACGCCCGCCTGTTTGAGCCATCCGCGCAGCGCCGACCGGACGGGGGCGAGACGGTCGGCGTCGGCGGTGAACTCCAGGGCCAGCGGGCCGGGCTGGCGGTAGAGCAGCAGCGCCACGTCGTCCTCGTAGCCGGCGGTCGGGGCCATCCGGTCCATCACGTCGCTGGCGAGTTCCTCCAGGGCGGTGGCGCGTCCCCGCTGGATGGTGGCGGCCACCCGGTCGATGCCGGCGTTCAGCGACTGGCGGCGGCGTTCCACCAGGCCGTCGGTGTAGAGCAGCAGCGTCGCCCGGGGCGGCATCGTGTAGCGGGCCTCCGGGCGACTGACGTCACCGCGTACCCCGAGAGGTCTGCCTCTGCCTTCGTCCAGAAGGTCGGTGGTGCCGTCGACGAGGGCGACGACGGCCGGTGGGTGTCCGGCGGTGGAGTACGCCAGTTCGCCGGTGACCGGGTCGAGGACGCCGCAGAAGACGGTGGCGCACATGGCGCCCGGGATCTGCGCGGCGAAACTGTCGAGGGCGGTCAGGGTCTGCGCCGGGTCGGTGTTCTGCAGCAGCAGGGCACGGCAGGCGCTGCGCAGCTGGCCCATCACGGTGGCGGCCTGCAGTCCGTGGCCGACGCAGTCGCCGACGACCAGGCCGATGCGCTCGTCGGGCAGGGCGACGGTGTCGTACCAGTCGCCGCCGACCTTCAGCGGCTGGGTGGCGGGCGCGTACCGCACGGCGAAACCGTCGGGCAGTTGGGCCGGGCCGAGGATGGCGCGTTGCAGGGCCAGCGCGGTCTCGCGCTGCTGGTCGATCTGGCGCAGCCGGTGCAGGCTCTGGTTGAGGTGCCCGGCGAGCAGCGCCAGCAGGGTCTGGTCGTGTTCGGTGAAGGGCCGGTTCTCGGCGAGTTCGATCCATAGCACCATGGCGCCGTCGGGGTGTTCGAGGGTGATGCCGGCCCCGCCGGGCTGGTCGGCGATCGGGGTGAGTACCGGCTGGTCGCGGGCGGTGGACAGGGCCTGGCGGCGGGCCGCGGGCAGGGTGTCCCAGCGCTGGAGGGTGTCGGTGGTGCTCAGCACCGGGGTGGGGGAGCCGTCGAAGACCGCCGCGTACACGTGCGTGGCCTGCCACAACTCCTGCAGGACGGGCAGCACCGTGTGCAGGGCGCCGGTGGTGCTCTCCGCCTGGGACAGCCGGACCGCCACCGCGGCCAGGGCACTCTCGCGCTGGACGGCGTAGTGTTCGGCGGTGACGTCGCGGAACGTGCCGACGATTGCCTTCGTGCCGGTGCCCGGGTCGGTGACCTGGCTGAACGTGGCCGCGACCCACAGGGTGTGCCCGTCGCGGTGGGTGACCGGGATGGTGTAGTCGCCGCGGGGCTGGTCGACCAGCAGGGCGAGGGCGTCGGCGACCTTCTGGTATCCGGCCGGGTCGGTGTCCGGGTCCGGCCACCACGGGTGCACCGGTGGGTACGGCAGGCCTTCCGGCCCGTACCCGAGGATGTCGGTGAACGTCGAGTTGATCTCGATGACCGTGCCGTCCTCGGCGCAGACGAAGAACGCCTCCTGCAGCGAGTCGATCAGCGCGGTACGCCACCGCGCATGATGGGTCCGCAGGCGCGACAGGGCGACGTTGGTCTGGACGCGGGCCAGCAGTTCCGCCGAGGAGAACGGTTTGACCAGGTAGTCGTCGGCACCGGCCTGCAGCCCCTCGATGGAGGCCTCCTGCCCGGCGCGGGCGGACAGCAGCAGCACCGGCACGCTCGCGGTCCGCGGGTCGGCGCGCAGCGCGGCGGCCAGGCGCAGACCGTCCAGACGCGGCATCATCACGTCGCTGATGATCAGGTCGGGGACGTCGGCGCGGGCGGCGTCCAGCGCGGCCTGCCCGTCGACGACGGCCTCCACCCGGTGGCCCTCGGACCGCAGCAGCCGCACCAGATAATCGCGCATGTCCGCGTTGTCGTCGGCGATCAGGACCCGGGCGACGACGCCGTCCACCAGCGGTGTCTCGTCGACCACGTCGCCGGGCAACCATCGCAGGGCTTCCTGGACGAAGGGCTGCGCCGCGTTCGAGATGACCGACGTGTCCGTACTCGATGTGCCGGAACTGAACGGCATCCGGATGGTGAACACCGTGCCCACACCCTCGGTGCTGGACGCCGTGATCACGCCGTCGTGCAGTTCGACCAGTTCCTTGACCAGCGCCAAGCCGATGCCACTGCCCTCGTTGGAGCGGGACCGGGCGCTCTCGATCCGGTGGAACCGTTCGAACAGGCGGGGCATCTCCGCGGCGGCGATGCCGATGCCGGTGTCCGCCACGGTGACCACCGCCGCGTCCGGGCCGGGCCGTACGGTGACGGTCAGGCCGCCGGTGAAGGTGAACTTCAGCGCGTTGCTGAGCAGGTTGAGGATCACCTTTTCCCACATGCCACGGTCGATGTCCACCGGGCGGTCCATCGGCGGGCAGTCGACGGTGAGGTGGAGTCCGGCGCGTTCCACCGCGCCCCGGAAGACACTCGCCAGTTCCGCGGTGGCGGCGGCCAGGTCGACCGGTTCGTAGTGGGCCTGCATCCGGCCGGCCTCGATGCGGGAGAAGTCGAGCAGCGTGGTGACCAGCCGGCCCATCCGCAGCCCGTTGCGGTGCACGACGTCGAGTTCCTCGCGTAGCTCCGGGCTGGTGTCCGGGCGGTCCAGCAGGTCCTGCACCGGACCCATGATCAACGTCAGTGGGGTACGGAACTCGTGGCTGATGTTGGAGAAGAAGGTGGTCTTGGCGCGGTCGAGTTCGGCCAGGTCCTCGGCCCGCCGCTGCTGCGCCGCATAGCTGCGGGCGCCGGCGATCCCGGCCGCCACGTGACCGGCGGCCAACTCGACGAAACCGCGGTACGCGTCGTCCAGGGCACGGAAACGGTTGAGGGCGGCGACCATGAACCCGTACGGCGTGCCGCCCTGTTGCAGCAGCGGTGTCACCAGTGCCTGCGTGGGCGGCTCGTCCCAGTCCCCGGTGGGCGGGCCGTCGGCGTCGTCCAGCGTCACCAGCACGGACTCCTGCCGAGCGAGCGCGTCCGCCGGCCAGGTCCCCTTCGCACCGGCGGTCAGCACCGCGGGGGCCAGGGCGTGCCCGGCCGGGATGCCGGTCGACGCGGCCAGCCGGGCGTCGTCGCCGTCGAACAGGTAGGTCAGCGTGAAGGGCAGGTCCTTGAGGTTGCGGCCCAGCTGTTCGGCGGAGAACGTCAGCATCTGCTGCTCGGTGCGGACCACACTGGGATCCGAACCGAGGTCGCGCAGCGTCGCCATCCGGCGTCCACCGATCACCCGTTCGGTGTCCTCGCTGACCACGCAGAGCATGCCGGTCACGGTGCCGGCGTCGTCGTGGAGCGGGCTGTAGGAGAAGGTGTGGTAGCTCTCCTCCCGGTACCCGGAGCGTTCCAGGAACAGCAGCAGGCCCTCGTCCCAGGTGGCCTCGCCGGTGGACAGCACGGTCCGGATGCGGGGGCCGATGTCGTGCCAGATCTCCGCCCACACCTCGTGCGCCGGCCGGCCCAGCGCCCACGGGTACTTCGAGCCCAGCGTGTCGCGACGGTAGGCGTCGTTGCAGAAGAACGTGAGGTCCGGACCGTAGGCGATCCACATGGCGAACCGCGACGACAGCATGATGCTGACCGCCGTGCGCAGGCTCTGCGGCCAGTCCTGCGGGGGGCCCAGCGGTGTCGTCCCCCACGGCACCGCGGCGAGGTCCCGGCCGACGTCGCCCCCGACGGCGAACACCTCGAACTGCCCGTCACTCATCGCCCGCACTCCCTGTTCCCGCATCGGCGGTCTTGAACGATACCCACCGCCCGACCCAGTGCCCCGTCCCGCGGTGCGTAATCAACGCAACGGGTCTCCCGGTGGTGGTCGCGCGAGGTGCCCGGGTCGCTCTCGGGACGTCTTTTCCGGCGTACGCGAAAAGCACGGTGACCGGAAAGGCCGGGCCGGACCACGCTGTCCCGTGGTCCGGCCCGGCCGTGCGATGCGCTGCTCAGGCGTGCTGGCGGTGCGATGCGCTGCTCAGGCGTGCTGGCGGTGCGGCAGGTGCAGTTCCACCGGCTCCGGCGGCAGGTCGTCGACGCCCGCGGCGACCGACTGCTCGTGGCGGCGGCGGGCCGACGGGACGGCGAGGGCGGCGCCGATCGCCAGGACGGCGACCCCGGAGCAGGTCCAGAAGGCGATGGTGAACGCGTCGTCGGTCGGTACGCCCTGCGGGCTGACGTTGGCGGTGATCAGTGCGGCGATGACCGCGGTGCCGATGCTGCTGCCGATCGTCCGGGCGATGGCGTTGACGCTGGTGGCCTGGCCGGTCTGGGTGGCCGGGACGGCCTCGATGATGGCGTTGGACATCGCGGCGAACGCGAGGCCGATGCCGGCGCCGGTCAGTGAACCGGAGAGCAGCAGCTGCCAGATCTGGTCGTGGGCGATGGCCGGGACCGCGAACGCGATCGTGACGAGTACCGCGCCGAGGACCATCGGCAGTTTCGGGCCGAACCTGCGGACCAGGGCGCCGGCGACCACACCGAACACGACCAGGCCGACGACGGTGGGCAGCAGGTAGAGCCCGATCTGCGAGACCGGCTTGCCGAAGCCGTAGCCGAGGGCGGCCGGCAGCTGCAGCAGCATCGGGATCACCAGGAAGGCGCCGAACATCGCGAAGCCCATGATCAGGCCGACCAGGTCGGTGGCCCACACCGTACGGTTGCGCATCAGGCGCATGTCGATCAGCGCCTCCTTGACCCGCAGTTCGATCAGCACGAACGCGAGCAGGCCGGCGGCGCCGAGGGCGAGCAGGCCGATCGTCTTCGCGTCGCCCCAGCCCCAGGACTGGCCCTTGCTGATGCCCATCAGCAGCGCGACGAGCGTGACCGACAGGGCGCCGGTGCCGACCCAGTCGAGCCGGCCGGGCGTGCGGACCGGCGACTCCTGCATGCCGAAGACCGCGCCGAACAGGGCGATCACGACGAGTACCAGCGGCATCCAGAACAGCCAGTGCCAGGACAGGTGCTCCACGATCGGCCCGGCGGCGACGATGCCGACGCCGGCCCCGATGCCGCTGATCGCCGACAGCACGGCGACCATGCCCGGGACCCGCTTGCGGGGCAGTTCGTCGCGGACCATGCCGAGCGACAGCGGCAGGATCGCGCCGGAGGCGCCCTGCAGCACGCGGGCGACGATGAGCACGGTCAGGTTCGGGGCGAGCGCGGCGACGAGCGTGCCGGCGGCCAGGATCGTCAGGACCCCGATGAGGACCCGGCGCTTGCCGACCATGTCGCCGAGCCGGCCGAGGACCGGGGTGAGCACCGACGCCGACAGCAGGTAGGCGGTGACCACCCAGCTGACGTCGGCGGTGCTCGCGCCGAGTTCGCGGCCGATGGTGGAGAGCGCCGGGGACACCAGCGACTGCAGCGTGGCGAAGGCGAGGCCGCCGAGTGCGAGGTAGAGCACGAGCATCCCGCCGCCCGGACGGTCGCCCGCGGCGGCCGCCTCGTGCTCCTGGGTCGTTTGAGTCATGGTTTCCTCGCGGCTAGATGTAAACGCTTGCTTACCTATTAGTCGGCAGCTCAGCCGTTAAGTCAACAATCGCTTACGTCACATCAGCGGCAAGTCAACATGTGTTTACCTGCTGTCACGCAGGCGCTAGCCTGCGCTGGTGACGCGCAACGCCAGCCAGACCCGCCACCGCCTGCTCGCGGTCGCCCGGCACCATTTCGCCCGTCAGGGGTACGCGACGACGACGGTGCGCGACATCGCGGACGGGGCCGGCGTCAACGTGGCGCTGATCAGCCGCTACTTCACGTCGAAGGAAGGCCTGTTCGAGGAGTGCCTGCGCACCACCGTCACGGACTTCAAGGCCGCGGCTCAGGGGATGGTCTTCACCGACGTGGCCGAGGCGCTGGCCCACCGCCTGACGTCCCCGACCGGCGACCCGGCCCTGCTGGAAGGCCTGTTGCTACTGATCCGCAGCTCCGGCGACGAGCGGGCCGACACCATGCGCCGGACCCTGCTGTGCGCGATGAGCAGCAGGCTGGCGGTCTCCGCGGGAGCCGCCGAACCGCCGGACACCGAGGCGCTGCTGCGGGCCCAGCTCGTCCTGGCGGCGGCACTGGGCATCGCGATGATGCGGGCCAACCTCGACCTCGAACCGCTGGCCACGGCGACCGAGGCCGAGATGCTCAACCCGCTGCACGCGCTGGTCGCGACGGTGATCCCTTAGATGTCGGCGGGCACGGCTGAGGCGTTGTAAGCCTCCTTGGCCGCGACCACGGCCGGCCGGACGTGCTCGGGGTCGACGCCACTGACGTTCAGCGGCGGGTGCAGGCGACGGACCAGGGTGGCCTCGACCGACGCCGGCTCCGCGTCCTGGGCCCAGGTCAGCCGCAGGTTCGCGAACATCCACGCGGTCAGCCGGTCCTCGTCGGCGGGAACCAGCACGACACGGTCGGTCCAGGTCGTCCGGTAACCCTCGGACACCAGCAGGCCGGCGAGCGTGCGGCGCAGCGTCGAACTGCCCGACCGCCGCAGGTGGTTGCGCAGGACCCGGCCGCGCAGGCTGGTCGCCCGGCCGAGGTAGAGCATCCGCAGCGACGGGACCTCCGGGTTCGGCGTCCCGGGCAGATCGGGGAAGACCGACGGGGCGGCCCACCACGCATACACGCCGCTGCCGCGGCCGATCCTCTTGACGGCGACGTCCAGGGCATACGGCGTGCCGGTCAGCAGGCGCAGCGCCTCCTCCGCCCGGGCGCGGGCGGGAGCGGTGTCGGCGAGTGGTGTCTCAGAACTTGTCATCGAGGCCATGGTAGGCCCCGGGTGTCGTGGACGGCCGCGCTCCTGTCGTAGGGGGCTGTTAGGTTGCCGCGATGCCGATCATCACGATCCTGGACGAGGCCACCACCGGGGCGCCGGCGCCCGGATGGGCCGGTGCGGCCGCGGGCCGGGACCCGGGTCACCTTCCTCAAGCTCGTCCGCTGGTGGGCGGCTGATGACGCCGGAGCGCACCCTGCGGCTGGTCACCGGCAGCCTGTCCCACCTGCGGAAGGTCTGGCCGGAGTACGAGGTGGACGACCAGGACCTGCGGGAGTTCACCGAGGTGGTGGGCCTGGTGTGCGGCTGGGCCCCGGCCGCGCAGCGACAGTCCCTGATCGACTCGCTGGCCGGCCGGGACCTGCTGCCCGAACAGCATCCGCTGCTGCCCCAGGCGGTCCGGCAGGCGGAACAGGTCGTCGCCACCGTCACGGTGCTGGAGAGCGCCGACGCGGATCACGAGCAGCGGCTGGCCGCGGCACGCGAGGTGGTCGCCGGGTTGCGGGACCGGACGTCGGTGGGTCTCCACGGCCCGGACAGCGACGACTGGACGTCCGCCGTCGACGAGATGTGGGAGCGTGCGCTCCCGGTGCTCTGCGCGCAGCCGGCGCCGGTACGGCAGGCGCTGTTCGACGAGTGGACCGACACCGACGACCACAGCTCCCGGTCGCCGCGACGTTTCGCCGGGCGGCTGCTGGCAGCCGGCGGACTGGACACGCGGGACTGGCTGGACCGGGTGGGCGTCTTCTACCGCCTGTACCTCGAGGACTGGGCCTGGGAGCACATCGCCGCCGAACACCGGGCCGGCCGGTCCGCCCCCGGAGCGCTCGCCCTCTGGCGCCGGATGCGGTTCGAGATGTGGCACCTCGACGAGGACGTCGACGACACGTTCTGGCCGGTGCCGAACCCGGGCGAGCCGTGGGCCGACCGGGCCGCCACCGAGATCGAGGCGATGCCCGCGGACCGGCGGGCCGCGTGGCACGCGCTGCTCGTCCACTGCGTGCCGGTCCGCGACCAGGCCCGGCCGTCCGCGGCCTGGGCCCGGCAGGCGGGGCCGCTGCTCGCCGCGGTCGGCGCCGAGGAGTTCGCCACCCGCGTCGACGGCTGGCTGTCGCTGGTGGGGGCGCCTCGCAGCCGTCCGGCGTACACCGTCGGGCACACCTACGAGGGCTACCACCTGGTGGCCGTCCCGGCACGGCTGCCGGACCGGCACAACGTGCGGCTGCTGTCCGGTCTGCTGTGGGCGCGGGTGCTCTGCCCGCCGTCGCAGGACCTGCTCCGGCACGTCGGCCAGATCGCCGAACGGGCCACCCGCAAGGTTCCCGGGCACGGGCCGGCCAGCCCGAAACTGGCGAACGCGGCCGTCGCGGTCCTGGTGGAGACCGAGCACCCCGCCGCGGTCGCACAACTGGCCCGGTTGGCGTCGCGGCTGACGTACAAGAGCACCCTGAAGATCGTCGAGAAGGGCCTGGACGCGCGCGCCACGGCCCAGGGGATCGCCCGCGAGGACGTCGAGGAGATGGCCCTTCCGGGGTACGGGCTGCCGCTCACCGACAAACTCGGCGACTACAGCTACGACGTCCGGATCGACGGCGTGGACGCGACGGTGACCTGGCACAACCCGGCCGGTAAGCCGGTGAAGGCCCCGTCGGCGCAGATCCGGGCGGACCACGCGGAGGAGCTGAAGGACCTCAAGACGACGGTCAAGGACATCGGCGCGACACTGATCGCCACCCGGGACCGGCTGGACGGGCTGCTGCGACGGGACCGGGAATGGACCGGGGCCCAGTGGCGGGAACGCTTTCTGGAGCACCCTCTGGCGCGTACCCTCGCCAGGCGGTTGATCTGGAACGTCGACGGCGTCGCCGTGTGCTGGGCCGAGAACGCGCTGCGCACCGTGGACGACACGGTGGTGGACTTCGCCTCCTTCGCGGACGATGTGGTCGTGCGGCTGTGGCATCCGGTGACGTCGCCGTCGGCGGGACAGTGGCGGGAGTTCCTGGCGCGGCACCGGATCACCCAGCCGTTCAAGCAGGCACACCGCGAGCGATACCTGCTCACCGATGCGGAACGGGCCACCGGCACCTACTCCAACCGGTTCGCCGCGCACATCGTCCGCCAGCACCGCCTGAACGCGCTGCTGGCCCGGCGCGGCTGGTCCTACTCGCAGATGCGCAACGACCCCTACACGCAGGACCCGCCGCGCCTGCACCTGCCGGACCGCGAACTGACGGTCGAACTGTCGGTCGCCGGCATCGACGCCGGCGACGACGAGATGGTGTGGGACACCATGGCCACCGACCAGCTGCGGTTCCTCGGGGCGGGCGGCGTGCCCGTGCCGCTGGCGGAGATCCCACCCGTCCTGCTGAGCGAGGTCATGCGCGACGCCGACCTGTTCGTGGCGGTGGCCGGCGTCGGCAGCGACCCGACCTGGTTCGACGGCGGTCCGCACGGCCGGTTCCGCGACTACTGGTCACGGGCGAGCTTCGGCGACCTCACCCCGTCCGGCGACACCCGCCGGGAGGTGCTGTCCGGCCTGATCCCGCGCCTGGCGGTCGCGGACCGCTGCACTCTCGGCGAGAAGTTCCTGGAGGTACGCGGTGACCTGCACACCTACCGCATCCACTACGGCTCGGGGAACATCCTGATCGCCCCGGACGACCGGTACCTGTGCATCATTCCGGAGTCGGCGGCGCGGGCCGCCGAACCGGACGTGTACCTGCCGTTCGAGGGTGACAGCCGGCTCTCCGAGATCATCAGCAAGGTGTTGCTGCTGGCCGCCGACACGAAGATCAAGGACCCGGTGATCCTGCACCAGTTGTGACCGCCCGGTTGTCCACTGCCCGGTTGTTCATCGCCCGGTTGTTCATTGCCCGGTTGTTCACTGCCCGGTTGTTCATCGCCCGGGGGCGAAGGTGCGGCGGTAGTCGGTGGGGGTCGTGCCGGTGGCGAGGCGGAAGTGGTGGCGGAAGTTCGCCGGGCTGCCCAGGCCACACGCCCGGCCGATGTGGTCGATGCCGGCGTCGGTCGTCTCGAGCAACTCCCGGGCCCGGCCGATGCGGGCGGCGGTGAGCCACCTGATCGGGCTGGTGCCGAGCTGCGTGGCGAAGACGCGGGCGAACGTCCGCTCGGACACCGCGGCGTGGGCGGCCATCGCGGCGACCGTCAGCGGGCTGTCCAGACGCTGCAGAGCCCAGTCCATCGTGGCGCTCAACACGCTGCGGTCGGGCGGGGCGGCCGGGCGTGTCACGTACTGCGCCTGGCCGCCCTCGCGGTGCGGCGCGGCGACGATGCCCCGGGCGACCCGGGTGGCGACCGCCGCGCCGCAGTCCCGGCGCAGCAGGTGCAGGCAGAGGTCGATGCCGCTGGCCACGCCCGCCGAGGTGATCAGTGAGCCGGTGTCCACGTAGAGCACACTCGGGTCCACCTCGATGTCCGGATGGCGGCGGGCCAACTCGTCGGTGAACTGCCAGTGCGTCGTCGCCCGCCGGCCGTCCAGCAGACCGGTGGCGGCCAGGGCGAACGCGCCCGTGCAGATCGAGGCGAGCCGCGCGCCCCGGCGATGCGCCTCCCGGAGCGCGGCGATCACATCGTCCGGGGTGTCCTCGCTGAAGCAGTCGAACGCCGGCACGATCACCGTGTCCGCGGCGACCAGCGCGTCCAGGCCGTGCGGGGCGGTGACCGACCAGCCGTTGACCGTCGGGACCGGGCCGGCGGCGCGACCGCACAGGATGACGTCGTAGCGGCGCTCGTGCAGGCCGAACGTCTGGAACGGCATGCCGAGCTCCATCGGCTGCACCCGGTCGAGGGCCAGCACCGCGACACGATGCCGGGGATGCGTCGAATCGGTCATGGCGGGATTTTATCGAGCAGGGGCAATCCTGCTACTCGTCCGGGCCGGGGCCGCCGCTCGAGGATGAGGACATGAGCGAAACGCAGCCGTACCGCATCACCGTCCTGGTCTTCGACGGCGTCGAGGAACTGGACTTCACCGGCCCGTGGGAGACCCTCCGGATCTGGCAGACGGCGACGACCCGTGACGTGCACGTCCGCACCGCCAGCCCGGACGGGGCACCGGTGCGCTGCGCGCTGGGGCTGACGATCACCCCGGACGGCGCCCTCGACGACGAGCCGCTGCCCGACCTGATCGTGCAGCCGGGCGGCATGGGCGTCGAAGCGCTCCGCGGCGACCAGGCCCACCTGGACCGGATGCGAGCACTCGCCGCCCGCGGCACGATCATGACGTCGGTCTGCAACGGCGCGATGGTCCTAGCCGCGGCGGGCGTGCTGGACGGGCGGCCCGCCACCACCCACTGGCTGGCCCTGGACGACCTCGAGAAACAGCATCCGGAGGTGGACGTGGTCCGCGGGCAGCGCTGGGTCGACGCCGGCCAGGTGGTGACCAGCGCGGGCATCACCGCCGGCATCGACATGGCGCTGCATCTCATCGAACGGTTCGAGAGCGTCGCGATGGCGCGTGCGGTGGCCGGCATCCTCGAACACCCGTGGGATCCCGAGGTGTCCGGCACCGCGGCCACCAGCCCGGAGAACATGCGCGAGGCCCTCGCCACCATCGTCCCGCTGATGAACGCGAACTGAGCGGTCGTCTACGGTCCTCCCGTGACCAATCGAAATGTGCGGATAGCCGACGAGGTCCGTGCCGAGGCGCTGCGGCAGGGCATCCCCGCCGCGGACGTCGACCGGTGGCTCGACCTCGCCCGCCCGTGCGCGCTGCTGACCCAGGACGGCGACGGCCCGGTGGCCGGCGCGGTCCGCGGTCCGGTGCTGCTTCCCGCCGGCGTCGAGGATCCGTGGTTCCCGCTGATCGCCACCATCGACTGTGCGGCCCTCCCCGCCGGGACGACCGACCTTCCTCTTCCCGCCGACGGCCGCCTGCTGCTGTTCGGCTGGCCGGAGGAGGACGGATTCGGCCAGGTGAAATACGTTCCGGCCGACGCCGTGGTCGAGGAACGGCAGCCCTACCCGCCGCCGTTCACACCCGACGAACGGGAGTACGCGGAGGTCTACGCCGAACTCCGGCCCGGCGACCTGCGCCTCACCGCGGACATCTCCCTGCCGTACGCGGCTGACATCCTTCCCGGACATCCCCACGCCGCAGCCCTGGCCGCGGTGTGGGAGAAGGTCCTGCTCGGCGTTCCGGACGGCGTCTTCGCCCACCGGGGACACCGGACCCCGCTGCTGATCGGCGGCTACGGCACCGACGACAACGGCCTGGACCCGGTCCAGGCGGTGATCCGATTCGACAGGGGAGACGAGGAGCCGGAGGAGGAGCCGGACACCGAGACGGCGAACCCCGACGGCTGGCTGCTGCTGGCCGAGTTCCACGGCGGCCGCCCGGGCGGCGCGACCATCTTCTGGATGATCCGCCGCGACGACCTGATAGAGCGCCGCTTCGACCAGGCCCGGACCCTCGTCGACTGGAACCCCTGACGCCTGTGCACCATACGGGCGTGCGTATCGAACGGTTCGAGTTCTCCGTCGAGGCCGTCGAGGCGGTCCCGGGCGGGTGGCGGCTGGCGGGCGAACCGGGCTATCACCCGCGGCACTGGGCGCAGCCGGGTGAGCGTTTCCGGCTCGCCCGCACCGAGCCCGGCCGGGAGCGACGCGAAGTGAACCTGGTCGTCGTGGAGCTCACCGAGTCGTACGCCATCGTGAGCGGCACCGGCGGTGACCTGCTGCGGCCGGCCGAGATCGTGTCCGGCGAGCGTACCGTCGCGGACCGCGTCGTGACCCGTCGGACACCGGTGGAAGCTGTCGCGCACCTGGCGGCGATCCTGGGTCTGCCACCCGCGGCCGATCATGCGGGTGACTGGTCGGCGGTGGAGGCCGAACTCGGTGTCACCCTGCCCGGCGACTACAAGGCGTTCATCGACGCCTACGGCCCGGGCTCGGTCGACGACCACCTTCAGGTGTGCGCCCCCGGCGCGCCCGAGGAGTGGGTGGATCTGGTCGAACACAACTCGTACGCCCACGAGTGCACCGGCCTGGAGTTCTTCGGACCGGGCAACTGGCGGCGGGAGTGGAGCATGGGCGACGCGTCGCGGTGGACCCCGGGCCGGGAGGACGTCCCCGCATGGTTCGAGCCCGGCGACGACCTGATCTCCTGGGGGCACACCGGGAACGGCGACTTCCTCTACTGGCATGTCCGACCGGGTGTGCCGCCGGACGACTGGCCGGTGGTGTTCAAGGAGCGGGGACCACTGTGGGAGCAGTACGGATCCGGATTCGCGACAGCGCTGGCCGACCTGCTGACCGGCGTCCTCCAGTCCTGGTACTTGAGCAGCCGGCTCGGCGGTCCGCACTCCTACGACCGCTGAGCTTGCCGTTCAACCTCCGGCTCCGACCTGACGCCCCCGCGGACCAGTCCGCTGCGTCGTTCAGGGCGGCTAGGGGGAGTGCCGGCGATCGAGCGGGTGCGGGTCGCGACAAGCCACGACCGCGCGTTGTCTGCGGCATGAGAGCGAGCCCGCGAATATGCCTCGCGTGGCTGCGGCCGTGGCGGCGATTGTCCTGTTCGCGCGACGGGCGAAGGCAGATGGGAAAGTCCGCCATGCCGAGGCTTAACCGGTCGACATCAGCATCGGTGGCGCTGTGCCGCTTCGACATCGAGCACACCCTCCGCCTGCTCGAGCAGATGCTCGGCTGGAGCGCCCCGCAGCTACGCGAGCCGGCCTCGATGGCCTCCATCCCGGCAGTCAACCGCCTGGCGGCAGCCCCTTGCCGGTGGCGCCCTTGCCGGTGGCGGCACCGGCAAGGGCGCGGGCCCGGAGGTGCAGCGCTGTGGTGCCGGCGCGACCTCCGGGACACCGGACGGGATACGAAACTCAGGAGAGCCGGCGGATCTCGCCGTAGGCGCGGTAGAAGCCGCCCCGGGAGGCCTCGCGGATGCCGGTGACGACGTAACGGGTGCCGCTCTGGCGGATGCCCTTGGGGAACTGCACCTGCCAGTCGGAGTGGTAGCCCGAGGTGACCACACGGATGCGCAGGCGGCCGGACTCCTCGACGCACTCGACGACGATGCCGTCGGCCGGGTCGTGGACGACCTCGACGGTGGTGGAGGGGGCCACCTCGGCCATCCGGGGCGGGGCCTTGACGTCGACGGCGACCGGGACGGTGCCGCCGACCGCCGACTGGATCGCCTGCTCGCTGGCGTCGATGCAGGCCAGGGAGCCGTCGGTGGTGACGATGTAGAGGCGCTCGTTGTGGTATTGCATCGAGTAGGCGGAGCCGCAGCCGGTGGAGAGTTTCCACAGGCGGGTGCCGGCGGCGTCGAAGCAGTAGACGGACGACGAGCTGTCGCCGGCGAAGATGTAGCGTCCGTCGGCGGCCGCGGCGCAGGAGAACACGGCGGCGTCGCACCGGTAGGTCTGGCGGTGGCTGCCGTCCTTGCCGAGCTCGACGACCTGGTTGGCGGACGTGCCGGCGTAGACGGTGTCGCGTTCCTGCCAGCCGAACAGGACCGAGCCGCGGGTGCCGGTGTTCCACAGCTCCTGGCCGGTGCGCCAGTCGTAGCTGGTGACACCCGCGCTGTGGCCGTGGTGGACGGCGTTGTCGTCGCAGCGCACCATCCACGCCGACGTGCCGCGGCCGGGCCGTTGCCACAGGAACTCGTCCTCGTGGTCGATGGCGGCGATGCCGCCGTTCGCGTCCGAGACGCCCAGGACACCGTCGTGGATGTCCAGCCAGTAGATGTCGATCTCGGGGGCGATCCGGTATGCCAGGCGCGGCACCTTGCCGGACAGGTCGTAGACGTTGCCGTCGTCGCATCCGGCGTAGATCCAGCGGTCGTCGGCGACGATGCACTTGACGCCGTCCGGGAGGCGGAACTGCTGCTGCACCTCGGCCTGGTGGCTGAGCGTGGTGATCAGCCCGGCCTCGTTGCCGACCATGCAGACGTCGTCGTCGACGAACACCCCGAACGCGGGGCTGCCGGACTTGTAACGCCACAGGACGGGGGCCCGCTTGGCCGTGGACCGGGTGCTGACGATCTGCCGACGGGTGATGGAACGGGGCTGCCGCTGACCGATGACGGCAGGTGCGTACCCCTTGCGGACCTTTTCTCCGATCTTCTTGGACGCCTCGGCGCGTGCCTTGTCCTCGGTGGCGTAGGACGACTGCTTGACCTGGCCGCGGTCACCGATGCGTCCGTAGCGGACGGTCAGGTCGGTGCCGTCGATGGTCACCTCGTAGAACTTGTGGGCGCTTCCACTGTCCTGGGAGAGCTCGAGGTACGTCGTGTCGGCCGGCATCCGGGCCACCTTTCGGCAGGAGGGGGAACGACGCAGAACATAGCGAGGGGGTACGACATTCTCACGCGGCCGGGTCCGGAAGGGGCAGGACGGCCAGGACGGCGTACGTGCCGTCGTCGCCCATGCCGCAGGTCAGCCGACCGCCGACCGCCTCCGCGCGTTCCCGCATGCCGGTCATCCCGTGCCCGGTGCCCTCGCCGCGGTGTCCGGGCCGGGCCGGGTTGACGACGGTGATCCGCAGGTACGTGTCGCCGTGGTCGAACACCACGTCGGCCTGCCGGGCGGTGCCGTGTTTGCCGGCGTTGGTCAGTGCCTCCTGGACGATGCGGTACGCGGTGACGTCCACCGCCCCGGTCAGTGGCCGAGGTGTGCCGGTGCGTGTCACCCGGATGTCGTGCCCGGCCTGGCGGAAGCCGTCGATCAGGGCGTCCGCCTCGGCCAGTGACGGGGCCGGCCGCAGGCTGTCCGGCGGGTCGTCGTCGGCGCGCAGCAGCCCGACCGTGGCGCGCAGTTCGTCGAGGGCGGCCCGGCTGGTGTCGCGTATCCCGGCCAGTGCGTCCCGGGCCTTGTCCGGGTGCGCGTTCATCAGGTGGTGCGCCACCCCGGCCTGGGCGTTGACCAGGGTGATGTGGTGGGCGACCACGTCGTGCAGGTCGCGGGCGATCCGGATGCGTTCCTCGCGGACCCGCTGGCGGGCCTCCTGTTCGCGGGTCTGTTCGGCGAGGTCGGCCCGCTCCCGGATCTGGGCGAGCAGTGCCTGCCGGTCGCTGGAGGCCACCCCGAGGGCGACGGCGATCAGCACGTAGTTGGCCGGGACCAGGTTGGCGATGTCGTACAGGCCGCCCGGCTGCCAGGGGATCGCGGCGGCGGTCAGGGCCACGGCGCCGATCGCCCCGGCGGTCCAGGAGATCCGGCGGCTCCGCAGCGTGGCCAGGGTGTAGAAGGCGACGACGGCGGCGACGTCGATCAGCACCAGGTGGCCCGCGACGAACGGCAGGGCGACGCCGGCGAGCAGCGTCACGACCGTGACGGCGACCGGCTGCCACAGGCGCAGCAGCAGCACGGTCGCACCGGTCAGGATCACGATCAGCTGGCTGTCGTTGGGCTTGCGCAGCAGTTCTCCGCGCTGGTACGCGACCGTCGCCATCATGATCATGATGACCAGCAACGGCGGCACCCAGACGCGCCACGCGAACCGCCCGGTGCTGATCACCTGTTGCCCGCCCGGACCAGACCGTTCTCGTACGCGAAGATCACCAGCTGAGCGCGATCGCGGGCACCGGTCTTCATCATCGCCCGGTTGACGTGCGTCTTCGCCGTGGCGACGCTGATGGTCAGCCGGGCCGCGATCTCGGAGTTCGACAGCCCCGCACCCACCATCGCGGTGATCTCCCGTTCCCGGACGGTCAACTCGCCCAGCGCAGCGGCGACGGCCACCTGCGCCGGATCGGGCTGGGCCAGGAAACGCCCGATCAGCGCGGTGGTGGCGCTCGGTGACAGCAGCGACTCGCCGGACGCCACGGTCCGGACCGCCTGCAGCAGGTCCGCGGGATCCACCCCCTTGCCGAGGAAACCGCTGGCACCGGCCCGCAGCGCCGCCACCACGAACTCGTCGGTCTCGAACGTGGTCAGGATCAGCACGCGTACCCCGGCAAGGTCGTCGTCCGCGCCGATCCGCCGGGTCGCCTCGATGCCGTCCATGTCCGGCATCCGGATGTCCATCAGTACGACGTCGGCGCGCGCCTCGCGGGCCAGCGCCAGGGCCTGCCCGCCGGTGGCGGCCTCGCCGACCACGTCGATGTCGGGTTCGGCGTCCAGCAGCAGGCGGAACGTCGCCCGCAACAGGGCCTGGTCGTCGGCGAGCAGCACTCGAATGGTCACGTGATCATTCTTCCGGGACAGGACCGCCCGGGTGTACGCGCACGGCGCATCCACCCGGGCGGCGGGGAACGGAGGTCAGCGGACGCCGGCGGTCGCGGGCTGCTCGGTGGCCGGCTCGGCCGGTCCCTCGATCGAGACGCGCGGGGTGACCCGGTCCGCCCAGCGCGGGTAGGACCAGTTGGCGCGGCCGATCACCCGCATCAGTGCCGGGATCAGCGTGAGGCGGACGATGAACGCGTCGATCAGCACCGCGATGCCCAGGCCGATGCCGATGCCGGAGACGATCCGCTCGCCGCTGAACCCGAAGGACGCGAACACGCAGAGCATGATGGTGGCCGCGGCGGCGATCACCTGGCTGGTCTCGGTCAGGCCGACCCGGATCGCCCGGCGGTTGTCCCGGGTGTGCGTCCACTCCTCGTGCATCCGGCTCACCAGGAACACCTGGTAGTCCATCGACAGGCCGAACACCACGCCGACGACCAGCACCGGGATCAGGTACATGATCGGGGCGCCGGATCCGACGCCGAGCAGCTCCGAGCCCCAGCCGAACTGGAAGATCGCGGTGACCGCCCCGAGGCCGACCATGATCGTCGCCAGGTTGCTGAGCGCCCCGACCAGCGGCACCAGGATGCTGCGGAACGCCACGGCCAGCAGCAGGAAGCCGAGCAGGGCGATCAGCCCGAGATACAGCGGGAGCCTACCCATCAGCGCGTCCGACATGTCGATGCTGGTCGCGGTGGTGCCGCCGACGTACACCCGCAGGTCCGTGCCGGTCTGCGCGGCGGGGATCACCTCGTCGCGCAGCCGGTGCACCAGATCGGCGGTCTCCTCGGTCTGCGCGCTGGTCCGCGGGATCACCGTCAGGACCGTCTTCCCGGCCGGTGCGACCGCGGCGACACCGGGAACAGTGGCCAGGGTCTTGGTGAGGGCGGTGAACGCGGTGGCGGCGGCCGGATCCGGCACCTCGGCGACGAGCAGCAGCGAAGCGTCGAAACCGTCGCCGAAAGCGGGCGCCATCAGATCGTGGTACGCGCGGGCCGGGGTGCCGGCCGGGTCGCTGGTGGCGTCGGCGTCCCCGACACGCATCATCGTGACCGGCGCGGCCAGCACCGCGATGACCAGCAGCGCCGCCGTCGCGGACCGCCACGGCGCCCGGTCGATCAGGCCGGCCCACCGGTAGGAGAGGCTGGGCCGGTGCGACGCGATCGGGTGGGCGCCCGCCGTCAGGGCGGCCCGCTGCCGCCGCGACAGCACCCGGTGCCCGAGCATCCCGAGCAGTGCCGGCAGGAGCGTGATCGCGGCCAGGATGGTGAACAGCACGGTCACCGCGGCGGCGCGGGCCATGCCGGTCAGGATGCCGAGCTGGACGACGAACATGCCGAGCAGGGCGACGATCACGGTGGCGCCGGCGAAGACGACGGCCCGGCCGGAGGTGTCCAGCGCGGCGGCGATGCTGTCGCGTACCGAACGGCCGGCGAGCAGGCCCTGCCGGTGCCGGTTGACGATGAACAGCGCGTAGTCGATGCCGACGCCCAGGCCGATCAGCGCGCCCATGGTCAGGCTGGTCGCGGCCAGGTCCACCGCGTGTGAGGCGATCATGACCAGCAGCAGGGAGGCGGCGACGCCGACGACGCCGGTGAGGATCGGCAGCGCGGCGGCCCAGCCGGACCGGAACATCCACACCAGGATCACCAGGGCGGCGACGATGCCGACCGCCTCGGTGCCGTGCGAGGCGCCGGGCTGCTCGGTGAACGCCTGCCCGCCGACCTCGACGTCGAAGTCCGCGCTGTCGTAGGCGAGCGCCGCCGCGGTCACCGCTGCGGTGTCGGCGTCCGCGGCGAGCGTGACCCGGGCGTAGGCGGTGTTCGTCGCGGTGCTGAGCTGACCGGACCCGGCCTTGTCGTAGGGGCTGACGACACCCTGCACACCGGGCAGGGCCTCGATGCGGGCGAGCATCCCGGCGACGTCCTTCTTGACGTTCGCGGCGTCGACGGCGGTACCGCCGGTGTGCCAGACGACGGTGCCGCTCTCCGTGTCCGCTCCTGCCTGGCCGGTCGACTCGGCGAGTAGCGCGTACGCGGTCGCCGACTCGCTGTCGGGCAGGTCGGCGGAGTCGGTGAAGGCGGTCCCGCCGGCGAGGGCGACGGCGGCCAGGGCCACCAGGGCGACGATCCAGCCCCCGGCGACGGCGAACCGCCGGCGGAAGCACCAGTGTGCGAGGGTCGACAAGACTGTGGCCTTTCAGGCGGTCGAGCAGGGCCTGATCAGCGTCTCGTCAGCGGGGGCCGGAATCGTCAACCCGCTGCGGTGATGCGGTGTACCGCGGTCGCGGTACGTCCCGGAGTTCCTCCCCGGACTCGAGCTCGCCGATGATCCCGGTGTCCTGCGTCAGGCCGGGGAAGTGCGGCAACGAGCGGCGGGGCTCGTACACCGGACCCTCCGCCCCGTGCTGTCCGCCCCGACTGACCGTCAGGACACCGGACACCTGCGGTAGCGGACCGGCGTACTCCACGGGGGTGAAACGCGATGTCACTTCCGGGGGAATCCGTGCCGGCTCGCCCGCCGCCCGGCCGTGCCCGGCCGGGCGGCGCAGCGGAGCCTCAGATCAGAGCGGCCGTCACGGTGATCGGGACGGCGGCGAGGGCGGCGGAGATCGGGCAGCCGGCCTTGGCGGTCTCGACGTGAGTGGCGAAGGCTTCGGCGGCGAGGCCCGGCACGCGCGCCTCGGTGGTCAGCGCGATGCCGGTGATCGCGGGACCGTCGCCGAGCGTCACGGCCGCGACGGTTCGCACGGAGTCGGCCGTGTGACCGGCGCCGGCGAGCACGTTGGCCAGGAACATGGAGAAGCAGGCGGCATGGGCCGCCGCGATGAGTTCTTCCGGATTGGTGCCGGCGCCGTCCTCGAAGCGGGAGGCGAACGTGTACGCGCTGTTCAGGGCGCCCGAGCCGAGGGCGATGTCGCCCGTACCGGACTTGAGGTCGCCGTTCCAGACAGCGCTGGAGGTACGAATGGTCATGCCCGTGAGGATCCGTTTCCACAGTTGCCATCCGGAAGTCCACCGAGTGCTCATTTCCGCCGCGGTGGATGCCACCCCGCGCGTGAGTACCGCGTGGGGTGGCATCCACCGCTACCTCGAGCCGGCCGGCGTACTGCTCGTGCGGACGGTCCGCATTCATTCCGGCGCCGTCACGTCTCTGGCTCCCGAGGTCAGCGGACCCCGAGCTTGAGGACTCTCGATCAGGCGGCGGGTGCGGTTCTGCGCCGGACCAGCAGCGCCACCACGGTGATGACGGCCAGCACGGTCAAGCCGGCCGCGGTGAGGAACGCAGCGCGGGCACCGGGCAGGAATGCCTCGGGGACGGCCCCGGCCGCGTACACCGAGACGATGACCGCGAGTCCCACCGCGCCGCCGAGCTGTTGGGAGGTCTGCATGAGACCGGATGCGGCGCCGGCGTCAGCCGGGGCGATTCCGCCGAGGATGAGCGAGGCGGCCGGCATGAAGGTCAGCCCGGCGGCGACACCGTTGAGCAACAGCGGCCCCAGGACAGCGGTCGCGTAGCCGTCGGTGTCGCCGACGGCGCTGAGCCAGGCGTAGCTGGCGGTGAGCCCCAGGCAGCCGATGACAAGCAGCGGTGTCTGCCCGAATCGCCCCACCAGCCGTGGCGTGAACCGCGACATCGCGAAGATCCCGGCGGTCATCGGCACGAACGCCAGGCCGGCGGCGAGCGGCGTGAAGTCCAGCTCACGCTGGAGATACTGCACGACCAAGAAGAAGATGGACATCTGGCCGCCGAAGACCAGCGTGGAGACGATCAAGCCGGTGACCCGCCGCCGGTCACGCAGCAGAGCGGGCCGCAGCAGGGGGTGATCCACGCGGCGTTCCGTCACGATCAGAACCAGCAGCAGGATCGCACCGGCGACCAGGCCGCCGACTACGCTCGGCGAGGTCCAGCCGCGCTCGGGCGCTTGGATCAGAGCCCAGACGGCGCCGGTAGCGGCGCCGGTCGCGGTGATCGCACCGAGGACGTCGAATCGTCCCGGCGACCCGGGGACGGCGTTGACGAGCCGCGGCACCAGCACCAGCACCACTACGCCGATCGGCACGTTGACGAACATCGTCCAGCGCCATGAGCCGTACTCGGTGAGCACCCCGCCCAGTACGAGGCCGAGGGTGCCGCCGCCGACGCCGACCGCGGAGAAGAGCGCGAGGGCCCGGCGCCGCGCCGCTTCGTCCGGGGCGCTGACGGTGAGCAGCGCCAGAACCGCGGGAGCGGCCAGCGCCGCACCGGCGCCCTGCACGGCACGGGCGGCGATCAGCCAGCCGGGAGCGGGGGCCAGTCCGCCGGCCAGTGAGGCGAGGGTGAAGAAGGCGACGCCGATGATGAAGGCGCGCCGGCGGCCGAGGACGTCACCGAGGCGGCCGCCCAGCAGCAGCAGGCCACCGAAGGCGAGCGCGTATCCGTTGACCACCCATGACAGGGTTGCCGGCACGAAGCCCAAGCCGGTGCCGATGCGTGGCAGCGCCACGTTGATGATGGTCGTGTCGAGCACGAACATGAGCTGTGCGAGCAGCATGAGGGCCATGCCGCCGGTCAGGTGCCGGGCCGGCACGGCAGCGGTGTTCGCCTGCGGTGTCCCGGTGTCGTTGAGCGAGGTGCTCACTTGTTTGCACTCCCTGTGCTGTGCCGCCCGCCCGCGCCGTTCGGTTCGCGGGTCCGGGCATGCGGAATCGATCGAGGGCAGGACTGCCCTAGACTGGAAGTGGAGGCGCCACCACTTAGTCTCAGCATAAGTGGGGGCGCCCCCACTTATCCAGTGAGGGGGTCTGAAACACCGGTGGCCAGGAGCACAGAACGCCCGTTACGGGCTGACGCACAGCGCAACCGCGAGCGGATCCTGTCGGCGGCGGTTCGCATCTTCACCGAGGAGGGACTCGGCACCCACCTGGAGCGCATCGCCAAAGAGGCGGGCGTCGGCAGCGCCACCCTCTACCGCAACTTCCCGACCCGGGAGGCGCTGATCGCGGCCGCCTACCACAACGAACTGACCCGGCTCTGCGCCGCCGCCCCCGCATTACTGGCGGACCATCCCCCGAAGGACGCGCTGCGCGCGTGGATGAGCCGATTGATCGAATACACCACTGCCAAATTCGGGATGGCCGACGCCCTGCGCGCCGTGGTGGACTCCGGAGTCAACCCGTATGCGGACAGCCCCAACCAGATCATGGCCGCGATCGAGTCCCTGCTCGCCGCCGGAGCAGCCCGGCCGGATGTCACCGCCGCCGAGGTCTTCACCCTGCTGACCGGCATCGCCCTCGCCCTCGACCGATCCGGTGAACCCGGCCAGGCCGAACGCCTGCTCGACCTGGCCCTGATCGGCCTGACCGCCGAACAGGCGTCCTGACCCGTTCCCGCTGCCGGATCCGGGTCAGTGCACCGGGCCGAGACCGGCACGGCGCCGGCGCGGCGACATCGCGCCGCGCCGGGTCAACTCCTCAGCCGTGCTCTGGTCATGCGCCGCCGGATGTGGAAGCACCGCGCCTCTCCTGCGGTGGTGAGCACATCCGGCCTCGTGTTCGGACACTCCGCCGGGTGACGGTGTGGACTGTTTGCCGCGCCTGTGCCGCAGCGATCGGCGCGACCGCGGGCCGCAGCCCAGGAGGACCGACGATGAACCCACGTACTGCTCATGGATACTTGCCCGCCGCGGTCTGTGCGGGCATGGTGCTGCTGGCCGGCTGTGCTGCAGGCGAGCCCGCCGCGGCGCCCGCGGGCAACGCCGCAGCGCCTGCGGGCAGCTTCGCAGCGCCCGTGGGCAGCTCCGCTGCGTCCCCGCCGGCCGCGGAGAGCGACTGCCGGTCCAGCGACCTCTCCGCCGCTCTCGGCACGCCCGAGACGGGCCAGCTCAGTGATGTCGCCGTGGGCTCGATGAGGGTCGTGCTGACCAACCGCTCGGCCGCGACCTGCTTCGTCGCGGGCGGCATCTCCGGCCGGCTGGAGGGCCCGGCCACCCGCCGATGGGCGGCGTCACTCGACCTGCCACTCGACGGTGAGGCCGGCGAGGTGCGCATCCCTGCAGGCCAGGCTGCGGAGGCCGTGCTCGTCTACCTGGACGGAACCGACAGCGAGCAGCCCTGGGACCCGGCCACGCTGCTCATCGCGGTACCCGGCGACCCGCAGCCGATCAGCGTGCCTTGGCCATCCGGCGAGAGCGTGCTGCAGGGCACGGCAGCCGTCTCCGGCGACATGGCGGTGAACAGGTTCCAGCCGCTCACGGTCGCCGCGAACTGAGCAGACGCCGATGATCACGTCACGAGAATCGAGCAACGAATGACCTGACCGATGAACAGCCCTGTGGTGCAAGGTGACGCCTGACCTCAGCATCAGACGGGAACACCGGGACATCGATGATCAACACATGGGCTGAGTGGCTCGCCCCGGGCGGCCGGGGAGACCGTCGTGCGACGATCTCCCCGATCCGCTCAGTTCTGTGCCGCGGCCCGCATCGTGTACGTGTCCATGACCGTCTCGAAGTGCACCGGCACACCGTCACGCAACCGCCACACGTGAACGAAACGGGTCGCCATCACCTTGCCCGTCGCCAGGCTCCGCCCCCGGTAGTGTCCCAGCGCGACGACGACGTCTCCGGCGGGCACGATCTCGGCCGGGTCGACGACGAAGCCGTCCCACTCGGCGGTGAAGCGGGCGAAGACGTTGTTCAGAACCTCGTCCCGGCCGCGGTAGGTGCCACCGTAGTGCAGCCCCTCCGGCACCACCCAGGCGATGTTCGGAGACAGGCCGGCCAGGAGCGCCGGGACGTCCCCACGGCCCAGCGCCGCATAGAGATCGGCCACGACATCAACGGGAGCAGTCTGCTCGTGCATGGTTTCCCCTTACTGGAAGTGCGATGTGCGGATCCATGGTCGGTCCGGGCCGTCCGCGCCACATCGGTCGTGCGACCTATCGCCGGGGGTGGCCCGCTGATGCGGACCATCAGGGTGGCCGAGGTGCTGGCGGCGCTCTCCTTGACCACCGACCTCGCCACCGGCATGGACTTCGAGAAGGGGCTGCGTACCTGCGTGGTGGCGACGGCGCTGGCCCGCGGCTGGTCCGCCGACCCCCGTGTGGTGCGCGCGGTGTTCGAGACCGCGCTGCTGCGGTCGGTGGGGTGCACGTCGTACGCGCCGGAGCTGTCTGAGCTCTTCGGGGACGACGTCGCCTTCCAGGCCTACCTGAAACGGCTCGACGTCGGCGACGAGGTGGTGTTCGCCCGGCAACTGGCCACCTTCGGGCAATGGGCCGGCACGGCGTCCACCGGTCTGGCCCGCACCTTCGTCGACGTGCTGCCGACGGCGGGCGTGCAGGCCATGCGCAACGGATGCGAGACCAGCCGTGCTCTCGGCGTGGAGTTCGGTCTGCTCCCGGAGTCGGTCGCCGCGCTCGACGACGTCTACGAACGATGGGACGGCCTCGGCATCCCCGACGGCCGGGCCGGAACCGAAGTGTCGGCGGCCGCCCGCATCGTCCACGTTGCTGAGCAGGCCGTACTCGCCCACGCCGGAGGCGGTGTCAGCGCCGCGATCGACGAGGTGAGCCGGCGGTCGGGCGGGCACCTGGACCCGGAGATGGCTCAGGTGTTCGTCGCCGGCGCCGCGAGCCTGCTGGCTGCGCTGAACGGTCCGGACTCCATCGCCGCCGTCCTGCAGGCCGAGCCTGAGCCGCACGTGACCGTCCCCTTCGGGTCGGTGCCGAGGCTCGCGGAGTCCCTGGCCCGGGTCGTCGATCTCAAGAGCAGGTGGCTGCTCGGGCACAGCCGGCACGTGGCCGACCTCGCCGAAGCAGCGGGCCGGGTGGCGAGGCTGGAAACGGACGAACTGGCCCTCTTGCGGAGCGCCGCGCTGCTGCACGACATCGGCCGGGTCGGCATACCGGCCGGGATCTGGGACCGGCCCGGCGGGCTGAGCCTCGCCGAGAGCGAGAAGATCCGCCTGCACACCTATTGGACGCACCGGATCCTGTCCCGGGTACCGGCGCTCGCCCATCTGGCCCCGATCGCGTCGGCACACCACGAACGTGGGGACGGTCACGGCTACCACCGGGGGGACAACGCCAGGGCTCTGCCGCTGCCCGCGCGGATCATCGGCGCGGCGGACATGCTGGCGGCGTTGACCGAACCCCGGGCGCACCGGCCCGCGTACCCGCTGGACGAGGCGGCGGCGTTGCTGATCCGTGACGCCGACGACGGCGGCGTGGATCCGGAGAGCGCTCGGCTGGTGATCGAAGCGATGGGTGTCCGGGCGCCACGCAGGCTGCTGCCCGCGGGACTTAGCGAGCGGGAGGTGCAGGTGCTGCGGCTGGCCGCCCGCGGGCTGCAGAACCGTCAGATCGGCACGGAGCTGTCGATCTCACCGCGGACGGTCGGGCACCACCTCGCCCACATCTACGACAAGACCGGGCGGCGTACGCGTGCCGGCATCGCGCTGTTCGGCATGGACCACGGCCTCCTGCCCTGACGCCTGGATGCAGGCGGCTGCTCCTGACCTGTCGAGTGAGCACCCGACACGTCGAGGCTGCCGGTGTTCGACGACGGAAGGAAGCAGTTGACCACCATCATCGATGTGACCGTGCCGGGCGATCCGGTGGGCGCATCCCTGCGGGGTGGGCGCACCGCGCCGCGCTGTTCACTGCGCCGAGACCGAGCAGGGTAGGGAAAGCCCCTCGTGGAGTCCTCGCTGGTCACCATGATCGGCCTGGTTCTGGGTGGATTCGCAGCGGGCGGTACCTTGCCGGCCGCGCTGTCGACCACCGGGGCGGTGTCCGGGGCCGCAGCCCTCGACCTGCCGTGGCTGCTGATCGCGACGGTGGTCCTGGTCGGGTTCCTGATCACCGGGACCGCCGGTGTGCTGACCACCTGGTCGGCGACCCTGGGCCGGCCGGTCGCTGTACTGGCCGCGCGGGAATGACCGCACCACGGCCGGTGGCCTCGAACCGGCTCCTGCCCGTGCCGCCATCGCCAGCAGGAGCGATCTGACTGCTCCGGCCATCGTCACCGTGGTGGCGGTGACGATCCTCCGAACTGCACGGCCGTTCCCCGCTGAGGCCCCGGCAGGGTGGTGTGGCCGGGGCCGCGGGGCCCCGGCCACGGGTCCTTCATCGACCGATGTGGTGTCCGCCCTCGGCGGGGATGATGGCACCGGTGGTCCAGCGGCTCTCGTCGGAGAGCAGGAACAGCGCGGCGCGGGCCATGTCGTCGGGCAGGGCGATCTGGTTCATCGGGGCCATGGCCGCGAGGTGTTCCTGGAAGTGGACCGGAAGCTGGTCCCACATCTCCGTGCGGGTGGAACCCGGTGCGAGCGCGTTGACCCGGATGTCGAAGGAGGCCAGTTCGAGCGCGGCGCTCTTGCTGAGACCGTTGACCGCCCACTTCGATGCCACGTACTCGGAGATGCCGGCGACGCCGACCATGCCTCCGATGGACGACACGTTGACGATCGAGCCGCCGCCGGCGGCGAGCAGGGCGGGGATCTCGTACTTCATGGACAGGAAGACGCCCTTGGCGTTGATGTCCATGATCCGGTCGTAGACGTCGGTGGGCTTCTCGTGCAGCGGTGTGCCGTCGCTGGTGATCCCGGCGGCGTTCAGCGCACCGTCGAGCCGGCCGAACCGGTCGACGGCGGTGGCGACCGCCGCCGCGACGGAGGCCTCGTCGGTGACGTCGAGCGGGACGGCGACCACCTCGTTGCCGGTCGCGGACAGTTCCTTCGCGAGTGCTTCGAGCCGGTCGGTGCGCCGGGCTCCGGCGATCACCCGGGCTCCTTCGGCGGCGAACCGGCGGGCGGCGGCCTCGCCCATACCGGCGGAGGCGCCGGTGATCAGGATGACTTTGCCCTCGAGCCGGCGGGCCTCGATGGTGATGGGCGCGGGGTGGTGGTTCGGGTGCGTGCTCATGGTCGGTTCTCCACAACGGTAGGAACAGCGGGAACGGGCGGACTGCAGGGCGTGGGCCGAGCGGCGGCGATGACCGCGGTGAACACCGCTCGGGTGTCGACGACCAGGGCCCGGTCGAACTCCTCGTCGGACTTCCCGGCCCGAGGATCGGGACCAGGACGTCGCGCCTGGTGCGGTCGGTTCATCGATGACGCTCCCTGACCTGTGCGGCCAAGGACTCGGCCGCTGCACCACTACCGTGCCGCCGCCCGGCCGGGGGCACGAGAGACCGCTTCTGCCTAGGATTGGCAGGGCGACGCTGATCAGCCCACGACGCGCGATGATCAGAGGGTGAACCACGACGAACTGGCCCGGTGCCTGCGCACCTGGCGAGACCGCGTTACCCCGGCGAGTGTCGGGCTGTCCACCAGCAACCTGCGGCGAGCACCCGGTCTGCGCCGCGAGGAGGTCGCCCACCTCGCCGGGGTGTCCGTCGACTACCTCGCCCGCCTCGAACAGGGCCGCGCCGGCAACCCGTCACCTTCGGTCCTGGAAGCCCTCGCACGGGCACTGCGGCTCAGCGATGACGAGAACGCTCACCTGTTTCACCTCGCCGGGCACGCCAACCCTCGTACCGCGGGCGTCAACCGGCACCTGACCCCAGGTGTCCAGCGCATGCTCGACCGTCTTGGCGACGTCCCCCTCATGGTCCTCGACGCCGCCTGGAACCTGGTTGCCGTCAACCCGCTCGGCGAAGCCCTGCTCGGCGACATGAAGGGTGAGACCGACCGTCAGCGCAACCTGTTGTGGCGCCACTTCACCGGCGGACCGACCCGGATCGTGGCCACCCCCGTACAGGATTCCGAATTCGAGACCGCCGCCGTCGCCGACCTGCGCGCCGCGGCCGGCCGCCACCCCGACGACAAACCACTCCGCACCCTGATCGCCGACCTGAGGCGTACCAGCGCACGCTTCGACGAACTCTGGCGGCACGGAATCGTGGCCCGCCACGCAGCGACCCGTAAGACCGTGCTCCACCCGCAGGTCGGAGCACTGACCCTCGACTGCGACGTCCTCACCGTCGAAGGCAGTGACCTGCGGATCGTGATCTACACCGCGGCCCCGGGTTCCGCCGATGCCCGTACCTTGAGCCTGCTCGGCACCATCGGCCTTCAGTCGTTCACCGAAGTGTCGTGACAGCTGATTTCGAGGGGTCTCCGGGCGGCTCACCATCGTCGCGGCCGAGCGGGTGCGCCGGCCGGTGGAGCACTTCGGCCTCGGCCCGGCGGCGGATCTAGACCGGAGCTGGACATCACCAGGCTCCCCGGTCTGCCCGGCAACGACTGGCTCGGGTGACGGAGAGACCCCCGACATATTGCATATCTATAGCTGTTGCAAGGAAGATGCAATAGTGTCGCGATCCTTGATGGAGGCTCACCTGCTGAGCCGCAGACCGCTCGACCTGGCCATCAGGAACTGATCGCCGCCGGGCACACCCACGCGAGACTAGCGAAAAGCCAGCCACAGGAGCATTCATGATCGACCTACTGCGTCGCTGGGACGCCCAGCAGACCGTCTACATCGAACAGCGCGACCGGGTGTACGACGTGATGTTCGACGTCCTCGCCCAGTTGTGCCCGGCACCCGAACTGACCGTCCTCGACCTGGCGTGCGGCCCCGGCGCGATCAGCGAGCGGTTCCTGCGCCGGTTCCCGCAGGGGCGTTCGGTGGCCGTGGACGTCGACCCGGTACTGCTCGCCATCGGCGAGGGCGCGCTCGGCGACCAGGACGGCAGGCTGCAATGGGTACGCGCGGACCTGCGCGAACCGTCCTGGGCCGGTGACCTGGGCACCTTCGACGCGGTACTGTCCAGCACCGCCCTGCACTGGCTGTCGCCGCCGGACCTGGCCGGCGTCTACCGGACCGCGGCCGGGCTGCTGCGGCCCGGCGGTGTGCTGATCAACGCCGACCACGTGCCGCTGCCGTCCGGTGGTCGCCTGCAGGCCGCCTGCAAGGCCATCGACGAGGCCCGCCAGCAGAGGGGCATCAATGCCGGGGCCGAGTCCTGGGCGGACTGGTGGGCGTCCGTCGAACAGCGCCCGGAGCTGGCCGAGGCCCTCGCCGAGCGCCGCAAGCTGTGGCCGGAGGGTTCGCGGGACTGGGCGGGGGCGAGCCTGGAGTTCCAGCGGGCGGCGCTGGGCGAGGCGGGCTTCAGCGAGGTCGACGTGGTCTTCCAGGACCTCGAAGAGCGGATCGTGGTGGCGATCCGCTGACCAGCGGGCCGGGGCGGGCCACCGTAGAAGCTTGGGAGAGGAGTTTCGCGTGCTCGATTTCTGGAGCGTCATCGGTGTTGATCAATCGTCCGCCGCGTTTCCGCGGTTACGGGCACCGGAAACAGCGAACCCCTGCGGGCGATTGATCAGCTGCCTGACTGCCGATCTCCGCAGGACGCCCCTGGACGTCTGAGCCGGGTGGCGTTCGCTCGCCGTGTGCCGGGCCTGCGTACCGTCATCAGATGCCTCCGTGGATACTCCGGCCTTCAGGCCGGAGAGGAAACGGACTCCTGCGGAGCAGGTCAGGGGTAGCCGATTCGCCGTCAAGGCGAACTCGGCGTCTACCCGCAGCCTGCCCGCAAGATCGGTTACAAACAAGCGTGCTAACATGTGAGGTATGTCCAAGCGCACGGTGAAGCGGGCTTTCAAGTTC
>NZ_JZKF01000036.1 GCF_000962825.1 Actinoplanes rectilineatus
CAAGGGCTTCGACCCGGTCCTCGGCGCCCGCCCGCTGCGCCGGACCATCCAGCGCGAGCTGGAGGACACCCTGTCCGAGCAGATCCTCTTCAACGAACTGCGCCCCGGCCAGATCGTCGTGGTCGACTGCGAGGGCGACCCGGAGAAGGTCGAGAAGGCCAAGCTGGTCTTCCGCGGGGCTGACCGTGGCGTGTCGGTGCCGGATGCGGTTCCGGCCGACCTCGGGGTCAGTAACACCGAGGAGTAGGACGGTTTCATCGAGAACGGCCCGGACCTTTCGGTCCGGGCCGTTCTTGCTGTTCGATACCGCATATCACATGATTCTTCGCTAACAACTCATTGGAGCGGTTGACCGATATTTCGCCTGAAGTGCGCGGCAAAATCGATGGCCCGGACAAGGCCGCGGACGGATCATCGGCGGATGCATGAAGTACGAGCCGACTACGACGATCGAACAGTGACCGTCTACCAGGCCTACTCGACGGCGATCGCAACGCCGGCGGTGGCCGCCGGACGGTTCGTGGAGCCGTTCAAACGGGACCGGATGACCTGGATCAAGCCGTCGTTCCTGTGGATGATGTACCGCTGCTCGTGGGCCACCGCGGCGGGCCAGGAACGGGTGCTGGCGGTGACGATCACCCGCGACGGGTTCGAGTGGGCGCTGGAACGGGCCTCGCTGAGCCACTACGTGCGCGGTCTCCACAGTGACCGGGCATCGTGGCAGCGGGACCTGAAACGGGCACCGACCCGGGTGCAGTGGGATCCGGAACGGGACCTGCGGTTGCGGGCGCTGCCGTACCGGTCGCTGCAGTTGGGGCTGGGCGGTTCCGCGGTGCCGCGCTACGTGGACGAGTGGACGGTGTCGATCACCGACGTGACGCCGCTGGTGCGGACGATCCGCGACCACCTCGGCGCCGGGGACGAGACGGCCGCCGCAGCGCTGCTGCCGGCCGAGCGGCCCTACCCGCTGCCACCGGAGACGGCCGCACGTCTGGGCGCCGCCGCGACCTGACCGTGTCTCAGAGCGGGTGGAGGATGTCGTTGGCGTGGTCGGCCAGGGCGGCGCCGGTCACCGTGGCACGCAGGGGCAGGATCTCCAGACAGCGACGGATCGCCGGCGCCATCATCGGGTTGGGGACACGCAACGACACGGTGCAGTGCGGGACCCAGCGGCCCGGCCGGTAGTGCTCCCACACCTCCACGCCGCCGGCCGTCAGACGGTCGTGGACGGCCCGGTGATGGTCCAGGAGTTCGGCGGTCACCGTGACGCCCAGCCAGAGGACCCGCCCGACGAACTGGCCGGCGAAGTCCATGCTCACCGTCAGGTCCCGGGCGACCTGGAAGCCGCTGAGCGCGTCCGCCACCGCATGCGGGTCGAGGCGGTGGGCGGCGGCGAGCGAGATGTGCGGCCGGTGCTTCTGGTGCAGTGATCCCATGGTCGGGATGCCTTCGGCCTCCAGCGCGCGCCAGAGGGTACGAAGTCGTCGTGTCGCGTCTACGTCCAGGTAGAGCTCGAGTGCGGCGACCAAGGGACGGTCAGGCGACGATCGACAGGGTGACCGGCTCGCTGATGATCGTGCCGAGGCGGGACCGCAGTTCGTACTGCCCGGCGGCCGGGACCGGACCGGACGGGGTGGTGCCCTCGCACTGCGTGGACTGGCGGCCGTTCCAGGTGACCTGGTACTCGCGCTCGGCACCCGGGGCGAAGGACCGCAGGTCGCTGTCGGCGGACGGGTTGCACTTGTCCGACGACCAGAACTTCTGCGCGCCCTGCTCCAGGTAGAGCTCCTGCGGGCCGGAGCCCACGTCGCGGTTGCAGGTCCGCGTCCCGACGTTCTTGACCTTGATGCGGAGCTCGACCGGCACGCCCCGCTTGACCTCGGCGGCCGCCGGGATCGGCGTCACCGACAGCTCGGAGTCGGCGCAGGTGCCGTCGGCGGGCAGCGCGGCCGTGCCGGAGCCGGCGCTCGCGGTGGAGCCGAACGTGACGGTCGGGTCGGTGCCGGCCGGCAGCTCGTTGTCGTCCGGCGTCGCCGACTGAAGATCGGCCGGGTCGGGCAGCGCGGGACCGGCGCCCGGCGCACTGTCCAGGAAGGACGGGGTCGGTGAGGCCGACGCCGGTGCGGGCGTCGGATATTGCGTCGACGCGTTCTTGGTGCCCGAATCCTTGTCGTCCCCGCCGGAGCAGGACACGAAGAGGACGATGACGCCGAGCAGCACCGCGCCGAGAACGACCGCGCGCCGCCGCCAGTAGACAGAGGCTGAGAGGGGACCAACCGTCGCACGCATGATGCGCACACGGTAGACCGCATACCCGGCGCCATGTGCACGACGCGCCGGTTATGCGACACCAACTCGCGATTCGCTCGTTAGAGACTGCCGTCAGAGGTAGACCTTGCGCTGGTAGATGGCGTGTGCTCCGGCCACCCGATCGAGGAACAGCTTGCCGCCGCAGTGATCGATCTCGTGCTGCAGGGCGCGGGCCTCGAACGCGTCGGTGGCGATGGTGACCGCCTCGCCGCTGCCCGGCAGGACCGCCTCCACCACGATCCGGCCGGCCCGTTTGACGTCGCCGGTCAGGTCGGGCACCGACATGCAGCCCTCGCGTCCGGGACGCCAGCGACTCGCCTCGATGATCTTCGCGTTGCAGAGCACGAACGTGCCGTGCGAGGTGGCCGTCTTCGGGTGGCCGACGACGTTCAGGGAGAACATCTGCACGCCGACACCAACCTGCGGAGCGGCCAGACCGACACAACCCGGTGACACCCGCATGGTGGAAACCAGGTCCGCCGCCAGCTGCACGATCGCCGGGTCGGTGGGGTCGACCTCCTCGCCGACCGTGCTCAGCACACTCGCCGGGGCGGTGACCACGGGCAGGACCCGGCCCTCGGGCCCGGTCCACTGGAGGTCGGGGTCGCTCACAGGATCTCCGAATCGGAACGCCGCAACGTCACGTCGACGCCCAGCTCGGCGGCGGCCACGGCGAGCCGCTCGGCCAGCTCCTCACCGGCGCCGGCGGGCAGATCGACCTCGGCGACCAGCACGTACAGCGGGCCGGTCAGCCGGGTGGTGAGATCGAGGATGTTGCCACCCGCGGCGGCGACCACCCTGGTCACGGCGGCGACGATGCCGAGACGGTCGGCGCCGTGCACGCTCACGAGGTAGGGCTCGCCGGCCGGCTTGCCGTCCGACTCGGGCTCGACCCGGCGGACCGTGGCCAGCAGACCGCCGGTGGTGATCGGGGCCAGCGCGCCCTCGACCTCCTCGGCGGTCGGGCCGTTGCAGACCAGGGTCATCGCGAAATGGCCCCGCAGGCGGGTCATCGTCGAGTCGGTGAGGTTCGCGCCGACGCCCGCGAGGGCTTCGGCCACGTCGGCGACGATGCCGGTCCGGTCCGGACCGATGACGGTGATGGCTAGCTCATGCACCCGCCTACAGTAAGTCCTGCTATGACTCTCGCCGACGACGCCATCGCCTGGTACCACGCCAACGCTCGGGATCTGCCCTGGCGGCAGCCCGACACCACTCCTTGGGGGGTCCTGGTCAGCGAGGTGATGCTGCAACAGACCCCCGTCGTCCGGGTGGAACCCGCCTGGAGATCCTGGATGACGCGGTGGCCCGATCCGGCCGCGCTCGCCGAGGATCCGCCGTCGGAGGCGATCCGGATGTGGGGGCGGCTCGGCTACCCCCGGCGGGCGATGCGCCTGCACGCCTGCGCGGTCGCGATCGTGGAACGCCACGACGGGCGGGTCCCGGACGACCTCGACCAGCTGCTGGCGTTGCCGGGGGTGGGGACGTACACCGGCCGCGCGGTGGCCACCTTCGCCTACCGCCAGCGGCATCCGGTGGTCGACACGAACGTGCGCCGCGTGGTGTGCCGGGTGGTCGAGGGCAAACCGGACGCCGGTCAGGCCACCACGACCGCCGACCTGGTGGCGATGGAGGCGCTCCTGCCCGAGGACGCCGAGACCGCGGCGGTCGCCAGCATCGCGTTCATGGAGCTGGGCGCGATCGTCTGCACCGCCCGGTCGCCCAAGTGCGTGGACTGCCCGTTCCACACGGTCTGCGCCTGGCGGTTGAAGGGCGAGCCGCTGCCGGAGGGCCCCAGCCGCAAGCCGCAGCGCTACGCCGGGACCGACCGGCAGGTGCGGGGGCTGCTGCTGGAGGTGCTGCGGCACACCGAGGGCCCGGTGCCGCGCCAGCGCCTGGACATGGTGTGGACCGACGAGGTGCAGCGCGCCCGCGCCCTGTCCGGGCTGGTCGAGGACGGTCTCGTCGAATCGCTGGGTGAGGACTTCGTCCTTGCCGGAGACGGCCCGAAAGGCGACGTTCAAAAGCTCTTCTGAGTACGCCTACCGTGAGCCCGGCCCCCGTCAGGAGGCCGGGCAGGTCCCCGGATCGGCCCAGACCCCGGTGTGGGTGGCCGGGGAACTGTCCCGGACCTCGACCGGTTCCGTGGTCCGGAACACCTGGTCGGTGCTCTCGCCCGGGGCGACCCGGACCGTCTTCCCGCGGACCTGGAACACCGCGTCCACCGTCGCGTCCGTGCCGTTGCCCAGCCGGATGTGCAGCACCCCGTCGCAGTAGCTCTCGAAGCTCACGGCCGGGGTGACCGTGCAGTCGCCGGTCCCGCCCCGGTACGTGTCCAGGCTCGTGCCGCCGGCTTTCGCGCCGATCGAACCGACCACCCGGGCGCGGCAGGCCGGCACAGCGACCTCCATGGTGACTGTCGACCGGTCCGCCGTGATCCACACCCGGTCGCTGTCGTAGGCCGATCCCTGATCGGTGTACGACACCAGCGTGAACGCCTGCTCCTGGCCCGCACAGAGCGGTTGTTCGGCGGTGACCGTGGCGGTGCCGCCGGCCCCGTCGAACGTGTGCCGGTAGGTCGCGGTGGCGGCGGTGGCACAGTCCGGGGACGAGCCCACCGCGGATGCGGCACCGGTGAAGGCGGCGGTGGCCAGGACGGCGCCGCCGAGAGCGAGCGTGAACCAGCGCAAGATCGGCCCCCGGATGTCGGGTCGGGGGCGGTCTCACCACTGACTCCCCGGGCCGTCATGCGGTGACCGATAAGTTGCTCGGCCCGGATCAGAATCTCCCCTGCGGGACGCCGCGACGAGCGGCTGGCCGCAACGGTAGGTCCCCGTCGGGCGAACCCGAAAGGGTTGACTACGCAGGGTGATCGTGTCGTCGGTGAAGTCGTGCCGGATTGGCGGCTTATGCGGCTTACCTCAACCCGACTGTCCGAAGCTGGAGTGACCCATCTCACCGGCGGGGGAACGGGTCCTAGACGTACCGCTCCAGGATCGACGCCTCGGCCAGCCGGGACAGGCCCTCCCGGACCCCGCGGGCCCGGGCGTCGCCGACACCCTCCACCGCCTGCAGATCCTCCACCGTCGCGCCGAGCAGCCGCTGCAGGCTGCCGAAGTGATCGACCAGCCGGTCGACGATCTGCGGAGGGAGCCGGGGCACCTTGGCGAGCAGCCGGAACCCACGCGGCGACACCGCCGAGTCCAGCGCGTCCGAGGCCCCGGCGTAGCCGATCGCCTTGGCCACCGCGATCAGGTCGATCATCTCGGTGGCGGTGAGCAGGTCCAGCTCGACCAGGCCCTCGTCGAGGGTGCGTGACTTGCGGCCGGTCGGCAGGTAGTCGCGGATGACCAGGGTGCGGTCGGCGTCGACACCGGCCATCAGCTCGTCGAGCTGCAGGGCGAGCAGCCGGCCGTCGGTGCCGAGCTCCACCACGTAACCGGAGATCTCGTCGGCGATCCGGCGGACCATCTCGAGACGCTGCACCACGGCGACCGCGTCCCGGACCGTGACCAGATCCTCGATCTCCAGGGCGGACAGGGTGCCGGACACCTCGTCGAGGCGCAGTTTGTAGCGCTCCAGGGTGGCCAGCGCCTGGTTGGCCCGGGACAGGATCGCCGCCGAGTCGTCCAGGACGTGGCGCTGCCCGTTCACATACAGGCCGATGATGTGCATCGACTGGCTCACCGAGATCACCGGGAAGCCGGACTGCTTGGCCACCCGCTCGGCGGTGCGGTGCCGGGTGCCGGACTCCTCGGACGGGATCGACGGGTCGGGCATCAGGTGCACGGCGGCCCGGACGATGCGGGTGCCGTCGCTGGAGAGCACCACCGCCCCGTCCATCTTGCACAGCTCACGCAGCCGGGTGGCGGAGAACTCCACGTCGAGCGCGAAGCCGCCGGTGCAGATGGTCTCGACCACCGCGTCGTAACCGAGAACGATCAGCGCGCCGGTGCGGCCACGCAGAATGCGTTCGAGGCCGTCACGCAGCGCCGTGCCGGGAGCCATCAGGGCGAGGTTGGCGCGCAGCGGATCACTGGCGCTCCCGCTGAGTCCGGAGCCGGTCGGCGGGGTCATCGCGCGATGACCCGCGCCGTTGACGCCGGGGCGCGGCGTGGAACTGGCTGCGGCGGGTCGGGAAGCATCGCGGTCGAGCGGCACCTGGACATTCTACGGACTGTTATCCACGTCAACGAGGCATGGTTCGATGAATGCTCCGTAGCGTGATGATTCGTGACCATCAGTCACCGCGTGCCGTGGGCTGCCGAGGCGCGCGCCGCGCTCTGCAGCGCCGACCGGAGATCACCGACCTCGATCACCTCCATGCCCTTGGGCGCGCCGGCCTCGCCGTCGGAGCCGCAGCCCGGCGGGACGAGCGCGACCTTGAAACCGAGCCGTGCCGCCTCGGCCATCCGCCGGCCCACCGCGCCGACCCGGCGGATCTCACCGGTCAGGCCGACCTCGCCGATCGCCACCAGGGTCGGTGCCATCGCCAGGTCGAGACCGCCGGACGCGACCGCCAGGGCCATCGCCAGGTCGGCCGACGGCTCGGTCAGCCGGATGCCGCCCACGGTGGCCGCGAAGACCTCCCGGTTGTAGAGCTTGAGCTGCTTGGTGCGCCGCTCCAGCACCGCCAGGACCATGGCGAGGCGGGCGCTGTCCAGCCCGGAGACGGTGCGCCGGGGCGAACCCTGCACCTCGGCCCCGATCAGCGCCTGCACCTCGGTGACCAGGGCGCGCCGGCCCTCCATCGCCACGGTGACGCAGGTGCCCGGCACCGGCTCGAGATAGCGGGTGAGGAAGAGGCCGGACGGGTCGGGCAGGCTGGTGATGCCGCCCTCGTGCATCTCGAAACAGCCCACCTCGTCGGCCGCGCCGAACCGGTTCTTCACCCCGCGGACCAGGCGCAGCGAGGAGTGCTTGTCGCCCTCGAAGTGCAGCACCACGTCGACCAGGTGCTCCAGCACCCGGGGGCCGGCGACCTGGCCGTCCTTGGTGACGTGACCCACCAGGACGGTGGCGATGCCGCGCTCCTTGGCGATCGCGACCAGGGCGGCGGTCACCGCGCGGACCTGGGTGACGCCGCCGGGGACGCCTTCGGTGCCGGGCGCCGACACGGTCTGCACCGAGTCGAGGATGAGCAGGCCCGGCTTGACCGCGTCGAGGTGGCCGATGACCGTGCCCAGATCGTTCTCCGCGGCGAGGAAGAGGCGGTCGCTCAGCGCACCCAGCCGCTCGGCCCGCAACCGGACCTGGCTGACCGACTCCTCACCGCTGACCACCAGCGACGGGGTGCCCGCGTGCTTGGTCCACTGATGGGCGACGTCGAGCAGCAGCGTGGACTTGCCGACACCGGGCTCGCCGGCCAGCAGCACCACCGAACCGGGGACCAGGCCACCGCCGAGCACCCGGTCGAGCTCACCGACACCGGTGGCCACCGCCTGGGCGGGGGCGGCGCTGATCTGGGCGATCGGGCGGGCCGGCTCGGCCGGCATCCGTGAGCTGACCACCCGGCCGGAGGCCAGCGGCACGCTCACGGTGGACTCGACGACCGAACCCCACTCGCCGCACTCGGGGCAGCGGCCGAGCCATTTCGGTGGCTGGTGGCCACAGGCGTCGCAGAGGTATGCGGGCCGGGGCGCCTTGGCGGTCTTCGAGGACGTCACACCGACAAGCTAGCTCGCCGGTCCGACAATCCGGTCCGGTGCCCCGCGGCGGTCGAGCTCAGCGCCCCGGGCCGGCGTTCCGACTCGGGGCTTGAAGATCGGGGCTTGAAACTCAGTGCTCGGGCCGAGCGCTCGGGCTCAGTGCTCCGACTCGGAGCCCTCGACGGCCTCGGCCGCACCGCGGGAGGCCGGGGTCAGCGGGCTGGCGACCGGCGCCTGCAGCACGAGCTCGGGGGCGCCGTTGCTGAACGCGAAGACCAGGTTGACCGCGGTGCCCGGCTTCAGCGGCTCGGACAGGCCGACGACCTGCAGCGGGCTGGCGTCACTCGGACGGAACAGCGCGGTGCTCATCGCCTCGACCTTGATGCTGGCGGCGGTGACCGACGGAGCGGCGCTCTCGCTGGGCTCGGCCGACGGGGACGCGGAGTCCGAGGTCTCCGGGTCGGCGGACTCGCTCTCGCTCGCCGACGGGGAGGCCGAAGCACCCCCGGACGGCGACGGGGAGGCGCTCTCCGACGGTGACGCGGACACGGACGGGCTCGCCGCACCGACGAAACCGACCTTGTCGGCGGCGACCACCTGGGCGCGGTCCGGCGCCTGGCTGGTGATCGTGACGGTGATCGCCTCGGCGGTCTGGTTGTAGAGGCTGAGCTCCAGCGGGGCGTTCTCGCCGGCCTCGTAGCCCTCGATCCCGTTGTACTCCACCTGGAGGTTGCGGACCAGGACACTGCCGTCGGCGCTCTCCGAGTCCACGCCGGCGATCGGCGTGTCCAGGATGGCGGTTTCCGCGACCTGACCGGCTGAACAGCCGGAGATCAGGGCAGCGACCGTGGCGGCACCCGCGACCAGGCCGGCGCGACGGGTTCGCAGCGAGCGCATCACGATCCTCCAAATAGAGACACCAAGGTGTTAGATCAGCGTAATGGGCGGCGATCGGCGGCGTGCGCCTACCCGGGCATCCGGCGCCGTGATCAGGTCGATCGGCCGTTGAGGGCCGGCGGCAGGCCGGCAGCGTGGTGGCGAGGGTGACCGCCGCGCCGGGTTCCGGACGGGCCAACTTGATCACGTTGAGTGCTTGTCGCGTGACCGCCGGTGTGGCGGGTGGGGTGATCTCATGCGAGGCTCGACCGCATGTCCCCTCCCGGCCTGTTCCGGCGGCCCGCGTTCCGGCGTACCCCCGGTGGTGGTCGCCTTGTTCCGACGCTCTCCACGGTTGTCCTCTATCAGGGCATCGGCCGCGAAGCCGGCCGCACGCCGGACTCCCGCTTGGTAGGAGAGGTTCATGCTTGATGAGGCCCGCAGACTCGCCCCCCGCTTCGCCGCCCGCGCCGCCGCCACCGACCGTGACGGCACGTTCCCCGTCGAGGACTTCGCCGACCTGCGCACGTCCGGGTTCTTCGGACTGACCGTGCCGTCCACGCTCGGCGGCGGCGGGGCCGGCTTCGCCGAGTACGCCGACGTCGCCTACGAGCTGGCCCGCGGCAACGGCGCCACGGCGCTGGTCTTCAACATGCACGCCTCGGTCACCGGTGCCCTGGTCGGGGTCAGCGACCGGATGGCCGAGACCCTGGGACTCCCGCACGAGGCCCTGGCCGCCCGCGACGAACACCTCAAGGCGGCCGCCGCGGGCAGCTGGTACGCGGTCGCGATGAGCGAACGCGGCGCCGGCTCCCGCCTGTCCGAGATCAGCACCACGTACCGGCGGACCGAGGACGGGTACCGGATCGCCGGCGCCAAGACGTTCTGCTCGGGGGCGGGGCACGCGGACGCGTACCTGATCGCCGCCCGCGCCGAGGACGACCCCGCCCAGGTCTCGCAGTTCCTGGTCCCGGCCGGTCCGGGCCTGCGCGTCGAGGAGACCTGGGACTCCCTCGGGATGCGCGCCACCGGCTCGCACGATCTGCACATCGACGTCACCGTCCCGCCGGCCGCGCTCCTGGGCGGGGTGGAGGGCCTGGCGCTGATGGTGGCGCAACTGGCGCCGCACTGGATGGTGGCCAGTTACGCGGCGGTCTACGTCGGGGTGGCCCGCGCGGCGGTGGATGCCGCCGTCGCCCACCTCACCGAACGCGGCCTGACCCACCTGCCGTCGGTACGCACCCGGATCGGTCGCGCCGACGCGGCGGTGGAGGCCGCGCACCTCGCCGTCCGGGAAGCCGCCCGCCGGGTGGACGAGAAACCCGGCGACGCCGAGACGAAACGCTGGGTGTGGCGGGCGAAACTCCTCGCCGGAACCACCGCGGCCGAGGTCGCCGCGTCGATGCTGGAGGCGGCGGGCACCTCGGCGATGCGCCGCGGTAACCAGCTGGAACGGCTCTACCGCGACGCCCGGGCCGGCTCCCTGCAACCCGCGACCAGCGACGTCTGCGCGGACTGGCTGGGCGTGGAGGCTCTCGGCGGCGACCCGGACGCCGGTGGCGTCACACCCCGATGGTGAGAGGCCGGTCATGGCAGCGGTGATCAGTGGGATGGGCGTGGCGCTGCCGCCCGCGACGGCACAGGCCGAGGTCTGGGACGGCTACTTCGCCCGGCGGTACACCGGGGCGCAACGCCGCATCGCCCGGCGGATCTTCGAGAATTCCGGGGTGCGGACCCGGCAGGCCGCGGTCAGCCCACTGGTGGAGGACGTCGCGAACTGGTCGACCGAACGCCGGATGCGCCGTTACCAGACCGAGGCGATCCCGCTCGGCAAGGCCGCGGTCAGCCGGGCTCTGGAGACGTCCGGGCTGAGCGCGGGCGATGTGGGTCTTTTCGCGGTCTGCTCGTGCACCGGCTACGCCACCCCGGGCCTGGACATCCTCCTGGCCCGGGACCTCGGGATGTCACCGACGGTGCAACGCCTCTTCGTCGGGCACATGGGTTGTTACGCGGCGTTGCCGGGACTCGGCGCCACCTCCGACTACGTGACCGCCCGCGGCCGACCCGCGCTGCTGCTCTGCGCCGAACTGACCAGCCTGCACCTGCAGCCCCCGGCGGACCGCACCGACATCCAGCAGATCGTGTCGCACGCCCTCTTCTCGGACGCGGCGGTCGCCGTCGTCCTCACACCCCGGGACCAGGCCCTTGCGGGGTACGCCGTGCGTGAGGTCGCCGCCGTCACCGACACGACGACCGCCGACCACATGACCTGGGAAGTCACCGACCTGGGGTTCCGGATGGGCCTGTCCGCCGAGGTGCCCGCCGTGCTGGCGGCGCACGTCCGCGGACTGGTCGACGACGTGCTCGCCCGGCACGGCCTGACCGTGGACGCGATCGACGGCTGGGCCGTGCACCCGGGCGGTCCGCGCATCCTCGACGTCGTCCAGGAACAACTGGGCCTGGACGACGACGCGCTCGAGGCCTCCCGCGGGGTGCTGTCCGCCTACGGCAACTGCTCCTCACCCACTGTGTTGTTGGTGCTGGATGCGCTGCGTAAACGACAGTTGCCGCCGCGGCGCATCCTGATGCTCGCGTTCGGCCCGGGACTCACGCTCTATGTCACTCTCCTGGAGGCCTCTACTCTCACAGCGTGAACGGCGAACGGGGACGAGGACTGGTGCTGCACACGACCGCCGCGCTGATCCTGGTGGCGGCCGTGGTGTGGTGGATACGCGCGGCGCCGCGGCCGGCGACCGACGCGCGGGTGGCCGAATGGCGGGGCTCCGCCGAGCAGCTGTTGCCGGACACCGGGCGGCAGGAGATGGCGGCGAGCGTGGCGCTCGCCGCCGGCACCAGCCACGAGGAGGTGGCCGATGTCGGCGGCGGCGACTTCACCGTGTCGGTGGTCTGCGCGGGCGCCGAGGGCAGCCGGGTCCGGGTGAGCCTGGCGGAGAACGAGTCGGGCCGCGGGCTGGCCTGCTCGGGCGACCGCACGCCGGAGATGTTCAGCCTCGGTCTCGCCGACGAACTGCACCTGCGGATCGCGGTGGACGACGCCGGGCCGGTGATCTTCCGATACAAGCTGGAGCGGTCTCTCGGCTGATTTTCCGGATATCAGTCGAGGCTTTATTACTGGGGCTGTCCTGCGCGATTGCCCCAGTTGTCGTACGCGGCCGGATCGCCGGGGTCGTCACACGCCGCCGGTGGGGTCTGACGGCTGGTCACGCGGTGTGGCGCTCCCCAGCTCAGAGCCGGGCCAGGTCGGGGCGGATGTCCTCGACCGAGGCGGTTCGTTGCCAAGTGCGGATGATGTCGCCGGAGCTGTTCACCAGGATCACCGCGGCGGTGCCGTCCGGGGTGCCGAGGCGCAGATGGCGGCGCAGTCCGGCGGTCTGGTCGAGCAGGAAGGTGACGCTCTTGCCGTCGGCCCGGGGCGTCTGGGCCGGTGGTCGCAGGACGGACGGACTGGCGGAGACGGCGCTGACCGTAACGACCAGGACGGCCGTCTCCGCGGAGACGGCACTGATCGTGTCGGCGATCAGGGCACCGCAGTCGCAGCCGTCGGTGAGCAGCACGACCGCGGGGAGGTGCCCACGGATCGAGACGCTCTGTCCGTCGGCGCCGACCAGGTCGGTGGCGGGCAGCGCGCCGGTGGTCGGCTCGTCGACCGTGCCGGAGGTGCGCTGGGTGGCGGGCTGGCGGGCGGGTCCGGGCCAGGCCGAGGCGAACAGGCTGGCCACCGTCACCATCACCGCCACCGAGATGATCAAAGCGGGGGTGCGCACGGCGAACCTGCCGATCCGCCGGAGACGCCGGACCGCCGGGCGCCGCAGCACGCGCTGCCACCGGGTGGTGGGCTCGGCCGTGTTCAGCTCGGCACGAACCGCCTCGACCTCGTCGGCGAGCGCGGAGAGGTCGTCCGGTATGACGATGACCCCCCACTCCTCGGGGAGATCGGGAAGGTCGTCGGGCGCACCGCCCCCGGGCGGCCTGCCGTTGTTGTCGCTCACGCCAGCCATGACTCAACCTCCCCCCTGGCCGACCAGATCCTGCTTCGGTCGGGGAACTCCCGTCCAGCCTCCCGCACGGGGGGCCGCATCGCCAGTGGTGCGCTGTTGCGGACATTAGCGATAAGCTTGATCTCACAAAGCCAACAGGTCCGGAATTTCCGACTCGTTAGCAGGGGTCGTGACTAACCAGTCACATTGCGTTACGAAGGCAGCTTCTCGCGTCGCTGTCAAGCGGTAGAAAGCCCCGTCACAGGGCCCCTGAGCTGCACTAACAGTGACCGTCAGGGCGAGACACGGGCGCCTGGGCGTGTTACCCTAGACACAGCGAAAGGGGTTTCGAACCTATGGTTTTCAGTGTCGGCGAGACCGTTGTTTACCCCCACCACGGGGCCGCACTCATCGAGGCAATCGAGACTAGGGTCATCAAGGGCGTTGAAAGGCAGTATCTCGTTCTGCGTGTCGCCCAGGGCGATCTGACGGTTCGGGTGCCCGCTGAGAATGCCGAAGAAGTCGGCGTGCGCGAAGTGGTCGGCGAGGAAGGCCTCGGCAAGGTCTTCGACGTCCTCCGCGCTCCGCACACCGAGGAGCCGACCAACTGGTCGCGGCGTTACAAGGCCAACCTCGAGAAGCTCGCTTCCGGCAACCCGCTGAAGGTTGCCGAGGTCGTTCGTGACCTCTGGCGTCGTGAGCGTGAGCGTGGCCTGTCGGCGGGCGAGAAGCGGATGCTTGCCAAGGCGCGCGACATCCTGGTCGGTGAGGTGGCCCTCGCTGAGAAGAGCACCAAGGACGAGGCTGAGGTTCTGCTCGACAAGGTCCTCACCGAGGCCTGATCACCCGACGCCATCCCTCTTCAAACGGTGACCGACGACCGCGATGTGACCGCGATGCTCAATGCTCGCGGTGACGTCGCGGTCGTCGTTCCTGCTGCCGGCGCCGGCCTGCGACTCGGGCCCGGCGCTCCCAAGGCGCTCCGCCTGCTCGATGGCGAGCCCCTTCTGGTCCACGCGATCCGCCGGATCGCCGCGGCGCCCTCGGTTCGCATGATCGTGGTGGCCGCCCCGCCGGCCGGTGTCGATGACGTGCGCGCTCTGCTCGACCGGATCGCCCCGGTCACCGTCGTGGCCGGCGGTGCCGAACGGCAGGAGTCGGTCGCGGCCGCGCTCGCCGTGGTGCCCGACGACATCGGTGTGGTGCTGGTGCACGACGCCGCCCGCTGCCTGGCTCCGGTGTCGTTGTTCGAACGGGTCGCCGCCGCCGTCCGGGACGGCGCCGACGCGGTCATCCCGACCCTCCCCGTGGTCGACACGATCAAAGAAGCCGCCCCCGACGGCACGGTGCTCGGCACCGTGGACCGTTCGGTGCTGCGCGCCGTCCAGACCCCGCAGGGTTTCCGCGCCCCCGTCCTGCGTGCCGCCCACGCCGCCGCGGCCGACGCCCACACCGACGACGCGGGCGCCGTCGAGAAACTCGGCCACCCGGTCCTCTGCGTCCCCGGCTCTGACCTGGCCCTGAAGATCACCAGACCCCTGGACCTGGTGGTGGCCGGCTACCTGTTGTCCCACCCGGATCCCGACGCCCCCGTCTGACCGTCTCGCGCCTGACCGCCCCCGCCTGACCGTCTCGGACCTGATCTCGCCCGACCTTCTCGGACCTGCCGCGGCTGGATTCAGCGGTGGTCGGCTCTGCTGTCGTCCCGGGTCCTGTCGCTGCCGTCTGATCGGGCACACCACGTGGATGGGCTTCGCGCCCTGACCGCGGAACGTGTCTAGGCTTTTGGGGTGATCATTCCGCGGGTTGGTATCGGGACCGATGTCCATGCGTTCGACGCTTCTCGGCCCTGCTGGGTGGCGGGACTGCACTGGCCGGGTGAGCCGGGTCTCGCCGGGCACTCCGATGCGGATGTGGCCGCCCACGCCGCCTGTGACGCGCTGCTGTCGGCTTCGGGGCTGGGCGATCTCGGCAGCAACTACGGGACCAGCCGGCCGGAGTGGGCCGGAGCCTCCGGGGTGGCGCTGCTCACCGAGACGGCCCGCCGGGTTCGGGAGGCCGGATTCGCGATCGGCAACGTGTCGGTGCAGGTGGTCGGGGTACGCCCCAAGATCGGCAAACGGCGGGACGAGGCGGAGAAGGTGCTCTCCGAGGCGGTCGGCGCGCCGGTGACGGTGGCCGGCACCACGACCGACGGGCTGGGACTGACCGGCCGTGCCGAGGGGCTGGCCGGGATCGCCACCGCACTGGTCTATCCGGCCACCTGAGCAGGTGGTGGGCTACCCCGCCGGGATGAGCGCGTGTGGGGTCTGCGGCAGTTTGCGGTGGTTGTGGCGGTGTGGTGTTCAGCGTCACGGGGAGGGCACGGGCGGTATCGGGCATGATCGCTGCCATGACCGTCGCCCTGCCGGATGTCGCCCGGAAACTGATCGACAACCCCACGTATGTGGTGCTGACGACGATCAACGCGGACGGCAGCCCGCAGTCGACGCCGATCTGGGTCAAACGGGACGGCGACCATGTCGTGTTCTCGACGATCCGGGGGCGCCGGAAGACGCTGAACATGGAACGGGAGCCGCGGGTCTCGATCTGCGGATACGACCCGGCGCAGCCGTACTCGTACTTCACCGTGGAGGGCGTGGTCGCGCTCTGTGACGACGAGGGTGATCTGATCGGCGAGCTGAGTTACAAGTACGCGAACGAGCCGTGGACCAGTGACGCCCCGGGGACGGTGCGCGTGGTGTGCCGCCTCACCCCGACTCACGTCATCTCCAGGTAGAGCGCTTACGCTCGGCACGTGCCCGCCCCCTTGGAGCCTGACACCACGCCGGAGGAACACCGGCAACGAGCCCTGCTGCTCGCCGATCTCGGTCGCTACGACGAGGCGGCCGACGAGATCGCCGCCGGTCTGAGCAGCGCACCGCAGGAGACCGCGCTGCTCGCCACCCTGGCCCGCATCCACCTCGCCGCGGATCAACCGGCCGAGGCGTTCGCCGCCGCGGACCGGGCCGCCACGGTTCAGCCGCCGGCGCTCACCGCGCTGGTGGTCCGGGCGATGGCGCTGATCGACATCCGGCGTTACGCGGATGCCGCCCGTGACGCCGGGGAGATCCTGGCCCGGTGGCCCGACGATGCTTACGCGCAGCGCACCGGAGCCGCCCTGCTGAGTGAGTCCCGCAACGGGCAGGAGGCGCTGAACGCCGCCTGGAACGGTGTCCGGGTGGCGCCGAAGGAGGCCGAGGCCCACCTGGTGCTGGCGGTCGTCGCCGCCCGTCTGCGGTTGTTCGACCTGGCGCAGCGGGCGTACGGCGAGGCGCTCGAACTCGATGCGGCGATCGGCGACGCGGGGCAGGACGTGGGGATCGTCCGGCTGGAGCGCCGCCGGTGGGCGCAGGCCCTGGAGTCGCTGGCCGAGGAGGCTTCGCTCGACGCGCCGGCCGCGGCCACCGGCCCGGATGGGGAGCCGCCGGCCGGGAGTCCGAGCGCGGAGCCGCCGGCCGCGGGACCGGGCTTCGACGCGTACACCGAGAAGGAAACTCACGCGAAGGACGCGTACGCCAGGATTGCGCGACCGACGCGCCCGGTCCTGGACGTCTCGGACGAGGCGGCTGAGGGTCTGCGGGAGACGGTGCAGTTCGGCGCGGGTGGCACGTTGATCGCGGCGGTGCTGACCGCGGCGATGACCCAGATCAGTCCGGGCATCTCCCGGGCGTGGGCGGGTCTGATCGGCGTGCTGGTGTTCGTCGCGGTGCTCTTCTGGCTGCGCAGCCGGCTGCCCGAGCCGGTCGGTGTGGTGCTGGCCCGGCTGCGGGCCGGGAACATCCGGTTGGCTGTCTCGGCCTACCTGTTGTTCATGGCGCCGCTGTTCCTGCTGGCCTACGCGGTGGTGGGCGGCCTGCCGACGTTGATCGCGGCGATGGTGGCGGCGGCGGTCGCCGAGTTGCTGGCGGTCCTCTCCCGCCGCTGACCGACGGCGGGAGCTGCTGGCCGGCGGAAGCCGCTGACCGGCGGCGGGAGCTGCTGACCGGCGGAGGCCGGTCAGCAGCGGGAGAGGACCTCTTCCTAGGCGCGGTTCCAGGTCCAGGCGTAACCGCTGTCCTCGACGCCCAGGGCCGGCTCGCAGAGGTCGAGCGGCCGGAACGTGTCGACCATGACGGCCAGTTCGTCGAAGGCCTCCACGCCGAGGGCCCTCTCCACCGCCCCGGGCTGCGGGCCGTGTGTGAAACCGGACGGGTGCAGCGAGATCGACCCCTGTTCGATCCCGGAGCCGCGGCGGGCCTCGTAGTTCCCGCCGGTATAGAAGATCACCTCGTCGGAGTCGACGTTGTGGTGGTTGTACGGCACCGGGATCGCCAACGGGTGGTAGTCGACCTTGCGCGGGACGAACGAGCAGATCACGAAGTTCGGCCCCTCGAACGTCTGGTGCACCGGCGGTGGCTGGTGCACCCGTCCGGTGATCGGCTCGAAGTCGTGGATCGAGAAGATCCACGGGTACAGGCAGCCGTCCCAGCCGACCACGTCGAACGGGTGGTGGGCGTAGACGTGCCGGGTCCAGCCGGCCCGGTGCCGGACCAGCACCTCGACGTCGGTGCCGTCCGCGGTGAACGGTTCGCCGGGGCCGCGGATGTCGCGTTCGCAGTACGGCGCGTGTTCCAGGAACTGGCCCCGCGACGACAGGTAACGCTTGGGCGGGCCGATGTGGCCGGTCGCCTCCACGGTCAGGAGCCGGGCGGTGCCGTGCGGGACGATCCTGTGCACCACCGACGTCGGGACGATCACGTAGTCGCCGGGGCCGGCCCGCAGTTCGCCGAAGGTGGTCTCGACGGTGACGGTGCCGTCCTCGACGTACAGGCATTCGTCGCCGACGGCGTTGCGGTAGAGCGGGGAGGGGCGGTCGGCTACGGCGTACCCGATCCGGACGTCGCTGTTGGCGAGCAGCGGGCGGCGGCCGAGCACCGCGTCCGCGGGTCCGGCGTCGAGCTTGTGGGTGCGCAGGTGGCGGGGTTTGAGCGGGTGGTTGGCGGTCTGCCGGACGGCCGGTGGTTCGTGTACCTCGGCCGTGACGATCGCGGTGGGGGGATGTCGGTGATAGAGCAGCGACGAGTCGGAGGAGAAGCCCTCCTGGCCCATCAGTTCCTCGGCGTACAGGCCTCCGTCGGGGCGCCGGAACTGCGTGTGCCGTTTGTGGGGCACCTCGCCGACGCTGCGGTAGTAAGGCATCGTTGCCTCCACCAGATTGGAAAGCGACATAGCGGACTTGGTTGTCCGTTTCTCGCAGCGTCCATTAGGTTCGGGTTCGTGTCAACGATGGTGCCTCCGCTCTATGCCGGGCTGGTCGATGACGCGTCCCTGCTCCCGCCCAGCCCGATCGGCCTCGCCGACGCGGTGCTGAAGTTCCACGAGCACACCGCGTCGTGGTACTCGGATCTGCTGGGCGCGCTGCTGCTGCCCGCCTCGATCGTCGGCGCCGAGCCGGCGCCCCGGCTCTCGGCCGGCCTGATCGGCGACGTGCCGGCCGCCGTGCTGCCGGCCATCGTGGACAAGCTGACCGCCGCCGGGGTGGCGATCGGGCACGTCGAGGCGGCGGTGGCCCGCCGTGGCGAGGACCCGCAGCCCGGCATCGCCGCGCTCGGCTCGTTCGCGGCCGCCCACCCCGGTCTGCGCGTCTACGCCGAGATCCCGCTGAGCTGGGGACTGCTGGCCGCCCTGGACTCGGTGGCCGAGGCCCGCGACGCCGGGCTGTCGATCGCGCCGAAGTTCCGGGTCGGCGGGCTGGCCGCGGAGCTCTTCCCGACCCCGGTCGAGCTGGCCGCGGTGATCTGCGCCTGCCGGGACCGGGGCCTGTCGTTCCGGCTGGCGGCCGGTCTGCGGCACGCCACCCGGCACACCGACCCGGAGACCGGCTTCACCCACCACGGCTTCCTCAACATCCTGATCGCGTCGGTGCTCGCGGCCGAGGGCGGCGAGGTCGCCGAGGTGGCCGAGGCGCTGGCGGCCACCCACCCGGTGCCGCTGGTCGAACCGGCCCGGGTCCGGCGCGACGATCCCCGGCCGCTGTTCACCGGGTTCGGCGCGGCCAACGTGGTCGAGCCGCTCACCGAACTGGTCCGGCTCGGGTTGGTCAACGGCGGCTATGAGTGACGGCGCGGGGGCCGTCCCAGACTGACCTGGAATACTTCCGGCCGTGACCCGGATGCTGCTGAGAACCCTCGCGTCCGTTGTTCTTCTCCTGGTGAGTGGCCTGATCGGCTGGCGGGTGATCGCGCCGACCGAGGTGTTGGCGGTCGCCACCACGCCCTATCCGGAGCTGGCCGTGCGGTCACCCGGTGCTACCGGGCACACCCCGGTCGCGCCGCTGATCGTTGACGGCAGGATCCGCGTCTATGCCGCGAAACACCAGGTCAAGGCCGACGGCCCGGTCGACGGGCGGACGCAGTACACCGCCCGCTGGTCGTTGCGCCGCTGGCCGCAACAGCTGAGCGGGGTGGTGGCGAGCGGCACGACGGTCGTCACCCGCTGGTCGGACGGCGAGTTGGTGGCGATCGACGCGCGGACCGGGGAGATCGCCTGGCGGCAGGACGGTCCGGCCGGTCCGGGATACACCGGGCACCGCACCGGAGCGTCGGTGGTGTGGGCGCCGCCGGGTCTGCGACTCGCCGCGGGCGCGGTGCTGGCGAGCGACGATCAAACCCTTGCGGGGTACGACGTGAGCACCGGGACACCGCGGTGGCAGGCCTCGACGACGTCCTCGTGTGCCGGCGGCTTCACCACGGCCGGTGGTGCGTACGTGTGCGAGGCGAGCGTCTACGACGGGGTCACCGGTGCCGCGATCACCACGTGGCCGTCCGGACCGTGGACGCCGGTCGGCTGCGACTCGGAGAGCTCGAACTGCGCCGGGTTCCGGGACGCCGCCGGTCAGGGCTGGCTCGCCGGTACGAGCCTGCCGCCGCAGCGCGCCGTCGCCCTGGACGCCCCGGGCGCGACGGTGGCCGCCGGGGTGATCGTCACGGCCCTGGAGGACCGGGTGGTCGCCCAGGACGCGGACGGCGCCGAACTGTGGACGTCGTGGACCGGCCTGACCCGGGTGCTCGGCACGGCGCAGAAGCGGGTGGTCCTGTTGACCAGGGACAACACCGTGATCAGCGTGGACCCGCGGACCGGCTCCGCGAGCGGCTCGTTCGCCCTCGCCGTCGACGACGAGGGCATTCTGTGGAAGCCGGGGGCGTTCCGGCTGTCCGGGGACCACCTGGCGATGGAGCGTCTGCTGCCGAACGCGCCGGACGATCCGGAGTCCCCGGTCTACTACCTGACCCTGGACACCGTGATCATCGCGTCTCTCTGATTCCCTCCCGGCCTCAGGTCAGTGTGGGGAGCAGGGCGGCCCAGGCCTCCTCGGCGGCGCCGGCCACCGGGCCGTCCTCGTCGGCGAGGGTGGCCCGGAGCACCGGCGGTGGCGTGTCCCGGTGGATCATCATGAGGCCGCGCCGGTAGGCGTCGTGGATCTGCTCCGGGACCGTGTCGAGCAGGTCCGCGCCGAGGCCGCCCAGCGTGATCAGGTCCACGTCGAGGGCGTTGACGAGACCCGCCATGCCGCGGCCCAGGGCTGTCCCGGCGGCGCGTACCGCGTCCAGGGCATCCGTGGGGTCCGGTGGCGGGAGTCCGGCGAGGTCCTGACGGGACCGGGTGGAGCGGTCCGGCCGGTCGGCGCTCGTGGCTTCGGCGTTCGCTGTTCCAGGGGCGCGGGTGATGGAGTCACGGGTGCCGGCGGTGTGGGCGACGGCGGTCCGGGCGACGGCGGTCCGGGCGACGGCGATGACGCGACGCGCGTAGGTGACCGGGTCGCGCGGAGTCGGGTCGCCCAGATGGCGGGCCAGGGCGGTGCCGTCGACGGCCGAGCCCCAGCAGCCGTGCGCGCCGCAGGGGCACGGGACCGCCGGGTCGCCGAACGGCATGTGGCCGAACTCGCCGGCCGCGCCGTGGGCGCCGATCACCGGGCGGCCGTGCTCGACGACCGCGCCGCCGAGTCCGGCGTCGATCCGCAGGTGCAGCGCGACCGTGGCCTGGGCGGCGGCGCCGCGGTGCGACTCGGCGGCGGCGGCCAGGGTGGCGTCGTTGCCGGCCACGAAGACCTCGGCGCCGGGCCAGAGTTCGGTCAGGTCGGCGTCGTGCCAGCCGGCGTTGGCGGCCTGCAGTCGCAGCGAACGGACGGTGCCGGGAACCGAGACGCCGATGGCGCGCGGGCGGTGCGCGTACCCCCGCAGGAGGTCTTGGATCGCGGCCGCGACCGCCGTGCGCACGGCGGGCCAGTCGGAGCCCGCGTGTCGTCCCGTGCGGGAGGCGGCGGTGGTGCCGCCCAGTTCGACCACGTCGATCCGCCACGACTCGTGGGTGATCGCGGCGGCCAGCACGAGCGGGCCGCCCGGGTGCGGCAGGAGCACGGTGGTCGGGCGTCCGCGGGTGCCGCTGGGCGCGGCCGGGGCCTGGGCCAGCAGTTCGGCCTTGCTGAGCTTGGTGACCAGCTCGGTGGCCGCGCCGGTGCCGACGCCGAGGAGGCGGGCCGCGTCGGCGCGGGTGACGCCGGGACGGCTGTGCACCACTCGCAGGAGTTCGGTGGAGCGCGTCGTCACATTTCCTCTCCCTTTTTATGCTCTTTATCAGAGCTTATTCTGCGGTGGTGAGACTCAACCGCCCGGCGCTCGTCGTCCTCGGCGCATCCTCGTTCTGCTACGTCACCGCCGAAACCCTCCCCGTCGGGCTGCTGCCCGAGATCTCCGCCGACCTCGGCGTCCCCGAGGCGCAGGTCGGTCTGCTGCTCACCAGTTATGCCGTCGTCGCCGCCGTGAGCACCATCCCACTCACGGCGCTCACCATGCGGGTGCCCCGGCACCTGCTGATCGCCGTCACGGTAGCGGTGTTCGCCGTGTCGCAGACCGCCGCGGCCCTCGCCCCGAACTTCACCGTGCTCACCCTCTCCCGGCTGCTCTGCGCGCTCGCACACGGGGTGTTCTGGTCGGTGATCGGGCCGATCACCGCACGCCTGGCGCCACCGGGACAGGCCGGCCGCGCGACCGCGCTGGTCTTCCTCGGCAACTCGCTGGCCATCGTGCTCGGCGTGCCACTGGGCACCGCGGTCGGGCAGTGGCTGGGATGGCGTACGGCGGTCGGGATGTTCGCGGCGGCCGGCGCGATCGGCGTGCTGCTGCTCGTCCTGGTCCTGCCCAAACTACCGGCGCTGCCCCGCGACCTGGGAACGAGCACCGGACAGCAGCTGCGCGACGCGGTCCGGATCCTGCGCAACGGCCGGGTGGCCCGGCTCTGCCTGATCACCGCGACCCTGGTGATCGGGCACTTCGCGGCCTACACCTACATCGCGCCGCTGGTACGCCGCGACGCCGGTCTCGACGGCGCCGGGCTGAGCGCGCTGCTGCTCGGGTACGGCGCGGTCGGACTGATCGCCAACTTCGTGGTCGGACGCTTCGTCGACCGGCGCCCGGGACCGATCCTGATCGGCCTGCTCGCGATCATCACGCTGGCCGTGGGGCTGCTCGCACCGGTGCTCGGAGGAGTCCCGACCGTGGTCGCGACGCTGCTGTGGGGCGGCGCCTTCACCGCCGTGCCGGTATTTCTGGCAGCGGCGGTGCTGCGGGTGGCCCCGGCCGCCCGGGACGCGGCCTCCGCGGTGTACGTGGTGGCCTTCCAGATCGGCATCGGCGGCGGCGCGTTCATCGGCGAGCGGCTGGTGAGCGCGCAACGACTCGGCACGCTGCCGCTGCTGGCGGCCGGGCTGGCACTGGTCGCGACACTGCTGGTGGTCTTCTCGCCGGCGGTCTTCCCGCACCGGATCAGCGCCGAGGACCACCACCGGGCCGAGGAGGAGGCTCAGATCACTCCTTGAGAGCGGCCTCGGCGGCGGCCAGGAACAGGTCGTTCTCCTCGGGGGTGCCGATCGTGACGCGGACGCCGTCCGGGTGGAAGCCCCGCACGATCACGCCACGGTTCTCACACGCCGTCGCGAACGCGGCGGTCCGGTCGCCGAGCGGCAACCAGACGAAGTTGGCCTGGCTGTCCGGCACCTCGACGGCGAGCGCGCGCAGCGCCTCGGTGACCCGCTTCCGCTCGGACACCACGATCGCGCAGCGGCGGCGTACCTCCTCCTGCCGGCCCAGGGCGGCGATCGCCGCGGCCTGCGCCAGGGTGTTGGTGGAGAACGGCGTCACGACCTTGCGGATGGTGGCCGCGACCTCGGGCTGCGCGACGAGATAACCCATCCGCAGGCCGGCCAGCCCCCACGCCTTGCTCATCGTGCGCAGCACGACCACGTTGGGCCGGTCGCCGTAGGTCTCCAACGCGTCCGGCACGGCCGGGTCGTCGACGAACTCCCGGTACGCCTCGTCGAGCACCACCAGCACGTCGGAGGGTACCGCGTCCAGGAACCGGTCGATCTCGGCCTTGCGCAGGCTGGTGCCGGTCGGGTTGTTCGGGTTGCAGACCAGCACCATCCGGGTCCGGTCGGTGATCGCCTCGGCCATCGCGGTCAGGTCGTGACCGTGCGCCGCGGTGTTCGGCACCCGCACGCTCACCGCGCCGCCACCCGCGGCGATGATCGGGTACGCCTCGAAGGACCGCCACGAGTAGACGATCTCGTCGCCCGGCAGACAGGTCGCCTTCGCCAGGATCTCGGCCAGCGCCACCGACCCGCAGCCGGTGACCACCCGGTCCGCGTCCACCCCGAACCGGGACGCGATCTCCTCCCGCAGCAGGGTCACGCCCATGTCCGGGTAGCGGTGCACGCTCGCGGCCGCCTCGGTGATCGCCTCGACCACCCCGGGCAGCGGGCCGAACGGCACCTCGTTGCTGGCCAGTTTGACCGCCTCGGCGATGCCCAGTTCGCGGGCCAGGTCGGCGACGTTGCGCCCGGGCACGTAGTTCGGGAGTGCGTCCAGGTCGGGGCGGGTCAGGCGGGTCACTTCGATCCTCCAGGGGCGTCGCCGCTCGGTGCGGGCTCGACGGTGGTTGATGCGTGGCGCGGGACGGCGACGACGACGGTGGCGGCTGACTTGTCGTGCCACGCCTGCCGCAGGCGCGGGTCGAATGCGGGCGAGAGCGCCCCGAAGAACTGCACCACCAGGCCGATCCCGCACCACCAGAACAGGGTCCACATGCCGAGGCCGGCCCAGCGGGAGAACGCGCGACCGAAACCGATCGGCTTGGTGCTCTCCACGCCCATCACCTTGATACCGAGCATCCGCTTGCCCAGGGTCTGACCCCGGCCGCCGATCGACGGTGCTTCGTAGGCCAGCCAGAGCAGCGTGGTGACCAGCAGTATCGCCACGCTGAGCGTCTGCATCCGGGAGGTGGGCTCGACGACCGGCGACTGGTTGCCCGCGGCGATCTGGGCCATGTACTCGTGCAGGATCGGCAGGAAGTCCTGCCAGTACTCGTACACGAACCAGCCGTTGACCACGATGTTGAGCACCAGCACGACCAGGATGTCGATCAGCCGGGCGGTGAACCGTGCACCGAGGCCGGCCAGGGCGAAACCGTGCGGCTGGGCCTGCGGCATCGGATAGAGGTAGGCGTGCATCGGCTGGCCCGGCTGCGGCTGCCAGCCCGGTGGGGGCTGCCATCCGGGCGGAGGCTGCCAGCCCGGGGGCGGCGGGGGCTGCGGCGCCCAGCCGGCCGGCGGGCCCACCGCGGTGGGCTGCCCCGGGGGCATCGCATAGGGCTGTGGGGCGGCGGGCGCCGGCTCGGCGGCCACCGGTTCGGGCTCGGCGGGCGGCTCCTCCTCCTCGACCGCGGGCGGGCCGTCCGGCGGGACGGCGTCAGCCGGGATGGCCTTGCCCAGCCAGCCTTCACCGTCCCAGTAACGCTGGGTGCTGGTATCGGCCGGGTCTTTGTACCAACCCGCGGGAAGGGAACTCATGCGCAAACCTTTACCACGACAGCCTGACGGTTCCCTGCGGGCCGGAGAACCGATCCGCGGGGCCTGTTCACAGTGTCACAGGTCGTCGCGCCGCTGTTGCGCCCGCTCGGTCCCGGTAGGTTCCGGGGATGGAGGAGCAGACTGTCCAGCTCGACGATCTCGACGCCCGCCTCATCGCCCTGCTGCGCGCGGAGCCGCGGATCGGGGTGCTGGAGCTCTCCCGCCGGCTCGCGGTGGCCCGGGGCACGGTGCAGGCCCGCCTCGACAAGCTGACCGCCCGGGGCGCGGTCGTCGGCTTCGGCCCGGAGGTGGCACCGGCCGCCATCGGCTTCGGGGTGATGAGCTTCGTGACCCTGGAGATCAGCCAGCGGTACGGGCACGACGCGGTCGCCGAGCACCTCGCCGAGATCCCCGAGGTGCTGGAGGCGCACACGATCACCGGCAGCGGCGACATCCTGTGCCGGATCGTGGCCCGCTCCAACGCCGACCTGCAGCGGGTGATCGACAAGATCGTCGGGTACGAGGGCATCGTCCGGGCGCACACGATCATCGCGCTGGCCGAGCTGATCCGGTACCGGACGGTGCCCCTGGTCCACGCGGCAAGTAGGCCATAACCGATCGACACGGACATTCCTCGCTCTCCGCATCCGCGGATCGATGTCATTACCCTGCCCGAATGGCCTCACCGGGCGGTTCCTGGAAAGGACTCACGCTGGTCGCCGCCACGGTCGTCGTCACCGTGCTCGCCGCGACCGGCGTGTGGAACCCGTTCCCGCAGCTGTGGTCCTGGGTCACCACCAGCGGACCGGTCGCCCCCGGCGCCCGCTGGCAGCAGCAACTCGGCGGCACCCCGCAGAGCGTCGCCATCGCCGGCGACTCGGTGATCGTGGAGTACCGGACGTCGATCGAGGCGTACGGGCTGACCGCCGGAGTCAAACTCTGGTCCTCCGACGCGGACTGGGCGTCGATGGCCGGGAAGGGCGCCAACGCGGTGGTCGTGACCGGCCGGCTGCTCACCAAGGGATACCAGGTGCTGGACCCGGCGACCGGCGCCGTCAAACGGTCGGACACCACGGCCGCCGCGGTGTGGACCTACCGGGAGGCCATCGTCGACCTGAGCTGTGCCGGCGGCGGCGACTGCCGGATCACGGCCTGGGACCCGAAGACGAACACCCGGCGGTGGTCGGTGGAGAGCGGCAGCATCGGATTCGTGCTCGACGCCGCCAACCCCGACCTGCCCGACACCCGGCGCCTCACCGCCGACACCGTCGACGACGACATCACCGGGCCGCCCTCGATGCCCGGCCTGCTGGGCTTCCCCGACGACGGGCAGATCCGCGTCGTCGACACCGCCACCGGACGGCTGGCACAGACCGTCCGGCCCACCCGCGAACAGCGGATCGTGGTGGTCGGCGGCCGGGTCCTCACGGTGACCGGCACCGCCCGCGACGGCACCTGCTACTACGGGGTGGTCGCCACCGACCCGCCGAGCGGTCAGGTGGTGTGGCAGCGCGACGGGCTGAACCTGCGGACCGCCGACAACGGATCCGGTTGCGTTCAGGAACACGACCCGGCGGGCGGCTACAACGTGCTGCTCGGCGTCGACCCGTACGGGCGGGAAGTCCTGATCAACGGCAACGACGGGCGGAACCTCTGGTACGGCGACAAGGAGTCGGACGTCCTCGCCGTCGACGACACCTACGCCGTCATCCGCAAGGACGACACCCTGCGCGGGTACGCCCTCGGCCGCAAGAAGGCCGTCTGGACCCTCACCGGGCGGGCGAAGACCGAGGCGGCGCTCACCCCGCACGCGGTGATCGTGGTCAGCCGCGGCCGGGTCACCGCCCTGACGCTGAAGAACGGCACCGTCCGCGCCGACGTGAAGACCGACGCGAAGATCTTCGCGACCGGCCCGGACGGGATGATCGCCGTCTCCGGGCGGGACATGGCGTACCTGCCGTTCGCCTGAAACCGGGCCGCCGGTGACAGAACGTGGGGGAGGGGTTCGCACGCCCGACCGTCGCTGGCTTAGGCTTGCGGCTCATGAGCAAAGGCGCCGATTTCAGCTACTCGCCGCTCCTCCCGACCGGTGCCGACCAGACGGAATACCGTCTGGTCACGGACGAGGGCGTCGACGTCGTCGAGGGCCCGGGCGGGCGCCGGTTCCTGACCGTCGAGCCGTCCGCGCTGACCCAGCTGACCGCCGAGGCCATGCACGACATCGCGCACTTCCTGCGCCCCGCGCACCTCACCCAGCTGCGATCCATCATCGACGACCCGAAGGCGTCGCCCAACGACCGCTTCGTCGCGATGGACCTGCTGCGCAACGCGAACATCGCAGCCGGCGGCGTCCTTCCGATGTGCCAGGACACCGGCACCGCCATCGTGATGGGCAAGCGTGGGCGGCACGTGCTCACCGACGGCACCGACGAGGCGGCCATCGCCCTCGGGGTCTACCAGGCGTACACCCGGCTGAACCTGCGGTATTCGCAGCTCGCCCCGCTGACCATGTGGGACGAGAAGAACACCGGCACCAACCTGCCGGCCCAGATCGAGCTGTACGCGGAAGACCCGGGCGGCCAGCCGGACGCGTACAAATTCCTGTTCATGGCCAAAGGCGGCGGCTCGGCCAACAAGTCGTACCTCTACCAGGAGACGAAAGCGCTGCTCAACCCGCAGCGGATGATGCAGTTCCTGGACGAGAAACTGCGCCTGATCGGCACGTCGGCCTGCCCGCCTTACCACCTGGCCGTGGTCGTCGGCGGCACCAGCGCCGAACACGCGCTCAAGACCGCGAAGCTGGCCAGCGCGAAATACCTGGACAACCTGCCGACCTCCGGCACGATGCTGGCGCACGGCTTCCGCGACCTCGAGCTGGAGGCCGCGGTCCTGGAGCTGACCCGCGACTTCGGCATCGGCGCCCAGTTCGGCGGCCGGTACTTCTGCCACGACGTCCGGGTGATCCGCCTGCCCCGGCACGGCGCGTCCTGCCCGGTCGCGATCGCCGTCTCCTGCTCCGCGGACCGCCAGGCGGTCGCCAAGATCACGCCGTCGGGTGTCTGGCTGGAACGTCTGGAGACCGACCCGGCCCGCTACCTCCCCGACGTCGAGATGGGCGAGGAGCCCGCCGTGCGGGTCGACCTCAACCGCCCGATGGCCGAGATCCGCGCCGAACTCGGCAGGTACCCGGTCAAGACCCGGCTGTCGCTGACCGGCTCCCTGGTGGTGGCCCGCGACATCGCCCACGCGAAGATCGCCGAACGGCTGGACGCCGGCGAACCGATGCCGGACTACATGCGCGACCACGCCGTCTACTACGCCGGCCCGGCGAAGACCCCGGAGGGGTACGCGTCCGGCTCGTTCGGCCCGACGACGGCCGGCCGGATGGACTCGTACGTGGAGAAGTTCCAGGCAGCCGGCGGCTCGATGGTCATGCTGGCCAAGGGCAACCGGTCCCAGCAGGTCACCGACGCGTGCCAGAGATACGGCGGGTTCTACCTGGGCTCGATCGGTGGGCCGGCGGCCCGGCTCGCCCAGGACTGCATCCGGCACGTCGAGGTGCTCGAGTTCCCGGAACTCGGCATGGAGGCGGTCTGGAAGATCGAGGTCGAGGACTTCCCGGCCTTCATCGTCGTCGACGACAAGGGCAACGACTTCTTCGCCGAGGTCACCAAGCCGAAGAGTCTGTTCCAGATCAGCGGCAGGGCCTGACGGTTTTGCAGTACCCGGCTGTCGTCCGCGGCTCGGATCGTTCAGCCGTCGTCCACGGTTCTCGGCCGGTGCCGGGCAGCTGCCGGTGACGGCTCGGATCGTTCAGCCGTGGTCCACGGTTCTCGGTCGGCGCCGGATAGCCGTCAGTGACGGCTCGGATCGCTCAGCCGTCGTCTGTGGTTGTTTTCGGCTCGCGGGTCGACCATGGCTGACGGCTGGGGTGGCTGAGCCGTCGTTTGCGGCTGTTCGGGAGACGGAATGGAGCCGTGGGCGACGGCCGGAGGTGGCTGAGCCGTCGGCTGTGGTCGGTTCGTGGGCCGGGGTGAGCCGTGGGCGACGGCTGGGGTGCTCCGGCGACGGCTGGGGTGCTCTGGGCGACGGCTGGGGCCGGTGCTCGTGTGCGTGGGGGCGGGCTGGTGCTCGCGGGCGTGAGGGTGGGCGTATCAGGTGAGGGCCGGCCCTCAGGCAGGGTGGCGGTTGACGTAGGTGCCGCGCTGCGGGGCTGTGGTGACCAGGCCGCGCTCGCGGAGGAGGCGAACGGCGGAGCGGACCGTGCCGCGGGCCAGCCCGTGCTCCTGCTGGAGGTAGGACTCGCTGGGCAGGGAGGCGCCCTCGGCGAGTTCGCCGCGCTCGATCATGCCGGCGAGCAGGTCGGCGAGCTGGACATACAGCGGTGTCGGCGCGAGCGGATCGATCGTCACCACCTCAAGCTAGAACGTTCAGAACGTGCACGATCGTGAAATACGTTCTGGACGTTCAAGACGTCTACACCTTACGATGAACTCCGGCAGTGCGGCGGCGAGTGGCAGGGCCGCCCGTGGACAAGGCGAAGGCCCGGCGCAGAGAAAGTGCGCCGGGCCTTCGCCTTGTGAAGGATACGAGGGGAACGGGTCAGCCGCAGTAACCGGCGACCGGGCTGAGCCACTCCTCGAGCTGGGTCTTCAGCGTCCGGTCCAGGTCTTTGGCGGTCTTGATGGCCGCGATGTACTCCCGGTCCTTCGCGCTGTTCTCGAACTTGTCGGCGGACGTCACGCCGGCCTGCTTGAGATCCGGGTTCTGCGCGGCCGCGGTCTCCTTGCGTATCTGACTGCCGACCGTCTTCAGCTCGGCGGCGGCCGCCTTCTCCGCCTTCTCCGCCTGGTCGGTGTCCTTGGCCTCCTTGTGGGCGATCATCTTGCCCATCTGGGTGCCGAAGTCGCCGAGGGCGGTGGTGAAGACCTTGTCCAGGCGGCCGCAGACCTGCTCGGTGTCGGCCGAGTAGTCGGGCGTGGCCACGGTGGCGGCGGGCGTCGCCCAGGTGGGGGCCGGTGCCGCGACCTCGCTGGTGTCCGCGGCACAGCCGGCGGACAGCAGCATGCCGCCGACGACCGCGGCCAGGATGGCGCCTCGCATCAGTGGATCCTCTTCGTCGGGGGACCAAACTCCGCCGACGGTACGTTCCGTTTCCGTCCACGTCCAACCCACAGTGATCATCGGGCCACGGAATGGGCTGGTTGCGGGAGCCTGAGCAGGCCGTTCCGCCTCTTGTGAACACGGCGTCGGCGTGGCACATGAGAACTACTCTCAGTCAAGCCCGAGGGTCGGAGTGTCACCTTGCGGGAGGGGCCTCACCGCGTACCCGAAAGGGTCCTTGGCCCTGGACGGCGAGCGGCGGACGACCGGCGGAAGCCGAGAGAGGATGGTCCGGTGACGACTGACGAGAGTGGTTTCCGGATCGAACGTGACACGATGGGCGAGGTCCGTGTGCCCGCGGATGCCCTGTGGCGTGCGCAGACGCAGCGGGCCGTGGAGAACTTCCCGATCTCCGGGCGAGGGCTCGAGCCGTCGCACATCCGGGCGTTGGCCCGGATCAAGGGGGCCGCCGCGCGGGCCAACGCCGACCTGGGCGTTCTGGAGAAGGACCTGGCCGAGGCGATCGCGTCGGCCGCGGCGCAGGTCGCCGACGGCGGCTACGACGATCAGTTCCCGGTGGACGTGTTCCAGACCGGGTCGGGCACCTCGTCGAACATGAACGCCAACGAGGTGATCGCGACGCTGGCCTCGCGGGAGCTGGGCCGTCCGGTGCACCCGAACGACCACGTCAACGCCTCGCAGTCGAGCAACGACGTCTTCCCCTCGTCGATCCACCTGGCCGCGACCGAGGCCCTCTCGCAGAACCTGGTCCCGGCCCTGGAGCACCTGGCGTCGGCCCTGACCGCCAAGGCCGGGGCCTTCGCGACCGTGGTGAAGAGCGGCCGGACCCACCTGATGGACGCCACGCCGGTCACTCTCGGGCAGGAGTTCTCCGGGTACGCCCGGCAGGTCACCAACGGCGTCGAACGGCTCCGGGACTCCCTGCCCCGGCTCGGTGAGCTGCCGCTCGGCGGCACCGCGGTCGGCACCGGGGTGAACACCCCGCCCGGGTTCGCCCCGGCGGTGATCGCGCTGCTGCAGGCGGAGACCGGTCTGCCGGTGAGCGAGGCCCGGGACCACTTCGAGGCGCAGGGCGCCCGGGACGCGCTGGTGGAGGCGTCGGGTCAGTTGCGGGTGGTGGCCGTCGGCCTCTACAAGATCGCCAACGACATCCGCTGGATGGGTTCCGGTCCGCGGGCCGGCCTGCGCGAGCTGCGCCTGCCCGACCTGCAGCCCGGCTCGTCGATCATGCCGGGCAAGGTGAACCCGGTGGTGCCGGAGGCGGTGCGCCAGGTGTGCGCGCAGGTCATCGGCAACGACGCGACGGTGGCCTTCGCGGGCACCCAGGGCGACTTCGAGCTCAACGTGATGCTGCCGGTGATGGCCCGCAACCTGCTCGAGTCGATCCGGCTGCTGGCCGCGGTCGCCCGTCAGTTCGCCGACCGGTGCATCGCCGGGCTGGAGGCGAACGAGGAGATCGCCCGCGGGTACGCCGAGGGCTCCCCGTCCATCGTCACCCCGCTCAACCGCCACCTGGGGTACGACGAGGCGGCCGCCATCGCCAAGCAGGCGCTCGCCTCCGGTGCCAGCATCCGCCAGGTGGTGATCGACCGGGGGCACGTCGCGTCCGGCAAGCTCACCGAGGCGCAGCTGGACGAGGCGCTCGACGTGCTGCGGATGACCCGGCCATGAATCGACTCTTGTAAAAACTCACTCTTCTCGATCTGATCCTCCTAGGTTCCATTTCCAGGAGGAGCGCATTCCATGAGAAGACGCCTCATCACGGGGGCCGTCGTCACCACGACGGGCTTGGCTTTTCTGGCCGTGATCCCGGGTTCCGCGGTGGCGGAACCCGGTAACACGGTCGAATACACGGTGGTGGCCGCCGACGGGGTCTCCGCCACGGACGCCGCGAAGGCCATCACAGCGGCCGGCGGCACCATCGTGACCAGCAACGACACCGTCGGGGTCTACCGGGTCAGCTCGGCCGACAGCCGGTTCGGCAGCAAGGCGACCGCCTCGGCGGCCCTGATCGGGGCGAGCGAGCGCCGGGCCCTCGGCCGCGCACCGAACGGCATCGAGAAGATCGACCGGACCGCGAAGGGCGCGGGCCGGGGCAAGGGCGGCCCGGCGAGACTGGACCCGCTCGACAGCCAGCTCTGGGGCCTGGCGATGGTCCGCTCGGACAAGGCCCGCAAGATCGAGCCGGGTGATCGCGGCGTGACCGTCGGCGTGCTGGACACCGGTCTGGACGCCTCGAACCCGGACCTCGCCCCCAACTTCAACGCGAAACTGTCCCGCAACTTCGCGCCGGACATCGTCGACGTCGACGGCCCGTGCGAGGTGGCGAGCTGCCTCGACCCGATCGGCACCGACGACGGCGGGCACGGCACGCACGTGGCCGGCACGATCGGCGCGGCGGCCAACGGCACCGGCCTGTCCGGCGTCGCGCCCGGGGTCACCCTGGTCGAGCTCAAGGGCGGCCAGGACTCCGGGTACTTCTTCCTCGACCCGGTGGTCAACGCCCTCACGTACGCCGGTGACGTCGGCCTGGACGTGGTGAACATGTCCTTCTACGTCGACCCGTGGCTCTACAACTGCACCGCGAACCCGGCGGACAGCCCGGAGGACCAGGCCGAGCAGCGGGCCATCATCACCGGCATGAAGCGGGCCCTGGAGTACGCGCACCGCAAGGGTGTCACCCTGGTCGGTGCGCTCGGCAACAACCACGAGGACCTGGGCAAGCCGCGGACCGACGTGAGCAGCCCGGACTACGGCGCCGACCCGTACCCGCGGCCGATCGACAACACATCCTGCTGGGACCTGCCGACCGAGGGCCCGCACGTGATCGGGGTGTCCTCGATCGGGCCGTCGAAGACCAAGGCCGACTACTCGAACTACGGCACCGAGCAGATCTCGGTCGCCGCGCCCGGCGGGTGGTTCCGTGACGGGTTCGGCACCGACACGTACCGCACGGTGGGCAACGAGATCCTCTCCAGCTACCCGCTCAAGGTGCTGCAGGAGGAGGGGCTGGTCGACGAGTTCGGCGAGATCACCCCGGACGGCGAGGGCACGGTGCTCAAGGAGTGCACCAAGGCCGGTAGGTGCGGGTACTACACCTATCTGCAGGGCACCTCGATGGCCGCTCCGCACGCCTCCGGTGTCGCCGCGCTGATCGTCAGCCGGTACGGCGTCCCGGATCACCGTCGCGGCGGGAAGACCCTGGCGCCGGATCTGGTGGAGAAGCGCCTCTACCAGAGCGCGGCCGAGCAGGCCTGCCCCGAGCCGCGCCTGCAGAGCTACGTGCGGGAGGGCCGGGAGGCCGAGTTCGACGCGTACTGCAGCGGTGGCGAGCAGTTCAACGGGTTCTACGGGCACGGCATCGTCGACGCGTACGCGGCGGTCGGCGGCCGCTAGCCGCTCCGGGTCACCGCCCCGCCCGTGTGGTACGGGCGGGGCGGTGGGCCGGTACCCTTGTACGGTGACGCTGCGCTTGTACGACACCGCGACCCGATCGGTCCGGGACTTCGTCCCGATGACGCCCGGTCAGGTGGGGATCTACCTGTGTGGTCTCACCGTGCAGTCCTCACCACACATCGGCCATCTCCGCTCCGCCGTCAACTACGACGTGCTCCGCCGCTGGCTGCTGCACACCGGTTTCGAGGTCACGTTCATCCGCAACGTGACGGACGTGGACGACAAGATTCTCGAGAAGTCGGTCAAGCAGGGTAAGCCGTACTGGGCGATCGCCTATCAGAACCGCCTCCTGCTGGATCGCGACTACCGGTCTCTCAACGTCCTGCCGCCGACCTACGAGCCGCTGGCCACCGGGCACGTCATCGAGATGCACGAGCTGATCACGACGCTGATCGAGAACGGCCATGCCTACCCGAGCAGCGCCGGTAACGGGGATGTCTACTTCGACGTGCCGTCCTTCGAGGGCTACGGCGCGCTCTCCGGGCAGGACCCGGCCGACATGCGCGTTCCCACCGACGGTGGTGAGCCCGGCAAACGCGACTTCCGTGACTTCGCCCTGTGGAAGGGTGTCAAGGCCGACGAGCCCGCCGACTCGTCCTGGTCGTCCCCCTGGGGCCGGGGCCGTCCGGGTTGGCACATCGAGTGCTCGGCGATGGCCCGGCGCTACCTGGGCGACGAGTTCGACATCCACGGCGGCGGCCTGGACCTGACGTTCCCGCACCACGAGAACGAGCTGGCCCAGTCCAAGGCGGCCGGCCTGGGCTTCGCCCGGTTCTGGGTGCACCACGGCCTGCTCAACCTCGGCAAGTCCAAGATGAGCAAGTCGCTGGGCAACGTCATCGACCTGCCGTCGGTGATCGAGTCCGGGATCCGCCCGGTCGAGCTGCGCTACTACCTGGGCAGCCCGTACTACCGCTCCCGGATCGACTACACCGACGAGGCGTTGCGCGAGGCCGCGGTGGCCTACCAGCGCATCGAGGGCTTCGTCCGGCGTGCCGCCGAGGTGGTCGGCCCCGGCCGGCCCAAGGCGGTGCCGCCCGCCTTCGCCGAGGCGATGAACGACGACTTGAACACGTCGGCGGCGCTGGCCGTCGTGCACGACACCATCCGCGAGGGCAACACCGCCCTGACCGCGGGTGACGAGCCGGCCATCCGGGGTGCGCTGACCGCGGTCCGGGCCATGCTCGGCGTGCTCGGCCTCGACCCGCTCGACGCCGCCTGGGACGGCGGCGAGGGCGGCAACGATCTCAAGCCGGTGGTCGACGGTCTCGTCGCCCTGGCGTTGGAACAGCGGGCGCAGGCCCGCGCAAGGAAGGACTGGGCTGCCGCCGACTCGGTGCGGGACCAGCTCAAGAACGCGGGTATTCAGGTGGAGGACACTCCGGCCGGTCCGCGCTGGACGGTAGGAGAACACTGATGCCGGGAAATTCACAGAACGCGAGCAAGCGCGCCACCTCGAAGAAGGGCGCGTCCTTCGGCTCCGGCGGCAAGAACCGCGCCGGGCTCAAGGGCCGGGGCAAGACCCTGCCCGCCGACGAGCGCCCGTGGCACAAGGGCTACTCGGGCACCGAGAAGCTGCCCGAGAAGACCGCGCGTAAGCAGGAGAAGGAACGCAAGGCGGCGGCGGCCGAGGGCCGGGCGCCCAAGATCGGCGTGCCCGGTTCCAAGGACACCACCTGGGGTCGCGGCGGTGGCCGTGGCGCCGGCGTCAGCCGTCCCACCACCCGTGGCGGCCGTGCCGCCGGTCCTCGGGGCCCGCGGGTCGCGCCGGGTCGCCGCTCCAACCCCACCAAGGAAGGCCCCGAGCTGCTGCTCGGGCGCAACCCGGTGGTGGAGGCGCTGCGGGCGAACGTGCCGGCGACCGCGCTGTACGTGGCGCAGGGCATCGACGTCGACGACCGGATCAACGAGATCGTCCGGACCTCCGGCGACCGGGGCATCCCGATCCTGGAGATCGGGCGCAACGAACTGGACCGGATGACCGGCGGGGTGCTGCACCAGGGCGTCGGCCTGCAGGTGCCGCCGTTCGCGTACGAGGACTTCGACGACCTGGTCGCAGCGTCGCTGGAGCAGACCGCTCCGCTGCTGGTCGCGCTCGACGGGATCACCGACCCGCGCAACCTGGGCGCGGTGATCCGGTCGGTGGCCGCGTTCGGCGCGCACGGTGTGTTTATGACCGAGCGGCGTGCCGCGGGCATCACCGCGACCGCGTGGCGGACCAGTGCCGGCGCGGCGGCGCGGGTGCCGGTGTCGCAGGTGGTCAACCTGACCCGGGCGGTCAAGACGGCGCAGAAGGCCGGGTTCACCGCGATCGGCCTGGACGCGGACGGCGAGACCGATCTCTACCAGCTGGAGGCCGCGGTCGGCCCGCTGCTGGTGGTGGTCGGTTCCGAGGGGCGCGGTCTGTCGCGCCTGGTCGGCGAGACGTGCGACCTGCGGGTCCGCATCCCGATGGCGTCCGACGTCGAGTCGCTGAACGCCAGCGTGGCCGCCGCGGTGACCCTCGCCGAGGTGACCCGCCGCCGGCTCTACCAGAGCTAGCTCTCAGAAGTACGCGCGCAGACGGTCGCCGTCGGTCACGAAGAGTCGGCCGCCGGCGACCATCGGCGCGTAGTTCTGTGTGCTGGGGATCTTCGCGGTGCGGACCGGCCGCCCGGTGCGCACGTCGACGACCGACAGTGGCTCGTCGATGCCGGCCGGGCTGTAGAGCAGGCCGCCGGCGCTCACCGGCTGCCCGGCGCCGTCGCCCAGATGCACCGCCCACAGTCGCTTACCGGTCCGCGCGTCCAGGCAGATCATGGTGCGCTGCCGGGGTACGTAGACGTGCCTGTCGTCGGCGGTCACGTTCGGTGCGGGCTGATCGCTGCTCCATAGGACCGTGCCGGTGGCCGCGTCCACGGCGGCCAGCCCGGTGCCGGAGCCACCGATGTAGAAGCGGGTGCCGGCCGGGTCGCTGCCGACGGCGTACCAGTTGCGGGGTTTCTCCCAGACCGTCGTCCCGTCGGCGACCGAGACGACCCGGGTCCCCTGCTTCTCGGTCCGCAGCAGCAGCCGGCCGCCTGAGGACAGCAGGCCGTCCCCGCGGGTGCCGGTGAGCTGCCACAGCTGCGTGCCGTCGGTGAGCCGGTACCCGGTGGTGGCCAGCGCGAAGTCGGGGCGGGTGTCGACGACGACCACACCCCGGTCCACGACCATGTCCTGGGCCAGCCCGCCGACCGGGATCTCCCACTGTCTGGCCCCGTCCGAGGTGCGGAAGGCGGTGAGGAAACTGGCCGTGGTGTCGCAGGCATAGGTGAGGGTGACGAGCGAGCCGCCGGAGACCGCCATCCGTGTGACACCACGCCGGGACAGCGGCGCATGCCAGCGCAACTGCCCGGTCACCGGGTCGTAGGCGCCCACACCGCCCGGGTCGCTGCTGAACACCTTGCCGTAGGCGGCCAGAGGTTCCCTGCCGACCTCACAGTCCGGCGCGTCGTGGGTCTTGATCGCCCAGCGTTCGACGGCCGTGCCGACGGTGGCCGCCGTCAGCCGGGTCTCACCCGGGTTGTAGTAGGTGGCGCCGGGACCGTAGCCCGGCTGGGCCCACTCCGAAGGCAGAGTGAGGACCGCGAGTATCGCGGCGACCAGTGCAGAACTCATACCAGGATCGAATCGATCCTGTGGGCTCGCCGCGTCGGATCCTCGGACCACCACGCGATCGTGGGGTGAGCCGGATGGGACGCCTCCAGTGTGGTGGATCCCTCATCGTCCCCCACGGGCATTGATCAAACCCGCCTATCGTGGTGATCCGATTACTGCTTAAATATGCGACAGCATCAATCCTTTTCATTGAAGCGACGGGGCGGAAGGCTCGCACGGCGTCGATCTCCAGGGCGTTCGGGGGATCCATGAATCGCGCCGGCCGCGCATGTCAGTCGATCGACGAAGGTTTGCGGCCGAGGTCCGTTGTCGCGGCCCCTACAGCAGCCGCACACGTATACCGACGTCCTCGTGCGCTTCATCGATCAGCTCTACGGGGGTTCCATGTTCCGCGACCACCTGTACGCACGGCGTACACGTCGCAAAGTCCCATCCCGACGATTGCTCGCCCTGGCCACCGGCCTCGCCGCGGTGACGTTGCTGCCGCAGGCGGTGTCGGTGCCCGCCGCGGCGGCGGAACGCCTGCCGGTGGCGGCCCGGTCGCTGACCCTGGCCGAGGCCATCGAGATGGAACGGGTCGCCGCGCAGCAGAGTGAACAGCGCCTGCTCGCCCAGGGCCCGATCGACGAGTTCGAACTGAACCGGATGCTGATCCAGGATCTCGCCGACTACGACGAGGACCCGGAAGTGCGGGCGGCCGCGGCGGCGGTGCTGCTGACCGAGGATCCGGACGAGTTCATCGCGTTCCTCGACAAGGCACTGCCCATCTACCGGGCCGTGGCCGACGAGCGTAAGAAGCAGATCGCGGCGGCCAACCGGGTTCTGGTGGCCGGCTGGGCGGAGACCGGCGGGCCGATCCTGCGCGAGCGCGCGGCGGCGGTGCTGGCCACCAACAACGACCTGAAGATCGCCGACTTCGTGGCGATCGGCAAGGAGGCCGCGGTCGCGGCCGACAAACAGGACGAGCTGAACGCCGCCGAGCAGGCCAAGCTGATCAAGGCGCGGGTCGTGCAGATCGTCGCCGCCGGCGGCTACGAGGTGTCCAGCGCCGGCCAGATGGCGCTGGACAGCGAGGACCCGGCGACCATCGCCGAGTTCTACAACACCGGCTACAAGGCGGCATCCGCTCGGGACGCCGCCGCGCAGACCCAGATCGAGGCGGCCCTCGCGGCGCGGTCCCAGTCGCTCAAGGACCTCATCGACCTGGCGAACCGGGCCACCCGGGCGGCGACCGCCCGCACGACGATCATCGAGTCGAGCGTGGCCGCGACCCAGTCGCTGACCATCACGGCCAACTCGATGCTGCTGACCAACAGGTACGCCAAGCAGGCCGACGCGATCTACGCCGCCGACCTGCCGATCCGTAAGGCGGGCGGGCAGACCCACACCGCCGACCTGACCCGGCTGAGCGCCGACGCGTGCGCCGAGGCGGTCGTCACCGCCCGCAACGCCGACCAGGTCGCCGCACACGCGGGTGTCGCGGATACCGCCGCACGGGTGCTGATGGCGACCGGGCTGTCGAACGGCGTCGACTGGGCCGAAGTGCTCATGGCGCAGAGCGAGGCGGCCACCGCGGCGAAGCTGGCCGCGGACACCGTCTGCAGCGCCACCAAGGCCACCGAAGCGGCCGGCAAGACACTCGACGCCGACCGCAACGCGACCATCGAGATGAAGAACGCGGTCAAGTACCGGGAGGCCGCCGAGAGGAACCAGGCCACCGCGACGAAGCTGGCCGACCAGGCGGAGAAGCTGGCCACCGCGGCGAAGGCCGCCGAGGCCGACGCCCGCAAGCAGCGGCTGCGCGCCGAGCAGGACGCCCAGGACGCATGGGCCAAGGCCCAGCAGGCCGAGGACCACTACAACGCGGCCGTCGTGCAGCGCAACATCGCCCGGCAGCAGATGTCGATCGCCGTGGTCCAGCAGACGATCGCGCTGTCAGCGGCACAGAAGGCGGTCGCCCAGCAGGAGATCGCCTCGGAGAAGGGCCTCAAGGCGCAGGCGGCCGGCGACGAGCTGAACGCCTCGGCCAAGCGCTTCGAGGGTCTCGCCTCGGACGCCCGGAACAAGGCCGTCGAGGCCAACAAGTACATCAACGAACGGAACACCAAGGAACTGAGCCGGGCCGCGCACGCGGCGGACGCGATCGCCAAGGCGGGCACCGCCGAGGGCGACAAGGCGGCCGAGCAGGTCCGGATCATCGACGCGCAGTTGCCGGGCCTCCGCGCCGCCGAGACCGCCGCGCGAGGTGCGGCGAACACCGCCGCCGCGGCAGCCGACGCCGCAGCGGTGGCGGCACAGCGGGCAGCGGCCGCGGCCGCTGCCGCCCGTGCCGAGGCCGACGCCGCCGCAGCCGCGGCGGCCGGCGCCAAGCGGGAGGCGCAGAGCGCGGCGAACGCGGCCAACAAGGCCATCGCCGACGCACAGAAGGCCAACGAGTACGCCCGGCAGGCGGTCAACACCGCACGCGCCGCCGTCAACCAGGCGGTGGCCGCCAAGGCGAACGCCGAACTGACCCAGTCGGCGGCGGACGCCGCGGTGAACGAGGCGGGCATCGCGTCGTTCCAGAGCCGGGTGGCCGGCCGCAACGCGGTCAACGCCCGGGTGTCCGCCCTGGCCCTCGCCGAACCGGTAGCGGTGGCCCTCGACATCGCGTCCTACTACGCGGAGACCGACAACGACGCCGCCATGGCGATCGACATCGCGCACAGCGCCCTGCTGATCAGCACCGAGCAGAGCACTCAGGCCGAACAGCACGCTGTCGACGCCGAAGCCGCCGCGGTGCACGCCGCGGAGATGGCGCTCAAGGCGCAGGACCAGGTCAAACCGGCGTACGAGGCGGCCAAGAAGGCCGCTGAGGAAGCCGAACGGGCGATCCGCGCCTCCAAGGTGGCCATCGACGCGGCGATCGGTGCCGCGGCCGAGGCGAAGGGCGCCGTCACCGCAGCCAAGGACGCCGCCGCAGCGGCCAAGAAGGCGGCGGCGTACGCGGCCGGGGCCGACCGGGTCGCCACCGAGGCCGGTCACGACGCGGCGGTGGCCCGGCAGGCCGCCAACTCGGCCCGCAGCTTCGCGAACACCGCGGAGAAGGCCGCCGACAACGTCAGCACCATCACCAAGAAGGTCACCACCGCGGCCGCCGCCGCCAAGAAGGTCGCCGACGCGATGAAACTCGTCGCCGTCGAGATGACCAACCTGGCCAACAACCTGACCGGCGCGGTCGACCAGGTCGCCGAGCTGTCCAAGGCGGAGAAACAGGCCCGTCAGACCGCGTGGATGCAGAGCTGGCGCGACAGCTTCAGCAAGTTCATCGACGGCAAGTTCGACGACCCGAAGGTACGGGAGTACCTGAAGTCCATCAACGAGGGCGCGGTGGAGTCCGCCGGCGGCATCTGGCTGTCCGGTCTGTGCGCGTTCGGCCCCGGCGGGAACAGCCCAGGTAACACGCCGGACTCCGAAGAGGCCTGCGACATGCTCGTGGAGGGCGTCAAGGGCCTGATCCAGGACCCGGGCTCGCTCATCCACCTGGAGGAGTGGCAGAACGGCGAGTACGCCAAGTTCCTCGGACTGTGGACGTACGACATCGCCAGCCTGGTCATCCCCAAGGTGAGCAAGGTGGCCGGGGGCATCCGGGTGCTGGAGAGCACCCTCACCGACGGCCTCAAGAAGCTCCTCAACGGCGACCTGATGGCCGGCATCAAGAAGTTCGGTGCCGACGCGATGGATGCGGCGCTGAAGGACCTCGGCGCGATCAACGTGGCCAAGCTGCTCGACCTGGACGTCGACCTGCCGGACCGGCTCAAGTTCACCACGCCGGAACTCAAGGCGCTCAAGGCCGTCGTCGACAGCCAGGGCTTCTCCGCCGTCGAGGCCGCCATCCGCGGGCTCGACAACATCGACATCAACCTCACCGACCTGCTGGAAGGCCTGCTGAAGGCCTGCACCAAGGGCCGCAGCTTCACCCCCGAGACGCCGGTGCTGATGGCCGACGGGTCGACCAAGGGGATCGCGTCCATCCGGCTCGGCGACCAGGTGCTCGCCACCGACCCGCTCACCGGGCGGACCTCGGCGCGGCCGGTCACCGCACTGCACCGGAACCTCGACGAGCGGTTCGCCGACGTCACCGTCACCGCGGCGGACGGCAGCCGCGCGATCGTGCGCACCACGTCCGACCACCCGTTCTGGAACGTCACCGACCAGCACTGGGACGACGCGGCGGCCCTGGACGCCGGGGACGCGCTGCTCGCCCACGACGGCGAGGCCACGGTGGCCGGGGTACACCGGCACTGGGGCTCCCGGGACATGTTCGACCTGACCGTGGCGGACGTGCACACGTACTACGTGCTGGCCGGCCGGACGCCGGTCCTCGTGCACAACGAGGACTGCATCAACGACCCCGACATTCCGCGGTACGGCGAGAACGACCTGGCCCCCGCGGAGTTCTCTCCGACGTCTCCGAGCGGCGAGCCGCTGCGGGTCGGCAGCGACGCCAACACGCACTTCGTCGGTGACCCGATCGGTACGTGGCGGGATGTGAACGGCAAGCTGCACGACACCGCGTCCGGCGAGTTCATCTCGAGCGGTCCCACGAAGATCGACGTGACCGCTGTTCCCGGCAAGTCGACGACGACCAACGCGGCAAGCGATGCCGGGGTCAAGATCGGTGTCGAGGGCCGTAAGAACGTCTTCGATCCGCGTAAGGACATCTGGGACAAGATCCTCGGTCCCATCGCGACCAAGTTGTCCCCGAAGGGCATCATCGTCAACGAGGCCTCGATGAGCCCGAAGAGGATGGCCAACCTCCTGGAGAAGGCCGAACCGTACCTCACCGGCAAGGAACTCCTCGACCTGGGCGAGAAGGGGAAGACCTACAACGAGCTGACCGTCGATCTCCGGGACGCCAGTCAGGACCTCGGCACCGCGGGCGGTGACTACGTCGCCCGGACCGAGTTCCCGACCGCGAAGAAGATCACGCCGGCCGATGACGCACCCGGGACGTCCGGCAACCTCGACCGGGTCCTGTTCGACGAGAGCAACGGCGGCCGGATCATCGTGATCGAGGAGAAGGGCGCCGGCAGCAACCTCGGCAGCCGGCTGGTCCGGAACCCGAAGGACCTGACCGGCCCGTACATCCGGGCGCAGCAGATGAGCACCGCGTACCTGCGGCACATGCTCCAGTACGACAACAAGCTCGGACCGCTGCTCGCCAAGGATGCGGTACTGCGTGGGAAGTTCCAGCGGGTCCTCGACGGAAACGATCCGAAACAGATCATCTATCTGCAGGTCAAGACGTCACCCACGGGCCTGGTGACGACGGTGGAGTACGAACTCGACTTCTCCCTGACCGGCCTCGGCCGGGGAGTCATCTCCATCGCCGGAACTCCGTAGCCACCCGATGACCGTGAAAGGATGCGAAAGGCATCCCGTGAGGAGAGACGCGTGACGACCTGGGCCCGGATCGGTTCCGACGCGCTGCGAACAGCGGTGACACAGATGAGGGACGTGCGCTGGTCCTGGCAGCCGGACGGCGTCGAGGAGCTGTGCCGGACGATGGGCTGGACGCTGCTCGAGTCGTACGACAACGGCGCCTTCGCCGATGCCGGACTGGGCGTGCCCGGGGACCGGCTCCGGATGGCGTTCCGGGACGGTCAGGTCGACGATCTCAAGCTGCGCATCACGCAGCCGATCTGGGACGAGGGGCCGGAACGGGACAGCTTCCTCCGGGACGTCTTCGCCGACGCGGTGGACGACAGTGCCACCGTCCTGGGCGAGCCGACAGCCCGGCAGCAGGACGAGCCGCCGACGGTGCGCTGGCGGTTCGACGACAGCACCGTCCTGATCACGCTCCTCGAATCGACCGTGACGGTGACCTGGGCGAGCAACCGGTTCCAGGACGACTGGGACCGGGTCACCGAGGCGCTGTCATGAGCTGGGAGGAACTGACCGAGCAGATCGCCGACCGCCTTCCGCGGCTGGCGACCGGACAGGTCGTCATCGTCGAGGCGCCCGGCAACCGGTACACGGAACTCGTGCAGCTGGCGGGCGGTCTCGCGCTGGACGCGGTCTCCAACGAGTTCCTGCCGCCGGACGGGCGTCTCGGCCCGGAGCAGGAGCGGGAGTTGGCGGCGAAGGGCTGGCAGCCCCCGGAACGGCCGTCCCGGCTGAACTGGTGGCTGGAGGTCCCGAAGTGGCCGTTGCACAGCCGGGACGCGGCCCGGATCGCCGAGTTGATGGTGTCGACGCTGCGGGACGTCTACGGCGTCACCGAGGTGTCCGACATCGGGCACCGTTCGTTCCAGTCCTGACCGGATTCGATCGCTAGATGACAGGCTCGGCCGATTCGTGGCCGGGCCTGTCGGCGTTCAGGCCGGCCGGGCGGTCCCAGCGGTGCAGGAACGCCGGCAGTGGCAGCCGCTCCCAGGGGATGCGCTGCAGGACGCGGGCCAGCACCAGGCCCAGCAGCAGCCCGGCCACCGAGTCGGTCACCCAGTGGAAACCCAGGTAGACCGTGGTCCAGAAGACGATCACCACGGGGGCGACCCGGATCGTCACCCACTCCCACGGGTGCAGGCGCCGGCCGAGGAGCGCGGCGGTCAGCAGGGCGATGATCGCGTACCAGGTCATCACGTTGCCCATGTGCCCGGACGGGTAACTCATCCCCAGATCGCCGATCGCCGCCGGGTTGAAGAGTTCGGCCCGGTCCGGCCCGGTGAAACGCGGTGCGGCCCGGTCGAAGACCAGCTTGATCGGGCCGATCGTCACGTAGGTCAGCACGAACGTGACGATCAGCGGCAGCATCGCCCGCACCGACCGGGTCCGGCGGACCAGGAAGAAGGTGAGGATCGCCGCGATCGGCGTCACCACCGTCAGGCCCTGGCCCAGATAGTTGAAGGTGCGGGCGGTCCAGTAGACGACCGGCGGCTGGTGGGCGAACACCCAGTCGGCCACCGCCACGTCCAGGTCGAGCAGGAGGCCGGTGGCGAGGGCCGCGGTCAGCCAGACGAGGGCACCCGCGGCCAGTGCGTCGGGCCACCAGCTCAGAGTGCGGGGCGAGGTCACCCCTCCAAAACTAGAGGTAGGTACGCAACTTGGCGGCGAGCAGGTCGCCGCGTACGCCCGAGTTGGGGCATCCGCCGAAGTGGTGCAGCGCCACCACCCTGTTGGTGGCGCGGGACAGGACCGGCGAACCCGACGAACCGCCCGCGGTGTCGCAGTAGTAGGAGACGTCCGACTGGGCCGCGTACCCGGTGTAGGCCGGATCCTCCACCGCGCAGTTGCCCGCCTTGTCCCCCTGGCCCCCGGCGATCCGGGTCGGCTCGCCCGCCGGGTGCTGCGGCACGTAGAGCTCCTGCCCCTTGATCGGGCGCACGGTGTCGAGCGTCAGGTACCCGAACTTCTCCACCGACGCGAAGCCGTCCACCGAGAAGAGCGTGAAGTCGAGCACCTTGTCGGTGGCGAGCACCTTGTCGCCCCACACCTTGGTCGGCTTGAACACGTCGTAGCCGCCGCACGTCGCGCACTGGTAGTTGAACCAGACCTCGGTGTCGTAGGCCTCCTCCGACGAGGTCAGGCAGTGGTTGTTGGTGATCATGCGGTTCTTGGCGCCGACCCGCCAGCCGGTGCACAGCTCGGTGCCGTTGATCAGCAGCCGGGCGATGGCCTTCGACTTCGTGTACGCCACCGGATCCGCCGAGCGGTAGCAGACCGCGTCGGTCGACGAGTCCACGCCGCAGACCGACTCCTCACGCCCCGGCCCGGCCCGGCCCGCCTTCTCACGACGCTGCTCGGTGCGGGTGTACCCGCGGGCCACCCGGTCGACGTGGACGCCGAGGCTGCCCAGCGCCGCGCCGAGGCCGAGCGGGTCGGCCGCCCGGTGCACCTCGACGACCGCCGTGTCGCCGGTGATCGACATGGCCCAGCGGTCGGCGCCGCCGGTGTCGACCGCGGCCGGCGCGTCGTAGCGGTAGGACTCGGTCTTCTCCGGGTTCGAAACGGTCACGTGGTCGCCGGGCGCCATCGCCATCCGGTCGAAGTGCACCTTCACGTAGGAGGCGCCGGGGTAGCGGAACGTCTCGGTCTGCGGTCCGGCGAGGTAGCCGAGCAGCTTCTCCACCCGCAGCAGCTCGCCGACCCGCTGCCGGCTGGTGGCCGCCGACTCGAGCCGCGCGTCCTGACCCTTCCGCGGCGTCCCGGCGCCCGCCGTCGCCTTCTCGTCCGTCGGCTTCCCGGTCGCCGACCCCCGACCCGCCGACCCCCGACCCGCCGACTCCCGACCCGCCGACCTCCCCGGCACGGACGGGTCGGTTCCGGTCGGGGCGGTCGTCTCCGGCCGGGCCGCACGATCCGGTTTCCCGCTGGGCGCGGCAGTCGCCTTCCCCCGCGCCGACACGGGGGTACGCTCCACAGCACTCGCCTCGTGCCAGACCCCGGCCGGCTGTTCCCCCGCCGACCCGGACGCCACCGCGCCGGCCGTTGCGGCCAGCGCCAGGGCGGCGCATGCTCCGATGACGATGCCAGTCCTGCGTCGCATGCCACTCCCGTTACGTCGTCGGCCGTTTCGCACCTGTGTAACGAGCCACGTACGGACGCGACGCGCCGAACGAACGGGCACACTTGGGCGGTGCGCATCACCTCCGCCCTCATCGACCCCGCGCTGCTGGATCTGCCCTGGCACATTCCGCTCGAGGAGTGGCCGGCCGACCATCTGGTCGCCCTGCCGCAGGGCATCTCGCGGCACATCGTGCGTTTCGTCAAGCTGAACGACACGGTCTATGCGATGAAGGAGACCCGGGAACGGATCGCCGAGAAGGAGTACGACCTGCTCCGCGCGCTGGAGCGGATCGACTTCCCGGCCGTGCAGGCGGTCGCCATCGCCACCGACCGGCGGACCCCCGAAGGCGAGCCGCTGGAGACCGTGCTGGTCACCAGGCACCTCCAGTTCTCCCTGCCGTACCGGGCGCTGTTCTCCCGTGTGCTGCGGCCGGACACCATGAACCGCCTGCTCGACGCGCTCGCCGCGCTGATCGTGCGGATGCACCTGACCGGTTTCTCCTGGGGCGACTGCTCGCTCTCCAACACGCTGTTCCGCCGGGACGCGGGCGCCTTCGCGGCCTATCTGGTGGACGCCGAGACCGGCAACCTCTATCCGAAACTGTCCGAGGGCCAGCGCAGCGAGGACATCGAGATCCTGCGGCTGAACATCTTCGGGGAGTGCCTGGACCTGCAGGCCGCCGAGCTGCTGCACGAGTCGATCGACCCGGAGACGGTGGTCGACGACATCGTCGCGCGCTACGAGCGTCTGTGGCACGAGGTGACGTACGAGCAGGAGGTGGCGAAGGACGCGCGGCACCACATCGAGCGCCGGATCCGCCGCCTCAACGAGATGGGTTTCGACATCGCCGAGGTGTCGATGTCCACCGTGGACGGCGGCTACCGGGTGCGCCCGAAGGTCGTCGACGCCGGCTACCACACCCGCCGCCTGATGCGCCTGACCGGCCTGGACGCCGAGGAGAACCAGGCCCGGGCACTGCTCAACGATCTGGACGCGTACCGCGCGGAGAGTCACCTGACCGACGAGCAGCAGGCCGCGCACCGCTGGCTGACCGAGGTCTTCGAGCCGGTGGTACGCGCGGTGCCGGTGAACCTGCGCCGCAAGCTGGAGCCGCAGGAGATCTTCTCGCAGATCATCCAGCACAAGTGGCTGCTGTCCGAGGAGGCCGGCCGGGACGTCGGCATGGCCCCGGCGGTCCAGTCCTACCTCTCCGAGGTGCTCGTCAACATGCCCGACGAGCAGGCCGTCCTCGGTGTGGACGCGGACGCGCTGAGCACCGTCGAAGCCGAGCTGATCTGACGGACGGGGTTCGCGCCCGGACCGCGGAACGTGTCTAGTCCTGCGCTGTCATCTCGGACAGCGCGTGCAGCCCGCCGCGGCGGGCCGCCACCAGGATCCGGTCGCCGGCGGCCAGTACCCGGCGGCGATCCGGCACCCAGTCCATCCACTCCTGGCCGACCGCGGACAGCGCGATCACCCGGGACGCCCCGTCCTGTTCGGCCTGGGACAGCGGTGCACCGTCCAGGGGGGACCCGGCGGCGACCTCCAGGGTGGCGACCATGACGGTGTGCCGCCCGACCGGGATGGTGGCGTGCACGTGCCGTTCCAGCAGGGCGGCGGCGAACACCGGTGCGCAGATCCGGGAGACGCTGCGGGACGTGTCGATCTGGAACGTCGACTCGACCCGCTTGGCGAAGTCGTCGTCGAAGAGCCGCAGCACCACGCGCAGGTCCTGACGGGCGTCCCGGGCGCGCAGCGCGGCCTGCAGGTTGACCGGGTCGTTGGTGGAGAGCACGACCAGCGCCTGGCAGGTGTCGACCGAGGCGGCCCGCAGGGTCTCCTCGACGGACGCGTCGCCGACGACCACCGGGATTCCCCGTCTGCGGGCCGATTCGATGCCGCGGGCGTTCGGGTCCTGGTCGATCGCCACCACCCGGACGCCGAGGTCGTGCAGTTGGCGTAGCACCTGGGTGCCGACGTTGCCGAGGCCGACCAGCACGATGTGGTCGCTCAGGTCGCGGGGGACCCGGCCCTCGGCGAGGGCGAGCCGGGCGTTGACCATGCCGTCCACGACCGCCGCGGTGATCAGTGGGAGCAGGGCCAGGCCGGCGATGGTGAGGACCAGTTGTGCGGCCTGCGCGATCGCGTTGCGCCCGACCTCCACATCGGACGACCCGACCGCGGTCAGCAGGGTGATGTAGATCGACTCCCAGACGCCGTGCGGGCTGTCGTCGAACTTGTTCAGCACCGCACCGGCCAGCAGCGTGGTGGCCAGGGTGATCAGCACGGCGAGGCCGAGCTTGCGGCTCAGGGCCGCGTTGATCGCGCGTGCCACGGCCCGCAGGGGTCGCCGCCGGCGGCCGGCCCGGACGAGCAGCCGCCGGGTGACGTCCTCGCCGGGTGGTCCGCCGACGGCTTCGGCGAGGACCAGATCGGTGGAGCGGGTCCCCTCGGGGCCGGGTTCGGCCGGGAGCACGCCGATCTCCCCGTCGTCGGCGATGGTGGCCAGGGTCAGCATCACCCGGCGGTCCGGGACGTCCGTGCGTTCGGCGAGGTAGAAGGTGCGGTTGGACCGGCGGAAGTGGGTGGGTGCGACCTCGCCCAGCGCGGCGGCGACGAAGGCGGGTGCGGCCATCTCGGCGTCGGAGAGCACCGTGCAGCCGGGGAAGAGCCGGGCCACGCTGCGGCCCAGGCCGGTGTTGAACATCCGCACCACCACCCGCAGTTCGGCCTCGACCTCGCGGGCGCAGAGCGCGGCATGCAGGTTGACCATGTCGTCCGGCATGATCAGCGCGAGCGCCGTGGCCCCGTCGAGCCCGGCGTCCCGGAAAGTCGTCTCGTCCAGCCGGTCGGCGGTGCGCAACTCGACACCGCGGTCGCGAAGTGTGGAGAGATTTGGGACGTCAGAACGCAACCGGAGCGGCGTGATGACGGTGATCCGGATTCCGTGCCGTGAATTCGCCAGCTCCTCGGCAAGGGTGTAGACCAGCGCATCCGCTCCACAGAGCACCAGATGCCGCCGTCCGTCCTCATCGGACGAATGGTGGTCGGGCTGCCCGGATACGGATGTGGCGCTCACGTTTGCAGATCGTAGTCAGCCGGAACCCTCTCGCGGGGCCGCTCGTTGCCCCATCCGAACCTTTCGTCCGAGTTGGTAGCAAATACACCAACCCGTTGTCCGATGTGGTCAGGAGAAGACTCAGTGCGTAAGTTGTGGTGTGCCGGAGCTGTCGCCGGCGGGATGTTCCTCCTGTTCGGAGCGGCTACGCCCGCCCAGGCAGACGTGGTCGGCGGCGCCGGAGCGGCCCGTGATCCCCTGCAGAGCGCTCTGCACGGCCTCGCCCACCCGTACGCGGCGACCAGTGACTGGCAGCTTTCCACCCCCATGGCGGCCGACCCGCTCAGCGGTCAGTCGCTCATCGAACTGCATCACGGCGACGAGCCCGACGCCGTGATGGGCGCCGGCGGCTACGGCGACGACGTCATCGACGCCGGCGCCATGGACGACGACGTCCTCGTCGACGACGAGGCCCCGATGGACCTCGACGACCAGCGTGGCGGCGAGAAGCCGTACGCCAAGCCGAACAAGAAGCCGGCGGTGGCCGACGCCGACGTGCTCAGCGGAACCAAGCCGAACCGCCCGAACAAGCACGGGTACGGCAACGACAGCAACACCCCGGCCGGCAACCTGCCGACCGGGAACCTGCCCGTCGGGAACCTGCCGACCGGCAGCCTGCCCTTCGGCACCCTGCCCCTGAACGCCCTCGCGGGTTCGGGCAACAGCATCGCCCTCCCCGGCCTGGCCCACAACCTGGCTCACGGGAACTACGGCGCGGGCAACGGCACCTCGCTCCCCGGCCTGGCCCACAACCTCGCCCACGGGAACTACGGTGCCTACGGCCTGGGCAACGGCAACCAGAAGCGGACCTACACCTACACCCACACCACCGTCTCCAACGGTGGCGGGGACTACGGCCTGGGCGGCCTGGGCCAGGGGCTCGCGAACTCCGGGCACAACGTGGCCCACGGCAACCTGGGCCAGCAGTTCGCCAACGCCGGGCACAACCTGGCGCACGGCGGCGGCCTCGGCTCGCTGACCGGGCTGCCGATGGCCGGCGGTCTCGGCCCGGCCGGCATCCCGGGCTTCCCGGGCCTCGGCGGCGGCCACCAGCAGGGTGGTGGCTACGGCCACCAGGTCGGCGGCTACGGCCACCAGGGTGGCAAGAACTGCGGCTGCGGGCACCTCACCGAGAGCGCCTCGGTCGACGACGAGGGCCCGCTGCTCGGTGGTCTCGGCGGGGTCGTCCCGGTGAGCAACAACGTGCAGAAGCGGGTCGGCACCGCCCTGGGCATGCCGGCCGGCGGTACGCCGGTCGACGACGACACCGACGAGCCGGGCCAGAAGGACAAGCACGACAAGAAGAAGCACAACGCCACCCAGTCGCCGAGCGCGGCACCGAGCGCGTCGGCCGCCACCCCGGCGACCACCGCCCCGGCGACCACCGGCACGATGGCGCCGACCGCCACCGCGACCGTGACCCCGTCCGCCACGCCGTCCGTGACCTCGAAGCAGGCCACGGCCGACGCAGGCACTGAGGACCCGGTCAAGGCCGACCCGCGCCTGTTCGAGGAGCCGGCCGAGGGCGTCCCCTCGACCAAGTAGTTCGAACAGTCGCAGAACCCGCGGGAGCGCGTGCCGTACGTCCATCGGCACGCGCTCCCGCGCTGTCGTCCGCCAGTCCCGCCGTGCCGGCTTCAGGCGCGGCCGGGATCCTCGACCAGATCCCAGCTGAGCAGGGTGAACGTCATCTCCTCGAGCGCCCCGGCCCGCCGGTAGGTCGCCAGCGCCGCCTTGTTGTCGGTCTCCGTCGCCACCCACATGCCGTAACAGCCGTTGCGCCGGGCCAGCTCCGCCAGCGCCTCGACCAGCGCCGCGCCGATGCCCTGCAACCGCGCCACCGGCGCCACCCCGAGCTCGTACACCAGCATCTCGGTGCCCTTGTCCGGATGTGTGGTCTCCACCCCGCTGATCATGCCGACCGGGCGGTCCGCGTCGTCGTACGCCAGCAGCAGATGGTGGGTGGGCTCGGACAGGAAACGACGGGTCGCCGCCTCGAGCGGCGGCGCGTCGAAGAGGTCGGCGGCACGCTGCACCTCGGCCACCGCGGTGGCTCGCTCGATCCGCATCCGTCAACGTTAACCAGGCCGGACGGCGTGACGAAGCACTCGATCGCTGGACACTGTCACGGCCGGTCGGTGGACTGATCAACCGCACGCCGGTCGGTAGCGTGGCGGCGGTACGAGCGGCGGAAGGGCAGCGTGATGGCGGCACAGGGCCACGACGAGACCAGGCAAGAGCCGGGCTCACCACCGGACCCGACCCGGATCGACCCGTCGTTCTCCGAACCCACCGTCGCCGACGTGCAGTACGCCCGGCCCGTCGACCCGTGGGCCGAGGCGGAGGCGGCGGCCGTCGCGGCCGGCGGTCACCTGCCGTACCAGGTCAGCGGCCCCTCGGCGGGCACACCGGCGCCAGGGGTGGGCGACCCCGCGGGGAAGACCGGTGGACGGTCGCGCCGAGCGTACAGAATCGGTCTTTGGAGCACGGCAGGCGCCGCCGCCGTCGCACTCGGGGTGACCGCCGCGGTGGTCCTCTGGCCGAGCAGTTCGATCGACTTCCACCGCCTGGGCGAGCCATCCGTCTTCACCCCCGGCATCGCGCTGACCTCGGCGTTCTCGGACGCGACGGTGATCGGCGACCGGGCCTACTACGTCAGTGCGGCCGCGAACGGGGTGGCCGCGGTGACCGCTGTCGACACGGCGAGCGGCGAGGAGCTCTGGCACGGGAACACCACCCTCTCCGCGGCTCGCTGGGACAGGCTGGTCGCGACCGAGGCCGGTCCGCTGCTCGTCGCCGGGATCGGCAGTGGCAGCACGGAGACCCGGATGGAGCTGCTCGACGAGTCCGGCGGCGCCTCCGTCTGGCACCGGGACGGTCTGGCCGCGGCGGACAGCATCCACCTGGGAACCGGTGTCGTCTTCGTCGTCGCCGACGGCGGAAAGCTGCTGTACAGCCTGGATTCCGGCACCGGCGGGACGGTTCAGGTCACCAGGAACACCATCGGTTCGACCATCGTCGTGCCGACCACGCCGGCGGATCTGACCGGCCCGGCCGACGCGACCGGCACCGCGATCAACCCAGCCCTGGCGGACGACAACCCGTTCGTGCAGGTCACCTCACGCGGCGCGGTGATGGTCCGGGACATGCGCGAGCTCGGCACCACCGCCGAGCGGGACGAGATCGCCGCGACCGGCTCCGGCATGGTCGCGCACGACGGCCGGCTCTTCGTCCCGGAGAGCGGCAGTTCCCGGCGGATCTGGTCCTACGACCTGGCGAAGATCAACACGGCGGAGCCGGTGGCGCTCTACACCTCGCAACAGTCCGGCGCCGACCTCGGCAAGCTGACCCCGTGCGGCGAACTGCTCTGCTTCGTGGAGACGCCGGGGTACGACCGGAAGAAAGCCGAAGTGGTGGCACTGGACGTGACCGGTCTCGGCGAGAAGTGGCGGCTCCCGGTCCCCGACGTCACCTCGCTGGTGCCGGTCGGCGACGCGGTCGCGGCGGTCACCACCACGACCACCACGCTCATCGGCGCGGACGGCAAAGCCGTGTGGAGCGATCAGCCCGGCGTCACGGTCCGCCTCAACGACGGCAATCTGCTGCGCTTCTCGGACGATCTGACCACCGGGTACGCGGAGGACCGCTCGGTGGCCGGAGTCCCGCTCGGCGGCGAGCCGGTCGAACTGGGCCAGGCCCTGGGTGTCCGGCCGGACACCTGCTCGTGGAACACCTACGCCCTGGCCTGTGTGGGCAAGGAGAACTTCGTCCTCTACCGGTTCTCCGAATAGTCCCCGTCATACGAGAACGGCCGGCCCCCGAAGGGACCGGCCGTTCTCAGTGTCCGGCGTCAGATCCGGATGCCGGTGCCGGCGTTGAACACGTGCAGCGCGGTCGGCTGCGGCTTGATGTAGACCGTCTCGCCCATGTTCGGCATGTTGCTGCGCTCGGTCCGCACCGTGAAACGCTCCTGGGTGCCGTCCAGGTCGGCGTGACCGTAGACGTTGGCGTCCGAGCCGAGGTCCTCGACCAGGTCGACGACGATCGGCAGCGCGTCGGGCGACTCGCTGACCACGGAGGCCGCCTCGGGACGGAACCCGATGGTGACCTTGCCGTCGCCGCTCTTCGCCGCCTCGACCTGCTCGCGGGTCAGCGGGATGGTGAGCGAACCGAACTTGCCGCCCGTCTCGGTCAGCGGAACGGTCTTGATGTTCATGGCCGGGGAGCCCATGAAGCCGGCGACGAAGACGTTGCCGGGGGTGTCGTAGAGCGCCCGCGGGGTGTCCACCTGCTGCAGCACGCCGTCCAGCATGACCGCCACCCGGTGACCCATGGTCATGGCCTCGACCTGGTCGTGGGTCACGTAGACCGTGGTGACGCCCAGCTTGGCCTGCAGGGACGCGATCTGCGAACGGGTCTGGACGCGGAGCTTGGCGTCGAGGTTCGACAGCGGCTCGTCCATGAGGAAGACCTGCGGCTTACGGACGATCGCGCGGCCCATGGCGACACGCTGACGCTGACCACCGGAGAGCGCCTTCGGCTTGCGGGAGAGGTACTCCTCCAGCTGAAGCAGGGCGGCGGCCTCCTTGACGGCCTTGTCGATGTCGGCCTTCGGGGTCTTGCGCAGCTTCAAGGCGAAGGCCATGTTCTCGTACACCGTCATGTGCGGGTAGAGAGCGTAGTTCTGGAACACCATCGCGATGTCACGGGACTTCGGCGGGAGGTGCGTCACGTCCTTGTCGTTGATCAGGATGCGGCCGCGGTCGACATCCTCCAGGCCGGCGAGCATGCGCAGGCTGGTGGACTTGCCACAACCGGACGGGCCGACCAGGACGAGGAACTCGCCGTCGCTGATCTCGAGGTTGAGCTCGTTGACCGCGGGACGCTCGGTGCCCGGGTAGATCCGGGACGCCTTCTCGTAAGTGACGGTAGCCATGGTGTATCGACTTCCTTTCCACCGGCAGGAACGTGCCGGACGATCCGAGTAGAAGGAACAGCCCCGCCACCGTATTTCGTTTTGACCCACCTGCCAAGATGGTGACGGCATCTCGGGACGTTATGCTGACTTCCGACCCGCCCCTGTAGCTCAGCTGGCCAGAGCACCCGTCTTGTAAACGGGAGGTCGTCGGTTCGATCCCGACCGGGGGCTCCACTCGTTCTATTCCACCGCAATGCCGGCCCGGAACACGCGTTCAGGGCGCAGATCCGGGCTGAGAACGACCACATCGGCGCGCAGGCCCGGTGCCAGAGCGCCGAGCGTGTCCGCCAGGCCCAACAACCGGGCCGGGGTCGTCGAGGCCATCGCGGACGCCTCCGGCAGCGAGAGACCCGCCGCAACCGCGTTGCGCAGGGCACCGTCCATCGTCAGGGTGCTGCCCGCGATCGAGCCGTCCCGGACCAGCCGGGCCACCCGGTCGGCGACCACCACCTCCTGACCGCCCAGGTCGTACCGGCCGTCCGGCATGCCGGTGGCGTCCATCGCGTCGGTGACCAGCAGGGAGCGGTCCCGGCCGGCGCTGCGGGCGGCGAACGCCAGCATGCCCGGATGCAGGTGGATGTTGTCGGCGATCAACTCCACCGACGCCGTCGACGAGAGCAGGCCGACGACCGGGCCGGGCTCGCGGTGATGCGGCGGGCGCATGCCGTTGAACAGGTGGGTGGCGACCGACGCACCGGCTGCCACCCCGGCCAGGGTCTGGTCGTACGTCGCGTCGGTGTGCCCGACGGCGGCCAGCACCCCGTTGTCGCGCAGGAGACCGATCGCGTCCAGTGCGCCGGGCAGTTCGGGCGCGACGGTCATCATCCGGATCACGCCGCCGCCCGCCGCGAGCAGACCGGTCAGCTCGGCGGGCACCGGATCGCGCAGGTAGGCGGGGTTCTGGGCGCCGCAGCGGACGTGCGAGAGGTATGGGCCCTCGAAGTGGATCCCGGCGATGGTCCCGTCGGCGACCAGCGGACGGTACGCCCCGGTGGCGGCCAGCATCAGCTCGTACGGCGAACTCACCAGACTGGCCAGGATCGTCGTCGTGCCGTGCCGCAGGTGGAACCCGGCGGCGCCACGGGCCGCGTCCGGGTCGCCGGTGGTGAAGGTGTGCCCGCCGCCGCCGTGGCAGTGCAGGTCGACGAAGCCGGGCACGATCACGTCGGCACCGGCCGACGCATCCGGCACGATCGCGGTGATCGTCGGGCCGTCCAGGTCGAGGTGGCCGGTGACGACCGCGCCGGGGGTGACGATCCGGCCGGAGATGCGGGTCATGTGCTCTTTTCCTGGGCGGGGAGTGCGTCGAGGGCGAGCAGCGCGGCGCCCAGGCAGCCGGCGGCGTCGCCGAGTCCGGCCCGGACGATCTCCGGGGAGCGGTGGAAGGTGACCCGCGCGGCGACGGCGGCGCGAACCGGGGTGAGCAGCGCGTCGCCGGCTTCGGCCAGTCCACCGCCGAGGACGATCACGCCGACGTCGTACAGCGCCTGCGCGGTGATCAGCCCGTCGGCCAGGGCCTCGATCGCGTCCTGCCAGACCCGGACGGCCAGTTCCTCGCCCCGGGCGGCACGGGTGGTCACGTCGTACGCGGTCGCGCCCGGCTCGCCGGACAGCTCCGCGTACCGCCGCCCGATGGCCTTGCCGCCGGCCTCCGCCTCCAGGCAGCCGCGCATGCCGCAGCCGCAGGCGGTGCCGCCGGGGCGGACCACCACATGACCGAGTTCGCCGGCCGCGCCGTGGGCGCCCGGATAGGCGGCGCCGTCGATCACCAGACCAGCGGAGATGCCGGTGCCGATGGCCACGAACAGCACGTGCCGCCGACCCCGCCCGGCACCGAGCCGGGCTTCGGCGAGGGCGCCCACCCGCATGTCGTGGCCGAGCGCCACGGGCAGCTCCAGCCGCTGCACGGCCAGATCCCGCAGGGGTACGTCCCGGAAGCCCACATTCGCCGACCAGACCGCGACGCCGTTCTGTTCGTCGACGACCCCGGGCACCCCGATGCCGGCCGCGATCGGGGTGAGGCCGTCGGCCCGCGCCTTCCCGGCCAGCGACGCGGCGACGGCCAGGATGGTCTCGGTGACCGCCTCGGGGCCGCGGTCGGCCGGGGTGGCGTGCCGTTCCTCGTGGTGGACCGTGCCGTCCGGCCGGACCAGCGCACATTTCATTCCGGTGCCCCCGACGTCGAGGGCGACGACGACCTGATCGCTCACGTGAGGACCACGGAGCGGGTCAGGTTGCGGGGGTGGTCCGGGTCGACGCCCTGCGTGGTGGCCAGGAGCACGGCCACCCGCTGCGCCAGGACCAGGTCGGCCATCGGGTCCAGGGGTTCCCGGCCGCCGACCCAGCGGCCCAGCGAGGCGTACCCACCGTGGTGGCGGCTGTGTACGAACGCCGCGCCGGTGGCCTCCACCTCGTCGGCGAGACCGGCCGGCAGGTCGCCGAACGCCCACACCACGCGGCGCGGTCCGGCGATCGAGATGGGTCCGTGCCGGTAGTCCATCGCCGGGTACGACTCGGTCCAGAAGCCGGCCGTCTCCCGGCACTTCAGGGCGGCCTCCTCGGCGAGGCCGACGGTCCAGCCCCGGCCGAGGAAGGTGATCTGGTCGAAGAGGGCCGGGTGCACCGGGAGCGGCAGTCGGACGGCCACCTCGGCGTCCTGCGCGGCGGCCTCGATGTCGGTGCCCAGGTGGGTGCGGAGCAGGGCGAGGACGCTGGTGGCGAAGCGGGTCTGCACGACCGACTGCTCGTCGGCGAAGTCGAGCACCACGGCGTGCCGGGCGATCTCGGCGGCCGGCTGGGAGCCGTCCGCGGTGATGGCGGTGACCGGGGTGTTCGCACCGGCCTCACGCATCACGTCGAGGGCCTCGGTGGTGGTGCCGGAGCGGGTGATCGCGACGATCCGGTCGTAGCGCCGTCCGTGCGGGAAGTCGGAGGCCTGGAAGGCGTCGGTCTCGCCCTGGCCGGCCTGCTCGCGGAGCACCGCGTACGACTTGGCCATGAACCAGGAGGTGCCGCATCCGACGACGGCGACCCGTTCGCCGGGAAGCGGGAGTCCCGGTGCGGTGGCTAGTTTCGCCGCCTGCCGCCAGCATTCGGGCTGGGTGGCGATTTCCGCTTTGACATGGCTCATGACTGTTCCTCACCGGTAGTTGCTGCGCGGTACCGCCCGTTACGGGGCATTACCGCGACAGAGCTGCGCATTAGCGCTCGTATCCCGGGTCTTTCGAGCGTTATTGTGCTCAGAACGTGGTCCGTGGAGCAAGGTCCTTCGGCCCTTTGCGCACCGGGTCGCTTTGCTTTCGGGTCTTTCGCGCACTAATGTGCACACACTTATCATGGAACGTGCAGCTGGGAGTGTCGGGTGGACCGGTACGCGCGGTGGAATGCCCTGCTCGAGCTACTCACCGAGAGCGGCAGGGTCTCGGTCGAGGAGGCCTCCGAACGCCTCGACGTCTCCCAGGCGACCATCCGGCGCGACTTCGACCAACTCGCCCAGCAGCAGATGATCACCCGGACCCGGGGCGGCGCGGTCGCCAACGGTGTCTCCTACGACCTGCCGCTGCGCTACAAGAGCGCCAAACACTCCGCCGAGAAGCAGCGGATCGGTGAGGCCGCCGCCCGCCTGGTCGAACCCGGCACCGTCGTCGGCCTCAACGGCGGCACCACGATCACCGAGGTGGCCCGTGCCCTGGCGGTACGCCCCGACCTGAACGCCGGCGGTGACGGCGCCCAGCTGACCGTGGTCACCAACGCACTGAACATCGCCAACGAGCTGCTGCTCCGCTCCCGCATGAAGATCGTGGTGGCCGGCGGCGTGGTCCGGCCGCAGTCCTTCGAGGTGGTCGGCCCGCTCGGCGGGGCGCTGCTCAAGGAGGTCACCCTCGACATCGTGCTGCTCGGCGTCGACGCGCTCGACGTGGAGCTGGGCGCGGCGTCACACCACGAGGGTGAGGCCGCGATGAACAGCCTGATGGTGGCCCGGGCCAAGCGGGTCGTGGTGATCGCCGACTCGTCCAAGCTGGGCGGTCACGCGTTCGCCCGGATCTGCCCGATCGACAGGATCGAGACCCTGGTGACGGATTCCGGGGCGTCGCCCGCGGTGATGGCCGCGTTCCGCGAGGCGGGCGTGGACGTCATCACCGCCTGAGCCCGGGTTCCTCGTCTCCTGAGCTCGGGGATCACCGTCTCCTGGTGCGGGCCCTCGCCGAACGCAGGCGGCGCAGGCGGCCGATCAGCACCGGGTCCTGCTCGAGGGCCGCGGGATTGTCCAGGAGCGCGTTCAACAGCTGGTAGTAACGGGTCGAGGACAGCTCGAAGGCGTCCCGGATCGCCTGCTCCTTGGCGCCCGCGTGTTTCCACCACTTCGCCTCGAACGCGAGGATCTTCGCCTCCCGCTCGGAAAGGGCGGGCGCCGGAGCCGAAGTCGGAGCCGGTTCGAGTGGTGACGCCTCCGGGTGCGGCGCGGTTTCCAGTGGTGGGGCCTCCGCGCGGGGCGCGGTTTCCAGTGGTGAGGCCCCCGCGCGGGGCGCGGTCTCCAGTGGTGAGGACTCCGCGCGCGGCGCGGGGATGTGCTGCTCGCCGAGTATGAGTTCCTCGGCCTGCTGTTCTCCGGTGGGTTCAGCGGCGGGCGGCATGACACTCCCAAACGGCAGCGGCGGGAAATCGGTCCGCACGGATATACGCGGGGATCACCAGCATAAACATGGCCGGTGACCCCCGCGCACGTTACCTCAAGCGATGTCCCGCTTACGGAAAGTCCACATTGCCACCACCGTGACGAGGACGAACAGCGCAGTCAGCAGTCCACCGGCCATCTGCCAGGTGATGGTGAAGACCGGTTGTTCGCAATTCCCGCCGGACGCATAGTCACAAGGGGCCGACCAGTCGATCACCTCCGCCGACTTGTACATCCAGGCGGTCACCCACTTGTCCGCCAGGTAGAGGTCGGCGTACCGCGCCGAGGCCATGTTCAGCACCGTGCTGAGGCCGAACTGCATCACCACCAGCGCACCGATCGCGACACCGAACGCCGCCGCGGTGTGCCGGCCGATCGAGGCCAGACCGAACCCGAGCGCCCCGGCGACCACCACCAGCGCCAGTGCCCGCAGACCGGTCAGACCGAACGACTGCCACACACCCGGCGTCAGCTTGCCCAGATCGCCGCGGAACCGGCCGATCGCCCAGAACGTCGCGGTCCACAGCAGACCGGTCACCACGGTCAGGCCGACCAGCCCGGCGAGCAGCGCGCCCAGCTTGGTGAGCAGCACCTGCGCCCGCCGTGGACGCCACAGCAGCAGGTTCATCATGCCGCCGTTACGCCACTCGACACCCACGAACGAGGCGCCGATCGCAAACGCCACCATTGCCAGCAGCGCCGTCAGCACCACCAGCATGTCCTCGAAGCTCTCCCCGAAATTGAAGGAGAACGGGAGATACCACTGGGCTTCGTAGTCCCCGGGGGTCGGCTGGTAGATGGAGGCGCAGTCGCCGCCGTACGCCGCCGAATCCACCGCGCAGAGCCGCTTCTCCTCCGCGGCGTACTCCAGGGCGCTCTGATACTCCGCGGTCGCCTGCGTCTGGGCCCGCGCCGTCACCGCCGGGGTGAGCTTCGTGCTGAAGATCCCGACCCCGCCGACGATCAACCCCAGCACCAGCAGCGTCAGGACCACGAACACCCGGGTGAACCGTCGTTTGACCAGTCGTCGCGTCTCGGCCCGATAGAGGCTCACCGACCCCACCCTCCACCCGCGGCGGCGACCTGGTCGACCTGCCGGTTCTCTCCGTCGACCGGCGCGGTGCCGGTCAGTTCCAGGAAGACGCTCTCCAGGTCGGCCGAGATCGGCGTCAGCTCGGCCACGAAGATCTGCTGCTCGGCGAGCAGCTTGGTGATCTGCGCCGGATTGCCCGCGTTGCCGACCACGAAGTGATCACTCTCCAGGCGTACCTCGGCACCGGCGGTCCGCAGCAGCTGCGCGGCGTTCAGCAGGTCGACGCCCGGCTCCAGCCGGACCTTCACCGACGCCGACGTGTGCTGGGCCAGCACGTCGGCCACCGACCCGGACGACACCCGGCGGCCGGCCGCGATGATCGTCACCGAGTCGCAGATCAGCTGGATCTCGCCGAGGATGTGGCTGGACAGCAGCACGGTCATGCCGGAATCCGACAGGTCACGCATCAGGGTGCGCATCTCCCGGATCCCGCCCGGGTCCAAGCCGTTCGCCGGCTCGTCCAGGATCAGCAGCTTCGGCTCCTTGAGCAGCGCCGACGCCACGGCCAGACGCTGCTTCATGCCCAGCGAATAGGTCTTCACCTTCTCCTTGGCCCGCTCCCGCAGACCGACCAGCTCCAGCACCGCGTGCACCCGGTTGCGGTTCACGTCGCCGGCGATGGCGAGCAGGGTCAGCGTCTCCAGCGCGGTGAAGTTGCCGAAGAACTGCGGGCTCTCCACGATCGCGCCGACCCCGGAGGCCACCTCCGGCAGGTGACGGGGCACCTCGTGGCCGAGGATCGCCATGCGGCCCTCGTTCGGCCGGATCAGGCCGAGGAGCGTCCGTAAGGTGGTGGTCTTGCCCGACCCGTTGGGGCCGAGGAACCCGTGCACCTGGCCGGCCTCCACCAGCATGTCGAAGCCGTCCAGCGCGTTCCGGACACCCTTGCGGCTGCGATAGGTCTTCCGCAGCCCTGATATCTCGAGTACGGCGGTCATCGCCGCACCTTAAGTGATCACCCCAAATTCCGGTGCCCGGTCACTGCGGGGCGTGGTTGTCGGCGTACGCCTGCAGCCACGCGACCTGGTCGGGGTCCAGGGACGCCCGAACGCGCCGGCGGGCCGTCGCCACGTTGGCCGCGGTGACCGTCGTGGCCTCCAGCGAGTCCCGCATGGCGGCCAGCGCCGCCTCGCGGATCAGCGCCGAACAGTCGGCCGCCGAGAACCCCTCCAGCTCGGCGCCGAGCGCGACCAGGTCGACCGCCTCGTCCAGCGGGACCGACTTCGCCGACGCCCGCAGGATCGCGGTACGGGCCTCGGCGTCCGGCGGCGGCACGAAGACCAGACGCTCCAGGCGGCCGGGACGCAGCAGGGCCGGGTCGATCAGGTCGGGACGGTTGGTCGCGCCGATCACCACCACGTTGCGCAGGTCCTCGACCCCGTCCAGCTCGGTGAGCAGTGCGGCCACCACCCGGTCGGCGGTGCCGCCGTCGGTGGCCTGACCGCGCGTCGGCGCCAGCGCGTCCACCTCGTCCAGGAACACCAGGGTCGGCGCGGCCTCCCGGGCCCGGCGGAAGAGCTCCCGGACCGCCCGTTCGCTGTCGCCCACCCACTTGCTGAGCAGCTCGGCGCCCTTGACCGAGAGCACGTTCGCCTTGCCGGTGCCGGCGATCGCCTTCACCAGGTACGTCTTGCCGCAGCCGGGCGGGCCGTAGAGCAGCACACCCCGGGGCGGCGAGACACCGAGCCGGGCGAACGTGTCCGGATAGGTCAGCGGCCACAGCACCGACTCGGTCAGCACCTGCTTGACGTCGGCCATGTCGCCGACGTCGTCCAGGGTCACCGCGGCCACCTCGAGCGTGGAGTCGGCCATCGAGGTGGGCCGGACCACGTCGAGGGCGGCCTCGAAATCGGCCATCGTGACCGTCGGCGAGGCGGCGTCCTTCTGGCGCAGTGCCGCCCGGACACCGGCCTCCCGGGCCAGCGCGCCCAGGTCGGCCGCGACGAAACCGGGGGTACGCCCGGCCACGTCGTCCAGCCGGACGTCCTCGGCGAGCGGCATCCCGCGGGTCAGCACCCCGAGCTGTTCCCGGCGCATCGCGGCGTCCGGAAGCGGCACGGTCAGCTGCACGGCGAGCAGGTCCGGGGCCCGCAGCGCCGGGTCGACCGACTCCGGCTTGCTGGTGGTGCAGACCACCGCCGCGCCACCGGCGACGATCTCGGTCAGCACCTGGCGGAACACGGTGGAGATCGGTCCCGGCTCGTCGCGGGGGGCGAGCGCCTCGACGTCCGAGACGAGAAGGACGGACGGCTCGGCGGCGGCCGCCGGCGACGGGACCAGCTCGCGCAGCCGTGCGGCCGCCGCGGTGTTGGTGAGCGCGGCCAGCTCCGGCGCCCAGACCGTGCGGACCCGGGCGCCGACCGTCGCGCCGACCGCCCGGACCAGCGCCGACTTGCCGGAACCGGACGGCCCGGAGAGCAACACGCCGAGCGCGACCCGGGTGCCCAGGCGTTGCAGCACCTCGCGGTGGTGGAACCCCAGGTCGAGCAGCTCCTCCAGCTCCTTGGCCTGGGCGCGCAGACCGGGCAGGTCGTCGAGGCTGGGCGGCGGCACCTCGGGGTCGGTCGAGGCGGGCGCCTCGGCGTGCACCGGCCGGGTGGCCGCGGTGCCGGCCGCCGCCGCGGTGGGGCCGTCCTGCCAGCCGACCACGGTGTCCATGGTGACCAGCGCGGCGTTCCCGGCGTCGCCGGCGTTCCCGGCATTCCCGGCGGTCACGTCGACGACGGACAGCAGGGTGCTGGTCCAGGCGTAGCCGACCCGGTTGGCGAGACTGCGCCGGGCCGCCTCGACCAGCGACCGGTTGCCGGAGTCGGCGAAGACGTCCTGCGGCAGCAGCGACACGTCGTCGCCGGCACTGACCACCTTGCCGAGCAGGGCCAGTCGCAGCATCTCCGGGGAGACCACGGCGACGATCTCGGCCGGGCCGGCGAGCGTCACCCGGCGGGCCGGGACCACCGGGATCGGGGTGACCGTGACCTGGCCGCCGTCGCGCATGCCCAGATTGCCGAGCGTGAGGTCGTCGGCGTAGAGCAGCGCCCGGCTCGAGGTCGCCTCGGCCCGGGCCACCAGGCCGGCCGTGGTGCGGCCGGGACCGGTCAGCCGGACCGGGTCGCCGGGCCGTAACGCGAGGGCCGCGATCACCTCCGGATGCAGGCGGACGATGCCGCGCCGCGCGTCGAGGGCCGCGGACCGCAGGGTCACGGTCAGCGTGAGATCATCAGCCACCGCGGATGCCTCCGATCGATCGTGGGGCTCTGGCGTGGTCCACGCTATCCGCCGTGGGGTCGCTCAGCGCTCCCCACTCCGTGACCAGCCTTCGGGGAGGCTCTGGATGAGGCGTAGTCCTTTCATCGCTCTGACCGCCGTGCTCGCTCTGACCGCACTCGCCGGTTGCAGCGACGACGAGGAGAAGGCGGCTCCGGCCGCGAGCAGCTCGGCCGCGGTCGCAGGCGCGGGTGACGCGTCGGCGGAGGCGTCGGCGGTGCCGAAGGCCGAGCGCACCGAGCCGGGCGGGGAGGGCACCGGGACCGCGGGACGGTCGCCGTTCCAGATCGGTGCCGCCGGTCTCGGTCCGTACCAGGTGGACGAACTGCAGACCGACCTCGTCGAGGGTGAGATGCTCAGCAACCCGGCCGACGCGGCGGGCTGCACCACCGGCACCGGCTCGGAGATGTTCGGCTCGCCCACGGTGCTGCTGACCGGTGGCAAGGTGGTGCAGGTCAAGGGCACCGCCGCCACGCTGTCCACCGCGGAGGGTGTGAAGATCGGCGCGACCCTCGCCGAGGTGCAGGCGGCGTACCCGTCCGGCACGGCGGTCACCGCCGCGTCCGGCACCCAGGGGTGGAAGGTCGTCGAGGAGACCAACGCGCTGCTCTTCGAGATCACCGGCGACAAGGTGAGCGCTCTGGTCGGCGGTCTGGCCACGAGCGTCGACAAGACCTTCACCACCGGCCAGGGTTGCTGAGAGACAGCGTCGCCATCACTGAGAGCCGAGGTCAGGGCTGCTGAGAGCGTTCACAGCCGCTACTCAGCCGTGAGCGGATAGCGTGTCCGCCATGTCTGCCCTGTCCGCCGGGTTGCGGCGCATGCTGCCCCGGCCCACCCGGCGCCGGGCCCTCTCCGGCGCCGTCGCGCTTCTGATCATCGCCGGCGCTGCCGTCTGGGCCGTACGCCCGGAACGTGACCCCTGGACCGCGGAGGATCTGCGGCTCACCGTCCGTTCCGGGCCGGCCGACGACGAGCAGCTCGACCTCGACGCGCGGTTCTACCTGCCCCGGGACTCCTCCGGCAAGGTTCCGGCGGTGCTGCTCGCCCACGGGTTCGGCGGCACCAAGCAGTCGGTCCGGGACGAGGCCGAGAAGCTGGCCGAGCAGGGCTACGCGGTGCTGACCTGGACCGCCCGCGGTTTCGGCCGCAGCGGCGGGCAGATCCACCTGGACCACCCGGACTACGAGGTCAAGGACGCCCAGCGTCTCGTCGACTGGCTGGCGACCCGGCCCGAGGTGGCCACCGACGCCGCCGGTGACCCGAAGGTCGGCGTGGTCGGCGGCTCGTACGGCGGGGCCCTCGCCCTGCTGCTGGCCGGCCAGGACCAGCGGGTCGACGCGATCGTCCCGTCGATCACCTGGAACGACCTGGGCCGGGCGTTCCTGCCGCAGTCCGCGGACACCACGGTGACCGGCGTGTTCAAGAAGGCCTGGGCCGGGATGTTCTTCGGCAACGGCGCGGCGACCGGCGAATCCGCGGTCACCAACCTGACCGGCGGCGGCGAGGAGGCGCCCGGTCCGGGCGGCGCCGGCACCGGCGGCGGCCCGGAGACGACCAACCCCGCCTGCGGACGGTTCTCCGAGGCGATCTGCGCGGCGTACCTGCAGATGGCCACCGCGGGCACCCCCGACGAGGCGACCCTGGCGCTGCTGGCGCAGTCCAGCCCGGCCGCCGTCCTCGACAAGATCAAAGCGCCGACGCTGCTGGTCCAGGGCGCCGTCGACAGCCTGTTCCCGCTCTCCGAGGCGGACGCCAACGCCCGTGGCATCGCCGCGACCGGCACCCCGGTCAAAGTCGCCTGGTTCACCGGCGGCCACGACGGCGGCACCGGACCGACCACCGACTCCGACCGGATCGAATACCTGACGGTCCAGTGGCTGAACCACTACCTCAAGGGTGACGGTGACGCGCCCGGCGACGACTTCACCTGGTCCCGGGTGGCCGGCTACAGCGCCACCGACCGCGGCCTGGTCACCAACGGCTACTCCGCGGGGGCGTACCCCGGACTGGGCGGCACCGGCTCCACCGAGGTGACCCTGACCGGTGAGGCGCAGCAGATCGCCAACCCGCCGAACGGCAACCCGGGCGCGATCTCCTCGCTGCCCGGCCTGACCAGCCGACTGTCCTCGCTGCTCAGCGGGGGTGTCGCCGCCGACGTGCCGGGGCAGAACGCGAGCTTCCCGTCCGCCGCGATCACCGGCGCGATCGAAGCGGGCGGCGCGCCCACGGTCCGCCTGCGGGTCGCCTCGCCGACCGGTGAGGCCACCGTCTTCGTCAAGCTGTACGACGTCGACCAGAACGGTGCGTCCACGCTCAGCGCGGGCCTGGTCGCCCCGGTCCGGCTCACCGGCCTGCCCGCCACCATCGATCAGGCGCAGCCGGTCACCGTGACCCTGCCGGCGATCGTCCGGCGGATCGAGGCCGGCCACACCCTGAAAGTCGTCGTCGCCACCAGCGACCAGGCCTACCTCACCCCGGCCGCCCCGGCCGTCTACACCGTCGCGGTCGACCCGGTGCTGACCCTGCCGACGCTGGCCGGCACCCGGATCGCCGACGCCGGCACCATCTGGTGGTGGGTGCTCGCCGGCGTGGTCGGGGCGATCCTGCTCGGACTGGCCCTGATCCTGCTGATCCGCCACCTGCGGCAGCGCCGCCGGGAGAGCACCGTCACCGAGGAGTACGCGGACACCCCGCTCGCGGTGTTCGGGCTGCGCAAGGCGTACGGGGACGGCTTCGTGGCGGTCCAGGAGATCAGCTTCACGGTCCAGCGCGGCCAGGTCGTCGGCCTGCTCGGACCCAACGGCGCGGGCAAGACCACCACGCTGCGGGTGCTGATGGGCCTGACCCAGCCGACCAAGGGCGAGATCTACGTCTTCGGCCACCGTCTGGTTCCGGGCGCACCCATCCTGTCCCGGGTCGGCGCGCTCGTCGAGGGCCCCGGCTTCCTGCCGCACCTGAGCGGCTACGAGAACCTGAGGGCGTACTGGCGGGCCACCGGCCGGCCGTGGGAGGACGCCCGGTTCGACGAGGCTCTGGAGATCGCCGGACTGGGTGACTCGGTGCACCGCCGGACCCGCAAGTACAGCCACGGCATGCGGCAGCGTCTCGCCATCGCCCAGGCCATGCTCGGCCTGCCCGAACTGCTGGTGCTCGACGAGCCGACCGACGGGCTGGACCCGCCGCAGATCGCCGAGATGCGCCGGGTGTTGCAGCGGTACGCCACCGACGGCCGGGCGGTGCTGGTCTCCAGTCACCTGCTCGCCGAGGTGGAACAGACCTGCACGCACGCGGTGGTGGTCAACAAGGGCCGGATCGTGGCGTCCGGCCCGGTCGGCGACATCGTCGGCGACTCGCCGTCGGTGCAGGTCGACGTGACCGACGTGCCGTCCGCGACCCGGGTCCTGGAAGAGCTGGGCGTGACCACGCTCGGCACCGAGGGCACGAGCGGACTGATCGTGGACACCAACGGCACGCCTCGCTCCGAGGTGGTCGCCTCGCTGGTGGGCGCGGGCATCGGCGTGGAACGTCTGGTGCCGCGCCGGCGTCTCGAGGACGCGTTCCTGGCCCTGGTGGGCGACAATTCGCGGGGGAGTGGAGACCGATGAGCGCCTCGGCGGCGACCGGCTACAAGGCGTCACGCACCATGCCGATCTGGGCGGAGGTGCGGCGTCAGGCGTCCCGGCGGCGGACCCAGCTGGCCCTGGGCTTCATGGTGCTGCTACCGGTGATCATCCTGCTGGCCTTCGAGTTCGACACCGACCGGCGCGACGACGACGGCGGTGGCGGCGGGGGCGCGTTCAGCAGCCTGGCCGACCTGGCCACCTCCGGCGGACTGAACTTCACCCTGTTCTGCCTGGCCGTCTCGTCGAGCTTCCTGCTGGTCGTGGTCGTGGCGTTGTGCTTCGGCGACACGGTCGCCAGCGAGGCCTCCTGGGGCAGCCTGCGATACCTGCTGGCGATTCCGGTGCCGCGGGCACGGCTGCTCGGCGTCAAGCTGATCGTGGCCGCCGGATACTCCCTGGTGGCGCTCTTCCTGCTGGCCGGAACCGGGATGCTGCTCGGCACGATCCGCTACGGCTGGGGTCCGCTGGGCAGCAGCATCGCGGCGGAGATCCCACCGGGTGAGGGCGTGCTGCGGCTGCTGGGCATCCTGGCGTACTTCGCGGTCACCCTGCTGGTCGTCGCGGGCCTGGCGTTCCTGCTGTCGGTGCTGACCGACGCGGCGCTGGGCGCGGTCGGCGGCGCGGTGCTGCTCTGGATCCTGTCCAGCATCCTGGACCAGATCGAGGCGCTCGGGACGATCCGCAACGCGCTGCCGTCGCACTACAACGACGCCTGGATGGGGCTGCTCTCCACCCCGATCCAGACCGAGGACCTGGCCAAGGGGGCGATCTCCGCGGTCGTCTACGCGACGATCTTCTGGTCGGTGGCGTTCTACCGCTTCACCCGCAAGGACGTCACCTCGTAAATGCGTTGACCCCGCGGTCCGGGACTTCGAAGATCGAGCGCGATGCCGAACTTCGAGATCCGGGCCGCGCGGTCCGGTGACGCCGCCGGGGTGGTCGCTCTCCGAGCCGAGATCCACCCTTATCTGGTACGCGGTGAGCACGCCACCAGGCACACCATCACCGCGCCGCCGACGGCCGAGCAGTGGGGTTGTTTCGTGGCGGTCCGTGCCGGCGAGGTGGTCGGCTGGGTGGCCGGCCTGCGCAATCTGGGCTCCGCCGAACCGGACTTCGGCCAGATCCTCCAACTCCAGGTGCACCCGTCGTATCGGTGCCGGGGCATCGGCGGCGCCCTGTTCACCGCGGTCACCGATCATCTGCGTTCGATCGGCATCCGCCGCACGGCCGCGCTGACCACCCCGGAGGCGCTCGACTTCGCCCGCCGCCGCGGCTTGGAGCCGACCCGCGAGGTGCGCTACTCCGCCCTCGACCTGAGCCCCCTCGTCTTCCCGCCGGCGCCGCCCGTGGGGATCCGGCTCGTTCCGCTGATCGACATCTCCGCCCACGATCTGTATGCGGCCGACCGGCTGGCCACCGCCGACGAACCCGGTGACACGCCCACGGCTCCGATCCCGTTCGACTCGTGGCGGCAGGACGTCTGGGACAACCCTGATCTGGATCGGTCCGCGAGCACGGTTGCGATGGCCGGGGACGACCCGATCGGGTACTCCCTGATCCTGCGGGACGGTCACCGCGCCTGGTCCGACATGACCGCCATCGTTCCCGCGTTCCGGGGGCGTGGTGTGGCTCTGGCGGCGAAGACGGCGGCTCTGCTGCGGGCGGCCGAACACGGGGTGACGGTCGCCTACACCGCCAATGACGAGTCCAACGTCGCCATGCTCGCCGTCAACGCCCGTCTCGGCTACCGGCCGATCGCCCGCCAGTTCTCCGGCGTGATCATCCTCTAGTCAAGGTTCCTGCCCGGCATCCGCGTGGTGATGTGCGGCGCCGAGCGGGGCCGTAGTCACCACGCCCTACAGCGGGTGTGGTGATTTGGGGTGCCCAGCGCGGCCGTAATCACCACGGTCCACAGCGAGTGTGGTGATGTGGGGCGCTGAGCGCGGCTGAGGTCACCATGCGGATGGGCTTCGTGCCCCTTACCACGGAACGTGTCTGGGTTTTTCGGGCGTCACCACTCACGCAGGCCGCCCGGTGGCTCTCGCGGGTTGGACGCGTAGCGGCCAGCGGGAGTCGCCGGGCCCTCGGCGGGAGCGACGGTCTGTACCCACCACCCCGCTACGACATGGTTCTTAAGCTTTTGAAGTGTTTTGCTCGGATTTTGGCGCTGACCGTCGATAACTCGCTCACACCTCGGGAATCATCTTCGGGGATCCCGAGAGGGCGTCGTAAGGTGGCGGTAACAACTGAATACCTCATCCAGAGGGGCAGAGGGATACGGCCCGACGAAGCCCCGGCAACCACCGTGCATGTCTCGATGACGAGGCCGCGCGCGGCAGGTGCTAATTCCGTCCCCGTTTCGGCAGGTCGCCGCGGGGAAAGATGAGAGGGAAGGCCTCGATGACGTCTGCCGTCAGTGCACCTGTCTCCACCGAATCTCCGGCCCGTGGGCTGATCTGCCGCGCGTGTGGTGCCGAATACCCGCTCGCCGCGCAGCACGCTTGTTACGAATGTTTCGGCCCGCTCGAGGTCGCCTATGACGAGGCGGCGCTCGCGCGGGTGACCCGGGCCCAGATCGAGGCGGGTCCGCAGAACATCTGGCGCTACGCCGGGCTGCTTCCGGCCGGGCAGAACCCGGACACCCGGGTGACGCTCGACCCCGGTCTGACCCCGCTGGTCGCCGCGCCCGCGCTGGCCGAGGCGATCGGTCTGAGCGCGCCGCTGTGGGTGAAGGACGACTCGCAGAACCCGACGCACTCGTTCAAGGACCGGGTCGTGTCGGTGGCGCTGACCGCCGCCAAGGAGCTGGGCTTCAAGCGGTTCTCGTGCGCCTCGACGGGCAACCTGGCCAACTCGGTCGCCGCCCACGCGGCCCGGGCCGGGGTGCCGAGCATCGTCTTCATCCCCTCCGACCTGGAGCAGGGCAAGATCATCACCACCGCGGTGTACGGGGGTGAGCTGGTCGCGATCGAAGGTTCCTACGACGACGTCAACCGGCTCTGCAGTGAGCTCGTGGAGACCGACGAGTTCGAGGACACCGCGTTCGTGAACGTGAACGTCCGTCCGTTCTACGCCGAGGGCTCCAAGACCCTGGGGTACGAGGTCGCCGAACAGCTGGGCTGGCGCATCCCGGCCCAGGTCGTCATCCCGATGGCGTCCGGTGAACTGCTCACCAAGGTGGACAAGGCGTTCAGCGAGCTGGTCGAGATCGGACTGGCCACGGCGCCCGAGGGCGGCTGGACCGTGTTCGGTGCGCAGTCCGAGGGCTGTAACCCGATCGCCGTCGCCCTGCACGCCGACACCGATGTGATCACCCCGGTGAAGCCGACCGGCATCGCCAAGTCGCTCAACATCGGCGACCCGGCGGCCGGCCCGTACGCGATCGAAGCCGTCAAGCGCACCGGCGGCTGGATGGACTACGCGAACGACGACGAGATCCGCGACGGCATCCGGCTGCTGGCCGAGACGACCGGCGTGTTCGCCGAGACCGCCGGCGGCACCACGGTGGCGGTGCTCAAGAAGCTGGTGGCGAGCGGCAGGCTGGACCCGTCGAAGGAGACGGTGGTCTACAACACCGGCGAGGGCCTGAAGACGCTCGACGCGGTGGCCGGCCAGGTTGGACCCACCCACACCATCAAGCCGTCGCTGCGCGGCGCCCGCGAGGCCGGACTGCTGGGATAGCTGTCCGTAATCGGTGTCCTGCCGGTTGTTGAAGATTCCCTCCTTCGAGGACTTGCGGGGCGTCTAGAAAAACGTGCAAGATGCATGCGCGGGAGGACGCGACGCCGTACGAGGCCCCTCACCTGAGCTTGGCGACAATCTCGAGGGACCCAACGACCCAGTGCTGACCCAATGGCTACGTGCCAGGAGGTGCTGTGCGTCCGTCCTCCCGACCAAACTTCAGCCATGTGCGCAGCGGCGGATCCTCGGGATAACCGCCCTCGCGCAGGCCGGCCCGCTTCTCGAAGACGTTCCGGGCGCCGAACGACGGCGTGACGCAGATCGAATACCCGCAGGCCAGCCAATAGGCCGGCCAGAACAGTGGGCCCAGGATCGCGTACTGGGCCGTGTGGTGGGTCTCGTGGGCCAGCAGGGCGGACCGTCTGTCGTCCAGCAGCCACTCGGCGCTGTGCCTCGTGATGATCACTGAGCCGACCGTGAAGCAGGATGCCGCGGGCGTCCGGAAGCGGTAGTTCTCGGCGATCAGGATGCCGTCCGGGGCTCTTCGGATCCGTGAACCGGCGGCGACGGCGATCAGTAGGCCGGCGGCGGTGGTGCCGTTCAAGGTGTTGGCCACGCTTCTGAGGCGATTTTTCATGCTTTACGGCGCATTTGTAGCTCGGTGAGTTCCGGGACGGTCGGGTGCGGCAGGCGGACACCGGTGTCGGCGAAACCCAGTTTCTCGTACGCCCGGACGGCCCGGTCGTTGCCGACCACCACCTCGAGCATCAGCTCGTCACGCCCGGACGCCACCGACCAGTCGGCCACCGCGTCGACCATCTGCGCCAGCACCTTGCCACCCCGGTAGGCCGGGGTGAGGTAGACCGCGAAGACCACCGTGCAGCCCGGCTCGTCGGCCAGGGTGGTGCCGCCGGCGTGCCCGATCAGCGGGCCGCCCGGGTCGGCGATGAACTGTGCCGTCCCCGATCCGAAGGCCGCCTGCACGATCCGCTGCCGGTAACTCTCGTGCGGCCGGGCCGCGGCCTGGGCGAGCGTCTCCAGGAACGCGAGCGGACTGTCCGCGAGCATCTCCAGGCGCAGGGCTCGCATCCGTCCCGCGTCCTCCGGGGTGACCCGCCGAACCGTCCAGTTGTCCATGCCGTACTCCCTACCGCTCCCAGTGCCGGGCGGCAACCAGGTTGACGTAAACCGAACTTTTCCCGCCCCTGTTCGGAGGGCGTCGCACGCCTGAGCTGGGCGTTCAAGATCTTTGCAGGGAAACCGAACACGGCTCGCGAGTTTCGCGGGAAGATGGGCTTCCTTGCACTCGGCCTGGGGGAGTGCTAAACAAGTGATTGGCACTCGCGCCACGTGAGTGCCAGCAGGTCGGGACGGTGGGGTTCCGTCCGGGGCGTTGCCATCGGCGCTTCGGCACGAAACCGGTCGTCGCGGGCTTTCCGGCTCGGCCTGAGGACGTCACATCGCCAGGTGGTGACGTCCACAGACGTTCCTCAACATGCGGAGAGCGGGGCCGAACAGGTCCGGCTGCCGCGGGATGTCCGGGAGGACAACGCCGTATGGCCAAGATCATCGCATTCGACGAGGAGGCTCGTCGGGGCCTCGAGCGCGGCATGAACCAGCTTGCCGACGCCGTCAAGGTGACGCTCGGCCCCAAGGGCCGCAACGTCGTCCTCGAGAAGAAGTGGGGCGCCCCCACGATCACCAACGATGGTGTGTCCATCGCCAAGGAGATCGAGCTCGAGGACACCTTCGAGAAGATCGGCGCCGAGCTGGTCAAGGAGGTCGCCAAGAAGACCGACGACGTGGCCGGTGACGGCACGACGACCGCGACCGTCCTGGCGCAGGCGCTGGTCCGTGAGGGCCTGCGCAACGTCGCCGCCGGCGCCAACCCGATGGCCCTGAAGCGGGGCATCGAGGCCGCCGTGGCGAGCGTCTCCGAGGGCCTGTCGCAGCTGGCGAAGGACGTGGAGACCAAGGAGCAGATCGCCTCCACCGCCTCCATCTCCGCCGGTGACTCCACGGTCGGCGAGATCATCGCCGAGGCCATGGACAAGGTCGGCAAGGAAGGCGTCATCACCGTCGAGGAGAGCAACACCTTCGGTCTCGAGCTCGAGCTCACCGAGGGCATGCGCTTCGACAAGGGCTTCGTCTCGGCGTACTTCATGACCGACGCGGAGCGCATGGAGGCCGTCTTCGACGACCCCTACATCCTGATCGCCAACAGCAAGATCTCCGCGGTCAAGGACCTGCTGCCCGTCCTCGAGAAGGTCATGCAGTCGGGCAAGCCGCTGATCATCATCGCCGAGGACGTCGAGGGCGAGGCCCTGGCGACCCTGGTGGTCAACAAGGTCCGTGGCACCTTCAAGTCCGTCGCCGTCAAGGCCCCGGGCTTCGGTGACCGCCGCAAGGCCATGCTGGAGGACATCGCCATCCTGACCGGTGGCGCCGTCATCAGCGAAGAGGTCGGCCTCAAGCTCGACGCCGCCGACCTGACCCTGCTGGGCTCCGCCCGCAAGGTCGTCATCACCAAGGACGAGACCACCATCGTCGACGGTGCCGGCAACGCCGAGCAGATCCAGGGCCGGGTCAACCAGATCCGCGCCGAGATCGAGCGCTCGGACTCCGACTACGACCGCGAGAAGCTGCAGGAGCGTCTGGCCAAGCTGGCCGGCGGCGTTGCGGTCATCAAGGTCGGCGCGGCCACCGAGGTCGAGCTCAAGGAGCGCAAGCACCGCATCGAGGACGCCGTTCGCAACGCGAAGGCGGCCGTCGAGGAGGGCATCGTCCCCGGCGGTGGCGTGGCGCTGGTCCAGGCCGGCAAGACCGCGTTCGACAAGCTGGACCTGTCCGGCGACGAGGCCACCGGTGCCAACATCGTCAAGGTCGCGCTCGACGCCCCGCTGCGTCAGATCGCCGTGAACGCCGGCCTCGAAGGCGGCGTCGTGGTGGAGAAGGTGCGCAACCTCGAAGCGGGTTGGGGCCTGAACGCCGCAAACGGCGAGTACGTCGACCTCCTGGCCGCGGGCATCATCGACCCGGCCAAGGTCACCCGCTCGGCGCTGCAGAACGCCGCGTCGATCGCCGCGCTGTTCCTCACCACCGAGGCCGTCGTGGCCGACAAGCCCGAGAAGAACCCGGCCCCGGCCGGCGCCCCGGGCGGCGGTGACATGGACTTCTGAGTCCAGTCGTAAGGCATGACGGAAACGGGCCGCTCTTTCGAGCGGCCCGTTTCCCGTTTCGCCCCGTTCCTGCGCTCGCGGTCGTTCTGCCACGCCGTCACCCGCGCTTATCCCGTTGCCGTTGCCGCTGGCTGTGTTGTGCCTTTCCGAGCCGCTCGGGATGTCGTGCTTTCCGTGTCGTCGTCTTTCGCGCATCGCCTACACGCCGCGGGCGAGACGGCCGATCCCGCCGTGCATGACGGTTGACCGAACCAACCGACGGCTGGCCCTGTTCATGACAGCTGACCCTGTTCACGACGGCCGGCCTTGTTCACGACGGCCGGCCTTGTTCACGACGGCCGGCCCTGTTCACGACGGCCGGCCCTGTTCACGACGGCTGGCCTTGTTCGACGACGGTCGACCGGGCCAGACGACGGTCGAGCTGGTAATCAGCCGTAGGCGGAGCCGAACCGACCAGGAGCCGCAGATGACGGCCGGGCCGGTACTTCCGTTCCTGGCGATTGAGTTTTTCCTCTTGGAGAGCCGTAGCGACGGCTTAGCCAGCCGAGCCGTGGTCCACGGTCTTTCCGTGGGTCGAAGGCAGCCATGGGGCACGGCTGGGCGTCCCGGGCCGTCGTCCATGGTTCATCCGTGAGCCGAAAGTAGCCATGGGGCACGGCCGGGCGTCCCGAGCCGTCGTCCATGGTTCATCCGTAAGCCGTAGGCAACCGTGGCGTACGGCTGGCGACCGCGAGCCGTCGTCTGCGGTCGTCTGACGTCGGCAGGCGGCGGTCGGATTGTTCCCGCCGTTACTGGTGGTTGAGCTGTGCCTCCCGTAGAGCCGTGGCTGACGGTTCAGCTGGTCTAGCCGTCAGCCATGGTTCACGCACGAGCAAGAAGGGTGCCCTCCGGAGAACAGCCCTGGAGCACGGCCGGAAATCCGAGCTGCGGCATTCTTCGAGTCATGGGGTAGAGCGTGAGGTCAGGCACGTCAGCCCTCGCCCACCCGAACCGGGCCACTCAGATCGGGACGTTACCGCAGGGAAAGTCCTACGTCTGAGGGTTCATCCAGTTATTCGCTCAGCCCGGCCCGGCTGCCCGGCCCGGCTGCCCGGCCCGGCTGCCCGGCCCGGCTCGGCCCGGCCCGGCTGCCCGGCCCGGCTCGGCCCGGCCCGGCTCGGCCCGGCTCGGCCCGGCTCGGCTCGGCCCGGCTCGGCCCGGCCCGGCTCGGCTCGGCTTGGCTCGGCCGCCAGGGTCGGGTTTGGTGGGTTGGTTTCGTCCGGCGGTGCCGTCGGCTATTGCGGGTGGTCAGCGCACCGGATCAATCATCGGGTGCGGGTACCTGCCGTTTTGGGGCAGTCGACGCACCCAGACCCATGATCGGGTGCGGTTGTCGCCTCGACTCGCTGTGATCGGGTGCGTCTGCCGTCCTTGCTTATCGCGATCGGGTGCTCCTGCCGCCTGACTCGTCGTGATTGGGTGCGGCTGCCGCCTAGGACCGTCGTGATTGGGTGCGCCTGCTGTCCGGGACCGTCGTGATCAGGTGCGTTCTTCGTTCTGCGCTGCTTGGCGGGCGGGCAGCGAGCGGGGCCGGGGCGGGCACGGGGCGGGCCTTGGATAGGAAGCAGGGGCGGACCTGGTGGTCCGCCCCTGCGAGTGGGCTATGGGAGTGGGAGGTCAGCGACGGTGGCGGCCCCCATTACGGTGTCGGCCCGGACCGGTGCCGAGGAAGACCTCGCGGATGCCTTCCGGCAGGAGGGCCGGACCGCGGACGCCGATCGTGTACAGGATGCCGCCGAACAACAGGACCACGGTGCCCGTCGTGACCATCGTGGCGATGTTCTGGCCGGTCGTGGCCAGGCTGTCGGCCGCGGTCACCTCGATCGTCACCTCGGCGGAGTCGGTGCCGCCCTGGCCGTCGCTGATCGTGTACGCGAACGAGTCCGTCCCGCTCGCGAAGCTGTCCTTGGGCTTGTAGGCCACCAGCCCGGCCGTCGTGAGGACCGCGGTGCCGTGTTCGGCCTTGCCGACGCTGGTGATCGTGATGTCGTCGCCGTCAGGGTCGGTGTCGTCGACCGCCGGGTTGAAAACTATCGCGTATCCGGCGGTGACGGTCAGGGTGTTGTCGGTCGCCACCGGTGGCTGGTTGGTGCCGGCCACCGTCACGGTGATCGTCCCCTGTGTCACGTTGCCTTCGTCGTCCACCGCCTCGTAGGTGAAGGAGTCGGTGCCCCGGAAACCTTCGTTCGGCGTGTACGTGACCGTGCCGTCCGCGTTCAGGACCGCGGTGCCGTTGTCCGGTTCGCCGATCGAGGTGGGGGTGATCTTCTTGCCGTTCTTGTCGACGGTCGGCATGGTGATCGTCAGGGCGGTGCCCGGTTTGGCGCGGACCGTCTTGTCGGGTGCGGCGGGCGGCTTGTTCACGGTCACGGTCACGGTGGCGGTGACCTCGTTGTTGTTCGCGTCGCCGGCGGTGTATTCGAAGGTGGCCACGCCGGTGAAGCCGGTCGGCGGGGTGTAGGTGACCTTCTGGTCGTCCTGGACGGCGTTGCCCTTGGTCGGTGTGCCGACCTCGGTCAGGGTGAGGGAGCCGCTCGGGTCGACGTCGTTCTCGAGGACGTCGATGCTCACTGCTTTGCCGTACGCCGTGCTGGCCGTGTCGTCGACGGCGACCGGTTTGTCGTCGGCGACCGTCACGGTGACTGTTCCCGTGGCGGTGCCGCCGTCACCGTCGGACACCTCGTACGTGAAGGTGTCGGCCCCGGAGAATCCGGCTTCCGGGGTGTACCGGACCATTTTGCCGGTGATCTCCGCGGTGCCGTGTCCGGGTGTGCCGACCGATGTCACGCTCAGTTCGTCGTCGTTGGCGTCGGTGTCGTTGTCCAGGACGGAGATGTCGACGGCTTCGTCGTGTACGACGGCGGCGGTGTCCGCCACCGCGACGGGCGGCGCGTTCTTCACCGTCACGTTGACCGTCGCGGTGGAGGTGTGCCCGCCGGTGTCCTGGGCCACGTATGTGAAGGTGTCGTCGCCCCGGTACTTCGCCGCCGGCGTGTAGGTGACTGTCTTGCCGGCGTTGATCGTCGCGGTGCCGTGGGCGGGCTGGCTCACCGACGCCACGGTGAGGGCGTCGCCTTCGGGGTCGGTGTCGTTGCCCAGCACGTCGATCGTGACGGGTTTGCCGGTCTCGGTGGTCGCGGTGTCCGCCGTCGCGATCGGTGCTCCGTCGATGACCATCGTGACGGTGGCCTGGTCCTGGCCGCCTGCCGAGTCGCTGACCGTGTAGCTGAAGGTGTCGCTGCCGGTGGCGTCGGCGGCCGCGGTGTAGGTGACCTCACCGTTGTCCAGGGTGGCCGTGCCTTTCGCCGGGGTGGTCACCGAGAGCACCGTCAGTGTCTGTTGCACGCCGGTGTTCGGGTCCTTGTTCGGGTCGGTGTCGTTGGCCAGGACGGGCAGGATCTTCGTCTCGCCGGGCGTGATCGGGTAGGTGTCGTCGACGGCGATCGGTGGCGCGTTGTTCACCGTGATGGTGACCGTGCCGGTGTCGCTGAGGCCGTGGCCGTCGGCCGCGGTGTAGGTGAAGGTGTCGGTGCCGGAGAATCCGGACTTCGGCGTGTACGTGATGCTGCCGTCGGCGTTGCGGACGGCCGTCCCGTACGCGGGTGTGGTCGACGCGCTCAGGGTGAGGGTGTCGCCGTTCGGGTCGGTGTCGTTGGCCAGTACCGGGACGGTGACCGCGGTGTCCGTGTCGGTGGTGGCCGCGTCGGGCTGGGCGGTCGGCGCCGAGTTGACCACGGTGACCTCGCCGTCGCCGCCGGCCGAGCCGCCCTTGCCGTCGGTCACCGTGTAGTGGAAGGTGTCCTTCCCGATGAAGCCGTCCCGCGGGGTGTAGACGATCTTGCCGTTGACCACGGTCGCGGTGCCGTGGGTGGGCGGGGTGTCGATGGTGATGGTCAGCGTGTCGCCGTTCGGGTCGGTGGCCGGCACGGTGATCGTCTCGGGCGCGTTGGTGCTGACCGTGACGGCGATGTCTCCGGCGGTCGGCACCCCGTTGGCCACCGTCACGGTCACCGTGCCGGTGTCGGTTCCGCCTTTGCCGTCGCTGATCGTGTACGTGAAGGAGTCCGTACCCGAGAATCCGGTGTCCGGGGTGTAGGTGATCGTGCCGTTGCTGTTGCGCACCACGGTGCCGTGTGCCGGTGTCGTCGTGCCGGTGACCGTGAGGGTGTCGCCGTTCGGGTCGGTGGAGTCACCGGCCGGGTCCAGGGTCACCGGTGTGCCGTACGGCGTGGCCGGTGTCTTGTCGACCGCCACCGGTGGGGCGTTGCCGATGTTCACGGTGACGCTGCCGGTCGCGGTGTTCGTGCCGTCGGTGATCGTGTACGTGAAGGTGGCGGCTCCGGAGTACCCGCTCGGCGGCGTGTAGAGGATCTTGCCGTTGCTGATGCTCGCCGTGCCGTGGTTCGGTGTGCCGACCGCGGAGATGCTCAGCGTGTCGCCGTTCGCGTCGGTGTCGTTGGCCAGCACGTCGATCGTCGCCGTGCCGCCGTACGCCACGGTCGCCGTGTCGCCGGCGGCCACCGGCGTCGCGTTGGCCACCGTGACCCGTACGGTCGCGGTGTCGGTGCCGCCCGCGCCGTCAGCGATGGTGTACGTGAAGACCGCCGTCCCCTTGAACGTGCTGCTCGGCGTGTAGACCACCCGGTTGGTGCCGCTGTTGATGGTCACCGCGCCGGCCCCGGACTGCGGCTGGGTCACCGCGTTGACCGTCCGGGCGTCGTTGTTCGGGTCGGTGTCGTTGGCGACCACGTCGATCGTGATCGGGGTGTTGGCCGCGGTGGCGACCGTGTCGTCGGCCGCGACCGGCGGCGCGTTCTGCGTGGTGACCGTGACCGTGCCGCTCGTCGACCCGCCTTCGCCGTCGCTGACCGTGTACGAGAACGTGTCGGCCCCGCGCCAACTGCTCGGCGTCGGCGTGTACGTGATCGTGTAGTCGGCGTTGACCACGACCGTCCCGTGGCTGGGCGCGGTGGCGGCGGTGACGGTCAGGTCGCTCTGCTGGTTGTCCGCGTCGGTGTCGTTGGCCAGCACGTCGATGTCGACCGGGGTGTCGTGCGGCGTGGTCGCGGTGTCTCCGACCGGCTGGGGCGCGGTGTTGACCCGCAGCCCGGCGGAGGCCGTGTTGTTGCTGCTGTCCGGGTCGGAGCCGGATCCGGAGGCGGTGACCGTCGCGGTCGCCGTCGCGCTCGCCGTGTTGCCGGCCGTCGCCGGGATCGTCACCGTCGTCTGGGTGGTGGGGGCGAGGTCGGCGAGCGTGCAGGTGATCACCTGGCCGGCGGCGGTGCAACCGCTGGGCAGGGTGCCCGCGGTGACGCCGGTCGGCAGGGTGAGTACGGCCCGGGGTGCCGGTTCGAGTTCCGGTCCGATGTTGTCCACGGTGACGGTGTAGCTGATCGTGCTGGTGCCCGCGGCCCGCTGCACCACGGTCGGCGCCACCGCGACGTCGGCCCGCAGGTCGGCGTCCGGCTGCTGGACGGTCAGGGTGGAGGTGTCGCCGGTGCTGGTGACCGAGACCGAGGTGGAGTTGCCGTTGGACGACATGTTCGCCACGTTGACGATGCTGGTGCCGGCCGGGGTCGCAGTGTCGATCTTCACCCGGAACGTGACGGTCTTGGACGATCCGGTGGCCGGGGAGGGCGTCAGCGTACCCAGATCGAAGGTCGTCCTGGCACTGCCGAAGTTCGCCTCGTCGGTGTCGCTCGCATCGGTCTTGGTGTTGCCGTCGATGGTGAGCGTCCCGGGGACGTAGGTGGTGTTGCTGGGGATCGCGTCGGTCAGCAGGGTGCTGTCGGCGGTGTCGTCGCCGGTGTTGCGCACCAGGATCGAGTACTCGACGATGTCGCCGGGCACCAGGTCGCCGCCGTTGAGGTCGGTGGGTGTGGTGGTGGCGACCAGCCGCGGGGCGATCACGTCGGTGGTGAAGGTGACGACACCCGGATAGAAGACCTCACCGCCGGTGGACAGCGTCAGCGTGGCCATGGTGGCGCCGGCCGCCAGTTTGCCGCTCGCGTCGAACTGGTCGGCGTCGACACCCATCAGGTTGGGATAGCTCGGTGTCCGGTCGGTGATCGCGACGCCGTTCTCGCTCACCGTGCTGTTGAAGAAGTTGGTCACCGGGTTGAGGGCGTCCGACATCGCCACGCCGTCCAGTTTGAGCTGGTCGCCGGTGCGCCCCAGGTCGCCCTCGTACACGACGGCACCGATCTTGGCGTTGTCCTGGCCGTTCGACGGCGTCTTGAAACCGGAGATCGGGATGTCGACGGAGGACGTGGTGGTGTTCACCACGCCGAACCCGTCGTAGACGCGCAGGCTGCGGACCGACAGGTTGTCGTTGTGGTACGCGATCACCAGCGACCATCCGGCATACCGGTCCACGCCGGTGCCCGCCTGGACGTTGGCGACCGTGTAGCTTCCGTTGCCCGCGCCGGAGACCAGCGTCGTCACGTCCTTGAAGCCCTGATACGAGTTGATCGTGCTGTCGCTGTAGAGCGTGTCCGCGGTGAGCGTGGTCCAGGAACCGGTGGCGGGCGTCGCGAAGAGCACCTTGTTGTTGTCCGCCGCGGTGAGCGCCGCCGCGCCGTTGGTGCCGGCCGTGAGGTTGCCGCTCCAATAGAGACCGGCGAAGAGCACGTTGCTTCCGGTGGGCATGGAGATGGTCGCCGAGCTGTGATTGAACGTCGTCGCATCACTGTCGGTGTTGATGTACTCCATGTTGTACCCGTTGTTGTTCAGCGTGTCGCCGCCGTTGTCCACACCCTGTTGACCGGCCGTGCAGTTGGTGGTGGCCGCCGGGCACTGCATGACGGTGTTGCCGCGAAGCTCGATCGCTCCGTTGGTGTTGGCGCTGAACCGCGAGGTGAACGGGTTCGTGATCGCCGCGTTGGCGTCCTCGGTGAAGACCGCGATGCCCGTCACCGCCAGCAGGGCGACGGCAGCCAGGAGAGCGACCGGCCGGTACGGGCGGGCGCGCAGAGCAACTCTATGCATTAGTCGTCCCGATCGTGCATGAGCCCGAGCTCCGACAGCCCGGGCCGCACGGCCGACGCTAGGAACGCTCAGGTGCAGGACGAGCAAACCCGTGGTGCAGATCGGTTGCATCCCGGGTGCCGTTCGGTTCCAACGACCGGCAGGCGTACGGCGGCTAGTCTGGGACAGGTGCGCGATCCCTCCGTCTCCCGTTATGCCGCAGGCCGGCTCTCGCCCATCCGGCGCACCGCCGACCTGCGACGACTCCGTGACGAACAGTTCGACGTGCTGGTCATCGGTGGTGGTGTCACCGGTGCCGGTGCGGCCCTGGACGCCGCCTCCCGGGGCTTGAAGGTCGCCCTCGTCGAGGCCCGCGACTTCGCCGCCGGCACGTCCAGCCGGTCCAGCAAGCTCATCCACGGTGGCCTGCGATACCTGGAACAGCTCGAGCTGCACCTGGTGCACGAGGCGCTGACCGAACGGGGGCTGCTCGCCACCCGTCTCGCGCCGCACCTGGTGCGCCCGGTGCCCATCCTGGTCCCGCTGCCCGCCACCGGCCTGCCGCAACGTGCCTGGCAGCGGGCATATTACGGGCTCGGCGTCGCGGCGTACGACGTGTTCGCCGGTGTCTTCGGCACGGGCCGGGGGATGCCGCTGCACCGGCACCTGACCCGCGAGGGCACCCGGCACCTCTTCCCCAGTCTGCGGGCCGACCAGGTGGCCGGCGCGATCCGCTACTACGACGGCCAGGTCGACGACGCGCGGCTGGTGGTCAACCTGGCCCGCACCGCGGCCAGCCTCGGCGCGGCCGTGGTCACCAGTGCCCGGGTCACCGGTTTCGTGCGCGAGGCGCGCGAGGTCGTCGGTGTCCGGGTCCGCGACCTGGAAACCCCCGACTCCGAGGAGTTCGAGGTCCGGGCCAGGACGGTCGTCGCCGCCACCGGCGTGTGGAGCGACGACATGTCGCAGATGCTGCGCGACGTGGGTGTCCGCCCGGGTCTGCGGGTCCGCGCCTCCAAGGGCGTACACCTGGTGGTGCCCCGTTCGGCGATCACCGGCGAGGCCGGCCTGATCCTGCGGACCGCCACCAGCGTGCTCTTCGTGATCCCGTGGGGCGGCCACTGGATCATCGGCACCACCGACACCGACTGGCAGCTGGACCGTTCGCACCCGGCCGCCTCGGCCCGCGACATCCGCTACCTGCTGGACCAGGTCAACTCGGTCCTCGATCGGCCGCTGACCACCGACGACATCGAGGGCGTGTACGCCGGCCTGCGCCCGCTGCTCTCCGGCGAGGCCGACTCGACCTCGAAACTGTCCCGTGAGCACGCCGTGGTCGAGCCGATGCTGGGCCTGCTGCTGGTCGCCGGCGGGAAATACACCACCTACCGGGTGATGGCCGCGGACGTCATCGACCGCGCGGTGCGCCGCCTCGGCGGGGCCGCCCGGCCGTCACGGACCGCGGAACTCCCCCTGCTCGGCGCGGACGGGTACACCGCGGCGTGGCGCGACCGGCAGGACACCGCCCGGCGGCACGGCGTCACCACGGGCGTCGTGGAACACCTCCTGGAGCGGTACGGGACGCTGACCGTACACCTGCTGGCGATGATGGAAGCGGAGCCGGCGCTCGCCGCACCGCTGGCCGGGGCACCGGAATACCTCGCGGTCGAGATCGCCTACGCGGCGCTCGCCGAGGGCGCGCTGCACCTGGACGACGTGCTGACCCGGCGCCTGCGCGTGTCGATCGAGACCGCGCACCGCGGCGCCGAGTCGGCCGCGCACGCCGCCGAGGTGATGGGCGAGGTGCTCGGCTGGGACGCGACCGTGCGGCAGAAGGAGATCGAGCACTACCTGGCGCGGGTCACCGCGGAACGGCAGTCGCAGACCATGCCGGACGACGCGACCGCCGACGCGGCCCGCATCGGCGCGCCGGACGTGCGTGGCCTGGCCGCCGACCGCTCGGTGGACCTGCACGAGATCGAACTTTGATCCTCGTCGACGAACCTCGCTGGCCGGGTCGTGGCCACCTCTGGTCACACCTGGTCAGCGACGTCTCCTACGCGGAGCTGCACGTCTTCGCCGAGATGCTCGGTGCGCCGCGCAGGGCGTTCGACCGCGACCACTACGACATCCCGGCGTTCCGGTTCCCCAGCGCGCTCTGGCTGGGCGCGACGCTGCTGCCGTCCCGCGAGATCGCCGCCCGGCTCCGGGCGTCCGGCCTGCGACGCCCGAAGCACCTGGTCAGGCGAGTGCTTCCAGCTCGGCCTTGAGATTGGCCTGCGCGCGGTCCTCCCACTCGTCGCGGACGGCCGCGTGCCGGTAGATCGACGGCAGTTCCAGCAGCGCGGTCAGCACCCGGGTCCGGCCCTCGCGGAACGCGGTGTCCGGGACGTGCGCGTACTCGCGGCGGATCGCGTCGGTGTATCGGGCGTACCGCTCGTCGTCGGCGGCCAGGATCGCCAGGTCGGCGTCGCAGAGCAGCTCGCCGTCCGGGTCGTCGTCCTCGGTGGCGTGCCCGGCGGTCAGCCCGACCAGGCGGGACACGTCCGCGGCCACCTCGTCCGGCACGCCCAGGCTCTGCAACAGGCCTTCGGCGAACTCGGCGCTGTCCCGCTCGTTGGAGTCGCCGAGCGCCCGCGGGTCGTAGACGGCGTCGTGCATCCAGGCGGCCAGGCGTACCCGTTCGGGGTGCGGGGCGAGCGCGGCGAACCGGTCCACCACCGCCAGCACCTCCGTCAGATGCGTCACGTCGTGGTAGTGCCGCTGCGGTTCGGTCCAGCGGCTGAGCAGGTACTGCGCGGCGGCGTCGAGGTCGGCGTCGCTCGTGCCGGCGCCCGCGTCACGGGCCGCCGTCCGGAAAGCTTCGGGCAGAGATGTCACCCCGGCATCCTGACACGTAGGTTGAGGCCATGATCCGCCTCGGCAAGCCGGACCGCGTCACGGTCCGGGTCAACGCGGCGCTGCACCGGGGCCGGGCCGGGCTGATGCTGGCCCTGCAGGCCGGCCTCGCCGCCGGACTGGCCTGGTTCCTGGCCCACGACGTGTTCGGCCGGCAGATGCCGTTCTTCGCGCCGATTGCCGCGGTGATCACGCTGGGCTCGTCGGTGGGGCAGCGGCTGCGGCGGACCTCCGAACTGGTGATCGGCGTCGCGGCCGGGATCGGTCTCGGCGACGGGATCATCCTGCTGATCGGGGCCGGGCCGATGCAGATCGGCCTGATCGTGCTGCTCGCCGTGCTGCTGGCCACCGCGGTCGGCGGCGGCTCCCCGCTGATCGTGCAGTCCGCGTCGTCGGCGGTGCTGGTGGCCACCCTGACCTCCACCACCGGCCAGCCGTGGACCCGGTTCTTCGACGCCCTGGTCGGCGGGGGCATCGCGCTCGCGGTGATGACCGTGCTGCTGCCGATCAACCCGCTGACCGTGGTGCGGCGGGCCGCGAACCCCGCGCTGCGCGCCTTCACCGACGGGCTCCACGAGGCGGCCCGCGGCCTGGCGGACGCCGACCCGGTGGTGGTCCAGGCCTCGTTGGACCGGTTGCGCGCCGCCGAGGGTACGTTCGCCGCCTTCCGCACCGCGATCGACGCGGCCGAGGAGAACGTGGCGTTCGCCCCCGCACGCTGGCGGGCCCGCGGAGCCCTCGCCCAGTACGTGGACGGTGCGGCACAGCTCACCTACTCGCTGCGCAACGTGCGGGTGATGATCCGCCGCTCGCTGACCGCGCTGCAGGACAACGAGCCGATCCCGGAGGTGCTGCCGGTCGCGATGCGGCACCTCGGCGACGCGGTGGAACTGCTGCGACTGGAATGGGACCACGGAGACGAGCCGGCCGGGGCTCGGGCACAGGCGCTGGTCGCGGCGGCCGAGTCGGGCGTGGCGTACCAGGCCGGGGTCGGATATTCCGGCGGGGTGGTGGTGGCGCAGATCCGGACCTCGGTCGGTGATCTGCTGCGGGCCACCGGCATCGAACACGCCGAGGCGACCCGTCAGGTCCGCGAGGCGATCGGCTGGACGGAGCGCTCGCACGGCAGCCGGCGTCGCCAGGGACGGACCCGTCCGGCGGCGCCCGGGTCCGGATCGATGCCTTCTTGATCGGTTTCGCCCTCCTCGGGCACGTCCGGTGCGGAACCGGTGACTACGCTGGCGGACATGGCCGACGTCTCGCCGGCCGGGTCGCCCGACCCGGCTGCCCACCCGCAGGCAGTCACCCCTGACGCCGAAGCGCCCCAGGGCGTGCCCGAGGCGGTCCCCGCCGCGCCCTCGCCCTCTTACGAGCAGGCCTCTCATGAGCATGAGCAGGCCTCTTACGAGCAGGCCGCCGCCGACGGGGAGACGACCGGGCAGGTGATCCTGCCGGACACGGTGGCGCAGGACCCGGTCCCGCCCTACCCGGCGGCGACCGACGCGAAGGCGCCGATCCCGGGCCGCCGCATCGGATGGCGGCGCTGGCTGCCGATCGGCGCGGTCATCTCGCTGATCGCCGCCGCGGCCATCGGCATGCTGGTCTACCTCGGCTACAGCCTCGGCATCACCGCGCTGGCCATCGGCCTGACCGCGGCGATCCTGCCGGTCCCGCTGCTGGCCAGCAGCTTCGCCTGGCTCGACCGCTACGAGCCGGAGCCGGTGAAATATCTGGTCTTCTGCTTCGCCTGGGGTGCGGCCGTGGCGACCGCGGTCGCCCTGGTGGTCAACACCGGCGCGGCCTGGCTGTTCGACAAGATCGGTCTGCCCGACGCGCTGGTCGCGGTCCTGATCGCCCCCTTCATCGAGGAGTCGATGAAGGTCCTCGGCCCGCTGCTGCTGTTCTGGCGGCGCCGCGCCGAGTGGTCCGGCATCACCGACGGCATCGTCTACTGCGGTCTCTCCGCGCTCGGCTTCGCGATGGTGGAGAACGTGCTCTACCTCGGCGGCCACGGCTACGCCACCGGTGCCGACGAGTACGGCCCGGCGACCGGCCTGCAGAACGTCTTCCTGATCTTCATCGTGCGGATCCTGTTCACCGGATTCGCGCACCCGCTCTTCACCTCGATGGCCGGCATCGGCCTGGGCATCGCGGCCCGGTCCGCCGACCGGACGGTGCGCTGGCTCGCCCCGGTCGCCGGCCTGCTCGCCGCGATGATCCTGCACGGCACGTTCAACCTGCTGCCGACGCTCTCCGCGGCCACCGGCGAGTCCTACATCATGCTGTACGGGTACCTCGGCTTCATGGTGCCGTTCTTCTTCGCGGTCGTCGGCTTCGCCATCGCGCTGCGCAGCTGGGAGGGCCGGCTGGCCGAGCGGGTGCTGCACTACTACGTGCGGACCGGCTGGTTCGCGCCGCCGGAGGTGGCCGCGCTGGGCAGCCTGGGCCGCCGGCACTCGGCCCGGCAGTGGGCCCGCCGGGTGGCCGGGCCGGACGGTCACCGGGCGATGCGCAGCTTCCAGTTCGCCTCGACCCGGCTGGCGCTGCTACGTGACGGCATGCAGCGCGGTCTGGCCCGAAGCCCGCGTGATCTGGAACGGTCGACGATCGAGGAGCGGGAACTCCTCGCCGCGGTCACCGGATACCGTTCGGTCTTCGCCGGCCGGGATCCGCAGATGCCGCAGGCCTGGTGGGACGGGCACACCTATCGGATCGCGTTCCCGGACGGGGTGGTGCGGATGGTCACGCCACCGGCCGAACCGGTCATGCCGGTGCCGGTGACGATGCCCGCGCCGCCTCCGCCGCCGGTCTACCCCACCTATGGGGGATATCCGGGTTACCCGGGTCAGCAGGGATACCCGGGATACCCGACGAGTGTGCCGCCGTTCGCCCCGGTGCCGAGTTCCGGCATGCCGGGTCACTACGGTCAGCCGTCGGCGCCGCCGTACTACGGTCCGCCACCTCAGTACGGTCAGCAGCCCCAGTACGGTCCGCCGCCCCAGTACGGTCAGCAGCCCCAGTACGGCCCGCCACCTCAGTACGGTCAGCAGCCCCAGTACGGTCAGCAGCCCCAGTACTACGGTCAGCCTCACTATGACGGTCAGCCGCCGCAGTACGGTCAGCAGCCGCAGTACGGTCAGCAGCCGCAGTACGGGCAGCCGCAGCCGGACCACAACCCGTGGCAGCCCCCGCAGGGCTGACCCGCCCGGAGAGACGAAGTCGGCGAACCAGAGCCGGAGGCCCAGACACGTTTCGTGGTCAGGGTGCGAAGCCCATCCGCGTGGTGATTTCGGGCGCGCTGGACGCCCGAAGTCACCACACCGGTGGGGGTGTGGTGATTACGGGCGCGCTGGACGCCCCAAGTCACCACACCCGTGGGGGGTGTGGTGTTTTCGGGTGGTCAGCACTGTCACCACACAGACGCTGATCGTGGAACGGGTCTAGAGGTAGAGCCCGGTCCCGTCCGACTCCACCCGGTCCGCCGCGACGGCGTGCACGTCCCGCTCGCGGAGCAGGACGTAGCCCTTGCCGTGCAGCTCCACCTCGGAACGGTCGTCCGGGTCGAACAGCACCCGGTCGCCGACCACGATCGACCGCACGTTCGGCCCGACTCCCACCGCGGTCGCCCAGGACAGGCGACGGCCCATCGAGGCCGTCGCGGGGATCACGATGCCCGCGGTCGATCGTCGTTCGCCCTCGCCGCCGTCCTGGCGGACGAGGACGCGGTCGTGCAGCATCCGGATCGGCAATCCGGTGTCGGTGCGGGTGTCGGCGCTCACGAGTGCAGACGGTACGCCGCTGTCCTGGGTAGTTGTCGGCGTGGTCCGGGTATGGCCGGTACTGCGTCACCGGTGCGCGGGCACTACCGTGAGAGCCGTGTGACCGATGGTGAGGGGGTAGCCGGTTGAATCGCTTCCGGCGCGTTCGGGACAACCTGAAGAGGGCCTACGACTCCGGGCGGGACTCGGTGCGTACTGCTCGCGCGGCCTCGTCCTCACAGGAGCGCTGGACCGACTACGACGAGTTCGTTCCACCACCGCCGGATCCGGCGATCGTGCACCACTCGACGAGCAGTCGCGACGACGCCGATGTGCCGCAGCCGTTGCGGATAGCGGCCGCATGGAGCTGGCGGCTGATCGTGGTCGGTGTGGTCGGCTGGGCGCTGTTGCAGCTGATCGGGGTGGTCAGTGTGGTGGTGGTGCCGCTCGCCATCGCGCTGCTGCTCACCGCGCTGCTCAAGCCGGCCGTCGGCTGGCTGCTCGGTCTGCGGTTGCCGCCGTCGCTGGCGACCTTCCTGGTGCTGGTCGGCGGGCTGGCCGCGGTGGCCGGCACGTTGACGCTGGTGGTGAACCAGTTCATCGAGGGCGTGCCGCAGCTGACCCAGAACGCGACGGCGGGTGTCCGGCAGATCCAGGACTGGGCGCGGACCGGCCCGCTGCACCTGTCCGACGCGCAGGTCGACCAGGCGATCGACTCCGGCCAGGAGTGGATCAACGCGAACACGTCGTCGCTGACGTCGACCGGCATCGCCACCGCGGCGACCATCGCGGAGCTGGTGACCGGTCTGCTGCTGGTGCTCTTCGCGACGTTCTTCTTCCTGCGTGACGGCCGCAAGATCTGGCGGTTCCTCGTGCGGCTGTTCCCGGTGAGCGCGCGCTGGTCGCTGGCCGACGCCGGGGACGCGTCCTGGCGGACCCTGGGCGCGTACGTGCGGGCCACGGTGCTGGTGGCGTTCATCGATGCTCTCGGCATCGGCCTGGCCCTGCTGGTGCTCGAGGTGCCGTTCCCGTTCCCGCTGGCCGCCCTGGTGTTCCTGGGCGCGTTCATCCCGATCGTCGGGGCGAGCGTGTCGGGTGCGGTGGCCGTGCTGGTGGCGCTGGTCGATCAGGGCTGGGTGGTCGCCCTGATCACGCTGGGCGCGGTGATCCTGGTGCAGCAGGTGGAGGGTCACGTGCTGCAGCCGCTGATCATGGGCCGGGCGGTGGCCGTGCACCCGCTCGCGGTGATCATCGGGATCGCCTGTGGTGTGGTGCTGGCCGGCATCATCGGCGCGCTGGTGGCGGTGCCGCTGATCGCGGTGCTGAACACCGGCGTCCGGCGACTGTCCCGGCGGCGACCCGAGATCCCACCCGACGCGGTGGTGGTGACCACCGGAAACGCCTGACCCCCGTTCGGTGTGTTGAGTTGCGGCGTCCACGGCGCCGCAATTCACCACACTCCAAGGGCTGTGTTGAGTTGTGGCGTTCATGGCGCCGCAATTCACCACACTCCAAGGGCTGTGTTGAGTTGTGGCGTTCAT
>NZ_JZKF01000037.1 GCF_000962825.1 Actinoplanes rectilineatus
GATGGCTTCCTGGCCGAAGTCGGCTGCCGCCCCGCCGGCTCTGGCCAGGGTGTAGGCCTCGTCGATGAAGAGCACGCCGCCCATGGCGGCTTCGAAGGCGGACGTGGTCTTCTCGGCGGTGTGCCCGATGTACTGGCCGACGAGGTCGCGGCGGGAGACCTCGCGGAATTCGCCGTTGGGCAGGACACCGAGGGCTTTGAGCAACCGGCCGTAGATGCGGGCCACGGTCGTCTTACCGGTGCCCGGTGCGCCGGTGTAGATCAGGTGGTGACTGGCGGAGCCGACGGAGAGTCCGGCGCTGCGCCGCCACTCGTTGACCTGGATCTCGTCGATGAGGGCGCGGACCTCGCCTTTGACGCCGGCGAGGCCGATCATCGCGTCGAGCTCACCCAGCAGACGTTCCACCTCGGCGGCGTCCTGGGCGGAGCCGGCCACGCCCACTCCGGCGGACGGCAGGCTCCCGCCGTCGCGCAACGTCACCGTGGCCCGGGCCGCCGGGTCGACGAGGACCGGCGGGTCGGCGGTCCGCTCGACCAGGCACTGCTCGACCCAGGCGGTGCAACCGGCCCCGACGACGATGCCCGGCCCGGCCGTCCCGTGCACCCACGTCTCCACGATCCGGGCAGCACCGCCCTGGGCCACCGCGATCCCCGCGCCGCCCGCGCCGGACACCTCACAGCGTTCGATCACGGGCCGGCCGCCCTGGTAGACGTAGACGCCCCGGCCGCCGCAGCCGGTCACCTCGGTGGTGCGCAGGACCACATCGGCGCCGAGCCGGGCGATCACCCCGTCGCCGCCGACCCCGTGCACCTCGCACGCGTCGACCGTGCCGCCCGCGTCGGAGAAGACGAAGCCGTGCCGGCCGCGGGTCACCCGGACCTCGACGGCCTGCACCGTCGCGCCGTCACCGGCCTGAACGCCGGCGCCGTCGCCGGCGGCCAGATCGCAGCGGCGCAACCGCAGCCGGCCGCCGGACACCGCGACCACGGGGTGATCGCCCGCGATCAGGGTCAGGCCGTCGATCTCGACGTCGCCGTCCGTGACGTCGAGCGCCGGACCGGGCAGCCCGGAGGCGTCGATCACCGCGGAACCGGGGTCGCCCGTGGCGCGCAGGGTGACCCGCCGGCGGGTCACCGCGATCAGCTCGGGGTAGGTGCCCGGGGCGAGCAGGACGACAGCGCCGTCCGAGGCGGCCTCGAGCGCGTCACGAAGAGTCGGGAAGGTGCCGGGAACCGCCAGGGTGCTGACCACGAGTGGAACTCCTCAATCCACTGTCCAGCCCGGAAAAGGCTCTGCGCCGAGGCTAACGCCCCGGCGCAGATCATGGCGGAAATCGATCGAGTGGCTCGTACCCCGGAAGGTTGGGATCCAGCTTCGGTTTCGTGAGGGGGCGGGCGTCGCAGCCCGGCCATCCCTGACGAGGAGTCAGCGGGGGCGCTGCTGGCGCATGCCCTTGCTGGGCCGCATGTTCTTCGGAATCGCACCCTTGGGCATCTGCGGGCGGGCCATCAGCGCGCCGAGCCGCTTGTCGAGGGAGTTGACGTCCTTGCCGGTGAGGTTGCGCGGCAGGCGCAGCATCGTGGCGCGCAGCTTGCGGACCGGCAGCTGGCCCTCGTCGGTGCCGATGATGTAGTCGTAGATCGGGGCGCTGCCGATCACCTTGGACAGGCGGCGCTTCTCCTGGCCCAGCAGGGACCGGACGCGCTGCGGGTCACCCTCGGCGAGCAGGATCACGCCGGGCCGGCCGATCACCACGTGCACCATGTCGAACTGCGTCGTCGAGCTGGCCGCGGGACGCACCCGCCAGTCGCCGCGCATGTTCTCCATCAGCGAGGCTGCGGCGCCGGGCTGGCCCTCCGCGACGTTCATCATCGCCGTGTTGGATCGCAGGTTGAGAACGATCAGCACGGCCAGCAGCGTGATCAGGATGCCGACCGGGATCCACAGCAGTCCCCAGCCCAGAAGCACGGCCGTCACGGTCAGCGCGACCGGGATCGCGACCGCTGCGACGACGAGTGGAAGGAACCACTTGTCCTGCTTTGCCGTGAACGAGAACACCTGGCCTATCTGCTTCAGGCGATCGCGGAACGACACCTTCTCCTGGGGCTTTGCCATAGCCGCAAAGTGTAGTGGTGCTCAGGTAACTCACGGCGTCCCGGGGACCGCGCTGATCGTGAGCTACCGGGAGGTGGACGGCGATACCGGGCGTCCGGCGCCCGCGGGCCCCGATCCTTCACGCGAAGGGCCGGTCCGGTTCCGCCCGAACCGGCCGCCAGGAATGTCTGATCTTCCCCCGGAACCGGCCCGAACCGGAACCGGCCCGAACCGGAGGCGACCCCATGCCGGAGCGGGTGCCGGGGTGGAGTGAGGCTGGTGCGCCCGGGTTGCGTCGTCGCGGAAGGTTCAAGCAGCGCCCGCCGGGACCCGATCAGAGGGCTCCAACCAGTGAGGGCGTCCCGCAACGGGTCAGGCCCTTCGTCCCCGGGAGGTAACACATGGATACCGCCGTCGACGTGGCCTACGCCGTGCAGGAGAGCCTGATCGGCCCCGGCGCCATCGTCCCGTGGTGGGCCTGGGTCGCCCCACTGCTCATGGTCTTCGGGAAGCTGCTGTGGCCGGTGATGGTGCCGGACAGCACGCCGCTCCCCGCCAAGAAGGACAAGAAGGGCAAGAAGAAGAAGTAACGGCGAAACTCCCGGTGCGTACGCGCCGGGAGTTTCTGCGATGGTGCGAGAAGCCTGGTCAGCCGCGGGCTTCGAGGGCCTGCTTGTAGAGCCGGCCGGCCCGGTACGACGAGCGGACCAGCGGACCGCTCATCACGCCGGCGAAGCCGATCTGCTCGGCCTCCTCGCGGAGCTCGACGAACTCCTCCGGCTTGACCCAGCGCTCGACCGGGTGGTGCCGCGGGGTGGGCCGGAGGTACTGCGTGATGGTGATCAGCTCGCAACCGGCCGCGTGCAGGTCGCGCAGGGCGGCGGAGATCTCCGACCGCTCCTCGCCCATGCCCAGGATCAGGTTGCTCTTGGTGACCAGCCCGGCGGCGCGCGCCTGGGTGATCACGTCGAGGGAGCGTTCGTAGCGGAAGCCGGGACGGATCCGCTTGAAGATGCGCGGAACGGTCTCGACGTTGTGGGCGAGCACCTCGGGAGCGGCGCCGAACACCTCGGCCAGCTGGGTGGGGTCGGCGTTGAAGTCGGGGATCAGCAGTTCCACGCCGCACTCGGGCAGCAGCTTGTGGATCTGACGCACGGTCTCGGCGTACAGCCAGGCGCCGCCGTCCGGCAGGTCGTCGCGGGCCACGCCGGTGACGGTGGCGTATTTCAGGCCCATGGTGGCGACGGACTCGCCGACCCGGCGCGGCTCGTCGGCGTCGAACTCGGCCGGCTTGCCGGTGTCGATCTGGCAGAAGTCACAGCGACGGGTGCACTGATCGCCGCCGATGAGGAAGGTCGCCTCGCGGTCTTCCCAACACTCGTAGATGTTGGGGCAGCCGGCCTCCTGACAGACGGTGTGCAGGCCCTCTTTCTGCACGAGTCCACGCATCTGCGTGTACTCGGGACCCATTTTCGCCTTGACCTTGATCCACGGCGGCTTCCGCTCGATGGGAGTCTCGGCGTTGCGCGCCTCGATGCGCAGCATGCGGCGGCCCTCGGGAGCAATAGTCACAACCTGAAGATACGCCCGTCACGGCGCGACGCGAGTCAGGGGCGACGAGGCTCACGTGACGTATGTTGTGACTGCCGTCACCCCTTGCTGGTAAAAAGCTCGTGCCGATTCGAGGGCCGGTTGTTAACCTCGGCGGCACGGCGACGACGGGACCGAGTAAGGCTCCGGAATGCCGGCCGAGAGAGCCACCGACAGCTGTGAGGGTGGCCCGAGCGCCGGAGCACGAAGACACCCCCGAGCCGGGCAGGACAAGAGGCGCCCGCGAGGGCGCGAAGGTGTGGTGGCACCGCGAGGTTCCCGCTCGCCCACACCTCCCTGGGGCCGCGTTGCCGCACCAGAGGAGGTCATCGCCGTGCAACGCATCCTCTCCACCGACCTTTCGGCGCATGTGGACAGCAAGGTGACCGTGGCCGGCTGGGTGCACCGCCGCCGGCTGCTCAAATCGGTGGCGTTCCTGATCGTGCGGGACGCCGGCGGGTTCAGTCAGGTGGTGGTCACCGAACCGGCGGTCCGGGACCAGCTCGAACGGCTCTCCGAGGAGAGCGTCGTCGAGGTGGTGGCGGTGGTGACCGCCAACGGGCAGGCGCCCGGCGGGATCGAGTTGACCTCGCCGGAGATCCGGGAATTGTCCGCGGTGCGCGTACCCCCGCCATTCGAACTGCATCGGCCCACGCTCAGCGCGGGCCTGGCCGCCCAGCTGGACCACGCGGCTCTGAGCCTGCGCCATCCCACCCGCAGCGCACCCCTGCGGGTCGCCGCCGCGGCCACCGCGGGCTTCCGCGCGGCGCTGGAGGCGCAGCGCTTCGTCGAGATCCACACCCCGAAGATCGTGGAGTCGGCCACCGAGTCCGGGTCGAACGTGTTCGCCCTCGACTACTTCGGCCGGCCCGGCTACCTCGCGCAGTCGCCGCAGTTCTTCAAACAGCTGATGGTCGGCGTGCTGGAACGCGTCTACGAGGTGGGGCCGGTGTTCCGGGCCGAGCCCAGCGACACCGCCCGGCACCTGGCGCAGTACACCTCGCTCGACGCCGAGATGGGGTTCGTCGGCGACCACCGGGACGTGATGGCCGCGCTGACCCGTACGGTCGCCGGGATGATCGGTGAGGTCCGGGAACGCACCGGCACGACCGTCCCGGAGGTGCCCGCGGAGATCCCGGCGGTGCACTTCACCGAGGCGCTGCGGATCGCCGGCGCGCCCGCGGACGAACCCGACCTGGCCCCGGCGCACGAGCGTGCGCTGGGGGAGTGGGCGCGCCGCGAGCACGGGTCGGAGTTCCTCTTCGTCACCGGCTACCCGATGCGCAAGCGGCCGTTCTACACCCATCCCGACCCGGCCTGGTCGAACGGCTTCGACCTGCTCTTCCGCGGCCTGGAGATCGTCACCGGCGGTCAGCGGCTGCACCGGTACGAGGACTACGTGGCCGCCCTGACCGCGGCCGGCGAACCGTTGGAGGCCTACCGGGGTTACCTGGACGGATTCCGGTACGGCATGCCCCCGCACGGTGGCTGGGCGATCGGCCTGGAACGGTTCGTGGCCCGGCTGACCGGTGCGGCGAACGTCCGCGAGGTCACCGCCTTCCCGCGTGACCTGCACCGGATGGCGCCGTAGTGGTATCGATGGCGGCGTGCTGATCGATCTCGACGTCCAGCGGCCGCCAAGTCCGCAGCCGCGTCCCCGCGTGCCGTGGCGCCCGGTGTCGCTGCTCCTGGCCGTGGCGTTGACGCTGCTCAGCGGCGCGTCGGCGGCCCGGCCGTGGACGCCCGAGCTCCACCGGGTCGCGGTCACCGACGACCTGGTGGAGTCGTGGCTGCTCACCGAGGACGTGCTCTACCTCGCCGACAAGCAGGAGGGCGCGACCGCGCTGGAGTTGTCGGCGGTGTCGCTGACCGGCGGCGGCGTGCTGTGGAGCCGGCTGGTCGAGGCGGAGTTCCCGACGCTGACCGTGGCCGGGCCGAACCTGGCGGTCCTGTCGGAGGGCTCGACGCCGCTGGTCGTGGACGCCGCGACCGGGGCGGTGCGCTGGGAATACCAGGGTTTCGGGACGGCGGTGCCGGCCGGGGACGGGTTCCTGCTGAGCGACGAGGAGAACCTGGAGTTCTTCGACCCGGCGACGACCCGGGTTCTCTGGTCGGTGCCGCTGCCGGACCCCGTGGTGGCCGCGGCCACCGACGATCACCATCTGGTGACCCTCGACCGGAACAACGACGTGTGGGCCTACGACCGGGACACCGGTGCGGTGCTGGCGAGCAACGCGGCGGTGATCGGTGACCGGTTGACGATCCAGGACGGTGGGGTGTTCGTCCTCAGCGACCTGGAGCTGATCGCGCTGACCCTGCCGGATCTCCGGCGCCGGTGGATCACGGCGATGCCGACGCCGTTGGCACTGACCGGCTGCGGCACGCTGCTCTGTGTGGGCGGCGCCTCGGGCCTGATCGGGGTGGACCCGGCGACCGGGGAGATCAACTGGCGGCGGGCCGAATGGACGGCCTGGATCGACGGGGTGGCGGCCGGCGGGGACGACGACGGCCTGGTGCGCCTGGACCCGGAGACCGGCGAGGTAGCGGAGACGCTGGGCCGCGGGTTCGTGGTCGGCGACGTGTTCCTGCGACCCGGTCAGGGCCGGAGCTGGGTCACCCGGGACGGGGCCGTCCTGGGGACGATCCCGCAGGTCCTGCCGTTCGGATGCGCCCGCGCGGGCCGGCACCTCGCCTGCCAGGTCGACGACTACCGGGTCACGGTGTGGCGCCTTGCGTCATGATCCGGTGATGATCGATCTCGACGTCGCCGTGCCGGAACCGGTGTCGCCGCAGCGGTGGCGCCCGTCCCGCTGGACGCGGGCGGCGGGCGCGGGCGCGCTGCTGCTCACCCTGGGTGCGGCGGCGCCCGCCGATCATCGTTCTCCGGGGGTACGAGAGACCGCCCACGTCGACGGGGCTTTCCTGCTGACCGAGTCCACCCTTTACACGGTCGGTTCCGGGGACCGGCCGGAGATCGTGGCGCAGCCGCTGCAGACCGGTGGCGTGGCATGGCGGCATCCGGTGAACTCGGCCGACGCGGCGCCGCTGCTCGGTCTGGTGGGTTCGATGCTGCTCGTCTCGATGGGCCTGGAGACGGTCGTGCTGGACACGGCGACCGGCGAGGAGTTGCTGCGGACACCGGACTCGTCGTACGCCGTGGTGGCCGGCGACAAGCTGCTGGTGACCAGCGAGGACGGCGATCTCAGCCTGGTGGACCCGGCGGCGCCGCGGGATGCCCTGTGGACCGTGCCAGGGGCGGCGCCGACCGCCGAGGTCGACCCGGCCGGTCGCTGGGTGCTCAGCATGGCCGCCGGCGGGATGGCGGTGGTCCGGTCGATGGCGGACGGCCGGGAGCTGACCCGGCGGAACCTCGCGGAGTCGACCGACACCGCGCTCACCGTGGCGCCGATCGTCGGTGACCTGGTGCTGCTGATCAGGCCGCGGGGCCTGTCGGCGTACCGGCTGCCCGATCTGACGCCGCTGTGGCGGGTGCCCGGCACCGGGGCGCATCAGGCGGTGAGCTGCGGGGACCTGATCTGCCTGACCGGGATGAACGGGATGACGGCGCTGGACCCGGCGAGCGGGCGGATGGTCTGGACCGCGCCGGAATACCTGTCCTTCGAACCACTCGGGTCGAACGCGCAGAGCGTGGTGATCGATCCGGTGAGCGGTCAGGTGGTCGAGGCGGGCGTGCCGGCCGCGCGCGGGCTGGCGATCACCCAGGACTCCCGGGTCAACGAGATCGACCTGTCCAGCGGGTGGACCGTGCGAGAACTGGGGCAGGGCGGGGTGGCCGGGCCGTGGACGCTCCGGATCAGCACCGAGGGCGTGGTGGTGACCGAGGCGGCCACCGGGGAGTTGCGTGGCGTGCTGCAGAACGCGGTGCCGTCGTTCTGCAGCACGGCCGGTCGTTTCCTGGCCTGTCCGGATGCTGCCGGGGGCCACACCGTCTGGGAGATCGGTTCTTAGAGGAACACGGCCAGCGTCACCACGGCGACGATGACGAACGGGACGATCGTGGTGCAGACCAGGATGGTCCAGGCGATCGGGTGGCCGAAATTCAGCACCATCCCGCCGCCCTTCTTCGCGACGAAGACCCGTTTGTCCTGCGGGTTGCGGTAGAGCGCCATCAGAACAGCGTGGGCAGGTGCCGCTCGACCACCGGCAGCACCTCGGCGACCGGCACCGGGCGACCCAGCTCGGCACTGAGTGAGGTGACACCGGCGTCGCTGATGCCGCAGGGCACGAACCGGTTGAAATTCGCCAGGTCGCAGTCGGCGTTGATGGCGAAGCCGTGCAGGGTCACGCCGCGTTGCACCCGGATGCCGATCTGAGCGATCTTGCGGTCGGGCCCGCCGTCGGTGGCCTTGACCCAGGCGCCGCTGCGGCCCTCCACCCGCTCGGCCGTCACGCCGAACTCGGCGCAGACGTCGATCAGGAGCTGCTCGGTGCGGCGGACGTAGGCGACCACGTCGACCGGGGTGGCCAGCTTGAGGATCGGATAGCCGACCAGCTGACCCGGGCCGTGCCAGGTGATCTCGCCGCCGCGGTCGACGTCGACCACGGGGGTGCCGTCGAACGGCCGGTCGGAGGGTTTGGTGCGCTTGCCCGCGGTGAAGACGCTGGGGTGCTCCAGCAGCAGGATCGTGTCCGGCTGGGTGCCGTCCACCACGGCCTGGTGTAGGCGCTTCTGCTCGTCCCAGGCCTCGACGTAGTCGACGAGGCCCGGGCGCAGGACGGTGAGTACGGAGGAAGTCACACCGAAATCCTAATCCCGTTCGGGAACGTCGACCGGATCGAGCCCGGGACGGATGCGCCACACCAGAACGTCGTCCACACGTTCGGGCTCGCCGAGCAGATCGGTGGCCACCTTGCGCAGCGCCTCCCGGTTGAGCATGCCCTTCGGGCCGGTCACCTGGTTCGGCAGGAAGATCGCCTCGAGCTGCCAGTACGCGAAATCGGCCCGCGCCTGCGCCCGCTCCAGATTCGTGATCTTGGTGAGCGAGTTCCACCGGGCCGCCCGGTAGAAGATCCGGTCGGTGGGCAGTTCCGGAGCGCCGACCCGGCCGACCATCTCCCGGCCACTCTCGTCGTAGTTCTGCGGCCCGAGGAAGTAGCCGCCCGGAATGCGGAAGTGCTCCTCGCCCCGGGCCATCGTGTCGGCCTGCCAGCGCATCGTGTCCATCGAGACGTCGATCGCGAGCGGCAGCGAGGTGAGCACGCCGTTGTCCGACACGTAGTCACGCCACGTCCCGTTGGCGATGAAGTCCGGCTCGGTGGCCCGTTCCATCGTCTTCAGCGGCAGCGGGGCGATCGGGGCCAGCGCGGCGACGATCGCGACCAGCAGGGTGGCCCGGCCGGCCCACGACCGGATCCGGCCGCTGAACAGCTCGTCGGCGACCAGCGCCACGACGATCGCCACGATCGCGACGACCACCAGGGTGAACCGGACCGGCAGCGCCGAGTCGAACAGCGGGACCCGCTCGAGCGGGGCGTACAGCATCGGGATGTCGGTCTCCTCACCCATCACCCGCAGGCGCGGGCCGAGCGAGAGGAGGAAGAAGAACAACGCCAGGACGCTCAGCGCGCGCAGCGTGACCCGGCGCTCCGGCGACGCCCGCCGCCAGAGCATCACCAGGGAGAACAGGAACAGCAACACCAGCGGAACCCCGAGGAAGCTGGTCGCCTCGGTGGCGTTCGGGGCGAGGTCCGCGCCGAGGCCGAAGGCACCGGCCACCGACGCCAGCGGGTACGAGATGTACGCCACCAGGTCCTCGGCGTAGAACTTCATCACGAACCCGGTGCCGGAGAACTTCAACGGCCCGTCGAAGTGCATGTACAGCGGGTACGCCAGCAACGCCCCGGCGATCACCGCGGTCACGCCGAGCGAGGCCAGCACCGGCGGCAGTCCGGCGCGCAGCCGCTTGAGCCCGGGCCGGGAGAACACCCAGATGGCCAGGAACATCCCGCTGGCCAGGGCGGTGAAGAAGAGCGCCTCGGCGGCGATCGAGAAACCGGCCGCGCAGAGCAGACCGAGCACGATGCCGTTGCGCAGCCAGTGGCCCTTCTCGGGCAGCTTCAGCACCCACCACAGGACGATCGCGACCATCCAGCCGGACGTCCAGTTGAGGTGGCCGTTGGCGTGCGAGACCAGACCGGGGGAGAACCCGAACAGCAGGCCGCCGATGCCGGCCGCGAGTCCGCTGCGGACCAGCCAGCGGCGCAGCACGAGGTACCACGCGAAGGCGGACCCGGCCAGGTTCAGAGTCAGGATGGTGGCGAAACTGATCTCCGGGCCGAGAAACCGGGTCACCGGGGAGAAGAGCGTGGCGTAGAACGTGCTCGACGTGTTCATCGCCAGGTTCACGCCGCGCGGGGCGTTGAACAGCGTGGTGAAGAACGGGTCGGTGCCGTGCTGCAGGAAGTACACGCCGTACGACAGGACCCACTCGAACTGGGCCTGGTCGCTGACGTTCGCGGCGAGCACGTTGCGGAACGGCGCGGACCACAGACCCTGCGTGACGTACACCGCCCCGGCCAGCGATATCAGGGCCATCACAAGGTGCGCCGACCAGCGGCGCAACCGGGATGGACGGTCTGGTGAGGACGGTCCGTCAGCAGTCGGCGACGGCGTGGTGGGAGCGTTCTCAGCGGTGATCGGGGCGTCAGCGGCGATCGTCACCTGCGGGAGGTTACCGATCTCGGAATTCACCGATCGACCGGGTCCACGCCGGGACGGATCCGCCATACGAGCACGTCGTCCACCTGTTCCGGTTCGCCCAGAAGATCACGCGCGGTGGCCTCGACGGCACCGCGGTACAACGTCATGTGATCCGAGCCGGTGATCTCCTCGGCCAGGAAGACGGCCTCCACACCCCAGTAGGCGAAATCGGACCGGGCCTGCTCGCGGTCGGCGTCGGTCAGCTGCGTGACGTAGCCGTACAGGGCGGCCCGGGTGAACAGCCAGTCGGTCGCCAGCGGCGGCGCGCCGATCCGGCCGATCTGCTTCCGGCCCTCTTCGCCGGTGGTCTGCGGGCCGAGGAAGTAGCCGGACGGGATGCGGAACTGCGGACCACCACGGGCCATCGTGTACGACTGCCAGCGCTGACCGTCGGCCTGCACGTTGAGGGCGAACGGCAGGGCGGTCAGCACACCGTTGTCGGACACGTACCGCTGCCAGGTGCCGTCGGCGATGAAGTCCGGCTCGGCGGCCCGCTCCTGGATGCGCAGCGGCAGCGGCACCAGCGGGAGCAGGCTCACCACGAGCGCCGAGATCAGGCCGGTGCGCAGGTTGACCGAGGTGATCCGGTCGCTGACCAGTTCCTGCACGATCAGGGCGAGCAGCACGCCGAAGACGCCGACCAGGGCGAGGGCGTACCGCAGAGGTAGCGCCGAGTCGAACAGCGGCAGGTGGGCAAGCAGGGCGTAGGGCAGCGGGATGTTCAGCTCCGCGCCCATCCAGTTGAACCGCGGCCCCCAGGACAGCACCAGGAAGACCAGGCCGGTCACGCCGACGGCCCGCAGGGTCGCCTGCCGCCCCGGAGCGGCCCGTCGCCAGAGCACGACGAAGACCACCACGATCAACATCAGCAGGGGTACGCCGAAGAAGGACGTCTCCTCGGTGCGGTTGGGTGCGAGGTCGGAGTGCAGGCCGAGGAGTCCCGCCAGCGACCGGCTGGGGAAGGACAGGTAGGCCGCCGCGTCCTCGACGAAGTACCGCTGGTTGAAGCCGGTCCCGGAGAACGACTGCGGACCGGCGAAATGCATGTAGAGCGGGTACGACAGGAGCGTCCCGGCCACCGCGGCGGCCACGCCCAGCGCCCGCAGCACGGTGGTGAACGCCGCCTTGGCCTCCTCGCGGACCGGCCGGGCCAGCGACCAGACGCCGAGGAAGACACCGCTCGCGATGGCGGTGAAGAACAGGCCCTCCGCCGCGATCGAGAAGCCGACCGCCAGCGTCACGCCGAGCAGCAGGCCGTTGCGCAGCCAGCGGCCCTCCTCGCGCAGTTTCAGCACCCGCCACAGCACCACCGGTGCCACCCAGCCGGCACTCCAGTTGAGGTGGCCGTTGGCGTGCGAGACGAAGCCCGGCGCGAACCCGCAGAACAGTCCGGCGACCCCGGCCGCCAGCGGGCTGGTGACCAGCCAGCGGCGGAGGAAGAGATACCACACCATGGCGGCGCCGGACAGGTTCAGCGTGAGCAGGGTCACGAACGAGAGCTGCGGGCCGGCCAGGTGGGTCAGCGGCGAGAACAGCACGGTGTACACCGTGATCGACGTGTTCGCCGCGAGGTTGACCCCCAGCGGGGCGTTCAGCAACTCGGTAAAGAACGGGTCCGAGCCGTGTTGCAGCGTGTAGACGCCGTATCCCAGCAGCCATTCGAAGAAGGCCTGATCGCCGACGTTGTCCGAGAGGACGTGCCGGTACGGGTCTGACCACAGACCACTCGTCACATAGACGGCGAGGGCCACCGAGACGACACCCATGGTCACGTGGGCGCGCCACGGCCGGCGGGTGCGCGGCGGGGCGGCCGGCGTCTCGGGGGGATCTGCGGATGCGGCGGGGGCGGGGGCGGCGACTGACATCAGCCGCAGGTTAGCAAGATATTCCGTGTGCTCAGGGAGCCATCGCCGGTTCGGGGCGCAGCGCAGCGGCCATCGCGGCCTCGATCTCCGGGTACGCCCAGGTGAACCCGGCAGCCTTCAGCACCCCCGGCACCACCCGCTGGCTGATCTGCATCTCGCCCGCCAATTCGCCGATGACCAGGTCCAACGCGGGCCCGGGGATCGACAGCAGTGCCGGCCGGTGAACGGCCTTGGCGAACGCCCGGGTGAACGCGGCATTGGTGCACTGCTCTGCTGAGACGAGGTTCACCGGTCCGGCGACGTCCTCCCGCTCCAGGAGGAATTCCACCGCATTCAGCCAATCGGTCAGGGCGATCCAGGCCATCCACTGCTTCCCGCCGCCGATCCGGCCCCCCACGCCCATCTTGAAGGGCAGCAGCAGCGGCTTGAGCAGCGAGCCGGAGGCGTCGATCGTCGGGGCGGTCCGCAGCAGTACGACCCGGGCGCCGGCGTCCTCGGCGGGACGGGCGGCGGCCTCCCACACCCGGCACAGGTCGGCGAGGAAGGTGGTGCCGAGCGGGGCGTCCTCGCCCGCCTCCCGGTCGCCGGTGTCGCCGTAACAGCCCGCACCGGAGGCCTGCAGCAGGGCCTTCGGCCGTTCGTCCTCGGGGAGCTGCCGGATCGTTCGGGAGATCGTGTCGGTGGTGTCCACCCGGCTGGTCCGCAGCACGTTCTTGTACCGCGTGGTCCACCGGTGGTCGCCGATCCCCGCGCCGGCCAGGTTGATCACCGCGTCCGCGCCGGCGAGCGCCGCGAGGTCCAGGCGTCCCTGCGCCGGGTCCCAGGTGACCTCACCGGTGCGCTGGGCGGGCCGCCGCACCAGCGTGGTGATCTCATGACCGTGCCGACTCAGTTGTCCCGCGAGCCTGGTGCCGAGAAAACCCGAGGCCCCGGCCATGACGATGCGCATGTCCTGATTCTTTCCCGAAGATCCCACGCCGCAAAACAAACCGGGAGGTATGTCTGGTGACATACCTCCCGGTTCGGTGCTTCCGGTGTTTCTTACCGCCCGTGCCTACAGGCCGAGGTCGGCCTCGAACTGACCGGCTTCCAGACGCTCCTTCAGCGTGACCAGGAAGCGGGCGGCGTCCGCGCCGTCCACGATCCGGTGGTCGTAGCTGAGGGCCAGGTAGACCATCGAGCGCGGCGCGATGATCTCGCCCAGCTCCGGGTCGTTCACGATCACCGGGCGCTTGACGACCGCGCCGAGACCGAGGATGCCGACCTGCGGCTGGTTGATGATCGGGGTGTCGAAGAGCGCACCCCGGCTGCCGGTGTTGGTCAGCGTGAAGGTGCCGCCGCCGATCTCGTCCGGACCGATCTTGTTGTTGCGGGTCCGGTCCGCGAGGTCCGCGATCCGCTTGGACAGACCGGCCAGGTTGAGGTCACCGGCGTCCTTGATGACCGGGACGACCAAGCCCTTCGGCGCGTCCACCGCGATGCCCAGGTGCTCGGCGCCGTGGTAGGTGACCGTGCCCGCCTCGAGGTCGAGGGAGGAGTTGACCACCGGGTGCTGCTGCAGCGCCTCGACCGTGGCCAGGGCGAAGAACGGCAGGAAGGTGAGCTTCACGCCGTGCTTGGCCTGGAAGTCGGCCTTGGCCTTGTTGCGCAGGTTGGCGATCTTGGTGACGTCGACCTCGACGACCGTGGTGAGCTGCGCCGAGACCTGCAGCGACTCGACCATGCGCCGGGCGATGGTGGCCCGGATGCGGGTGAGCTTCTCGGTGCGGCCCCGCAGCGGGCTCGGCTCGGCCTTCGCCTTGGCGGGTGCGGCGGCCGGAGCAGCGGCGGCGGGCGCCGCGGCGGCCGGTGCCTTGGCGGCGGCGGCCTTCTCAGCGGCGTCGATGACGTCCTGCTTGCGGATGCGACCGCCCACGCCGGTGCCGGTCAGGGTGGACAGGTCCACGCCCTTCTCGGCGGCGAGCTTGCGCACCAGCGGCGTGACGTAACCGGCGTCGCCGGCACCGTTCGACGCGACCGCGACCGCGGCGGGCGCCGGAGCGGCCGGCTCGGCCTCGGAGGCCTTGGCGATCTGCGGTGCCGGAGCCGTCTCCACCTTGGGAGCCTCGGCCTTGGGCGCCTCCGTCTTCGGAGCCTCGGCCTTGGGCGCCTCGGCCTTCGGAGCCTCCGCCTTGGGGGCGGGGGCGGCCGGGGCCGGAGCGGCGGCGGGCTTGGCGTCGGCCGAGCCGATCACCGCGAGCACCGCGCCGACGTCGGCGGTCTCGTCCTCGGGGACCTTGATCTCCAGGACGGTGCCGGCCACCGGCGACGGGATCTCGGTGTCGACCTTGTCGGTGGAGACCTCGAGCAGCGGCTCGTCGACCTCGACGCGCTCGCCGACCTGCTTGAGCCAGCGGGTGACGGTGCCCTCGGTGACGCTCTCGCCGAGCGCCGGCATCGTGACCTCGGTGCCCTCGGCCGAACCCGCGGAGGCGGTCTGCGGCGCGGGGGCCTCGTCCTCGGCCGGCTTCTCGGTCGAGGGGGTGGTGGGTGCGGCGGGCTCGGGCTCGTCGGCCTGCTCGGCCTCCTGGGCCGGGGCGGGCGCGGCGGAACCGGTGTCCTCGCCCTCGCCGGCGATGACGGCCAGCTCGCTGCCGACGTCCGCGGTCTCGTCCTCGCCGACCACGATCCGGGTGAGCACACCCGCGGCCGGGGACGGGATCTCGGTGTCGACCTTGTCGGTGGAGACCTCGAGCAGCGGCTCGTCGACCTCGACGCGCTCGCCCTCCTGCTTGAGCCAGCGCGTGACGGTGCCCTCGGTGACACTCTCACCCAGCCGCGGCATGGTTACCGATACCGGCATTTTTCCCCAAACTCCTTAACGCTTATGAACGATCGGATCAGCTGTGCGCGTGCGATCAGCTGTGCGCGTGCAGCGGCTTGCCCGCGAGCGCGAGGAAGGCCTCGCCCAGCGCCTCGTTCTGCGTCGGGTGGGCGTGTACGAGCTGGGCGACCTCCTCGGGGAAGGCCTCCCAGTTGGTGATCAGCTGGGCTTCGCCGACGAGTTCGCCGACCCGCGCGCCGACCATGTGGACGCCGACGACCGGGCCGTCCTCGACCCGGACCAGCTTGATGAAGCCGGCGGTCTTGAGGATCTGGCTCTTGCCGTTGCCGCCGAGGTTGTAGTTGTAGGTGGAGACCTTGTCGGCCCCGTACTTCTCCTTGGCCTTGGCCTCGGTGATGCCGACCGACGCGACCTCGGGGTCGGAGTAGGTGACCCGCGGGATGCCCGCCTCGTCGATGACCGCCGGGTTCTTGCCGGCGATCTCCTCGGCCACGAAGATGCCCTGCTGGAAGCCGCGGTGCGCGAGCTGCAGGCCGGGCACGATGTCGCCGACGGCGTAGATGTTGCCGACGCCGGTGTGCAGGCGCTCGTTGACGATCACGAAGCCCCGGTCGAGCGTGATGCCCTGCTGCTCGTAACCGAGGTTCGCCGTCGTCGGGCCACGGCCGACCGCGACCAGCAGCACCTCGGCCTCGAGGGTGTCGCCGCCGGCGATGGTGACCTTGACGCCGTTCGCGGTCTTCTCGACCTTCTCGAACGGCTTGCCGACCTTGAAGTTGATCTTGCGCTTGCGGAAGGCGCGCTCGACCTGCTTCGAGATCTCCTCGTCCTCCGCGGCGACGAGCCGGGGGAGGGCCTCGACGATGGTCACGTCGGCGCCGAACGACTTCCACACGCTGGCGAACTCGACGCCGATGACGCCGCCGCCGAGCACGATCGCCGAACTGGGCACCCGGTCGAGCTTGAGCGCGTGCTCACTGGTCAGCACGTGCGTGCCGTCGACCTCGAGGCCGGGCAGCGAGCGGGAGTAGGAGCCGGTCGCCAGGACGATGTTGCGCCCGACGTAGCGCTGGCCGTCCACCTCGACGGTGTCCTTCGACACCAGCTTGCCGGCGCCCTGCACCACGGTGATGTTCTTGTTGTGCGTGAGCATGCCGGTGAGGCCCTTGAAGAGGCGGCCGACCACACCGTCCTTGTAGGCGTTCACGCCCGCCATGTCGATGCCGACCAGGTCGGCCTTGACGCCGAACTGCTCGCTCTCGCGTGTCTGGTCCGCGATCTCGGCGGCGTGCAGCAGCGCCTTCGTCGGGATGCAGCCGCGGTGCAGGCAGGTGCCGCCCAGTTCCGCCTTGTCGATCAGCGCGACCTTGAGGTCGAACTGCGCGGCGCGCAGGGCAGTCGCATAACCCCCGCTGCCGGCGCCGAGAATGACGATGTCGAAGGTTCCGCCGTTGGGCTGGCTCACGTTGACTCCAGTGGTCGCATCGTCTCCGTGTGGGTCACACAATGGAAACGGTCACAGTCCCGTCAATGACATCTTGTCACTTGCGGACCCGGTCAATGCAGTCAGGTGCCCCATGACGCGTGACCCCGACGTACCCTTGCGGCAGCGAGCGCGAGGAGGAGCAGTGGCGTGGTTCCGGCGGCGTCCCCGGTCTCAGGGCCCGGGAGGGAGGCCGGCCGACCAGGCCGCTCTCGAGCATCTCACGGAGTTCGCCGGCAGTCGCCGCGGTGTCGAGGGTTTCATCGAGCCACAGACGACGGTGACCGAGACCACCCTGTTGCTTGTCGCACACGACGGCGAGTGGACCCGGCGCCGGATCGGCTCCCCGGAGATCGCCCGCCGTCTGGCCCACAAGATCTCCCTGCCGATCTACGATGTCCGGCTCCTGGGCTATCCGCAGCGGATGCGCGACTACAACGAACGCCAGAAGCGCCGCCCGGTCTGAGACCGGGCGACGCCCCAGGGTCTCAGGACAGGTCGTCGATCAGCTTCAGGAACGTGCGCACCGGCACGCCGGTGCCACCCTTGGTCCAGTAACCACTGGCCTCACCGGTGTGGTAGCTGGGGCCCGCGATGTCGATGTGCGCCCACTCCACGCCCTCGCCGACGAACTCGCGCAGGAACACGCCACCCTGCAGCATGTGCCCGGCACGGTCCAGATTGGCGTTGGTCTGACAGATGTCGGCGATCTCCGACTCCATGCCCTTGCGGACGTCGTCCGGCAGCGGCATCCGCCAGACCGGCTCGCCGACCGCGGCACCGGCCGCGTCGACCAGCGCGGTGGCCTCGTCCGAGCCCATCAGGCCGGCGATCCGCTTGCCCAGCGCGACCACCTGGCCGCCGGTGAGCGTGGACGTCTCGAACAGGTAGTCGGTGCCGTCCTGGCAGGCCCGCGCGATCGCGTCGGCGAGCACCATCCGGCCCTCGGCGTCGGTGTTGAACACCTCGACCCGCTTGCCGCCGAACATCGTGATCACGTCACCCGGACGGTACGCCGAACCGGACGGCATGTTCTCCGCGATGGCCAGGTAACCGGAGACGGCCACCCCCGGCTTGAGCGCGGCGACCGCGAGCAGCGTGGCGGCCACCGCGGCGGCGCCGGCCATGTCGGACTTCATCTCCCACATGCCGGCCGACGGCTTGATGCTGACGCCGCCGGTGTCGAAGGTGATGCCCTTGCCGACCAGGGCGACCCGCTTGGGGTCGCTGACGCCCTCCGGCGTGTAGGTCAGCTTGACCAGGCGCGGCGGGGCCTCCGAACCCTGGCCGACCGCCACGATGCCGCCGTAACCGCCGGCCTTGAGCTGCTCGAAGTCGAGCACCTCGACGCCCAGCCCGGCCTCGGTGGCCTGCGCGGCGACCAGGTCGGCGAAGGACGGCGGCTGCAGCTCGTTCGGCGGCATGTTGACCCAGTCGCGGGTCAGGCGGACCGCGCGGCCGACGACCTCGGCCCGCTGGACCTCGGCCTGGACGGCCAGGTCGGTGGCGTCGGTGACGTGCAGCTGCAGCCCGGCCACCGGGTCACGGCGGTTCTTCTGCGGCTTGGTCTTGTAGCCGGCGAACTTGTAACCGCCGAGGACCGCGCCCTCCAGCACCGCACGCAGGGCGGGTGCACCCTCGGCGCTGTCCGGGACGGGCAGGGCGAGGGCGACCGTGGCGCTGCCGGCCAGCGCGCGGACCGCGGCGCCGGTGCCCCGGCGCAGGGTCTCCAGGTCGGGGGCGGCGCCGGTCGGCTCGGCGCCGAGGCCCACCGCGACCAGCAGCGGCGCGGAGATCGTGCCGAGGGTGGCCAGCTTGGTCACCTCGCCGGCCGATCCGGTCGCGCCGAGCAGGGCCAGCGTCGAGATCAGCTTGCCGTCGAAGGCGGCGGCGATGCTCTCGGCGCCGGCGGCGGGCAGCAGGGAGCCGTCCTCGTCGGGCTGGCTGTGCAGGCCGATGACGATGGCATCGACCGCCGATTCGGCCGGGTCGGTGTCGACCAGGCTGAGGCTGGGCTGGGTCACTCGGGCACTCCGGGACGTCGTGCCGGGACGCTGCCGGTGGGCGCGCTCCCGGCGGGTGGGAAAACCGGTGCGAGCCCGCACCGGAGTCAGGTGGTGTCACCGCGACTCTATAGAGCCCCAAGGTCAGCGGTAAGTTGAGTCTCATGTCTGCCGAGCTTCACCAGTCACCGCTGCACGACCGCCACGCCGCTCTGGGCGCCAAGTTCGCCGCCTTCGGCGGCTGGGAGATGCCTCTGGAGTATGCGGGCGGCGGTGTCCTGAAGGAGCACGCGGCCGTCCGGGAGGCGGCCGGCGTGTTCGACGTGTCGCACCTCGGCAAGGCACGGGTCACCGGCCCGGGCGCGGCGGACTTCGTGAACGCCTGCCTCACCAACGACCTGGGCCGCATCGAGCCCGGCAAGGCGCAGTACACGCTGTGCTGCGACGAGAGCGGCGGCGTGGTCGACGACCTGATCGCCTACCTCTACGGCGACGAGCACGTCTTCCTGATCCCGAACGCGGCGAACACCGCCGAGGTGGTGCGCCGCCTGGTCGCCGCCGCGCCCGAGGGCGTCACGGTCACCGACGAGCACGCGAAGCACGCCGTCCTCGCGGTGCAGGGCCCGCAGTCGGCCGAGATCCTCGGCAGGCTGGGCCTGCCCACCACCCACGACTACATGTCGTTCGAGAACGCCACACTGAGCGGCGCCGAGCTGATCGTCTGCCGCACCGGCTACACCGGCGAGCACGGCTACGAACTGGTCGTCGGCTGGGACGACGCGGCGGCCGTCTGGGACGCGCTGATCGCGGCCGGTGTCCGGCCCTGCGGCCTGGGCGCCCGCGACACCCTGCGCACCGAGATGGGCTACCCGCTGCACGGCCAGGAGCTCTCCTTGGAGATCAGCCCGGTGCAGGCCCGCTCCGGCTGGGCGGTCGGCTGGACCAAGCCCGCCTTCTGGGGCCGTGACGCCCTCCTCGCCGAGAAGGCCGCCGGTCCCCGGCGCCAGCTGCGCGGCCTCGAGCTCACCGGCCGCGGCATCCCGCGCGGGCACATGCAGGTGTACGCGGGTGAGCAGCTGATCGGCGAGACCACCAGCGGCACCTTCTCGCCGACGAAGAAGGTCGGCATCGCGCTGGCCCTGATCGACACCGCGGCCGGCGTCGCGGACGGCGACCCGGTGCAGATCGAGGTCCGCGGCAAGCGCATCGAGGCGAAGGTCGTCAAACCGCCGTTCGTCACGCCGTCGGTGCGCTGAACACCGGCTGTGGTGATCCGGGGCGGCCTACACGCCTGAGGTCACCACAGCGGATCCGGCGGTGCGCCGAGCGTCAGTGCGACCACGGCGACCGTGGTCGCACACTCGGCGGCCGCCCCCAGCACGTCCCCGGTGACGCCGCCGAATCTCCGTACACCATGGCGCACCAGAAGGACCACGACGAGCATGGCGGCGGCGACGGCGGCCGGGCCCTGCCACGGACGGCCCGGCACCGCGGCGGTCGCCAGCGTCGTCACGCAGGCCGCGGCCCCCAGCAGGGCCACCGGTGACACCGTCGAGGCCACCAGCGCGCCCAGGCCCTCCGGACGGGCCGCGGGCACTCCTCGGCGGCAGGCGACGGTGATCGCCAGCCGGCCGGCCGCCCAGGCCGTCACGATCGCCCACGGACCGGCCGCGGTGAGCGCGCCCGCCTGGATCAGCAGGGTCAGCGCGACCGCCGCGACCCCGAACGGTCCGATGTCCGGCTTTTTCATGATCTCCAGGGCGGCGTCGCCGGACCGGTAGGAGCCGAGCGCGTCCACCGTGTCGGCCAGCCCGTCCAGGTGCAGGCCCCGGGTGAGCAGCACCCCCGCCGCGACCGTCACCCCGGCCGCGACCATCGCCGGCGCGCCGAGCACCCGCAGACCCTCGTGCAGGCCGGCCAGGACCAGGCCGAGCAGCGCGCCCACCAGCGGTGCGGCGGTCATCGCCACCGCCGCCGCGGACCGGTCCACCCGGCCCGCGCGCAGCGGGAAGACGGTCAGGGTGGTGACCGCCAGACGCAGACCGTCAAACACCCGGCTCGATCTCGTCCTCGTCCTCGTCCTCGTCCTCGTCCGCGGGCTCCAGGGCGCCGTCGCCCTGCTCGGCCAGCAGCGCCGGGTGCACCGGCCGGCCGGCGATCAGGCCGACCGCGGTCCGCAGCACCGGCAGCACGGTCAGCGCGTTCGCACCCTCGCCCAGATCCAGGCCCACCCGCAGCACCGGGGTCAGGCCGAGCACGTCCGCGCCCTGCTTGACCAGCGCCAGCGTGCCCTCCTCGGGCAGCAGGCACCAGTGCCGGGTCTGGCTGGCCAGATCCCGGGCCACCAGGCCGGCCGCGATGCCCAGCGGGCCGTCCAGCAGCACCGGCAGACGGCGGGCGGCCGCGCCGAGCAGCAGGCCGGTGGCGACCGCCAGGTCCGGGCCGCCCAGCTCCCGCAGGATGTCGGTGGCGCCGCGCGGCTCGTGCCGGATCCGGTGCAGGGCGTCCCGGACGGCCGCACAGCGGGCGATCCAGGCGGTGTCGTCGAACCGGCCACCCGGCTGCTGCACCCGGGGCAGCATGGCGACCGGCTCGGCGCCGGTGGTGGCGGCCAGCACCGCGGTGGCGACCGCCTCGACCCCGGCACCGATCCCGGCGACCAGGAGCGCGTCCCGGCCGGCATCGGCGGCCGCGTCGGCGATCTGCCAGCCCCGGCGCAACGCGGCGTCGACCGCGTCCGCCTCGGCGACCGGACCGTCCTCCATCGCGCCCGCGTCGTCCACGCGTACCACGGTGATGTCCGCACCGCTCTGACCGGCGAGCCGGCCCAGCAGACCGTCACCGGCCTCCACCTCGGTGACCCGGCGTTCCACGTCGAACGGATCGGTGCCGGCCGCGGCGCCGCCGCCGTGCCGGCCGGAGATCAGCACCACGCGCACCGCGGACCAGGGCCGCGGCGTGACGGTGTCCTGCGTGGAAGCGGCGAACTCGACGGCCTCGCCGAGCGCGCCCAGACCGGCGCCGGGCAGGTCGACGGTGGCCAGGCGGTCCCGGGCGTCCGGTCCGGCGTCGCTGTCGGGCATCGGCAGGTCCATCCCGGGACCGATCTCGGTCATCCCGGAGGAGACGAGCGGCAGCGCGGTGGTGGCGCCGCTGAGCGCCGCGGCGAGGTTCGAGGCCGGGATGGCGGGGATCGCCATCGTCGCCTCGTCGTCGAGCGGCGGCGCGACGACCACGGGGGTGATCACCGGCGGCGGTGGGGGTGCGGGGGTGACGACAGCGGCGGACACCGCGGCGGCCGGAGCCGTCCGCATCGGCGCCGGCTCTTCCACCGGTGGTTCCGCGGCCTCCGGTCCCGCGGCCTCCGGCCGCACGGGTTCCGGAGTCGACGGCAGGGCCTTCAGCCACACCGGCCGGCCGGCCACCACCAGGACCACACCGTCACAGGCCTCCGCCAGCGCCTGGTTCGTGCTGCCCAGCGCGTCCGCGAACGCCCGCCCGACCGGCGTGACCGGCACCAGCGACAACCCCACCTCCGGGCTGACCAGCACCACCCGGGCCGGACAGGCGCGCACGGCCGAGGCCAGCGCGGCCACGTCGGCCACGTCGTCGTTGGGCTGCCGGGACGGGTCGAGCAGCGCGGCCACCCAGCCGCCCAGATCGTCGACGAGAAGCGTCTCACCCGGCTCCGCCGCGAGCAGCATCTCGGTGAGCCGGACCGGGTCGGCCCCGGTCTCCTCAGTCGACCAGGACTGCGGGCGGCGCCGCTGATGCGCCTCGATGCGTGCCAGCCATTCCGGATCGTCCTCGCCGCCGGCCGCGGTGGCCACATAGCGCACCGACGGCGCGCCGGACACCAGGGACTCGGCGAACGCGGATTTGCCGGAGCGGATTCCGCCGAGCACCAGGACCGTGTTCCACCGATCTTCGGACATGCCCCGTACCTTAGAGCCGGTCCGCGCACGCGGAAGCCGTAGGGTGGAAGCCCACCGACGGACGACGTGAGGGGGCGGCTCAATGCCGTGGAGTTGGCGGTTCGAGGACGTCGACGGAAAACCGGTCGAGGTCCAGGCCGAGACGTTCAGCAACCAGGCGGATGCGGAGTCCTGGATCGGTCAGGAATGGCGGCAGCTGCACGCCGCCGGGGTGAGCGTCGTCGTGCTGGTCGAGGACGACCGGGTCGACTATCAGATGAGTCTGGCCCCGGCGGACTGACATGACGTACGAACCGGTCTACACACGCACACCGCGGAACGCGTTCATCCCCAGCCCGGTCTTCGTCGGCATCGTCGCCGTCTTCGTGGTGACCGGCGTCATGACGTGGACCCGGTTCGGCAACGTCGGGCTCGACGTCTTCCTCTTCGTGATCTCGGGCTGGATCATCTCGCTCTGCCTGCACGAGTACGCCCACGCTGTCACCGGTTACTTCTCCGGCGACCTGACCGTGGCCGACCGCGGATACCTGCGGCTCAACCCGCTGAAATACACCCATCCGCTGCTGTCCATCGTGCTTCCGGTGGTCGTGGTGATCCTCGGCGGCATCGGCCTGCCCGGCGGCGCCGTCTGGGTCGACCACCGCTACATCCGCAGCAAGGTCAAGGACTCGCTGATCAGCGCGTCCGGTCCGCTCACCAACGTGGTCCTCGCGCTGGTGCTGGCCGTGCCGTTCCTGCTCGAACTGTCCCCGGCGCTCAGCCAGGACACCGACGGCCGGTACACCACGGACTCCCCGGAACACCTGCCGTTCTGGGCGGCCCTGGCCCTGCTCGCCTTCCTGCAGATCACCGCCAGCATCCTCAACCTGCTGCCGGTCCCCGGACTGGACGGCGGCGGCATCGTGTCGCCGTGGTTCAGCCCGGCCTACCAACGGGCGTGGAACCTGGCGGCCCCGTGGGGCTTCCTCGTGCTGTTCCTGCTGCTCTGGCAGTCCGACCTGGGCACCTACTTCTTCGACCTGGTCAACTGGCTGGCCGACCTGATCGGGGTGCCCTCCTGGCTGTACGCGTACGGCTTCGAGCTGATGCGCTTCTGGAGCTGATCACGGACGCCGCTCCGGGCTGGCGGTGAGCGACGGGTCACGGACCACCACCGGGTCCACGACCTCGTCGATCGCCGCCAGCAACGTGGCCTCCAGGCGTACCCCGCAGGCTTCGGCATTGTCCCGGACCTGCTCCGGCCGGGAAGCGCCGATGATCGCCGCCGAGACGTCCGGGTTCTGCAGCACCCAGGCCAGCGCCAGCTGCCCGGTGCTCAGACCGGCCTCCTCGGCCAGCGGGCGCAGCCTCGCCACCGCCTCCAGCACATCATCGTGCATCCACCGGGAGATGAACCCCGCCCCGGCCTTCTCGTCGGTGGCCCGCGACCCGGCCGGCGGCTTCTCCCCGGCCCGGTACTTGCCGGTCAGCACCCCCTGCGCCAGCGGCGACCAGACGATCTGCCCCAGACCGGCAGCCCGGGACGCCGGAATCACCTCGTCCTCGATCACCCGCCACAGCAGGGAGTACTGCGGCTGGTTCGACACCAGGCGCACGTGCAGTGCCGCGGCGAGCGGCGCGGCCGCCCGGATCTCCTCGGCCCGCCACTCCGAGACGCCGATGTAGAGGGCCTTGCCCTGCCGGACCACATCGGCGAACGCCTCCATGGTCTCCTCCAGCGGCGTGTGCCGGTCGAACCGGTGCGCCTGGTACAGATCCACGTAGTCGGTGCCCAGCCGCCGCAACGAGCCGTCGATCGACTCCAGGATGTGCTTGCGGGACAGCCCGCTGTCGTTCGGCCCGGAACCGGTCCGCCAGAACACCTTCGTGGCGATCGTCAGACCGGCCCGCCGCTCACCCTTCAACGCCCGGCCCAGCACCTCCTCGGCGCGGGTCCCGGCGTACACGTCGGCGGTGTCGAACGTGGTGATGCCGACGTCCAGGGCGGCCCGCACACAGGCGAGAGCCGCGTCCTCCTCGACCTGGCCGGCATGGGTGATCCAGTTCCCGTACGCGAGCTCACTGACCAGCAGACCGGACCGGCCCAGGTGACGGTGTTCCATCACCCGAACCTAGCCGCTGGTCAGAGAACCGGGCGGGGATCCGGCCGCAGACGTTCCACCTCGGCGACCGCGTCGGCCCGTTCCCGGTGCACGACGTCGACGAGCGGCTCACCCCGCCGGTCCAGCGCACCCCACGCCCCCGCCGGGTCGGCGATGAGGAACGCCGACGGGTGGAGCACGATCGCCGCATGTGCCGGCGGCACGACGACCTCACCGGTCCGGGTCAGGATCCCGTACCGCCCACCCGCGTCGATCACGGCCAGGCCCTCGTCGCTGAACCCGTCCAGCTCCCCGCCGACGTACAGCTCGGTGGCGAAACCCTGGTACTGCGGCGGCAGCGCGATCCGGGCGTGCCGGTCGATCGCCCCCCACAGCCCGCCCTGCCGGATCAGCGCCATCCCACGACGGAACGGCAGCGCATCCTCGAAGTCGCCCGGCACGACCGTCCGGTTCTGCCGGTCGATGGCGAACCAGCCGCCCTCGTCCTGCCGGCTGACCCACGCCATGCCCTCCGCGAACCGGCCCACCGCCAGGTAACCCGCGGACGCCGGGATCACCGTCTCGCCGGCTGTGTCGATCAGCTCCCAGGCGGGCGAATCCGGGCGGCGCACCCAGGCCACACCCTCGGCGAACATCTGGGCCTGGGTGTACTGCGGTTCCACCGCGGCGGCGTACCCCCAGAGACCGGTGCCCTCGTCGGGCAGCAACATCGGCGCCGCGGGCAGGCCGAGCAGCTCGTCCCGGGTCCGCGGATACGGGCCCCAACCGCCGTCCGCGGTCCGCCGCGCGATCACGTCGAGCGCCAGCTCGATCCGTTCCACCAGCTCCGGGTCGTCACTCGGGCGCAGGTTCATGGCACGCTCGAAGTGGTTCACCGCCTCCAGGAAGCGCCCCTGCTCGAACGCCGACCGCCCGGCCAGCTCCCGGATCTCGGCCCGCACCCGGGCCGGCAACTCGTCGGCGTCGGCCTGCGCGAAGAGCCGGTCCGCCTCGTCGAACTCGCCCCGCCACTGCAGGACGTGCGCCAGCCGCGCCTGAGCGATGGCCACCGGCCGCAGCTCACCGCTGGCCTCGGCGTGCCGCAGCGCCTCCCGGCCGTCCGCGAGCGCATCGTCGAGTTCACCGAGCACCCGGGACACGACGGCCCGCAGGCTGAGCAGCCCGGCCCGCACGTTGTCCCGCTCGGCGAACTCCAGCCGGTCGGTGATCCGGTCGACGAGATCCCACAGCCGGTCGGTGTCCTCGACCTGCTCCCGCAGCGTCTGCGGATCGAACGTCCACGGATACGACGCGAGGATCTCCTCCGGGTCGGCCCGCCTGCGGTCGCCGCCGGCCCGCTGATCACGCCGCTGCCGCACCGGCCCGGTGGGCAGCTCACGCTTCTTCGGGGGTACGTCCGGAGCACCCGTACCGCCATCACCCGCGGTGTCCCGGCTCCCCGCATCGTCCTGGCTCTCCGGGCCCGCCGAATCCCGGTCCGGGGTCGCCTGTTCCGGGGTTTCCGCGGGGGTGTCGTCCTCGGAGGCAGATTCCGGCTCCACGTCCGATTCCGCCGCTGAGGTCTCCGGTTCCGTGTCCCCAGGTTCTGTGGTCTCGGGCACGGTGGTCTCGGGCACAGTGGGCGCGGGCAGGGCACTGACCGGCGCCGACAGTCCGAAGTCGGCGACGATGATCTCGTCGTCAGCCTCCTCGGCCTCGGGGCTGGCGTGCCGGGGCGCGCTGACCGGCCGAACCGGCAGCTCCTGAACCATCGGTTCAGGCCGGACGTCCTCCACCAGGGAATGCCGGGACTCGGCAGGCTCCGGGGCGTGCTGCGGCAGTCCACTGACCGGCGCGACCAGGTCATGCCGGGTGGTAACGACCGAGAAGCCTCGGTCCTCGTCCTCGGTTGCGTGCTCGGCGGCGAGAAGGGTGTCCTCCTGCGTGCCGACCGGGATCTCGTCGACCGCTTCCGCAGCATCGGAGAGCGAGTAGACGATCTCCAGCCCGGAAGGCTCCTCCACCGGTCCCGGAGTCTCCTCCGGCTCGGCGGCGGGGTTCACGTCCGTGCCGTCGGCAGGCAGAGCGCTGACCGGCACGAGCGGAAGTCTCAACTCGATCCGAGGCAGCGGCTCAGCAAGCGCCTCCGGCTCCGGCTCCGGCTCCGGCTCCGGCTCCGGCTCCGCAAGCCTTTCCGGCTCAGCGGGAGTCGCCGGTTCCGAGAGGGTTACCGGGTCGGCAGGGCCCACCGACTCGGTGTAGGTCTCCCGCTCGGCATGTGTCTCGTGCTCAGCAGGAGTCGGCAGCTCAGGCTCGACCAGGTCCAGCTCGACCTGCTCCAGCTCGACCTGGTCCGGCCCGGTCAGCTCCGGCTCGGTCAGCTGCGGCCCGGCAGGTTCCGGACTGCCGACGCTCGCCTCATCGAATGCCGAGCCGTGCGGGTTGTCCGTGGTCTCCTCGAACAGTGCCCGCGAAGTCTCCTCCACGTCGGCTGTATCCGGGGCGCCGGCGGTATCCGACGCGCTGACGGTATCCGAGTGGACGAAGCCCGCACCGAGGATGTCCGAGACGGCTGTTCCCGTGCCGTCGGCGTCTGTGTCGCCGGCACCGGTATCCGCCTGGGCCATGTCCGCGGTGATGGGCTCCGCGCTGACGGCGTCGGCGTCGGCAGTCTCCGGGAGGTCGGCAGTCTCCGGGAAGGTGGTGTCCCCGTCGGTGGGGTCGGCGTCATCGTCGGCGGCCGGCCGGAACCAGCCCAGCGGACGACTCGCCGGGTCCACCGGCTCGGCGGCCGGGGTTTCCGGGTCGGCCGGATCAGTATCGGACACGGCGGTGGTGGCGCCGAGCCCGCTCTGGGAGAGCAGCCAACCCAGGCCGCCGGAGCCGGAAGCCTCGGGTTCGGGCATGGCGAACGGCTCCGGGGTGCCCGGGACAGCCGGGGCGGACACCGGAGAGGCGGCCGACTGCGGAGCGGCCGCCGAGTCAGGGGCGGCCGGCGGAGCGGGGGTGACCGGCGGGACGGGGGTGACCGGCGGGACGGCTTCGTCCGGACGGTTCGGATTCGCGGCGGGTGCGAAGGCGGGTGGCACCGGGAACGCCCGGGGCTCCACCGGTTGGCCGCCCCGCGACACGACATTGCCGCTGAGGTCTTCCGCGCGTGGCCGCTGTGGCAGTTCGCCGCTTGGGTCTCCTGCGTGGCGTGGGCGCTGCGGGAGGCCACCGCCGAGGTCCGCGGGGCGGTCGTGGCGGGGTGCCACGGGCTTCTGCGGTGCGGTGCGGTTCGGGTCGATCGCCCGAGTGCCTTCGCCCACGCCCGCCGGGCCGGAGACCGGCTGCGCGCTGGAGACCGGCTGCGTGCCGGAGACCGGCTGCGCGCCGGGTGCGCCGGTAGCCGGACGCACGGGCACGCCCGGAGCCGACTGGCCCCCGGCGAAGCCCTGGACGGGCTGACCGGGCATTCCCGACGCCGGGTAGACCCCGGGTGTCCCGGAGACCGGCTGCGATCCCGCGAAGCCCGAGACCTGCTGCGGCCCGGCGGTGCCGGAGACCGGGTGGACACCAGCGGTGCCGGATACCGGGTGGACGCCCGCTACGCCGGAGACCGGTTGGACACCGGGGACGCCGGATACCGGGTGGACGCCTGCCACGCCGGAGACCGGCTGGACACCGGCCACGCCGGAGACCGGCTGGACACCGGCCACGCCGGAGACCGGCTGGACACCGGCCACGCCGGAGACGGGGCGAACGCCGGCGACGCCGGACACCGGGCGAGCGGTGGGGGCACCGGAGACCGGGTGGGGGCCGGGCATGCCGGAGGTCTGCTGCGGGCCGGCCACGCCCGACACCGGTGTGGTCGCGGCGGACGGGGTGAAGCCGGGCGGAAGCTGCCCAGGCGGCACCTGACCGGACGGCATGTGACCGGGTGGCACCTGACCGGGCGGAAGCTGGCCAGGGGTGTAGGCGGTGGGTGCCGTCTGCGACTGCGGAGTGACCCGGGTCGGCTGCGGGGCCGGGCGCGACGGGGCCGGAGAGTTCCGGTCCTGGGGCGCCGGGCGCAGGTCGAAGGGCTGCTCCGGAGCACGGTAGGGGCGGCGCTCGTCGACGGGACGGCGCTCATCCGCGTAGGCGGGGAAAGCATCGGCGGGCGCCGGACGGGCACTGCCGTAGCCGCCGGGGCCGCTGACGCCGCCCTGGCCACCGGCATCGGCGGGGCCGCCGTATGCGCCGGGGCCGCTGGTGCCCGCGGGTGACGTCGGAGTGCCGGCCGGACGGCCCGAGTCGCGGCGGGGGAGCGGCTGCCCCTGAGCCTGGCGGAAGCCCTGCTCACCGGGGTAGCTCTGCTCCGTGGCATAACCCTGGCCGGCCGGACCCGGCTGACCGTAGGGCTGCTGACCGGCCTGGCCGTAAGCCTGCTGACCAGCCGGACCAGGCTGTCCCGGCTGACCGTGGGACGGCTGCCCCTGCGAGGGCTGACCGTAGGCGGTCGGGCCCTGCGGCGGCATGGGTCCGGGCGGCCCGTACTGCGAGCGCCCCTGCTGCGGACCCCGCGGCCCCTGAGCACCTTGCGGTCCCTGGGGACCCTGGGGACCCTGCGGACTCTGGGGGCCTTGCGGACCCTGCGGACCCGGCCGGCCCTGGGCCGCCTGGGACGAGACCGGGCGGTTCGCGTACCCCTGAGGAGGCTGCATCGGACCGCGCGCCCAAGCCTGATCACCAGGCTGTGGCGGACGGCCGGAACGGCCCGGGGAGACCGGCGCGGACGCCGGCGGACGGCCCGGAACCGGACGATTCTCACCCGGACGGGGGGTGTGCTGCTGGGACTCGTCAGGTGCCGGACGGCCGTAGACCGGGCGGCGCTGCTGGTCCATCGCGGCGGCCGGACGGTTCCAGGACGGCTCGTCGCGGGGCGGCTGAGCGCCCTCCGGCCAGGACGGCGTGGGCACCGGAGCGCCACCCACCGTGGCACGCCCGCGGCCGCGGCCGTCACCGGGTGCGGAGCTGACCGGTGCGGCGCTCACCGGGGAGGCGCTGACCGGGAACGAACTGACGGGGGAGGCGCTGACCGGCGACGAACTGACCGGGTCCGTGCTGCCCCGGGAGGCCTCGTAGACGGGCGTGTGCACGGCTTTGCGGCGGCCCGGGTCACCCGGGTAGCGCTGACCGGGGAGCGGCTCCCATTCCCAGGTGATCTCATACACCCAGGCGGGCTCGTCCTCCCACTCGGCGCCGGGCCGTGAGCTCCAACCGTTCATCGGGCGCCCAGCGGCAGTTGGCAACGCTCCGTCACGGCGAACTCCACCTTGTCCAAAAATCATGCCGCGGTCGGCCGGGGACCCGGGTAGAGTCGCCCGGCTCCACTGCAGGGGTTTCGAAAGGAGATTAGCGGCGTGGTCCCCGGAGGCGCCAGCGTGCCGACGATCTCTCGAATCGGGCCGTTCCGCGGCTCAACCACTACTTTCGGTGCACTGATCGGGTCGGGTTTCCGGCGGTACGCGACCTACCGGCAAGCCACCATAGCCGGAACGTTCACCAACACGGTGTTCGGCTTCCTGCGCTGTTACGTGTTGCTCGCCGTGGCGGCGTCCACCGCGGGTGGTCAACCGGGCGGATACGACGCGCGGCAGCTGGCGACATACGTCTGGGTGGGGCAGGGGTTGCTCAGTGTGATCGGGATCTGGGGGTGGACCGAGCTCGCCGACCGGATCCGCAGCGGTGACATCGCGGCCGACCTGTTACGTCCGGTGTCGCCCTTGGTGGCATATCTCGCCGCTGACCTGGGCCGGGCGCTGTACGCCATGCTCACCCGGTTCGGTCCGCCGCTGGTCGCCGGGGCGATCTTCTTTCCGTTGCACACTCCGGTCCGCTGGCAGACGGTGCCGCTGTTCGCGATCTCCGCCGTGCTGGCCGTCACCATCTGCTTCGGGTGTCGTTATCTGGTCAACGCGACCGCTTACTGGTTGCAGGACGCGCGGGGCCCGATCACGTTCTGGACGCTGTGTTCCGGGGTGTTGGGCGGGCTCTACTTCCCGCTGCGCCTGCTGCCGGAGGAGTTCACGGTGGCGCTCTGGGTGGCGACGCCGCTGCCCAGCCTGCTGCAGACCCCGCTCGACGTGATCAGCGAGCGGGACGGTCCGGCGTTGCAGGCCGGGCTGGTCGCGCTGCAGGTGGTGTGGGCGGTGGTCACGCTCGGGCTGGCGGCGTGGGTGCAGCGGCGGGCCGAGCGCCGTCTGGTGGTGCAGGGTGGGTGAGCTGCGGGCGTACGCGGCATTGGCCGGCGCGCAGGCCCGGTCGGCGGCGACGTACCGATGGTCGTTCGTGACCGAGATGCTCGCCAACATGGGTGGCACGGTGTTCGACGCGCTGGCGGTGCTGGTGCTGTTCCGGGCCACGCCGACGGTGGGGGGTTTCAGTCTGCGTGAGGCGGTGCTGATCGTCGGGCTGAGCTCGGCCGGGTTCGCGCTCGCGGACTTCTCGGTGGGCAACGTCGACCGGTTGAAGACGTATGTGCGGGCCGGCACGCTGGACGCGGTGCTGGTCCGGCCGCTGGCGGCGCTGCCTCAGCTGCTGTTGATGGACATCCCGCTCCGCAAGGCGCTGCGGGTGGTGCTCGGGTTCACCCTGCTGGGCGGCGCCGTGGTGATCAACGACGTGGCGTGGACGCCGGCCCGGGTGCTGCTGGTGGTGCTCGCCCCGATCGCGGCGGCGGTCTTCTTCTCCTCGATCTTCGTGTCGAGTGCGAGCCTGGCGTTCTGGTGGGTGGACTCGGGGGAGATCGGCAGCGCGTTCACCTATGGCGGGCGGGACTTCACGGCCTATCCGATCACTGTTTTCGGTGACACGTTCCGGGGGCTTTTCGCGTACGCCCTCGGTTTCGCCTTCGTCGCTTATCAGCCGGCGCTGGCGCTTCTCGGCCGGACCGATCCGCTGGGCCTGCCGCCCTGGTCCGGTTTCCTGTCTCCGCTGGTCGCCGGGGTCGCGGCGGTCCTCGCCGCGGTCGTCTGGCGTGCCGGCATCCGACACTACCGGAGCACCGGGTCATGATTGTGATGCGCGATCTGCGCAAGGATTTCACCGTACGGGTGAAAGCGGGCCGGCTGCGGAGGCACAAACGGACGGTGTCCGCGGTCGGCGGTATCACGCTCGGCATCGAGCGGGGTGAGATGGTCGGCTACATCGGACCGAACGGGGCCGGCAAGTCGACCACTCTCAAGATGCTGACCGGGGTGTTGACCCCGTCCAGCGGCGAGGTGTCGGTGTGCGGCCTGGCCCCGGTGCCGCAGCGCACCCGGCTGGCCCTGCGCATCGGTGTCGTTTTCGGACAGCGTTCGCAGCTCTGGTGGGATCTGCCACTGCGCGAGTCGTTCGCGCTGCTGCGGCATGTCTACCGGGTGCCGGCCGCCGAGCACGAGGCCCGCCTGCGGCGCTGCCGTGCCCTGCTCGACTTGGACGAGTTCCTGGACACCCCGGTCCGGCAGTTGTCCCTGGGGCAGCGGATGCGCGGTGAGCTGACCGCGGCCCTGCTGCACGGGCCCGAGGTGCTGTTCCTGGACGAGCCGACGATCGGCCTGGACGTGGTGAGCAAGCAGGCGGTCCGGTCGTTCCTCGCCGAGTTGGGCGCCGGTGGTGACGTGACGCTGGTGCTGACCACGCACGACCTGGCCGACATCGAGCGGCTCTGCCGCCGGCTGGTGGTGATCGACCACGGCCGGGTGGTGCACGACGGCACGATCGAGGCGTTGCATGCCCGGTACGGTTCCCGCCGCAGCCTGGTCGCCGACCTGGTGGACCCGCTGCCGGAGGGTTTCGCGCTGCCGGGCGCGGCAATCACGGCCACCGAGGCGGACCGGCACCGGGTGACGTTCGCGCTGGAGGGGGCCACCGCGGGCGCGGCGGTGGCGGGGCTGGTCGCCGCGGTCGGGGTGCGTGATCTGTCGCTGCTCGAACCAGACATCGAGGACGTGGTGGCCCGGCTCTACGCCACCCCGGACCCTAGCGATGCTCCATGATCAGGACGGCCCAGGAGCCGGGGGCCAGAGCCTCGTAGCGGTGCGGCACGTCGCCGGGGAACGTCACGTAGTCGCCCGCCCCCAGCTCGACGGTCTCGCCGACCGGGCCGGTGCGGATCCGCCCGGCGGCGACCACGATGTGTTCCACGCTGTCCGGGATGTGGGCGGCGGCTTCGCGGGGTTCGCCCGGTTCCAGCTCCATCACGTAGATGTCGCGCCGGGTGTGCGGGGCGCCGGTGGCGAGCAGTGCGGCGGTGAATTCGGCCTGGTCGGCCCGCAGCCGGGTGCCCTCGCCGGCGCGGACCACCCGGACCGGGGACACGGGCGGTTCGACGAGGCGGCTGAACGGGACGCCGAGGGCCACGCCGAGCGCCCACAGCGTCTCGATGCTGGGGTTGCCGGTGCCCGACTCGAGCTGGGACAGCGTCGACTTGGCCAGTCCGGCGCGCCGGGACAGTTCGGCCAGGGAGATTCCGGCGCGGTCACGCTCCCGGCGTAGCGCGGCGGCTATCGCGGCGAGTGGCGGCGCCGGATCGTGCATGTTCGCTCCATCGGTCGAGTTGTTCGGTTTGACGAACGCCGCTGCCTGCGTTCAGCATGGCGAACATGAGTACGTTATATCGAACGCTGCGCGATCTGGGCGCCCTGGCCGCGGCGATGGTCGCGGTCGGCGCCTCGTTCGGCGCCATCACGATTGCGTACGGGCTACCGACCTGGACGCCGTTCGCCATGTCGACGCTGGTCTTCGCCGGCGGCGCCCAGTTCCTGGCGGCCGGGCTGCTGGCCGCCGGCAACCCGGTGGCCGCGGTGCTCGCCGGGCTCCTGCTCAACGCGCGGCACCTACCGTTCGGCCTGGCAGTCGCGCAGACCCTGGGCACCCGATGGCGGGACCGCCTGATCGGCAGCCACCTGATGACCGACGAGGCAGTCGCGTTCGCCCTGGCCGAGCCCGATCCGGTACGCCGCCGCCGGATCTACTGGACCGTCGGGATCCTGCTCTTCATCAGCTGGAACACCGGTACCGCCCTGGGCGTGCTGCTCGGCGGCGCCACCGGCGACCCGGACGCGCTCGGGCTGGACGCGGCGTTCCCGGCGGCGCTGATCGCCCTGATCCTGCCGTCGCTGCGGGACCGGGACACCCGCCTGGTCGCGCTCACCGGTGGGACGGTGGCCGTGCTGCTCACCCCGGTGCTGCCGGCCGGCCTGCCGGTGCTGTGCGCCCTGCTCGGCCTGCTCGTCCTGCTCCGCCCGGCCCGCCGCTCGGACGGTCCCGGCGCCGCCCTTCCGCCCCGCGGTTCGGACGGTGCCGACGCCGCCCTTCCGCCCCGCGGTTCGGACGGTCCCGGCGCCGCCCGCCCGCCCCGTGATTCGGATGGCTTGCCGGACGGTGCCGAGACTGTCCGCCCGCCTCGCCCCCTGGACGGTTCGCCGGATGGTTGCGGTGCTGTCGGTCCGGCCCGCCGCTCGGACGGTGCCGAGACTGTCCGCCCGACGGCCCGGGAGGCCTGATGCTGCTCGTTGCGATCCTCGTCCTGGCGGCCGGGACCTACACGATCCGGTTGAGCGGTGTACTGCTGCGCGACCGCCTGGAACTCTCCGAACCCGTGCAGCGGCTGCTCCCGATGGCGGCCGCCGCGCTGCTGGCAGCCCTGGCCGGGACCGCGGCACTGATGGCCGGCAGCGAGTTCGCCGGGTTCGCCCGTCCGGCCGGCGTCCTGGTCGGCGCGCTCCTCGCCTGGCGCAAGGCCCCGTTCGTCATCGTCGTGGTGGCCGCCGCCGCGGTAGCCGCCCTGCTCCGCCTAGCCGGCCTCCCCTAATCGCGTCGTCGGTAGTCCTACCCGTGACCCGAGGCTGGACGGCTTCGCCGGCGCATCCTGAGCCCGCCGGGGTCACGGAAGGCGCTCCTGAACGGAGGCTCAACATCCAGGCCACGCCGTTACGGCAGCCGCCCCGGCCCGGCTGGCCCTCACCGCTGTCCTACCCGTGCCGTTACAGCGCTGAACGCTAGCCCTGTCTTTCGCACATGCCGCATAGCCGCTGGTCAGACCGCATGCAAGATCCAGCACTTCAAGTAATCAGCGCAGGTCAGACGGGGTCATGTGCGAAGTCCGGGGCTAGCCGGACTTGCCGGGCCGAGCGCCTCGCCAGCGCTTCCCGTGTCCGCCGGGGCTACGGGAGATACCTCTGACCAAGGGCTGAGCCGACGCCCTCGAACGGCCACCCCCGAACGGCTACCCCGAACGGCCGATCTTGGTGCGTTAGCCCCCGCCCGCGATGGTCAGCGCACCAAGATCGGCCGTCCTGTGGTTTGCCGTCCCGCGATCGGCTCTCCGTGATTGGCCGTCCCGTGATCGGCTGCCTGCGATCTGCTGACCTGCGATCGACTGTCGCGCGCACGACCGCCCGCGATTAGGTGCCCCGTGATTGGCCGATCTTGGTGCGTTAACCCCCGCCCGCGGTGGTCAGCGCACCAAGATCGGCCGTCCTGTGGTCTGCCGCCCCGCGAACGGCTGCCCGTGATCGGTTGCCCTGCGATCGGCTGATCTTGGTGCGTTAGCGTCCGCCCGCGGTGGTCAGCGCACCAAGATCGCGGCGAGACGCGGCGAGGGGAGGCGTGCGCTACGCGGGGAGGCGGGACGCGGCGCGGCGCAGTGCGGGGAGGTGCAAGGTGGGGTGGAGAGGCGCGCGGGGTAGTGCGGGGTAGTGCGGGGCGGGGCAGCGTGGGGCGGGCGGGGAGGTGTGGGTGGGGTGGAAACGGCTGTGGTGACCGGTGGCGTTGTGGACGCCACGGTCACCACAGGGAGAAGTGCAGGTCAGATGGTGGAGCCCAGGTCGACCTTCGGCTTGGGGATGCGCATCCGGCGGAACGTCAGCCCGCGCATCACGCCGTAGAACTGCAGGCCGCCCACCCGCTGCGTGGTCTGCGGGAAACGCTCCTTGACCAGCTTCTTGATGCGCAACGCGATGAAGACGCTGTCGATCACCACGGCCAGGGCCATCACGGCCCAGATGGCGGTGCTCGCATACTGCACCGTCGGGTTGGGCACCGACGAGCCGATCAGCACGACCACCGCGCCACCGATGAACCACGAGCCGACCGTGCGGCGCGAGTCGACGATGTCGCGGACCAGGGAACGCTCCGGCCCCCGGTCGCGGGCGAGCAGGTAGCGCTCGTCGCCGTTGCGCATGCCCTCGTTGGCCTCGGCCCGCTCCGCACGCTGCCGGTCGCGCAGTTGCTTGTAGGCCTCTTTGCGGTTGGACGGCGCGGGATCCTGGATCCGGCGGCCCTGGGGCACCCGTTTCGGCGTGGCCACACCCAGCTCTTTCTTGCTGGGGGTGTAGGCCCGGGGGCGGGACGCGACGGAATCCTCCTGCGTTACCGAGGAGGTGGCGTCGGCGACGAGGTCGTCTGGCTTGCGGCGAAACAACGGGGACACGCCAGAAGCGTAGCCAAACGGCGCGGTGTGCAGCACACCGCGCCGTTGATCGTGACTAAAGCGCAGCTCAGAGACGCTCGACGTGAGCGCCCAAAGCGGCCAGCTTGGCCTCGAAGTCCTCGTAACCCCGGTCGATCAGGTTGACGCCGTACACCCGCGAGGTGCCCTCGGCGGCCAGCGCCGCGATCAGGTGTGCGAAGCCGGCCCGCAGGTCCGGGATGACCAGGTCGGCCGCGTGCAGCTTGGACGGGCCGGCGATCACCGCGGAGTGCATGAAGTTGCGGCGGCCGAACCGGCACGGGGTGCCACCGAGGCAGTCCCGGTAGGTCTGGATCGTCGCGCCCATCGAGTTGAGCGCCTCGGTGTAGCCGAGCCGCTGCTCGTACACCGTCTCGTGCATGATCGACAGGCCGCGGGCCTGGGTCAGCGCGACCACCAGGGGCTGCTGCCAGTCGGTCATGAAGCCGGGGTGCACGTCGGTCTCCAGCGCCACGGCGTTCAGCTCGCCGCCCGGGTGCCAGAACTTGATGCCGCCCTCGGCACCGGAGACGCCGTCGCGGGCCACCCGGTCGTCGGTGATCTTCAGTTCGCCGCCGATGGACCGGAAGACGTTCAGGAACGTCATCATGTCGGCCTGGCGGGCGCCGACCACCTCGATCTCGCCACGGGTGGCGAGCGCGGCGGCGGCCCAGCTGGCGGCCTCGATCCGGTCCGGGATCGGCTTGTGCTCGTAGCCGTAGAGCCGCGGCACACCCTGGATCTCGATGACCCGGTCGGTGTGCACGGTGATGATGGCGCCCATCTTCTGCAGGATGCAGATCAGGTCCATGATCTCCGGCTCGATGGCCGCGTTGCGCAGCTCGGTGACGCCCTCGGCACGGACCGCCGTGAGCAGCACCTGCTCGGTGGCGCCGACGCTCGGGTAGGGCAGTTCCAGCTTGGCGCCGCGCAGACCGTCGGGGGCACTCAGGTGCATGCCCTCCGGGGTCTTCTCGACGTGGGCGCCGAACTCGCGCAGCGCCTGGATGTGGAAGTCGATCGGGCGCGGCCCGATGTGACATCCGCCCAGGTCAGGGATGAAAGCGTGGCCCAGGCGGTGAAGCAGGGGCCCACAGAGCAGGATCGGGATCCGACTGGACCCCGCGTGGACGTTGATCTCGTCGGTGCTGGCGCTCTCCACATTCGTGGGGTCCATGACCAGCTCGCCGGCCTCCACGCCGTCGCTGACCTTGACGCCGTGGAGTTCCAGCAGGCCACGCACGACCTCGACGTCGCGGATCCGCGGCACGTCGAAGAGGCGGCTCGGCGACTCACCCAGCAGGGCGGCCACCATCGCCTTGGAGACGAGATTCTTGGCGCCACGGACCCGGATCTGTCCTTGCAGCGGCGTACCGCCGTGCACGATCAGGACATCGTCGGTCAACGTAACCTCCAGCCGGCGGGCGTTCGGGCGCCCGGTGATCGAGGGGGCAGGAACTCGAGCGGGGGTACCCGTTCCTGCAACCGGGGAAGCATAGCGCTGAGTGACAAATGCGCCAGTCGAAGCGGCGTGCGAAACGCCGCCGAATGCCGCGGACTGCGCAGCTTCCCCGGGGCCACCGCAAAGGTGGATTCAAGCGACTACCGACAGTTACGGCAGTGCGAGCATCTGGTCCAGAGCCACGCGTGCTTCGTGCGCGGTGGTGGGGTCGACGGTGATCTGGTTCGGCACCCGTCCGGCCACCAGTTCCTCGAGCGCCCACACCAGGTGCGGCAAGTCGATCCGGTTCATGGTGGAGCAGTAACAGACCGCCCGGTCGAGGAACATGATCTCTTTGTCGGGGTGGGCCAGGGCCATCCGGCGTACGAGATTGAGCTCGGTGCCGACGGCCCATGCCGAACCGGCCGGGGCGGCGTCGAGGGCCTTGATGATGTATTCGGTCGAGCCCACGTAGTCGGCCGCCCGGACCACGTCGTGGCGGCACTCCGGGTGCACCAGGACGTTGACGCCGGGCACCCGCTCGCGGACCTCCCGGACGCTGTCCAGGGTGAACCGGCCGTGCACCGAGCAGTGCCCGCGCCAGAGGATCATCTTGGCGTCCCGGAGCTGCTGGTCGGTCAGGCCACCGTGCGGCTTGTGCGGGTCGTAGAGGACACAGTCGTCCAGCTCGAAGCCCATCTCCAGGACCGCGGTGTTGCGACCCAGGTGCTGGTCGGGCAGGAAGAAGACCTTGGAGCCCTGCTCGAACGACCAGTCCAGCGCGCGCTTGGCGTTGGAGGAGGTGCAGACCACGCCGGAGTTGCGGCCGACGAAGCCCTTGATGTCGGCGGAGGAGTTCATGTACGTGACCGGGACGATCTGGTCGGTGATGCCCAGATCCTGGAAGTGTTCCCAGGCCGTCTCCACCTGACCCAGAACGGCCATGTCGGCCATCGAGCAGCCGGCCGCCAGGTCCGGCAGGATCACCTTCTGCTCGGGAGTGGTCAGGATGTCCGCGCTCTCGGCCATGAAGTGCACACCGCAGAAGACGATGAACTCCGCGTCCGGGCGGGCCGCCGCCTGCTGGGCGAGCTTGAACGAGTCGCCGGTGACATCGGCGAACTGGATGACCTCGTCACGCTGGTAGTGGTGGCCGAGCACGAAGACCCGGTCGCCCAGGGCCTCCTTCGCCGCCTTGGCGCGCTCGACGAGACCGGGGTCACTCGGTGCGGGAAGATCACCGGGGCAGTCCACGCCACGCTCGCTCGCCGGGTCGGTGCCACGTCCGAGCAGCAGGAGGGCCACGGGGGTGTTGTCAGGTTCGGTCCAGATCGACGTCACGTCGTCATCGTTGCACAGGGGATGAGACGGTAGCTGCGCCCCGGAGGGTGGGCTGACACACTCGCGGGGTGCGCGTACTGATCTGTCCGGACAAGTTCGCCGGCACCCTCTCCGCCCCCGCCGTCGCCCAGGCCGTCGCCGAGGGCTGGTCCACCGACGGCGACGTCCTCGTGCAGCGGCCGCTCGCCGACGGCGGCCCCGGTTTCGTCGAGGTCCTCGCCGCCGCCCTGAACGGCCGGCGCATCCCGGTCGCCACCGTCGACCCGCTGGGCCGCCCGGCCCGGGGCGAGATCCTGCACGTGGGGCACACCGCCTACGTGGAGAGCGCCCAGGCCTGCGGTCTGCACCTGCTCACGCCGGAGGAACGTGACCCCCGGGTGACGACCTCGTACGGCCTCGGCCTGCTGATCGCCGCCGCGGTGGAGACCGGCGCCGCCGAGATCGTGGTCGGACTGGGCGGTTCGGCGACCAACGACGCGGGCGCCGGGATGCTGGCCGCGCTCGGCGCCGCCCCCGTCGACGTGGCCGGGTACGCGCTGCCCTACGGCGGCGGCCCGCTGATCACCGCGGCCGCCCTGTCGGGGATCCCCCAGTTGCGGCAGGCCCGCCTGGTCGCCGCCACGGACGTGGACAACCCGCTGGTGGGCCTGCACGGCGCGAGCAGCGTGTTCGGACCGCAGAAGGGCGCCTCGCGGGAGGACGTGCTGCGCCTCGACGCCGCCCTCGAGCACTTCTCCGGCGTACTCGAGAAGGCCTTTGATCTCGAAGGTCTCGCGGCGGCTCCCGGCGGCGGTGCGGCGGGTGGCATCGGGGCCGCCCTGATCGCCCTCGGTGGCCGGGTCACCTCCGGGATCGCCCTGGTCACCACGCTGATCGGCCTGGACGCGGAGTTGGACGCCGCCGATCTGGTGATCACCGGTGAGGGCTCCTTCGACCACCAGTCGCTGCGCGGGAAGGTGGTCGCCGGGATCGCCGCCGGCGCCCGCGACCGGGGCCTGCCGTGCGTGGTGCTGGCGGGGCGCAACGAGACCGGTGCGCGGGAAGCGGCGGCGGCCGGTGTGACCGAAACCCATACCCTCGTCGAGCACTTCGGCTCCACCGAGACCGCGCTCGCCGAGCCCGCACGTGGCCTGCGTGAACTCTCCGCACGCCTGGCAGGTCAGTGGCGGCGGTGATCTGTGTTCCCCCGGATTGGGAATCAGGGGGGATGGGGTTAGCGTTGGCCAGTACGGCACATGTCCGCACTTGGCAGGGAGATACCTAGTGACCACTGAAGCGCACACCGAGTCGACCGAGGCGACCGCCGCCCCGACCGGCGTCCTCCTGACCGACGTCGCCGCGGTGAAGGTCAAGGCCCTGATCGAGCAGGAAGGGCGCGACGACCTGCGCCTGCGCATCGCCGTGCAGCCGGGTGGCTGCTCCGGGCTGCGCTACCAGCTCTTCTTCGACGAGCGTTCGCTCGACGGGGACGTCGTGAGCGACTTCGACGGTGTCGAGGTCGTCGTCGACCGGATGAGCGCGCCGTACCTGGCGGGCGCCACCATCGACTTCGCGGACCGCATCGACGCTCAGGGCTTCACGATCGACAACCCGAACGCGCAGAACTCCTGCGCCTGTGGTGACTCGTTCCACTGAGCCGCAGCCCAGTGAAAGCAGCCCGGTGAGAACCGGGCCGTGACCGAAGAACAGGCCGTCCCGTTAACGGGACGGCCTGTTCCGGTTTACGGGCCGGTAGTCTCATCTCGTAACGCCCCCTGTTCCCGATCCCCTGAGGGCCGACATGAAGATCGCCGTCACCGGCTCGATCGCCACCGATCACCTGATGCACTTCCCCGGCAGGTTCGCCGACCAGCTCATCGCCGACCAGCTGCACAAGGTCTCGCTCTCCTTCCTGGTCGACGACCTGGTGGTACGCCGCGGCGGGGTCGCCCCGAACATCGCCTTCGGGATGGGCAAGCTGGGTCTGCGGCCGATCCTGGTGGGCGCCGTCGGCGTCGACTTCGCCGACTACCGTTCCTGGCTCGAGCGGCACGGGGTGGACTGCGACTCGGTGCACATCAGCGACGTGGCGCACACCGCCCGGTTCGTCTGCACCACCGACGAGGACCTCAACCAGATCGCCTCGTTCTACGCCGGCGCGATGTCCGAGGCCCGCAACATCGAGCTGGCCCCCGTGGTCGAGCGCTCCGGCGGCATCGACCTGGTGCTGATCGGCGCGAACGACCCGGCCGCGATGATCCGGCACTCCGAGGAGTGCCGCACCCGCGGGTTCGCGTTCGCCGCCGACCCGTCGCAGCAGCTCGCCCGGATGGACGGCTCGGACGTGATCCGCCTGATCCGCGGCGCCGACTACCTGCTCACCAACGAGTACGAGCGGTCCCTGCTGGAGACCAAGGCCGGCCTGACCTCCGAGCAGGTCCTGGACGAGGTCAAGATCCGGGTCACCACGCTCGGCAAGGACGGCGTGGAGATCACCGGCCGGGGGATCGAGCGGATCCACGTGCCGGTGGTGCCGGACGTCACCGCCACCGACCCGACCGGCGTCGGCGACGGGTTCCGGGCCGGTTTCTTCTCGGCCGTCTCCTGGGGCCTCGGTCTGGAGCGGGCCGCCCAGGTCGGCTCGCTGGTCGCCGCCCTGGTGCTGGAGACGGTCGGCACCCAGGAGTACGACGTCAGGATCACCGACTTCCTGAAGCGTTTCGGTGTGGCGTACGGCGAGGCGGCCGTCGCCGAGATCACCCCGTTCCTCCCCGCGGTCTGACCGGCGATGGTCCTCGCGGTCTTCGCCGGGCTCCCCGGAGTCGGCAAGAGCACCCTGGCCGCCGCGGTCGGCGCTGAGCTGCCCGCGGTGGTGCTGGCCGTCGACACGGTCGACTTCACGCTGCAACGGCACGGGGTGCAGGAGACCCGTCCGGGCCACGCCGCCTACGCGGTGGTGGCCGCGCTGGCCGAGGAACAACTCAAGATCGGTCACAGCGTGATCATCGACGCGGTGAACCCGGTCAAGGCGGCCCGTGAGGTGTGGGCCGAGCTGGCCGAGCGGCTCAAGGTGCCGCTGCGCGTGGTCGAGGTGGTCTGCGGCGACGACGCCGAGCACCGCCGCCGGGTCGAGGCCCGGTTCGCGGTCCGCGACCACGACGGGGTGCCGGACTGGGTGCGGGTGCTGGAGCGCCAGGCGGAGTACGAGCCCTATCCGGGCCCGCGCCTGGTCGTCGACACGTTCCTGGCGAAGGAACCGGTCCCGCAGATCGTCGCGTACCTCAGCTGATCCGGCGCACGTCGAAGGCCCGGCCGTCGCCGGCGACGAACTCCTGGCCCTTCATGCGGCACCAGGCGGGGATGTCGTTGGCCGCGGCCGGGTCGTCGGCGAGGACCCGGACCATCTCGCCGACCGGCACCCCCGGGATCGCCCGGGCCAGCCGGATCACCGGCAGCGGGCACTTCTGGCCGAGACAGTCCAGCGTGATCACATGCCCACCTCGGCCCGGATCCCGGCGACCAGGCCGGGCAGCACGGCCAGGAACCGGTCCACGTCGGCGCCGGTGACCCCGGAGTGCAGCGACACCCGCACGTTGCCGTGGCTGAGCACCCCCATCGCCTCCAGCACGTGACTCGGCCGCAGCGTCGAGGACGTGCACGACGAGCCGGACGAGACCGCGAAGCCGTGCCGGTCCAGGGCGTGCAGCAGCGCCTCACCGTCCACGTAGAGGCAGCTGAAGGTCACCAGGTGCGGCAGCCGGTCCACCGGATCCCCGACGATCTCCACGTCCGGGACGGTCGCCGCCACCCGGTCGCGGATCCGGTCCACCAGCGCACTCAGCCGGGCGTTCTCCGACTGGCCGGAATCGGTCACGGCGCGCAGGGACGCGGCGGCCGCCACGATCGACGGCAGATTCGGGGCCCCCGCCGGCCGGGGGCGATAAAGATCATCCTGTGGCTGCGGCGAGACCCAGCGCACACCCTTGCGCACCACCAGCACCCCGACACCCGGCGGGCCGCCCCACTTGTGCGCGCTCGCGCTCAGCAGCGACCAGCCGTCCGGGACCGGGACACGGCCCACCGACTGGGCGGCGTCCACGAACAGGGGTACCCCGGACTCCGCACAGTATGCCGCCGCCGCGGCGACCGGTTGCACGGAGCCGACCTCGTGACTGGCACTGATCAGCGAAGCCAGGGCCACACCGGACGCGGACACCGCCCGTTCCCAGGCGTCCAGGTCGAGACGGCCGGTCCGGTCCACACCCACCTCATGCGCCTCAACCGTGCGCGCGGCGTGCAGGACAGCCGAGTGCTCGATCGCCGAATGCACCAGTGAGCTGCCCGAACGCCGCCGTCCGGCCAGTCCGCCCAGGACGGCCGCCTGCGCGGCGGCCGTGCCGGACGGCCAGAAGGAGACCTCGTCCGGGCGTACCCTCAGGATCTGCGCGACCACCGCGGTGGCCGCCTCGTGCAGCTGCTGGGCCCGCCGCCCGGCCGCGTAGAGACGTGTGGGGTCCGCCCATCCGTCGGCCAGAGACGCGAGCATCGCCTCCCGGGCCACCGGATGCAGCGGCGCAGCGGTGGCGGCGTCGAGGTACACCGCCGCCCCGGCCGGATCGCCTGTGTAATCCACACAGGGAACGGTATCGTCCGGTTGTCTGGACTTGATTTTTCCGGTCCGCACGGCCCCCGGTGGCGGGCCGTCCGGGCCTGGTCGAGTAGTGTGCGACCGTCGGTGAGCCTTGCCGCCAGGTGTCCGATTCTCGGCAGGGCGGCGCTGCTAAGGAGGCAGAAGCAGGTGGGCGCAAGGAGTTCGGCCACACGGCCGCGGGCAGTTGGCCGGGCGGCCGGGCTGGGTCTCGGCGGTGCGACGCTGTTGATGCTGCTCTCGGGCTGCTCGATAGAGGACTGGGGTAGTGCGTTCGGCCATTTCGGTTGGCCGAGCAACGGCATCACCCTGCAGGCGCACGAAATGTACGACCTCTGGATCGCATCGGTGATCGCCGCTCTCGTCGTCGGTTTCGGCGTGTGGGGCTTGATCTTCTGGTGTGTCATCCGGTATCGCAAGCGTGGCGAAGAGCTGCCCGTGCAGACCCGGTTCAACATGCCGATGGAGATCCTCTACACGGTCACGCCGGTCCTGATCGTCTCGGTGCTCTTCTACTACACCGCGATCGTGCAGACCAACGTGGACAAGCTGTCGAAGAACCCCGACCAGGTCGTCGAGGTCGTGGCCTTCAAGTGGAACTGGCAGTTCAACTACCGCGACGGCATGGGCGAGGAGGCGAACACGGTCGCGTCGACCGTCGGCTCGTCGGACGTCATCCCGATCCTGGTGCTGCCGGTCGGTCAGAAGATCCGCTTCGAGGAGACCAGCAAGGACGTCATCCACTCCTTCTGGGTCCCGGAGATGCTGTTCAAGCGGGACGTCTTCCCGGGCAGCGTGCGGAACGTCTTCGAGGTGACCCTCGACAAGGAGGGCCGCTACGTCGGCCGGTGCGCGGAGCTCTGCGGCACCTACCACGCCTTCATGAACTTCGAGCTGGTCACGGTCACGCCGCAGGAGTTCGACACGTTCCTGGACGCCAAGAAGGACGGCAAGACCACGCAGGAGGCGCTCACCGCCATCGGCGAGGAGCCCTACGCGACCACCACGTCGCCCTTCAACACCCGTCGCCAGGCGCACTCCTGGAACCAGTCCGAGAACGTAGCCGCAGGGAAGTAGGACCGACGTGAGGACCGAATACAAGATCTTCGCCGGCGTCGCCGTCTTCCTCTTCGGCGCCGCGGCCGTCTACGGCTTCTACACCGCCTACTCCGGCAACGCCTCCGGCAGCGAAGGCGACGGTTTCCAGGGCGGCGTCGAGTGGGTCGGCACCGTTGCCCTGATCCTTTCCGCACTGCTCTGCTCGATGTGCGGCGGGTTCTTCTGGTTCGTCGCCCGGCGCATCGACCTGCGCCCGGAGGACCGTGAGGACGGCGAGATCGCCGAGGGCGCCGGTGAGCTGGGCTTCTTCAGCCCGGGCAGCTACTGGCCGTTCGGTATCGCCCTGTCGGCGGCGATCGCCGGTCTGGGACTGGTGTTCTGGATGTGGTGGCTGCTGGCCTTCGGCCTCGTCCTCGTGATCTTCACGTCCTGCGCGATGATCTTCGAGTACTACACCGGAACCCGCCCGGCCGAACACTGAGTCATTCGGAGACAGGCCCGCACCCTCACCGGGGTGCGGGCCTTCTTTGTCTTGTACGCACAAAGCCCGGTCCCGTCGTGCCACCACCCCCGGGCCCGGCCATGATCCGTCGGCAGCTCCAGCCGTGCTGTGCCGTGCTGTGCCGTGCCGTGCCGTGTCATGCCGTGTCGTGCTGTTCCGTGCCGCGCCGAGGGCTGCTGCCGAAGGGTGCTTGGGCTGTACTTCCGGCTCCGACGTGCGTGATCACCCAGTGCCGCTTAGCTTAAGTTGATCAAAGCTGTGACCAGGTAACTATGTGGTCCCCTTCGCCGTGGCGATCCTCGGCGGTCGGCGGTCGGCGGTCGGCGGTCGGCGGTCGGCGATCGGTGGTCAGTGGTCGGCGGTCGGCGTTGGCGGTGGCGGCGGTGGCGGCGGTCGCATCAGCGCGGCTCAGCCGTTTGTCGCAGTGCGGGGTCACGTCCAAGGTCAACTTTGGCTGGGTGGCATGGTGCGATTGCCGGCCGTCGCTCACGGTTGTTTTCGGCTCGCGGATGGACCGCAGCTGACGGCTGGGTTGGTTGAGCCGTCGGTTGCGGTTGTTCGGGAGGGTGGGAGTCAGCCGTCGGTGACGGCTCAGGGTGTCCAGCCGTCGTCCGTGGTTGTTTTCGGCGCGTGGGTGGGCCGTAGTTGACGGCTGGGTTGGTTGAGCCGTCGGTTGCGGTTGTTCGGGAGGGTGGAGTCAGCCGTCGGTGACGGCTCGGGGCATCCGGCCGTCGTCCGTGGTTGTTTTCGGCTCGGGGATGGACCATGGCCTACGGCCGGGATGCCCTACAGCCGGGATGCCCTACGGCCGGGATGGCCGGAACGCCACTCGACCCCTTCCGATCTCGGCGGCGACTCGGGGGAGGCCGTGAGTGGCTGAACGGTGGCTACGTACGAGGCGACCGGGGGCGGCGCCCGGCAGACGTGATCGCGGCCGCGGCAGAGTCGACGGTCACATTCATGATCAACGTGCGCTGAGTGGCATCGCGTGGTCACCGCTCGCCGGCGGTCGGACCGCCGGTTCAGCGGTTCCGGAGGCGGTGGCGCCGCCCGCCGGCCGTGCGGGGGCCCGGCCCGTGATCACGGCCTGCGGGCGACCGGTTCTGCACGGTCACCGGGCTTTGCGCGTACACCGGAAAAGGCGGGAGGGGCGCTCTCAGGCCGCCCGGCGCTGGTGTGGGGCGACGCGACCGGGCGGACCCGGCTGCGGCCAGAAGTGGACGACGATCGGCGCGACCACCTCGGCGGCGCCGCAGCGTGTGCAGACCAGTTCGGGGCACTCGTCGTGGCCGTCCTCGCACGGCGGCACCTCGAAGAGCATGTCGCCGTCGCAGATGACGCAGCGGAGTTCACGTTCGTGCACGGGTGTCTCCTTCGCCGGAAGGTGGAATTACCCGAATGTCATTCAGACGGTGTCATGTGAAACGGGCAAACTGGGGCATTGAGTCCGGCGTGTCAGGCGGTTTTTCGTCACTCGCCGGAGAGAACCGTCAGAGGGCTCTCACTCCGCGGCTTTGGCAGCCTGAGCAGCGGTCACCCAGCGGGCCAGCAGCTCGGTCGCGGCACCCGAGTCGACCGTCTCCGCGGCCCGGTTGATCCCGGCCCGCAGGCAGTCGCGGAAATCACCGGGGAAACCACTCTGCGCGGCCAGTGCCGCCGCCGCGTTGAGCAGCACGGCGTCCCGGACCGGGCCCTGCTCGCCGGCGAACGTGCGGTGCGCCACGTCGGCGTTGAACGCCACGTCACCGCCCCGCAGATCGGCCGGCCGGCTGCGGGGCAGACCCAGCTCCACCGCGTCGACCAGCATCTCCTCCACCTTGCCGTCGCGGGCCAGCCAGATCCGGGTGGGCGCCGCGGTGGTGAACTCGTCCAGGCCGTCCTCACCACGCATGACCAGCGCCGCGTCGCCACGCCGGGCGAACACCTCGGCCATCACCGGGGCCATCCGCGGGTCGAAGCAGCCGACCGCGGCCGAGGTGGGCCGGGCCGGGTTGGTCAGCGGGCCGAGCACGTTGAAGAACGTCGGCACGCCCAGCTCCCGGCGGGTGACCGCGGCGTGCCGCATGCCCGGGTGGTAGCGGGCCGCGAAACAGAAGCCGATCCCCGCGTCGCGGACCGTGGCGGCCACCCCGGCCGGGCCCAGGTCGAGCGGGATGCCGAAGTTCTCCAGCAGGTCGGCGGTGCCGGTGGTGGAGGACGCCGACCGGTTGCCGTGCTTGACCACGGTCACCCCGGCGGCGGCCGTGACGATCGCCGCCATGGTCGAGATGTTGACCGTGTTGGCCCGGTCGCCACCGGTGCCCACCACGTCGACCGCCCGGGTCCGCACCGTCTCGTCGAGGGTCACCGGCGTGGCGTTGGCCAGCATCGCCTCGACCAGGCCGGCCAGTTCGCCGGGCGTCTCGCCCTTGGCGCGCAGGGCGATGGCGAACCCGGCGATCTGGGCCGGAGTGGCGTTGCCGGCCATGATCTCGCCCATGGCCCAGGAGGTGTCCGCGGTCGCGAGCTCCTCGCCGCGCAGCAGGGAACTCGTCAGATTGGGCCAGGTGCGTGCGCCCATGTCGGGTCCTCCGTCGAGGGGTGCAGAGTGGGTCAGGGGGTGGTGCCGATGGTGCCCAGCGGGATGGCACCGGCCCGGCGGCCGCGGAGCAGGCCGGCCACGGTCTGACCGGTGGTGACCGGGTCGAGCGGGGCCAGCAGGGTCGCGTCGGCCTGCGAGTAGGCCGCGAGCCAGCGATCGGCGGCCCGGGCGATGACGACGCAGGTGGGCGGGGGGTCGCGGTACTCGTCCTTGGTCTGACGGGCGATGCCGAGCCCACCGGCGGGCGTGGCCTCGCCGTCCAGCACCATCAGGTCGATCTCGTAGTCGTCGAGCAACCGCCGGCACTCCTCCCAGGAGGACGCGTCGGCGAACTCGACCTGGAGGTCGGCGGCCGGTCGCGGGCCGATCGCGAGCCGGATCCGGTCGCGCACGGCGGCGTCGTCGCTGTAGAGGAGAACGGTGTAGTCGCTCATCTGTGCCCCACCTCACGTCGTAGGTCCCGCCGATCGTACCGAATCCGTTATCCGGCGTCGGTCTCCGGTCGTGCCGCCACGTCGGGATTCGTGATCGTGCCGGCGGTGCTGCGGGCCTGTTCGGCCTCGGCCCGGTCCAGAGCCCGGTCGATCCGTTTCGCCTCGCGCTCCGATTGACGGACCCACTGGACCACCAGGATGCCGAGCATCGTGACGCTGACGATCTCGCCGCCGGCCCACAGGATGCCGCCCGCCGCGACCTGGTCGGCGGCCGGATCGTGCCAGCTCAGGCCCAGGTTCGGGTACCAGTCGCCGCCCAGCAGTTCCCGGCTCTGCATGATCGTCAGACCGAGCACGGTGTGGAACGGGACGGAGAGCACCATCAGCAGCGCCCGGCCCGGGTACGGCCAGCGGTTCGGCAGCGGATCGAGGCCGAGCAGCGGCCAGAAGAACAGGCAGCCGGTCACGATGAAGTGGAAGTGGACGAACTCGTGCAGCACCGGGTGCTCGAGGGTCTGCCGGTAGAGGCCGGTGAAGTACAGCGCGAACGGATTCGCGATGAACAGGCCGAACGCGACCAGCGGGTGGGTCAGGGTCCGGACGTACCGGCTGTGGACGACGGCCAGCAGCGCCTTGCGAGGTCCGGCCGACAGCGTCCGCAGCGCCAGAGTGGTCGGTGCGCCCAGGGCCAGGAAGATCGGGCCCACCATGGACAGCACCATGTGCTGGACCATGTGCACCGAGATCAGGGTGGTGTCGTACGCCTCGATGCCGGTCACCGTCACCGCGGCCAGCGAGCCGAGTCCACCCGCGACGAACGCCACGGTGCGTCCCGGGGGCCAGTGGTCGCCCCGTTCGCGCAACCGGTGAACGCCGTACAGATACAGCGCTGCCGAGACCACCAGACCCAGCGCGATCAGGCTCGTCAGGTTCCAACGGGTGAAGATCGCCGCCGCGGTGAACGGTGGGAGACCAGTGTCCCCCACGGCGGCCACAAGTGAGGGCAATTCGGGAAGCTGCACCCCTCGAGGCTAGGCCTACCCCCTGGTCACGGATTATTCCGGGCCGCCCACGGGGCCGGATTGGGGACCCCGGGGGACCTTGGACCTATCTCGGATGAATAATGAGGCCGTGACAGCGGCAGCCATCGACAAGAGCCGGATCCACTCGCTGACCCGACCCAACATGGTCAGCGTCGGGACCATCGTGTGGCTCTCCAGCGAGCTCATGTTCTTCGCGGCGTTGTTCGCGATGTACTTCTCCATTCGCGCGGCGGCGCCCGAGCAGTGGGAGAAGCACACCGAGGTGCTCAACCTCCCGTACGCGACCACCTTCACGGTGATCTTGGTGCTTTCCTCGGTCACCTGCCAGTTGGGTGTCTTCGCGGCGGAGAAGGGCGACGTGTTCGCGCTCCGGCGTTGGTTCACCGTCACCTTCGTGATGGGCCTGATCTTCGTGCTCGGCCAGGCGAACGAGTACCGCACTCTGATCCATGAGGGTGTGAAGCTCAACGGTGACGGGTACGGATCGATGTTCTACCTGACCACCGGCTTCCACGGCCTGCACGTGACCGGTGGCCTCATCGCGTTCATCGTCTACATGATCCGCACGACCATGGGCCGGTTCACCCCGGCGCAGGCGACGTCAGCGATCGTCGTGTCGTACTACTGGCACTTCGTGGACGTCGTGTGGATCGCGCTGTTCGCCATCATCTACTGGCTGCAGTGACGCCGCATCCGCCGAGCTTGAAGTTTCAACACCAGAGGGACATAGCCCATGACTTCTGACACCCCCGCCCGTAGGCGTGCCCGGGTGTTCTCCCGGCGGCGCTCCGCGCCCAGCCGGGCACGCCGGCGGATCGGCGCAGCGGTACGCATGCTCGCCGCGCTCGTGCTCGCCGGAGGCGTGTACACCGCCTTCACGCCGGGCGCGTTCGCCGAGGACAACGTCCAGCTCTCCGCTGCCGCGCAGGAGGGCAAGGCGCTCTTCGACAACAGCTGTATCACCTGCCACGGCAGGGACGGCCAGGGTGTCGAGGACCGCGGCCCGAGCCTGATCGGCGTCGGCTCCGCGTCCGTGGAGTTCCAGGTGGGCACCGGCCGTATGCCGATGGCCCGCCAGGAGGCCCAGGCCGAGCAGAAGACGCCGCAGTTCGACGAGGACCAGACCAAGCAGCTCGCGCAGTACGTGCAGGAGCTCGGTGGCGGCCCGGAGATCCCGACGGGCTCGCTCGTCGAGAACCTCGAGAGCAACCCGGAGGCCCTGGCCCGCGGTGGCGAGCTGTTCCGGGTCAACTGCACCTCCTGCCACGGCTTCGGCGGCGGCGGCGGCGCTCTCTCGTCCGGCAAGTTCGCTCCCAGCCTGAGCGACGCGACGGCGGAGCAGATCTACGCCGCGATGCTGACCGGTCCGCAGAACATGCCGGTCTTCGGCGACAACCAGCTCACGCCGGAGCAGAAGAAGCAGATCATCACCTACATCACCGCGCAGCTCCAGGAGGACAAGGACCCGGGCGGCATCTTCAACCTCGGCCGTTACGGGCCGTCGACTGAGGGCATGGCCATCTTCCTGGTCGGTATCACGCTGCTGGTCTTCACGTCGCTCTGGATTGCGGGGAAGTCATGACGACTACGCACCACGCGGACCAGACCGGCGCCGAGCCGGTCGACGTCCTCGATCCGCACCTCACGCGGTTCGACATCGTCAAGGAGGGACTCCGGCGCGACGACATCGAGATCGTCACGTACGAGTCCCAGTTCCACGGTCAGAACTCCAAGGCGGAGAAGCGGGTCGTCCGCAACATCTCCCTGCTGTTCGTCATCGCCGGCATCGCCGGCCTGGCGTTCCTGGTGTTCTACATCGTCTGGCCCTGGGAGTGGGAGCTCGGCCACACGCTGAGCGACTACTACACGCCGATCCTCGGCATCACCCTCGGCATCTCGCTGCTCTCGCTCGGCTTCGGCATCCTGGCGTGGGCCAAGAAGCTGCTGCCGCACGAGCTCTCGATCCAGCAGCGCCACGGTGAGCCCTCATCGGACGAGGACCGCCTGATCACCGGCCAGACCATGATGTTCGTCGCGGACGAGCTCGGTGTGCAGCGCCGCCCGCTCCTCAAGGGCGCGATCGGTCTCGGCCTGGCGCCGCTCGGCCTGGCCGCGGCGGCCCCGCTGGTCGGTGGCCTGATCGAGAACCCGCACAAGGGCGAGCACCCGATGATGTACACCACCGGGTTCCACCCGTCGAACAACGGCGGCAAGCCGGTTCGGCTGATCCGGGACGACGGCACGCCGATCCGTCCCGACGACGTCAGCGCCGGCGGCCAGATGACGGTCTACCCGGGCATCCCGCACGGCACGACCAACCAGCACGCCGACTCGCCGACGCTGCTGATCCACCTCCGGGCTGACGACGCGGCCGAGACCCGCAAGAACGCCGAAGAGGACAAGAACGGCCGCAACGTGGGGTCGATGTGGGGCAACTACGTCGCCTACTCCAAGATCTGCACGCACGCCGGTTGCCCGGCTAGCCTGTACGAGCAGCAGACGAACCGCCTGCTCTGCCCGTGCCACCAGTCGCAGTTCCTCATCACCGACAACGCGCAGCCGGTCTTCGGACCCGCGACCCGGCGTCTGCCGATGCTGCCGCTGACGGTGGACGAGGAAGGATTCTTTGTGGCAGCGTCTGACTTCAAGGACACCGTCGGACCCGACTTCTGGGAGCGGCCGTGAAAAGCCGAAAGAATGACCTGGCCGATGCGCCGGTCAAGTTCGCCAAGGGTGTGGACGACCGCTTTCAGGCCGCCACCCCGCTGCGAGCTCTGCTGAACAAGGTCTTCCCGGACCACTGGTCCTTCCTGCTCGGCGAGATCGCCCTCTTCTCGTTCATCGTGCTGCTGCTCAGCGGCGTGTTCCTGACCCTCTTCTTCGACCCGTCGATGAAGGAGGTCGCCTACGACGGCGAATACCTCGGCCTCCGCGGGACCATGATGTCCGCGGCGTACGAGTCGTCGCTGCACCTGTCGTTCGAGGTCCGTGGTGGCCTCTTCATGCGCCAGATGCACCACTGGGCGGCGCTGCTGTTCATGGCGTCGATCATCGTGCACATGGCCCGTGTCTTCTTCACCGGCGCGTTCCGCAAGCCGCGTGAAATCAACTGGGTCATCGGCGTCCTGCTCTTCCTGCTCGGCTTCTTCGCCGGCTTCACCGGCTACTCGCTCCCCGACGACGGCCTCTCCGGCACCGGTCTGCGCATCGCCTCGGCGATCATGCTGGCCCTCCCGGTCGTCGGCACCTGGATCTCCGCGGCGGTCTTCGGCGGCGAGTTCCCGGGCGAGCTGATCATCGGCCGGTTCTACATCGCGCACGTGCTGCTCATCCCGGGCATCCTGCTCGCCCTGATCAGCGTCCACCTGGGCATCGTGTTCAAGCAGAAGCACACCCAGTGGCCGGGCCCGATGCGGACGAACACGAACGTGGTCGGCGAGCGGATGTTCCCCCGCTACGCGATGAAGCAGGGTGGCTTCTTCATGGCGGTCTTCGGCGTGATCGCGCTGATGGCCGGCATGTTCCAGATCAACCCGATCTGGCTGTTCGGGCCGTACCGCGCCTCCGAGGTGTCGTCGGCGTCGCAGCCCGACTTCTACGTCATGTTCATGGACGGCCTGGTCCGGCTCATGCCGAACTGGCAGATCTACATCCCGATCGGCAACGGCTACAGCCTCCCGCCGATGTTCTGGCCCGCCGTGGTCGGCCTCGGCGCACTGTTCACGCTGCCGATGGCGTACCCGTGGCTGGAAGCCCGGAAGCTCAAGGACAACCGCACCCACAACCTGCTGGAGCGGCCCCGCGACAACCCGGAGCGCGTCGGCATCGGCATGATGGCGCTGACGTTCTTCATCGTCGCCACCATCTCCGGCAGCAACGACGTCATCGCCGACAAGTTCCACATCAGCCTGAACGCGATGACCTGGGCCGGCCGCATCGGCCTGCTGATCCTGCCGCCGCTGGCGTACTACATCTCGGTGCGGATCTGCCTCGGCCTCCAGCAGCACGACCGCCAGGTCCTGGCGCACGGCGTGGAGACGGGCATCATCAAGCGCCTCCCCAACGGCGCGTTCGTCGAGGTGCACCAGCCGCTCGGCCCGGTCGACGACCACGGACACCCGATCCCGCTGGAATACGCGGGCTGGGTCGTCCCGAAGAAGATGAACCGCCTGGGCGCCCTCGCCCCGGCAGTGAAGGGCTTCTTCTTCCCGGTCGAGAAGCCGGCCGACGTGCCGGTCTCGCCGGCACCGATCGGCAGCGAGAAGCGCGAAGAGATCAAGTCCGGTCGCTGACCGCTGCACCACTGCTTCACCGAAGGGCCCGCTCCGGCGGGCCCTTCGCCTTTTCCTGGTCTGCTGTCTTCTTGTGGAGCGGTGCGGAACCGTCAGGCGCCGCCGGCGGCCGCCACGACGAGATAGCGGTACAGGTCGTCGAAGGTCCGGCGGACCGGCTCGGGGGCCCACGCCGCCTCGCTGATCTCCGTAAGCCGGGACTTGACCTGCTTGCGGGGCGTCCCGAGGTCGGCGAAGACCATCTTCTCCCAGCCCAGCGTCTTGATCAGCAGGCAGAGCGAGGCGGTCCGCGGGTCGACCGGGCCGTCGCCGGTCACCGCGGCGATCAGGCGCTGCCGCACATCGGTCTCGGCGGCGGGCTCGGCACCGTCCGGAGTGGGATAGCGGGTGACCGGGACGACGAGCAGCACCTTCTCCTGCTGCCGCTGCAGGATTCCGGCCTCGACGAGGGAATCGAGCACCCGCGGCCGCAGCTTGCGCCCCAGCGTGTAGATCCACTCGTGCGGCTGGCGCTTCCCGTCCTTGGCCGCGATCAGCAGGAGGGCCTCGTCGAGCACCGCGCTGCCGGTCGGGCTCGCATCGCTGACGACGGTCTTCTTCTCGGGGACGGTGATCCGCTCGGTGAGCAGCAGTTCGGCGACGAGCGCCCCGCCGATGCCGTAGTCGAGCATGCCCCGGGTGCCCCGCGCGATGCCGTCGTCGTGGTACGCGATCAGCGCGATCTCTTCAGCCAGCGAAATGATCATGAAAGCGAGCGTAACCGCAGCTCAACTGACCGAATATCGCCCAGATCTCATCCTCGACTGGACAAATCTCTCATCGGGTACGCGTCAGAGCAGTCACCAAACGGCCCAGCGCCGGCCCGAGCGGGTCCACCCCGCCGGGCGGGTGTCCACTCGGGCGTGTGCCCCGCGTCGGGACGACTGTGGATCCGCTCGGCTGCGGGGTCTGCGCAGCGAATTTCCTGGTCAGCGCCGTGTCGACCCCGGCCAGTCCGGTGTCGGCTCAGTCAGCCCGGTGCCGGGTCAGTCAGCGTCGGGGAGACCGATGGCGAAGGCGTCCTCCAGGTCGTGCTTGGAGTAGGCGCGGAACGCGATGTGCGACTCGGTGTTGAGCACGCCGGGGGTCTTGGAGATGCGGCCGGCGATGACTTCGGCGATGTCGTCGAAGCGGGGCACCCGCACGATGGCGATCAGGTCGACGTTGCCAGCCACCGAGTAGACCTCGCTGACCCCGTCGAGGGCCGCCAACGCCTCGGCGACCTCGGGAATCGAGTCGGTGGCGCAGTCGATGTGGACGATCGCGGTGTTCACCTGCGGGCTCCTCGGCTGTGAGGTCGGTACGGGGTCGCGACCATGCTATGCCCTGGTGAACCGCCCGGCACACAGGACCGCGAACCCGCGCCCACCGCCGACATCGACGCGGGTGCCGAAAAGCTAGGCTCGGGCGGTGAAGGATGCCGATCCGCTGCTGCGCTGGTTCCTGGTCGACGAGCACCACGATGACGGTGATCGTCCGGTCGGGGTGTGCGTGGAGGTCGACGGCCTGTTCGCCGACGAGGCCGACCCGGCGGTCGAACGCTGGACCCTGCACGGCTGGACCGCCACGACCACGATCGGCCCGGGGCCACTCGGCGAGGTAGCGCTGACCGCCGGAAACAGGGAGAACTACCTGCAGGACGTCACCGTGGTGGAGGTGGCCGGCGAGACTCTGGTCCTGGAAGGACGGGTCCATCCGAGCATGGAGTACCTGCCGGACGAGGAACACCCGGACGTCCCCGAAATCGAGCTGCGCCGGATCGGTGCGGGCGAGGCGGAACTGCTCGGCACCTTCCGGACCGCCACCGGCCTGTACCGCGAGCGTCCGGAATACTGGCCGCCCGACGTGACCCTGATCGGGTTCCGCCCCGAGCCGTGGCTGCGGGAGGAGATGCGGCACAGCGAGGGGAAGCCCGTCACGATCCGGGCGACCGTCATCGCCCAGGACAGCGACGGGCGCATGATCCGGACCTCGATTTCGGGTCTGCACGCCGAGATCGCCGAGGTGCGGCCGTCCGTCCACGGTGGGGACCTGCTCGACGTCGCCCTGGACGACGGTTTCTGGGAGCCCATGCCGGTGTCCGCACGTCACCGCTGGACGGCCTGGCTGGATTCCCCGCCCCGGGAGAACGGGACGTGGGCGTCCCTGGACCCGGCCGGCCGGGTCGACTGGATTCTGATGGCCCTCAACAACCACAGCACGCAGCCGGAGCATCCGCCGGGGCAGACGTACCGGCTGGAGGGGCGGCACGTCACCGAGATTGCCGGCTTCTTCTGCGCTATGGGGGAGGCGATCAACGGTCCGGGCGGCTACTACGGCTGGGGTGAGCATGCGTTTGACGACTGCCTCAGCGGTCCGTACTTCGGTGCCAAGGGGCCGTTCCGGCTGATCTGGACGGACTTCGCCGTCGCGCGGCAGCACTGTGAAGGGCTCGACGACGTGCTCGCCCTGCTGGCGAAGCACAACGTCGAGGTGATCCAGGAGTAGCCCGCCTCACCGACGCCCGCAGTTCGCCTGGGCTGCGGGCATCGTGGGTTCCGGGACTGGGCTGCCGCTGTCCGGTCAGGCCGCGCCGGTGTGCGAACCGGGGGATGCCCCGGACAGGAGGCCCTCGAGCAGGTCGAAGGCGCGGTCGACGTGCGGCTGGAGCGACGTGCCGGGGGCCGCCCGCCATGATCCGATGGCGTGCGCGAGTGCACCCCAGCAGGTGCGCGCAACGAGGGAGGCCTCCTCCGGCGTCACGTCGCGGGCGATCAGCAGCTCGGCGATCAGGGCGATGAGGTGAGCCTCCTTTGCGGCCGCGCGCTCCTGCAGAGCTGGTGTCGCGGCGGCGATCGCGGCCAGGCGCTCGCCACCCTCGCGGTTCGCCTCAAGCGGCGGTACGAGGAGGTCGACCGTCCGGCGCATCGTCGGCCACGGTGCGACACCGGCCGGCACCGAGGCGAGCGCCTCGGTCACCCACCCGGTCAGCCGCCGTTCGCCGTCGAACAGCACCTCGCGCTTGTCGGGAAAGTGCCGGAAGAAGGTGCGCTCGGTCACGCCGGCGAGCGCGGCGATCTCGGCTGTGGTGACGGCGTCGAATCCGCGTACGGCGAAGAGCTCGAGCGCCGCATTCTCCAGGCGTTCTCGTGCTTCCTTCCCACTTCTCGGCATGAAGGCATCCTAGCGCACGTAGTGGCAGTCACTGTCGCAACGTGTTAGCGTCAGCCACTGACGCTAAGCGGCGTCAGTTACTGACATTCAGGAGTGCCTGGTGAGCATGATCGAGTCGCGCGCTGTCCGATTCCACACGACGGGCGAGCCGCTGGACGTCCTCCTTCAGGAGCGGACCGAGGTCGCCGATCCGGGCGAGGGCAGGATCCGGGTCCGCGTCGCCGCCACCGGTCTGAACCCCGCTGACTGGGAGCTCTGCCGCGGCTTCATGCCGGGCGCGCTTCCCCGCGGCATCGGCTGCGACGTGGCCGGCACGGTCGACGCGATCGGCGACGGCGTGGACGACGTCGCGGTCGGAGACCTGGTGTTCGGGGTGTCGGACTTCGCCGCGCAGCCGAGCGCCGGGGTGGCCGACTTCGCCATCCTGAGCCTGTGGTTCGCGGTTCCGTCCGGGCTCGATGCCGTGCACGCGGCCACGCTGCCGATGGTGCTGCAGTCCGCGGTCTGGACCCTCGACCTGATGGACGTACGTCCTGGTCAGACGGTCCTGATCCACGGTGCCGGCGGCATGGTCGGGTTCGCCGCCGTTCAGATCGCGCTGGATCGTGGGGCCCGGGTGATCGCCACTGCCGGTCCGACGTTCGCACCCGACCTCGAGAGCTTCGGCGCGGCCGTGACGGCCTACGGCACGGGAATGGCCGGGCGCGTTCAGGCGCTGGCTGACGCGCCGATCGATCATGTCCTCGACGTCTCGCGCCCCAACGCCGGTGCCGTTGCCGACCTCATCAGCATCGTGGGCGACCCGAAGCGTGTCGTCACCATCAGCAACCACGACGAAGCGCGGACGCTGGGCGCCCGGGTGAACATCGACGAGTTGATGGCCGGCGGTGGCTTCCCGTCGTCCGGCTTCCTGCCCGGCTACGCGGCCCGGGCGGCCGCCGGCACCTTCCGGCTGCCCATCGCCGCCACCTTCCCGCTCGACGACTGGCGTGCCGCCGCCGAGCTCAGCCTCTCGGGCGCTCCGCACGGCAAGGTTGTGCTGATCCCCTAGGGGCGGCCCTGCCGATCGCCCACGTCAGGAACGCTGGTGCGTTGCTGACATCCGGGGCGAGGCTCCCGGCCCGAGGGGTTCTTCACTGCCTGGCGGGCCGGGGCGCGGCGGTCAGAGGACGGGGATGGTGAGGCCGTCGCGGGCGCGAACGACGCCGGTGAGGGACTCGCCCGCCTCGACGACGGCGCCGGGCCAGACGACGCTGTGGGTGACCTGACCGTCCACGCAGGCGCCCGCGCCGACCACCGACCCGAGCGCCCGGCCGTTCACCACTGCCGACGTGTCGATCAGGCCGGCGGATGAGGAGGACAACGCGGTCAGCAGGTCGGTGCCGGTGGTGAAGGAATCGGGGGTGCTCAGGGCCGGGTCGGTCGCGCCCGCGGCGTGCAGGTTGGCGGCCAGGTAGTCGGCCGGGGTGCCGGTGTCCAGGTAGAAACCCTGGTAGCCGATCAGCTCCAGGGCGCCTTCCGCTTCCGCGGGGCGCCAGACCGTGCGGACCAGGTTCTCCGGCTTGTCGTCCAGGTCGCGGACGTAACGCCACGGCAGCAGGGAGAAGCCGGCGAAGCGGTGGCCGCTGAATCCGCCGGTGACGCCGGGGAAGCACGGCTTGGTGAGCATCCGGACGGTCTCGCCGTCCCAGCCGTCGAGTAGGGCGGCGATGTCCTCGCCCGGTTTGCGGGCCGGGTCCACCAGGTACGCGTCGGCGTTGCCGACCAGCACCCCGCGTCCGTCTATCCAGGACTTGAGGCGCCCCACGCCGCCGGAGGTGCCCAGCGGGCCGTCCGGTTCGACGGAGAGGTGCGCCCGGGCGCCGACGTGGGTGACGACCTGGTCGGCGAGGTACGCCGCGTTCACGGCGATCTGATCGGGTTCGGACAGTCCGAGGCCGGCGAGGCGGCGCAGGGCGTGGTCGAGCAGGGGCAGGTTGCCGACCGGGCAGAGGGCTTTCGGCACCGCGGCTGTGAGGGGGCGCAGGCGTTGGCCCTCGCCGGCGGCCAGCACCACGCCGCAGACCGACACCGCCGGCGCCGTCACTGGAGACCGTCCGAAGGAGCCGACGAAGCAGGAGGAGCCGACTGGGCCGGAGGAGCGGAAGAGGACGACTGAGGCGGAGAAGACGGCGAAGTGGACGGCGATGTGGACGGGAGCGACAGGACCGGCGCCTCATACGCCCCACCGGCCGTGATGGACGGCGGCAACTCGCCGGCCCGCGGCCCCATCCCGTAGACCCCGAGCAGCCGTTCCGTCGGCCAGGTCAGTTTCGGCAGATCGTCCAGTGCGTACCAGGCGGCTTCGATCACCTCGCCGCCGTCGACCTCCAGCGGTGTCCGGGACGCCGGCACCGCCGCGAACCAGACGGTGTCCACCACGCCACCGGTCGGGTGGACGATCGCGTTCGGATTGCCGGGGGTCAGGTCACCGGGCTCCACGCGTACCCCGGATTCTTCGAAAAGCTCGCGTGCGGCACCCACCGCGGGCAATTCGCGGCTCTTCAGGAGCCCGGCGGGCAGGCCCCATCCGCGGCCCGGCGGCTGGCGCAGCAGCAGGATGCGCCCGGGGGCCTCGGCCTCCGAGTCGCGGACCACGACAACCGCGCCGACCAGGTATTTCGGTGAGACGGCGCGGGCGATGTGCCGCCGTATCGGCAACGGCAGCCCGTAGAAAGCCTGGTAGGCGAGGCCACGTAACTGCCGAGGAAAGTTCACGCGGTAAGGCTAACGGTGCGGCGCGAAACGCTCAGTCCGGGTGGTCGACCAGGGCGATGAGCTGCTCGACCACGGTGTCCGGTTCCAGGCTGCGTTCGCAGACGGCGACCAGCAGGGTCTCCAGGTCGGGGTAGCCGAGTTCTTCGGCGAGGCGGCGCAGCGGCACCTCGCTGGCCAGGCCGCGATCGTGTTTGCGCAGGGTCAGTCCGATGGTGGCGCGGCCCAGGCGGACCTTGTCGGCGATGCTGATGCCCGGCTCGTTCTTCTCGTCGAAGTAGCGGTTGATCTGCATCTGTGCCTGGCTGGACTTGACGAAGCCGAGCCATTCCTTGCGGGGGCCGCGGGGCTCGTTGGTCGCCGGTTCGGTGTGCCCCTCGGACTCGGAGAAGATCTCGACGACGTCACCGTCGCGCAGGGGGGACGCGAGGGGGGCCAGGCGGCCGTTGATGGTCGCGGCCAGACATTGGTCACCCTGACGGGGACCGAGTTCGTACGCCAGGTCGACCGGCGTGGACTGGCTGGGGAGTTCGTAGGCGTTGCCGTGGGCGAAGACGGTGATCTGGCCTTCGGCGAGGTCACATCGCAGCGAGTCGAGGAACTGGGCGGAGTCGGTGGCGTCCTGCTGCCAGTCGAGTACTCGCTTGAGCCAGGTGAGCTGGTCGGCGCCCGGTGGTTCGTCGGCGGTCTTGGGATATCGGTAGCTGGTGGCGACGCCGTACTCCGAGAAGCGGTGCATCGTGGTGGTTCTGATCAGCACTTCGACCAGTCGCCCCTCGGGCCCCACCACGGTGGTGTGCAGGGAGCGGTAGAGGTTGTTCTTCGGCGAGGCGATGAAGTCCTTGAACCGGCCGGCCACCGGGCGCCACCGGCCGTGTATCGCGCCGAGGGCGGCGTAACAGTCGGTGTCCGGGCCGTCGACCACCACCGCGATGCGGGGCAGGTCGAAGGGGACGGAGTGACCGCCGGCCACCGTGTCCTTCCAGATCGAGTAGTAGTGCCGGGGGCGGGCGGACACCTCGGCGGTCACCCGCTGGCGGCGCAGTGCGACCCGGGCCTTGGCGGAGACGTCGGTCAGGTATTCCGCCCAGCCGGGCCGGTTCGTCACGTGCTCGTCGATGCGGGCGTAGGAGTCCGGCTCGAGGTGGAAGAGCACCACGTCGTCGAGGTCGCGTTTGAGGGCCTGGATGCCGAGCCGGTCGCAGAGCGGGACGAGCACGTCGAGCGTGGCCGTGGCGATCCGGGCCCGGGACGCGGGGGAGCGGACACCCAGCGTGCGCATGTTGTGGAGCCGGTCGGCCAGCTTGATCACCAGGACCCGGACGTCCTTGCCGGCCGCGACGATCATCTTGCGGATGGTCTCGCCCTCGGCGGCCTTGCCGTAGTAGGCCTTGTCGAACTTGGTCACGCCGTCGACCAGGTGGGTCACCTCGGGCCCGAAGTCGCCGTGCAGCGCCTCGAGCGTGTAGCTGGTGTCCTCGACCGTGTCGTGCAGCAGCGAGGCGACCAGCGTCGTGGTGTCCATGCCCAGCTCGGCGCAGATCTGCGCGACCGCGAGCGGATGGGTGATGTAGGGATCACCGGACTTGCGGAACTGGCCGCGGTGCATGCTCTCGGCGATCGCGTAGCTGCGCCGCAGGAGCGCCACGTCGGCCGACGGATGGATGCTCCGATGCGTCCGGGCCAACGTGGCGACCGGGTCGTCGTCGTTGTTCTGGAAGCTGAGCAGTGACCGCAGCCGGCGTGTGAAGCTCAGCTCCGGAGAGTGTCCTGCCTTGGACGCGGTCGGCATGGCACGACCGAGTGCGGCGCCGTGGCCGGCGTCGACGTCCACTCGGACACCCCCTCACCGATCGTCCACGCGCCACCTGATGCGTGGAGTCGCCTCGCGCTCTCGTCCCCTAAGCGAATCACCGAATGTGCCTGTCTGCCAAAGGTGGCGGGCCGCAAATGAGGCGAATCACCGCTAGGGTGCGCGTGCCTTACAGCCTAAGCGAGCGAGCGTCATCCGAACGGTCAGTTACCGATAGGCGAACGGTCGAGTCTTGTGTCGAAGAGGCCGCTTCCGCCCTGGTGAGGAGGGCACTGAAACGCGCCGCGCCACGGGCCGGTGACACCCAGTCGCCGGAGGTTTCCACCAGGCGGGTGTCCGGCCGCTCCAGCCACGCCAGGATGCGCTCGGTCTCCTCGGCCGTGGCGGCCGGCACCGGCCCGGGTCCTGGCAGGACCGTCTCGGCCGTCAGCCGGGCCGCGTCGAGGGTCGGGCGGGGGTGCGCGCGGGGTGGGGAGGTGGCCGCGGCGGCCAGCCGTCCGTGCCGGACCACCACGATCTCCCAGCCGCCCTTGCCGTCGCGGCGGGCCGCCACCAGCTCGGGCAGCCGGGTCAGCGCGTCCAGCCGCTGCATCCGGATCAGGGCGCGCAGCAGCGCGATCAGGCGGGAGCGGACCACCGCCGCCTCCTCGTAACGCTGCCGCTCGGAGAGCGTCTCGATCCGGGCCAGGATCGCGTCGATCACCGGTCCCGGATCGCCCGAGGTCGCCGCGCGAAACGGTTCGGCGGCGCGCAATTCGTACTCCGCCGGGGAGATCTCGTGCTCGCAGGGAGCCGGGCAGCGGCCCAGCTCGGCCAGCGCGCAGGCCGGCGTCTTCGAGCGCAGCGAGAGCCGGTGGTTGCACTGCCGCAGCGGGACGGCGTCGTAGACCCCGGCGGCGGCCAGCTCGGCGGTGCGCCGCGAGGAGAACGGCCCGAGGTGGGTCGAACCGTCCTCGGCGAACCGGCGCACCACCGACAACCTCGGGAACGCCTCGGCGGTCAGTTTGAGCCAGACCACCCGCTCCGGATATTTCGACCGCCGGTTGTACGGCGGAGCGTGCGCCGCGATCAGTCGCAGCTCGCGGACCTCGGCCTCGAGCGGGTGGGCGCACTCCACCGCCTCCACCCGGACCGCGGCGGTGAGCATCTCGGAGATCCGGGCCCGTTTCTCGCTGCCGGTGAAGTAGCTGCGGACCCGGGTCGCCACGTCCTTGGAGGTGCCGACGTAGAGCGGGCGGTCGTCGGCGGCCCGGAAGATGTAGACCCCCGGCACGTGCGGCAGGCCGTCGGCCAGGTGCCGCCGGCGGCGCTGCGCCGGGGTGACCGCCTTGGTGAACTCGATCGCGTCGCCGAGCGTGTGCACCTTGAAGCTGCCCAGTCGCTCGATCAGCCCGTGCAGCACGTCGACCGTGGCCTTGGCGTCGTCGAGGGCCCGGTGGTTCGGCGTCACCTCGGCCCGGAAGAACTGGGCCAGCGTGCCCAGTTTGCGGTTGGGCACCTCGTCGCGGGTCAGCGCCCGCCGGGCCAGCGCCGCGGTGTCGAGCACCCGCATCTGCGGCCACGGATGCCCGTGCTTGGCGCAGGCGGCCTTGAGGAAGCCGACGTCGTAGGGCGCGTTGTGGGCGACCAGCACCGCCCCGCGCAGGAACTCCAGCAGGCTGGGCAGCACCCGCTCGATCGGCGGGGCCGGGATCAGCATCGCCTCGGTGATGCCGGTCAGGACGGTGATGAACGGCGGGATCCGCTCACCCGGGTTGACCAGGGTGCCGAACTCGCCGAGACGCTGCCCGGCGCGCACCTTGACCGCGCCGATCTCGGTGATCCCGCCGCCGTCCGGAGCGCCGCCGGTGGTCTCCAGGTCGAGCACCACGAAGGTGGTGTCCGCCAGGGACAGCGCCGCCGGATCGACCGACCCGTCGGCGGTCAGCAGCGTGTCCAGAGTGCCCTGCACGTAGGCCGGATGTGTCACGGGCGGCAACCCTAGACCCGGGGTATGACAGAAACTCCAGGCCGGAGGAGAAAAGATCACTTGCTCCGACGGGCTAATCACCCGGGGCCGGTGTGAGAATGGGTGGATGTCCGCGCCGCTGAACCCCGCCGACCGCCCCGCTGAGGAGGCGGAGCTGTCGGATGCGGACTACGCGCCCGAGCCGGTTCTGCCGGAAGCCGTCCGACAACGGATCATGCATCTCTCCGCCGCTGCCCTCCCGGGCCTGCCCGCCGACGAGATCCCGGTCGCGCTGCGCCGGGTGGCCCGCTTCGCACCGAATCGCCGGGCCCGGCTCGGTGGCCGGGACATCGCCGCCCAGCTGGTCTCCGACCCCCTGTTCCGGCAGCGCATCGGTGCCCGGATCATGGCCGACGCCGGTGACCTGGGCGCCGCCGTGGCCGGCGGTGTCGCCCCGGCGGCCGCGGATCCGGTCGAGGTGGCCGCGCTGGCCTACCTGGCCCGGCCGGACAGCTGGCGCGAGCTGATCGACGCGGCCGGTGACGCGGTCCGCGCCGAGTCGGACAGCGCCGCGGTGGCCGGTCAGATCCGCAACGCCGAGCATCGTGCCGCCCGCGCCGAGCACGACCGGGCGGTGGCCCGGGTCGAGGCCGACAAGCTGCGTGACGAGCTGGCCCGGGTGCGCGAGGAGCTCAACCAGGTGCGCGAGGAGGCCCGCTCGTCGACCAAGGCGTTGCGTGAGGCGGCCATCGCGCAGAAGCGCGCGGCCGACCTGCTCGCCACCGAGAAGGGCCGGGCCGCGCGCGCGGTTCAAGATCATGAGACTGAGGTACGCCGCCTGCGCGCCAAACTGGCCGACGCCGAGGCGACGGCCGCCACCGGCAAGCAGGCCGTCAAGGACGCCCGGGCGGTCGACGACGCCCGGCTCTGGCTGCTGCTCGAGACGATCGGCCAGGCGGCCAGCGGTCTGCGCCGGGAGCTCGCCCTCGGCCCGGCCGACAAGCTGCCCGCCGACTTCGTGGCCGATGCCGCCGCGGAGCGTCCGGGCGCACCCGAGCGGTCCCGGGCCCGTGCCCAGGACACCGACGACCCGGGGCGCCTCGACCAGCTGCTCGCCCTGCCCCGGGCGCATCTGGTCGTCGACGGCTACAACGTGACCAAGCGCGGCTTCGCCGACATGTCCCTGGAACAGCAGCGCAAACGTCTGATCACCGGCCTGGGCGGGATCGCCGCGCAGACCGGCGACGAGGTGACCGTGGTCTTCGACGGGGCCGAGCGGGTGCACGGGCTGCCGCCGGCACCGCGCGGGGTGCGGGTGCTCTTCTCCCGCAAGGGCATGACCGCCGACGAGTTGATCCGTCAGCTGGTCCGCGCCGAGCCGCCGGGCCGGCCGGTGGTGGTGGTCTCCTCCGACCGCGAGGTGGCCGACGGGGTGCGCCGCCACGGGGCGTACCCGATGGGGGCGGATTCGCTGGTCCGCCGCCTCTCCCGCTCCTGAGGTCGAACGCTCGTTCGGAAAATGTCATACCCATCGCTTAGCGTGATGGTCACCGAAAGTGGCCTGACTGCTGCGGAGGGGTGATGATCATCGACTGCGGCCGGTGCGCCGAGCGCACCGGCGAATGCACCGGATGCCTGATCAGCGTGCTCCGGGACACGCCGGACGGGATCGCCGACCTGACCCGGGAGGAACTCCGGGCCATCGAGGTGTTCGAACTCGCCGGGTTCGAGGTGGAGATCCTGGAGACACCCGCATCGGAGGCCGACCGCCACGTGGCGTGATCACGCGACGGCGTTCTCTAGGATGATCGCTCATGACACCCCGGCTCTGGGCGGTGTGCGCCCTGGTGGTGCTCCTCGGCGCCCTGATCGCGTACGCCGCGGCCACCGTGCCCTGGCACCGCGCGCCCCATCCCCGCGCCGACCAGCTCGCCGCACTCGACCGGCTGCCGTCCGAGCAGGTCGCGCGCGGACGCGCCTTCCACGGTGAGCTGCGTCCCGGCCGGTACGCCGGGATGCTGACCGGCCTGATCCTCACCCTGGCCCTCGGGCTCACCCCGCTCGGCGCCCGTCTCGTCGAACTGGCCGGCCGCCCGTTCGGCGACCACTGGCTGGCCCGGGCGGTGCTCGGCGGCCTGCTGGTCGTCCTCGTGCTCGAACTCGCGAGCCTGCCGTTCGCGGCGTGGCGGCACACCGTCGTGGTCCGCTACGGACTCTCCGTCCAGAGCTGGGGCGGCTGGGCCCTCGACCTGCTCAAGTCGTACGCGGTCGGCGCGGTCATCGGCGGGATCGTGCTGGCCGGCTTCTTCACCGTCACCCACTTCGCGCCCCGCTGGTGGTGGGCGTTCGGGGCGGCCGGCGCCGCCGTCCTGGTGGTGCTGCTCTCGTTCGTCCTGCCGGTGCTCGTCGAGCCGGTGTTCAACAGGTTCACCCCGATGGCCGAGGGACCGTTGCGGACCGAACTGCTCGCCCTCGCCGACCGCGACGGCGTACCGGTCCGGGACGTGCTGGTCGCCGACGCGTCCCGGCGGACCCGGGCGGTCAACGCATACGTGTCCGGCCTCGGCCCCACCCGGCGGATCGTCGTCTACGACACCATGCTCACCGAGGCCACACCGGACGAGGTGGTGTCGGTCGCCGCCCACGAACTCGGCCACGCCAAGGACGACGACGTGCTCACCGGCACGATCATCGGCGCGCTCGGCGCCGCCGCCGCGGTCATCGCGCTCTACCTGCTCGGTGGGTGGAGCGGCCTGCTGCGGCTGGCCGGCACCGACACCATCGGCGAGCCCCGGGCGATCGGCCTGCTCCTGGTGGTGAGTTCGGTCGCGGGGCTGGTCGCCGGGCCGGCGCAGGCGTTCGTCTCCCGCCGGATCGAGGCCCGCGCCGACATCCACGCCCTGGACCTGACCGGCGCCCCGGAGACCTTCGAAGCCATGCAGCACCGCCTCGGCACCGTCAACCTCGCCGACCCCGACCCACCGTCCTGGGAGCACACCATGTTCGCCTCACACCCGTCCACCGTGCAGCGGATGGCCGCGGCCCGCGCGTACGCCCGGGGCGAGCGCTGATGTCCCGCACCCTGCTCGTCACCAACGACTTCCCGCCGCGTCCCGGCGGCATCCAGCAGTTCGTGCACAACCTGGCGGTCCGCCGGCCGGCCGGTTCGCTCGTCGTCTACTCCTCGACGTGGCGCGGCGCCGAGGCGTTCGACGCCGAGCAGCCGTTCGAGGTGGTCCGGGAGAAGACGGGAATGCTGCTACCGGTTCCGGCGGTGGCGAGACGGGCCGCCGAACTGGCCCGGGCGCACGACTGCGACACCGTCCTGTTCGGCGCGGCCGCCCCGCTCGGGCTGCTCGCCCACGGTCTGCGGCGCGACGCGGGGATCCGCCGGGCGGTCGGCATCACCCACGGGCACGAGATCGGCTGGGCGGCGCTGCCCGGCGCCCGGTCCGCCCTGCGGCGTATCGCCCGTGGCAACGACGTGATCACGTACTTGGGGGAGTTCCAGCGGACCCGCCTGGACCGGGCCCTGCACGGGCTCACCGAGCTGCGGCGGCTGGCCCCGGGCGTGGACGTGGACACGTTCCACCCCGGGGTGGACGGGTCGGCGGTCCGCAAACGGCACGGTCTGACCGGCCGTCCGGTGGTGGTCTGCGTGTCCCGGCTGGTGCCGCGCAAGGGGCAGGACATGCTGATCCGGGCGCTTCCGGCGATCCGCCGCCGTGTGCCGGACGCCGCGTTGCTGCTGGTCAGCGGCGGACCGTATCGCAAGACGCTGGAACGGCTGGCCCGGGAGAACGGCGTCGAGTCCGACGTGGTGTTCACCGGCTCGGTGCCCTGGCCGGAGTTGCCCGAGCATTACGCGGCCGGCGACGTCTATGCGATGCCGTGCCGGACCCGGGCCGCCGGCCTGGACGTGGAGGGCCTGGGCATCGTCTACCTGGAGGCGTCCGCGACCGGCCTGCCGGTGGTCGGCGGCGACTCGGGCGGCGCCCCGGACGCGGTCCGCGAGGGTGAGACAGGCCATGTGGTCGGCGGCCGGGACGTGCCGGCCATCGCCGACCGGGTGGCCGGCCTGCTCGCCGACCCGGACCGGGCCCGCGCGATGGGCGAGGCCGGCCGTGCCTGGGTCGAGCGGGAGTGGCGCTGGGAGAAGCAGTCCGAACGCCTGGACGCGCTGCTGGCCTGAGCCTTGAACGAGCCGGGGCTTCGAGTGAGCGGGTCTTTGAGCGAGCCGGGTTCTTGAACAGGGGGACAGGGGCTAAGCGAGGTCCGGCCAGTGGGCGGTGTTGCTGCAGGACTCGCGGGAGATGCCGGACCCGGTGTCGGTGTAGTCGTCGAACGCCTTCCGGTGCAGACGGTCGAAGAAGTAGCACATCTCCTCGCAGCCGGCGTCCAGGATCGCCATCTCCGCGTCGGCCCGGACCGCCTCGAAGAACTCCCGGCCGGCCGCCACGATGAACCCCCGCGCATAGAGGAAACCATCGTCCGACCCGTCGGTGACCTCGTGGACGTCGGCGCGGTCGATCTCGTGGAGTGCCCGCTCCAGCACCCGGTCGAGATCGGTCAGCTCCGTGCTGGTCATCCCCTCGCAGAGGCTCTCCAGCCGCTCCAGGAACGGCGCCAGGAACGGGTCGAGAGCGTAGAGCTCGTCCTCGCCGAGGGTCCGCGGTCTCTCGGCCAGTCGATGCCGGAGGGCGTTGGGCTCGGGCCCGAGGGCGGACCAGGCGGACTCCAGGAGATCCCAGAAGCGGGTCTCCTGCTCGGCGGTGGGCACCACGGCTGTCATGGTCGCGGACGCTACCGCCCGGGTACGACATGAAACTGAATATCCGCGGACTTCACTTCCCGAACGGCAGGTCGAAGGCGTAGGAACAGGTCGGGAGGTGGCCGATGGCCCAGACCACATCCGAGAAGGCCGACGGGACCGACGCGGCGACGAAGGCCGACGGGACCGGCGCGGCGACGAAGGCCGACGGGACCGGCGCGGCGACGAAGGCCGACGGGACCGACGCGGCGACGAAGGCCGACGGGACCGGCGCGGCGACCCTGCTGGAGGTCGAGGAGGACGCCGAGCTGGCCGTGCCGTACTGGTTGACCGGCACCGAGGAGGCCGCCAACACCACGTTCCTGCGGATGCTGCGCCGTCTTCCCCGGCTGCTCCGCGAGGCGTGGCTGCTCGCCTGGCGGGCCGGCCGGCGCACCACGGCCGCGGTGCTGGTGCTCCAGGTCGCCTCGGGTGCGGCCGCGGCACTCGGGCTGATCAGCGTGGTCGGCGTGCTGGACGGGCTGCTGAGCGCTGGTCCGACACCGGAACGCGTGCGGGCGGCCGTACCCTCGCTGGCGCTTCTGATCTTTGCTCTTGCGCTGCGCGGACTGCTGGCGTCGGCGGCCACCGCGGCGCACGGCCGGCTGTCACCGATGGTCTACGAGGCCGCCGAGATGCGGCTGCTCGATCTCACCACCGGCGTCGATCTGGCCACCTTCGACGATCCGGCCTGGCGCGACGCGATGGAACGGGCCCGGGACCGGGGGACCACCGCGGCTCAGCAGATGGTCGATCAGGGCATCGAGGTGCTCACCCACCTCGTCGGTCTGGTCGCGGCTGCCGGGGTGCTGACCGTGCTGCACCCGGCGCTGCTGCCGATGCTGGTGCTGGCGGTGGTGCCGACGGCGTGGGCGGCGGTGCGCGGGGCCCGGATGAACTATCACAGCCGGTTGCGGCTGATCGCGGTCTGGCGGCGCCACCGGATGCTCGCCTATCTGCTGGCCGCGCGCGAGCCTGCCGCCGAGCTGCGGGCCTTCACGGTACGCCGGTTCCTGCTCGCCGAGGTGGCCCGGCTGCTGCGGGTCTCCACGATCGAGGAGATCCGGGTGATCGGCCGGGTGGTCCGGACCAACCTGGCCGGTCAGGCGCTCGGCGGGCTGGCGACCGGCGCGGCGTACGCGATGCTGCTCTGGCTGCTCTGGACCGGCCGGATGGAACTGGCCGCCGGGGGAGCGGCCGCCTACGCGATCAACATCGGTATCGGGAAGCTCTCCGAGCTGGCGTTCACCGTCAACCGGGTCTACGAGCAGGGCCTGTACTTCGCGGACTTCCAGGGTTTCTGCGAGCTGTCGACGGACCGTGCCGAGGCGGAGACCGGTCTCGGCGTGCCCCGGACGTTCGCCGAGATCCGGCTGGACGGGGTGACCTTCAGCTATCCGGACGCGGCCCGGCCCGCGGTGAAGGACGTCAGTCTCACTCTGGCGCACGGTCAGATCATCGCGCTGGTCGGTGAGAACGGTTCCGGCAAGTCGACGCTGGCCGCCGTGCTGGCCGGGCTGTACCGGCCGCAGCAGGGCACGGTCGCCTGGGACGGTGTCGACGTGGCCGGGTACGGCCCGGAAGCCATGCGGGAGCGGGTCGCGGTGGTGATGCAGGAGCCGACCCGCTGGCCGCTGTCCGCCCGCCTGAACATCGCCATCGGCCGGCACGACCGCCCGGCGTCGCTGGACGAGGTGCAGGAGTCGGCGCGGGCCGGTGACGCCCACGAGTTCGTGGCGGAGCTGCCCCGGCAGTACGAGACCCTGCTGTCCCGGCACTTCACCGACGGCGCGGACCTCTCCGGCGGGCAGTGGCAGCGGCTGGCGGTGAGCCGTGCCTTCCACCGGGACGCGCCGCTGCTGATCTGTGACGAGCCGACCGCGAACCTGGACGCCCGCGCCGAGCACGACGTCTACCTCCGGCTGCGCGAGCTGGCGCAGGGGCGGACGGTCGTGCTGATCACACACCGGATGGCGAGTGTGCGCGAGGCGGACCGGATCTATGTCCTGGACCACGGCACGGTGGTCGAGGAGGGCGATCACGAGGAGCTGATGGCCGCCGCCGGTGCCTATGCGCAGTTGTTCACTCTGCAGGCCAGCGCCTATCAGTCGGCCTGATCGACGTGTCATGGTCATCCGAGGGATCCGGTGGGATCCGGCGCGGTCGGCATCGTGCTCGTCGTGGGTGCGGCGGTGGGCGTCCGGCACCGCCGGCGCGACGGCCGCCTGGCGGCCGTCGACGGTCCGCGTCACGATCAGGACGTGACACTCGATCCGGCACTGTTGACACGACTCGGAGTGGGCCCCGCCCCGGCCACCCTGCTGCAGTTCTCCACCGCCTTCTGCGCGCCCTGCCGGGCCGTCCGCAGGGTCAGCACCGAGGTCGCCGCGCTGGTGCCCGGCGTCCAGCACGTCGAGGTGGACGCCGAGAGTCACCTCGACGAGGTCCGTGAGCTGGGCATCTGGCGGACGCCGACGCTGCTGGTCCTGGATTCAGGCGGCCGGGTGGTCCGACGGGCGACCGGGGTGCCCACCAAGCCGCACCTGATCGCCGTGCTCGGGGAGGTCCTCTGACGTGCGGGTCATCCGCCGGGAACCCGGGATCAGCAGCTGGGACAGCGCCGACAGCCCGAGAACCGCGGCGCAGCAGGTCAGCACCCGATCGGTCCCGTACACCTCGGCCAGCGGCCCGGCCAGCGCGTTGCCCACCGGCATGGCCAGGAACGAGGTCACGTAGTCCCAGGAGGCGACCCGGCCCAGCATGTGCCGGGGGACGTGCCGCTGGATCGTGGTCTCCCACTGGACGTCGAAGAAGAGCAGCCCGGCATAGCCGATCACCGCGCCCAGCAGCACCGCGACCAGGATGCCCGGCCACACGTAGGCGATCGCCCACACCGGCATCAGCAGCAGGGCGAGCCAGCCGGCCCGCAGCGGGCGCCGGGGCCGTAGCCGCAGGCCCAGGGCGGCGCCGATCATGCCGCCCAGCCCCTCGGCCGCCGAGATCCAGCCGATCGCGGTCGCCCCGCCGAGGCGTTCCACCGCGACCACCTGCACGATGACCAGGATCATGCCGTTGGCGATGTGGTAGACCGTGGCGCCGGCCATGCCGCCGATCAGCCAGTCCCGGCTGCGGATCTCGCGCCAGCCGGCCGACATCTCGGCGAACACCGCCGTGCGGGGGCCGCGCGGTGCGCGTACCCGAAGAAGGGCGGCGACCACCGCGGCGAGCAGGAAGCTGACCGCATTGGCGGCGAAGCCGGCCGGAGCGCCGAAAGCGGCGACGGTGAGGCCGCCGGCTGCCGGGCCGGCCACCCGGCAGGCGGTCTCGATCAGGCTGAGGGTGGCGTTGGCGCTCTGCAGGCGTTCGCCCGGGACCAGTAGGGGTTTGAGTGCGGCCAGGGCCGGGTTGAAGAAGCTGCCGGCGGCGGACGAGACGACGGTGAGCGCGCAGAGCAGCGCGAGGTGGTAGCCGTCGCCGAGGGTGAACATCGCGGCGATGCCGGCGGTGGCGGCGAAGCGGGCCAGGTCGGAGACGAGCATGACGTGGCGGGGCTGCAGGCGGTCGGCCCAGACGCCGCCGAACAGGGTGCCGGCCAGCAGGGTGAGCACCGAGCAGGCCATCACCAGGCCGAGGTCGCGGGCGCCGCCGCCGGTGGTGACCACCGCGACGGCCAGGGCGACGGTCTGGAAGCCGTTGCCGAGCCAGGAGAGGCCCTGCCCGGTGGCGAGGAGCCGGAAGTCGCGCGTCATGACCCGGAAACTAATTCAGCATCGAACTATTTGCAATCGAATAGTCAGGACGTGGCAGAATCGATCCATGGGAGACGGTGTTGATCAGCATGTGGCCCGCTGGTCGGCGTTCTGGCAGGACCAGCCGGCGTTCGCGCCCGAGGTCGAGGGCGCGCTGGTCCGGATGAAACACATCCTGCGCTGGATCGCACGTGCCGACGCGACGGCGTTCGCCGCGGGGGATCCGGACTTCACGTTGCAGGACTACAAGACCCTGCACGTGCTGATGGTGCAGCCCTGGCCGACCGAGGCGACCCCGGCGCAACTGGCCGAGGCGGCGAATGTGACGCGGGCGGCGATGACCAGCCGCCTGGACCGGCTGGTGGCTGCCGGCCTGGTCACCCGGCAGGGCGACGAGGTCGACCGCCGGCGGGTGCTGGTGCGGCCCACGCCGGAGGGGCGTGAGATGTGGAACCGGTACATCTTCGAGGGGATCGCGCGGGATCAGGAGGCTCTGAAAGCGCTCTCCGAGGACGAGCTGACGCAGCTCAACACCCTGCTGCGCAAGGTGCTGACCTCCCTGGGGGAGTGAAGAGGGTCTCCGCGGGGGGACACCGCGCAGGGCACGGAGACGCCGCTGTTATCGCTTAAAAAGAGAATCGCCGAAAATGTCCGGAAATCCTAGAACTTCGGGGCGTCCGGGGCTTCCAGCAGGCCCAACCGGAGGGCGGTCATCAGGGCCTGGGCACGGTTTGCCGCACCCAGCTTCTCGTAGAGCTTGGAGATGTGCGTCTTGGCCGTGGACTCCGACACGAACAACTGCTTGGCGATCCCGGCGACGCTCATGCCGTCGGCCAGCAGTCGCAGAACCTGACCCTCGCGCGGCGAGAGCTGCGGGCCGGACGGGGCGAGCCGGCGCTTCATCGCCTCGGCCAGATCGGCCGCGGTGAACGCGCTGGGTGCCGAGGCGGCGTGCCGGGCGGCCGCGACCACCTCGTCCGCCGGGGCGGTCTTGGGCACGAACGCGCTGGCCCCGGCCTCGAGAGCGCCGAACAGCTGATCATCGCCCGCGTACATGGTCAGCACCACGATGCCCATGTTCGCGTTGTTCTTGCGCAGCGCGCGGGTGGCCTCCAGGCCACTGCCGTCGGGCAGGCGCAGATCCATGATCACGACATCGGGCTGCAGGGCACCGGCCTGACGCACGGCCTCGGCCGCGGTGGCCGCCTCACCCACGACCTCGAACTGCCGGTCGCGTTCGAATGCGTGTCGCAGCCCTTTACGAATCAGGTCGTGGTCGTCGACAAGGAGGACCTTGGTGCGCCCGGTCGGCGCAGGACTGGTCGACATGCTCGGGTTACTCCCCTTCTGGAGCGGAAACACTATCCCGCACGCTATCGCGCCGAGGCGGAGTTCCGAGTACTACGGCGACGGTTGTACCGCTCGGGTGTCTCGGCGTGATCTTGAGACGACCTCGGATGCGTTCGGCGCGCTCGGCCATGATGGTAAGGCCGTACCGCCCGTCCGGGCGGTTGTCCGCGAAGCCCTTGCCATCATCGGACACTTCGATCTCCGCGTACGGCGGATCCACGGTGCAGGTGACCCACAGATTCGACGCCCCCGCGTGCTTGCGGGCGTTGGTGATCGCCTCCTGGGCGATCCGGAGCAGTTCGGCCTCGGTCGCCGCGGGCAGCCGGGCCGTCGACTCGTCGAAGGTGAAGTGCACCCGCAGGCCGGCGCTGGTGCCCAGGGTCCGGGCGTACTCCGCGATGGCCGCCGCCAGACCGCCGTTGCGGTCGACCTCGGACCGCAGCTCGAACAGGCTCAGCCGCAGCTCGGTGATCACCCGGGTCACCTCGGCCCGCAGCGTGCGCAACTCCTCGGCGGTCTCCTCGGCGCCCTCCGGCAGGGTGGCCTGAGCGTTGTCGATGCCGTAGCCGACCATCACCAGCTCCTGCGCGACCCCGTCGTGGATCTCCCGGGCCAGCCGCTGACGCTCCTCGTTGGTGGCCAGCGAGCGCACGTCGTCGAAGAGCAGGGCGGCCTCCAGCCGCAGCGCGGCCGGGTCGGTCACCTCGGTCACGCTCTGCACGACCCCCGACGGGTACGCCCCGGCGGCGTCCGTCTCGAGGATCACCAGTCCTATCGTGCGCACGCCGGCGACCAGCGGCACCACCAGCGACGAGGTGTCCCCGGCGCTGTGGGTGCGCGCCTGCGACCGGCTCGCGGTCTGCGGCTGCTGGGTGGCCCACGCGTCGGCGATCGCCGAGTCCGCGTCGAGCGTCACCTCCCAGTCGACCCGCTCCGCGCCGCGCTGGGCGAGCACCACGAGACGGCCGCCGCCACTGGCCGACAGCACCGCGGCCCGGTGCCCCGCGTTGACCGTGTGCAGCTCCTCCAGCAGGTGCTCGGAGATGCCGCCCGGGTCGAGGGTGGCGCCGGGCAGCGAGCGGGCGACACTGCGCAACTGGGTGAGCAGGCGGGTGGCCTCCGCGTACGGCTGCGGGGTGGGCTCCGGCGGCAGCAGCAGCTGGCGCAGCGTCTCGGCGGCGAAGGTCACGATCGCGCCGAGGACCAGCCACTGGCCGCAGGCCGCGAGGTAACCCAGTTCGATCAGCGGCGCGTCGCCGGCGATGATCCCGCCGCCGGCCAGCGCGCCGCCGGCCACCATCGCCACCGCGGCCAGCCCGAGCAGCGCGACGCCCTCGGTCTGCCGCCGCCACAGCGCCGCGGCCAGCAGCGGAACCGTCAGGTACGGCAGGATCGCCTCGGCGCCGAACCCGGCGTTGACCCGGTTCAGCCCGTCCGCGGAGGCGGCGATCCAGCCGGCGGCCAGACCGGTGCCGACCACCTCGGCGAACCGGCCGGCCGGAGCCAGGACCGGGTGTTCCCGGGCGACGAAGGCGGGCACGGCGGCGATCGCCAGCAGGGCGATCCACCCGAGCTGGGCGGGATCACCGGTGGCGGTGAGGGTCAGCACGGTGACCAGGACGAGCATGACGACGCGGGCCGCCGCCTCGACCGGGCGTACGCGTGCGGATCCACTGGCTATGGCGGGCACGTGACGGATCGTAGCGGCACCGGCCCGTCCCGGCTCGTCCGGCGACGCCCCGGTGACGTGCTCCGTCGCGTCCAGCGGGTAGCCTCCGGTGCATGGCGGACACCTCGACGCAGTCGATCCAGGTCCATGCGCCCCTGTCCCGGGTGGCCGCGGTGATCTGCGATTTCCCGCGTTACCCGGAGTGGGCCGAGGCGATCAAACTCGCCGAGGTCGCGGAGGAGTACGACGACGGCTACGCCGCCCAGGTCCGGTTCCGGATCGACGCCGCGGTGCTCGTCGACGAGTACACGTTGGAGTACGCGTACGCCGACGATCTGTCCCGGATCGAGTGGCACCTGGTCGAGCCGTCGAAGACGCAGAAGTCCCAGACCGGCTCCTACGATCTGGTGGAGACCGGCGGCGTGACCACGGTGACGTACACGCTGGCGGTGGATCTGGCGATGGGGATGCTCGGCATGTTCCGCCGCAAAGCCGAAAAGATGATCATGGACACGGCGCTCAAGGAGCTGAAGCGCCGCGTCGAGAGCATGCCCGCCTGAGGGGGAACACATGGCCGGTTCGGCACGCGAGGAGGCGGAACGGCTGGTCGCCGCCCTCCTGGCACGAGCTTCTTCTCCTACGGCGCAGGCGGACGTCCTGGGACTCCTCGGCATGGTCGCCGACAGCGTGCCGTCCGGCCCCTGGTCGACGGGCGGCGCCGAGTGTTGCGTGTGCCCGGTCTGCCGGGCCATCGCCGCGGTCCGCGACCCGGACCCCGAGGTCGCCGAACGGATCGCCACCAGCGCGGGTGACATCGCACAGGGTGTGGCCGGTCTGATGCGGGCGTTCTCCTCCCTCGCGACCGCCACCGCGGCCACTCCGGCCCCGTCCCCCGAACCCGCCTCCGCTTTCGGCGGGCAGGCCGCGCCGGACGATCCGTGGGCGGCCGCGACCGCCGAGAGCGCCCGGGAGGCGGCCGAGGCGGCCCGCGCCCGTGCCGCGGCGGCCGAGCAGGCGGTGGCCCGCGCGGTCGAACAGGCCCGCCGGGCGGCCGAGGCGGCGGCTACCGCGACGGCGGCCACCGGGGCGACCGGCCCGTCCGGCGAGGGCGGGGGACCCGTTCCGCCGCGCGCCCGGCCGGGTTCCGATGTGTGGGCCGCCGCGACCGCGGAGGCCCCCGCGCAGGCCGCGGCGACGCCCCGTAGCGTTGATCAGGACCCGGAGAAGTCGGAGCCGGGCGGGGTGTGAACTTTCTGCAGAGGGGACGGGCAGCGTGACGCTGACCATCGGAATCGACGTCGGCGGCACCAAGGTCGCCGGTGGGGTGGTCGACGAGAAGGGCACCGTGCTCGCGTCGAACCGGCGGCCCACGCCGGCCTCCGACCCGGCCGGCACCCGGGACACCATCGTCGAGGTGGCCGCGGAGCTGGCGGCGCAGTACCCGGCCGCCACCGCGATCGGCATCGGTGCCGCCGCATGGATCGACGCCGCCGGTTCGACGGTGCTGTTCGCGCCGAACCTGGCCTGGCGTGACGAGCCCCTGCGCGACTACGTGACCAAGGCGGTCGGCCTGCCCACCGTCCTGGAGAACGACGCCAACGTGGCCGGCTGGGCGGAGTTCCGCTTCGGTGTCGCCCAGCACGCCGACTCGATGGTGATGATCACGGTGGGCACCGGCATCGGCGGCGCAGTGGTGATCAACGGCGGGCTGTGGCGCGGCGCCAACGGCATCGCCGCCGAACTGGGCCACATCCAGTCGGTCCCGGACGGGCACCCCTGCGGCTGCGGCCGGCTCGGCTGCCTCGAGCAGTACGCCAGCGGCAACGCCCTGGTCCGCTTCGGGCGGGCCGGCGCCGCCAAGAAGCCGAAGCGCGCCGCGAAGCTGCTCGAACTGGCCGGCGGGGACCCGCAGGCGATCACCGGGCGGCAGATCACCGACGCGGCTCGGGCCGGCGACAAGGTCGCGAAGGATGCGTTCGACCAGGTCGGCTACTGGCTCGGCGTGGCCCTGGCGGACCTGGCGCAGAGCCTCGACCCGGCGATTCTGGTGATCGGCGGCGGCGTGATCGACGCGGGACCGCTGCTGATGGAACCGGCCGAGCGGGCGTACCGCGAACAGCTGGCCAACCGCAACCGGTTCCCGGTCGCCGAGGTCAAGGCGGCGCAGATGGGCAACGCGGCCGGCGTGGTCGGCGCCGCCGACCTGGCCCGCCGGGTCTGAGGCGGTACGCGTGTCCGGGGTCCCGCTACGGGTCGTGAGTTACAACGTGCACGGCCTGCGGGACGACCGGGCCGCGCTGATCGGCCTGGTCCGCGGCCTGGCCCCGGACGTCCTCGTGGTGCAGGAGGCGCCCCGGCGGTTCCGGTGGCGGCAGAAGTGCGCGACCCTCGCCGCCGACCTGGGCATGGTGGTGGCCGCCGGTGGCCTGCCGTCGCTGGGCAACCTGCTGCTGGTCAGCCTGCGGGTGGCGATCCGCCGCGAGTGGTGCCTGCGCTACCCGCTCACCCCGGGCCGGCACATGCGCGGGGCGGTCTTCGCCGAGGGCGCGGTCCGGGGTGCGCGCTTCACCGTCTCCGGCTCGCACCTGGCCACCGATCCGGCCGAACGGCCCGCCCAGGCCGCGTTCTGGAAGGACGAGCTGGACCGGATCGAGGGCCCGGTGATCGTGGCCGCCGACCTCAACGAGGGTCCGGGCGGCAGCGGCTGGCGGATGGTCGAGGACGGGCTGACCGGCTCGGCCGAGGACCTGCCCACGTACCCGGCGTCACTGCCGCAGCGGCGCATCGACGGGCTCTTCGTCGGCGGGGGCGTGGCCATCGAACGTTACGAGATCATCTCGACGGATCGGGCACGCCTCGCCAGTGATCATTTACCGGTCGTAGCGGACCTTATCCTCCCTTCCTCCTGAGGCCCCGGTCTGCAAGGATCGCCGGGTGCAAGACTCCCCGGACCCGGGCGACCGTCGCGACGCCGTCTGTGTCGTCGGCGCGGGCGCCAGCGGCCTCACCGCCGTCAAGAACCTCCTCGAGATGGGCTTCCTGGTCGACTGCTACGAGCGGGAGACCTCCGTCGGCGGCGCCTGGAACTGGCGCCACGACCGCAGCCCCGTCTTCGCGAGCACCCACCTGATCACCTCACGGCCGCTCACCGAGTTCCCCGACTTCCCGATGCCGGACACCTGGCCGGACTACCCGCACCACAGCCAGGTCCTCGACTATCTGGAGCGCTACGCGAAACACTTCCGGCTCGGCGAGCAGATCTGGTACGGCATGGAGGTCGTCTCCGCCGTCCCCGCCGCCGACGGCTTCTGGGACGTGACCATCCAGTCCACCGGCGGCGGGTCGTCGCGGGTCCAGCGGTACGCCGCGATCGTGGTCGCCAACGGGCACAACTGGTCGCCGCTCAAACCGGAGATCCCGGGGGAGTTCCGGGGGCAGGTGATGCATGCCGGGGCGTACAAGGACCCGGCCAAGTTGCGTGGCCGCAAGGTGCTGGTGGTCGGCGGCGGCAACACCGGCTGCGACATCGCGGTCGAGGCGGCGCAGCAGGCGTCCCAGGTGTGGCACTCCACCCGCCGCGGCTACTGGTACGCCCCGAAATACCTCCTCGGCCGCCCCGCCGATCAGGTCTACTCGTGGAGCAGGCGACTGCCGGCCCGGCTGCGCGAGTGGCTGCACCGGCGCCTGCTCCGGCTGCACACCGGTGACCTGACCCGGTTCGGCGTTCCCGCACCCGACCACCGGCCGTCCGAGGCGCACCCGGTCGTCACCAGTCAACTGCCCTACTACCTGGGCCACGGGAAGATCACCGCGGTGCCGGACGTGACCCGCTTCGACGGCGCGGCCGTGGAACTGGCCGACGGCAGCCGGATCGAACCCGACCTGGTGATCACCGCGACCGGGTACACCCCGCGGTTCGACTTCCTCGAGCCCGCCCTGCTGGACAGCGACGAGGACGGTCGCCCCGACCTGCACCTGCACGCGTTCGCCCGGCGTCATCCGACGCTCGCCGTGATCGGCCTGCTGCAGCCGGACGCCGGACTGTTCCCGCTGGCCCACTGGCAGAGCGTGGCGGTGGCCCGCTGGCTGCGGCTGCGCCTGACCGACCCGGCGCGGGCCACCGCGATCCAGCAGAAGGAGTCGACCCGGCCGCTGGCCTCCTGGTCCCGTCGCAGGGTGGTGCCCACCCGGCGGCACTGGTTCGAGGTCGACCACGTGGACTACCTGCGCTCCCTCGAGAGCCTGTTGAGGCAGATGGAGCCGGCGAAGTGAGTGACCTGCTGCGATTCACCGACTGGACCCGGCCGGTCCCGCCCGCCGACCGCGAGGTCGTCACCCTGCTCCCGGACGACGACGAGGGCCACCCGCCGGTGCTGTTCGTGCCCGGGATGGGCCACGGCGCCTGGGCGTTCGCCGAGCAGTGGCTCGGGCACACCGCCGGGCGTGGCTACCCGGCGCACGCGCTCACCCCGCGCTCCGGCGGCGACCTGCGCTCCCAGGTGCACGACGTGATCCAGGTGGCCGCCTCGCTGCCCCGGCAGACCGTGCTCGTCGGGCACGGCGTCGGCGCCCTGGTGGTGGCCCGGGCGCTGGGGCGTTACCCGGCCCGCGCGGCGGTGCTGGTGTCGCCGGTGCTGGACGGCTGGGCGGCGCTCGGCGCGGCGCTGCGGGTCAACCCGGCCGGCGCGGTGCCGGCCCTGTTCGGCGGGCGGCTGCGGCTCAACGCCCGGCAGCTGTTCAGCCCGGAGATGCCGGCCGACCGCGCCCAGGAGTACCTGGCCCGGATCGACGCCCGGCCCCGGCGCCGCGACCTGATCGCGCGGACGCCCCCGCCCCGTCCGGTCGGCCGCCCGCCGACCCTGGTGGTGGGCAGCCCGGACGACCGGGTGGTCCGTCGCAAGGCGCTGGACCGGGCGGCGGCGGAGTACGGCGGGGCGCCGCTGCTCTTCCCCGGCATGGGGCATTACCTCATGCTCGAGGACGGGTGGACCGAGCCGATCGACGCGATCCTCGACTGGCTCGGCAAGCAGCTCTCCTGAACCCGCGAGGACCTTGAGGTGTGTTGATTTCGGGCGCGCTCCGCGCCTCAACTCCACACGGACCTTGAGGTGTGGTGATTTCGGGCGCGCTCCGCGCCCGAAATCACCACACCTCAACGGCGTTTGCGGGGCTTTCCGGGCAGGGTCTCGGCCAGCCGACCTGTGTGATCCAAAGCGGTCAGGTAGTCGCGCGCCCACGCCACGATGTCGTGCTTCGCCAGGTGTTTGCGCATCGCGGTCATCCGGACTTTGAGATCGTCCGGTTTCGCCTCCATCGCCCGCAGCAGGGTCTCCTTCAGCCCGTCCAGATCGTGCGGGTTGACCAGGAAAGCCTGTTCCAGCTCGGCGGCCGCCCCGGCGAACTCGCTGAGCACCAGCGCGCCCGCACCGTCCTCCCGGGCCGCCACGAACTCCTTGGCGACCAGGTTCATCCCGTCCCGCAGCGGGGTCACCACCATCACGTCCGCGGTCCGGTACAGCGCGGCCAGCTCGGAACGCTCGAACGCCTGGTTCAGGTAGTGGATGGCCGGCTCGCCGACCCGGCCGAACTCCCCGTTGATCCGGCCGACCTCGCCCTCGATCCGGTCCCGCAGGTCCCGGTAGCTCTCCACCCGCTCCCGGCTGGGCACGGCCACCTGGACCAGCACGGTGTCCCGGACCTTCACGTGCCCGTCGCGCAGCAGCTCCCGGTAGGCCGTCAGCCGGTGCTCGATGCCCTTGGTGTAGTCCAGCCGGTCCACGCTGAGCAGCACCCGCTTGGGCTGCCCCAGATCGCGGCGCAGCTGCTTGGCCTGGGCCACCACGTCCGGGCGGGCGGCCAGGGCACGGACCTCGGCGACGTCGATGGAGACCGGGAACGCGGCGGTCCGCACCGTCCGTCCGTCCACCTCGATGTCGTCGTCGGCGGTCGGCGTGCCGATCAGCTTCTCGGCGAGCTGGGCCATGTTGTGCGCGGCCTGTTCCCGCTGGAAACCGATCAGGTCGGCGCCGAGCAGCCCACGGACCAGCTCGACCCGGCGGGGGAGCTGCATGAACAACTCGGGTGGCGGGAACGGCACGTGCATGAAGAACCCGATCAGCAGGTCCGGCCGCAGCTCGCGGAGCATCTGCGGGACCAGCTGCAGGTGGTAGTCCTGCACCCAGACCGCGGCGCCCGGCTCGGCGGCCTCGGCGGCCGCCTCGGCGAACCGGCGGTTGACCGCCCGGTACGTCTCCCACCAGCCCCGGTGGAAGACCGGCTGCTGGACCGCGTCGTGGTACAGCGGCCACAGTGTGGAGTTGGCGAATCCCTCGTAGTACTCCCGGAGCTCGTCCACGCTCAGCGGGACGGGACGCAGTCGCAGGCTGCCGATGTCGGGCAGGGTGGGCGCCGGGCCCACGCCGCCGGCCCAGCCGACCCAGGTCGCCGGGATCGGTGGCAGGAAGGCGTGCAGGGCGCTGGCGAGACCACCCGGACTGCGCCGCCACTCCGAGGCGCCGTCCAGTGCGGCGTTGTCATCGAGGGGCAGGCGGTTGGCGACGACGACGAGCGAACTCTGACGCATCACCGTAGGTTATCGGTAGATCACCGATATTCGTCTATACGACGGCGCCGTCGTCGAATTCGTCGTCGTCGTCACCGGCACGTAGTCGCCAGACCAGGGTCACCGCGCCGCCCACGATCGCGATGAAGCCGAGGAGCGTCACCAGCTCGGGATCGACCGGGATCAGCTCCGGGAACAGGAACAGCACGAAACCGGCCACCACTCCCAGCAGGCCGAGAACCGCGTACTTCGAGATGTGCGGCATCGGTGGCGGGGGCGGCGGGATGTACCGCTCCTCCTCCTCGTCACCGGGCAGATCGGCACCGAAGGTGTCCAGCCCGTAGAGGATCGAGGGCTCCGGCGGGAGCGGGTCGGTGCGCCGCCGCAGCGGCGTGCCGTCGTCCTCGGCCGGCCGGGTGCGCGGTTTCTCCGGCTCGACGTGCTCGGCCTCCGGCCAGGGGGCCGCGTCCGCGTCGACCGTGGTGTGGAAACCGGCGATGATCTTGTCCCACTCGGCGTCCACCTCGGCCTGCGGCCGCGGATCGGCCGGCGGGGCCGGCGGCGGCGTGGGCGGGGCACCACCGGTCACCTTCTGCAGGTGCTCGCGCGCGATCTCCAGCCGGGTCCGGTCCACGAAGAGCCGGTCGATGGGGCGCGCGGGCAGCGTGGTGGCCCGCAGAATGGGATTGAGATCCGCCGTGGGCTGCAGATATGCCGCGATGCCACCGGCTGCGAGCACGTCCAGGAGGTGCTCACCGACCCGTGGATCCACGTCACCCGCTGCCGCGAAATCGGCGGCGTCGAGCCCGTTGTCGCGCCGCCCTCGACGGGCGCCACCCGTTGTCACCGATGCACCCCCTTGCCGACCGTGCCTTGAATGGTGACACGGCAGGCACCGGTTGCGGGAGTGCGTTGTGGCGCGCCGCTCCCGCTTCGTACGCTTCCTGTCGCCCCGGACACCCACGGCGCACCCGCTGAAAGGACGTCAGTGTTCTACTGGCTGCTGAAGTTGGTGGTCCTCGGACCGCTGCTGAGACTGCTCTTCCGGCCGAAGGTCGAGGGCCTGGCCAACGTGCCGGGAACCGGCCCGGTGATCCTCGCCTGCAACCACCTCTCCTTCTCCGATTCGATCTTCACACCGCTGATCATGAAGCGGAAAGTGACCTTCGTCGCCAAGGCCGAATACTTCACCGGCAAGGGGATCAAGGGCTGGTTCTCCCGGATGTTCTTCCTCGGCGCGGGGACGATCCCGGTGGACCGTTCGGGTGGTCAGGCCGCCCAGGCGGCGCTGGACACCCTGCTGCGGGTGCTGCGCGAGGGCAACGTCGCGGGCATCTACCCGGAGGGCACCCGCTCCCCGGACGGCCGGCTCTACCGCGGCAAGACCGGGGTGGCCCGGCTGGCCCTGGAGAGCGGCGCGCCGGTGGTACCGATGGCGATGCTGAACACCGACGAGATCCAGCCCACCGGCACCCTGATCCCGTCGATCAAACGGGTCCGGATCCGGATCGGCGAGCCGCTGGACTTCTCCCGTTACGCCGACCAGCGCGGCGACCGCTTCGTCGAGCGGGCGATCACCGACGAGATCATGTACGAGCTGATGGCCCTCTCCGGCCGGGAGTACGTCGACGTCTATGCCTCGACGTTGAAGACCTCGGTGGAGGTTCCGGCTCCCACGCGTACCCGAAAGGCGGCCTGAGGCGCTCTCAGCCCCCGCGCCGCACGCACCTGTCCCGGCGCCCGGCCGCGGAAGACGCGCGACCGGGCGGCGGGAACCGGGTCAACCCGTCATGCCCGCCCGGCGGCGCAGGGCCTGCACGTCGGTCACCACGATGCGCCGGCCCTCGGTGCGCAGCCAGCCGCGGCTGGCGAACGACCCGATCGCCTGGTTCACGCTCTGCCGCGAACCGCCGGCCATCTCGGCCAGCTGACTCTGGTTGAGCTCGATGGTGATCATCGGCGCCTGGCTCTCCCCGGAGAGGCGGACCAGGGTCTTGGCCACCCGCCCGGGCAGGTCCAGGAAGACGTGGTCGGCGTTCTGCTCGGTGAGACGGCGGATCAGGCCGCCGACCGAGCGCATCACCGCGTCCAGGATGCGCGGATTGGAGTGCACCAGGTCCATGAAGGCCGCCCGGGACAGCGAGAGCGCCTGGGAGTCCTCGATGGCCTCGGCGGACGCGCTGCGGGTGGAGGCGTCCAACAGGGACACCTCGCCGAGCACGTCAGGTGGCCGCACCACGGTGAGCACGGCGCGCTCACCGGTCGGTGCGGTGCGGAACACGGCGACGGCTCCCCGCTTCATGATGATCAGCGAGTCGCCGGGGTCGTTCTCCACGAACAGGATCTGGTTCTTGCGGTAGTGGCGTGGGACAGCCGCGGCGATGACCCGCTGTCGCACGTCCGGCTCCAGACCGGCGAACATCTCCACGCCGGTCAGTGCGTCGCCGGAATCCGGCAGGCGATGGTCCACGGCGTATCCCTCCCCCGATGGGGACCGCGTCGACCCCGGCCGGCGTCGGCCCCACGACGCGAACGATCACTCTTAGCACGAAGCGTGCCCCCGGCGCCATTCCTGTCCGGACATCGAAGGCTCGCCCCCGTACGATCATGTCCCTTCGGTGGCTGTCTGTAAACCGCTCATCGCCTTCTGTGATTGTCGCCCCGGTTGTCCGTCGCTTTGGTGGCTTGTGCCGAGATAATCCCGCAGTGCCGGATGACGACCTTCTTCGATCGACTCTGCGGGATCAGTGGCATCTCGTCCCCTCCGAGATCACCGCGCTGCCGCCGGCCACCATGTCGGTCGGCTGGGAGATCATCACCGGGCCCGGCCGCCGCTACGTGGCCCGGCTCGCCGAGGCGGCCGCCCGGCAGCCCATGGAAGCCGGGCTGCTCGCCGCCGAACACCTGCGCCACGCCCGCATCGACGCCGGCGAACCGGTCCGCACCCTGGGCGGCGGCCTCACCGCCGAGACCGCCTGCGGTGCGCTCGCCGTGCTCCGCCGCCTCCCCGGCCGCCACCTGGACGGCCACGACCCGGTCGACCAGCAGTGGTGGGGCGAACGCCTCGGCGCCGTACACCGGGCGCTGCAGGGCTTCCGGCACCCCGGCCTGCGCACCTGGTACATGCTCGACGCCGAGGCGCCGCACCTGACCGGCGAACCGTGGCTGCGCGAAGCCGTCGCCGACGCGATCGCCGTCGTCACCCGCCTGACCGTGACCGATCGCCTCACCTACGGCGTCCTGCACGGCGACCCGGCCCCCGACACGTTCGTCCTCGACCCGGAGACCGGCCGGTCCGGCGTCCTGCACTGCGGCGCGGGCGGCACCGGCCCCCTCGTCTACGACGTCGCCGCCGCCGTCGTCTACGCCGGCGGCGCCGACCGGGCCGCCGAACTCCTCGACGGCTACCTGGCAGCCGGCCCGGTCAGCGCCGACGAACTCGAAGCCGCCCTGCCCGTGCTGCTGCGCCTGCGCTGGGCCGTCCAGGCCGACCGGGCCGCCCGCTGGGGCTACCCGGACGTCCTCGGACGGGCGCGACAGGCCCTGGAATCCATGCCCGGATGACGATGGGCAAGGATGGGGCCGATGTCCTACCGCTATTTTTACGACTGTGAGTTCATCGAGGACGGGCGCATCGTCGACCTGGTCTCCATCGGCGTCGTCGACGAGTTCGGCCGCGAGTTCTACGCGGTCAGCACCGAATTCGACGACTCCCGCGCGGTGCCCTGGGTCCGCCGCAACGTCCTCGACAAACTGCCGTCGCCCGCCGACAAGGCGTGGCGCAGCCGCGAACGGATCCGCGAGGACCTCTACCAGTTCCTGATCGAACCGATCCAGGGACGCAACGAGCAGATGGAACTCTGGGCCTGGTACGCCGCCTACGACCACGTGGCGCTGGCCCAGCTGTGGGGCGCGATGCCGGCCCTGCCGCGCGAGATCCCCCGCTTCACCAAGGACCTGCGCCAGCGCTGGGACGATCTGGGCCGCCCGGCGCTGCCGGAGATGGCGGGCCGGCACGACGCGCTGGTCGACGCCCGCCACAACCTGGCCCGCTGGCAGACCATGACGAAGAAGCCCTGACACACCCTGGACGGAAAAACCCACCCCGCCGGTTACTTCCGGCCGGGCGTCGCCCCATCTTCACCCGTTCGGGGTACGACCTGAGCCGTCCCGCAAACCACACCTCCCCGGGCTGATCGCGCTCGTCTGCCCACTCACGCCCGTGCCGCCCGCGCCGGGCGGAGCTGCCCGCTCCCGCACCGGGCCGCCCCGCCCGCCGTCCTCTCGAGCGGGTCGAGCAGGCTCGGCCCGGGCTGGGCGGAGTTGCCTGCTCCCGCACCGGGCCGCCCGGTCCGCCGTCCTCTCGAGCGGGTCGAGCGGGTCGAGCAGACTCGGCCCGGCCCGGGCGGAGTTGCCTGCTCCCGTGTCAGGCGGCCCTGCCTGCCGTCCTCTCGAGCGGGTCGAGCGGACTCGGCCCGCACTCTTCACGGGTGCGGCCGTCGCTCCGGTAGGGCCGTCACTCGAACCCGTTCGCGCGATCGGGCTCGGTGTGGCGGGCCGCGGCGGGTGACCGATGCACCCGGTTGTGCCGTCGGGTGCGGCTGCCGTCTCGGGGGGGGTGTTCCGCGTACCCGCCGTGTCATCGGGTGCGCCGGCCGTCCTCGGGGTTGTTGGGCGCGCCCACTCACATGATCGGGTGCTGTTGCCGTCCCGAGAGGGGCGTCACGCGAACCCGATCGTGTCGTCGGGTGGGCCGGCCGGTCCTCGGCGGGCGTTGAATGCACCCATTCGTGCTTGAGTTGATCAACGCGGTGACCAGTAACTATGCGGTCCCCTTCGCCGTGGTGACTAGTCGGCCGGTGGCGGCGGCGGTGGTGGCGGTGGCGGTCACGGTCACGGTTGCATCCGCGCAGCTCAGCCGTTTGTCGCAGCGCGTGGTCACGTCCAAGGTCAACTTTTGCTGGGTGGCATGGTGCGGCTGCCGGGCCGTCGCTCAGGGTTGTTTT
>NZ_JZKF01000038.1 GCF_000962825.1 Actinoplanes rectilineatus
GGCGCGCTGGACGCCCCAAATCACCACGCTGTTGTGGGTGTGGTGAATTCGGGCGTGCTGAGCGCCCGAAATCACCACAGAGGCAGACCCTGACTGCGATTAGGTGTCTAGCCGCCCGGATGCGCGGCGTCGGGGACCGTTCCGGTGAACGGGGCCGGGACGGTGCGGTGCGGTGCACGAACGTGTCCGCGGCGTGGTCGAGTTTCTGGGCTCGGGCGAGTCCGGTCCGCACTCGAGAGCGGCGCTGCCAAAGTCGGCACGTTACGTTCGAACATCCGCCATGCCCGCGCCATGCTCGTCGCCATGCTCGACGACGATCCGACCGTGCGGGGAGGCAACGATGGATCGTGCCAAGGAGACCGAACTCGATCAGCTCACGAAACGTGCATCCGAGGCCGCGGTACGAGCCCTGGACGCCCGGGTGGACGTCCAGGGCCGGTTACACGACCTGCTGCGTTCAGTGGGTATCGACCCCGATGACGCTCGTGCCGGTGGCCGCTAGCCGGCGAAGGTTTCGCAGGAGACCAGGGTGACGGCGTCCCAGCGGCCGTGGCACTCGTCGGTGTTCGGGCCGCCGTCGAGGAGGTTGACGCCGTAGTAGGTGAGGAGGGTGTCGTCGCCCGCCTCGCCGTACAGCTTGTTGTCGCCCTCGCCGCCCCACAGGGTGTCGTTGCCGCCGCCGCCGCGGATGACGTCGTTGCCCGCCTCGCCGGAGATGGTGTTGGCCGCGGCGTTGCCGGTGAGGGTGTCGTTGCCGGCGCCGCCGTTGAGGCGTTCGACGTCGGCACCGACGGTGTCGTGTTCGCCGGCGATGCCGTCGTCGCGGGACGCGCCGTTCAGGGAAATCGTGAGGGGCTTCTTGTATCCCTGGTAGTCGACCAGGTCGTTGCCGGTGCCGCCGAGCAGGACGTCGGCGGAGACCCTGCGGTCGTCGGGGTCGCCGTACAGCTGGTCGTCGCCGGCGCCGCCCTCGATCCGGTCTGCGCCGTACCAGCCGTTGAGGAAGTCGTTGCCGTTTCCGCCGTACAGCTTGTCGTTGCCGCTGTCGCCGAACAGGTCGTCGTTGCCGTTTCCGCCGTGGATGACGTCGTTGCCGGCGTGGTCGGGCGCGGTGGTGCAGTCGCTGTCGCCGAGGACCCGGTCGTTGCCGTCGCCCGCGGAGACGTAGTCGGCACCGTCGCCGGCGTAGATCAGGTCGTTGCCGGCCTTGCCGTAGATCTTGTCGTTGCCGGATTTCCGCGCGCACATGTCGTCGCCGTACAGGACGTCCGCCTTCGGGCCTCCGACGATCTTGTCGTTGCCGGGGCCGCCGTACGCCTCCATCTTCAGATCGCTCTTGTTGACGATCGAGTCGTTGTGGTCCCAGGTGTTGACGAGGGCCTTGACGGGCGCCTTCTTCGTCGTACAGCGGACCCGGGTCTTGTCGCCTTTGACCTGCTTGCAGCCCTTGCCAGGCTCGATCGCCACCCGGTCGTCGACGGTGACGGTCCGCCCGGAGCGGGTGATCACGACCTTGTTGGTGACGCCGGTGGCGGCGGCGAAGAGAACCGTCGTACCGCTCACTCGGGCGGAGCCGTAGCTCGATGCCTGGGCCGGGCCGCCGAGGCCGGCGGCGATGACGGCGGCAGCCGTGATCACGACCGCCGACCGGAATGTGTGGATCAACAAACCATCTCCCGATGTAGATGTCGCGAGCATCATAGGAGCAGAGAAGGCCACCGGCAGGTCGGCCCAGCGATGGGAAGACCGGGTTGAGACCCTCACCGACGGCGGACCCACAGCGGTGATGTCGAGGGGGTCGAGCAGGGCGGCGATCTGGGTGACCTCGGTGGTGTCGGCCGGAGACTCGGACCCATGCGACAACCACGGCGGCGTCGTGGTTGTCGCATGGCGACGAACAGTTGCACGTCCAGGCCGGTACTGGCGTGGGTGTTACGGACGGTCTTGTTGTCTGGGGCGAGCCCGGTTCCGGCGGTGGTCGTCGGGTGGTGAACCAGGTGCACATCAGCCGGTCCATGACCGCGGCGTCGACTCTCGGCCAGCCAGCGCAGGGTGTCACGACCTGATGGGATTCGGATACCCGGGACGGGATGCCGGCGGGCGCCCGTGGCGTCGACCAGGGGTTACGGGAGTTCCGCAACCCGGTCGGCGGCCTACCGGAACTACCGGACACAACGAAGATCAACGAAATTTGCTTTGGCTCTACCCCGAGGCCGAAGCCTCGGGGCAGCACATCTTCATTAACTCGGCGACTGGGCCGCCGTTCGACACCCTACTCGGAGGCTACATCCAGCGGGGTGCTCTCGAACCACGAAATAAGATCAGCCTCTTCGATCGAATCCAGTCTCACCGTTGGCCTTGAAGACTCTGATTGGAATATTTCCGGCCATTATCTCCGATAGCCTATCCTCTTCTATGTAGCCTTTTCCGTTATACGGGAAAAGCCACGAGTCTCCTTCATACTTGATGTAATCATCCAGGATGACAACCTCGAACGACATTTGAGGACGCACGTTCAGATCGAGAAAATTCTCAGCTTTCTGGCGAGCTTCTTCTGCGCTCAGAACCATTACTTTACCCCTTTCTTGTAAATACGACGATGAACCTCTTGAATCCGTCTCCCAGGCTCGCAGCCCGCCGGACTGGCCATCAAGGAATCTAATGACTCCCATCGCCGGGCTCACCGCCTACCTCGACGTGCGCCACCGCCGGCAACAGGTCAACGGCAACACCTGGCCGAACACCGGACTGTTCTTCGTCCGCCCCGACGGACAGCCCTGACACCCCCAGACCATCAGCGCCCGCTTCGACCACCTCGTCAAAACCAGCGGCCAACCACCGGTACGCCTCGACCTCCGCCGCCCCAACGCCGACGACGCCGCCAACCTCATCCCCCGCAAAGCCGCATAGCCCAGCCCCACACGAAGCAGAGGTCAGCGCACACCGGAATCGCGCTGACCCTGCTCCGTTCGCCGCGCCCCGGCATTCTCGGATGACGCCTCGTCGGCAAACCCGCTGTTGTCGAGGAACAGCTGCAAGAGGTCCGCGAGCACGTCGATGCGGTCCTGCCCGAGGAAGGCATGACTCCGCTCGGCAAGGTGGTCGGCGACCCGCTCGGCCAACTGCTGGGCAGCGTCCTCGTCGCTGTGCTCGACGGCTGCGCCCGACGGCTCTCCCGGCCGCCGGTCACGGATCCAGGCCTCCACCTCGTGCGCCCACCAGACCCGGCCCATCGTCAACTCATGAAACGGCGCCGGGAAGTCCGCACGATCGGCCAACCGCTGAACCCACTGCCGCGACACCCCGAGCCGAACCCCGATCTCTCGCACGCCCACCAACCGCAGAACTCCGCCCAGTCGATCGGGCACACGCGTGCGCTTCACCGAACACCTACCGCTCGTCGTGGCCGCGAGCCGTCGCACCGACCCGGTTGTTCCACGCGACCGCGGCCGGTCACCTCCGCAACGAACCGGCGTAACGCCGCCGGCACGTGTTCCGGATGCGGCCGCAGAAAGATCACGCCACGCCGTTCATCGAGGCCCAGCCCGTCGATGTCCAACGGAATGCCGTCCAAGCTGATCTGCACCTCAGCCTCGACCCCGATAGCGGTCAGTGCCGCGAACAACTCACCTCGCGAGATCACACCCCACCCCACTTCGCTCTTGTACGAACTCAGGCGTTACGCATCCGTTCGACCACCTCAGGCAGCGCCTACAAGGTTCAGCGGTGCTCCGCATTCGGTCCTCGCCGGCCTCTCGGAAGGCATCCCGGGCCGACGCGGACGGCGCTGACCAGTTCCGGGCGCGTGGCGCCGGGCTGACGGGTCGGCAGCCGCAGCGTGCGGGAGAAGATCACCGCCGCGTTCTCTCTGCGCCAACAGGGGCCCAGGGAGTCACAGGCCAGACATCGTCCGGTCGCACTCGACGTCACGTGCTGATCGAGGATCTCCTGAGCACACCTGAGCTACTCTTCTGCCGAATCTGCGTAGTACGTGGTCCCGGTCATCACACCTCCCGATCGGATGGGCGCGCGGCGACTCGCATGCCGTCAGCGACTGAATCTCGTCGATCTGTGCACATGTGCACGCTTGCACATTCTCAGCACCGAGTACAGGGCCGCGACGGCGATTGGGCGATATGTCCGCTATGACAAGCCGAAAGAGGGCCGACCCGATGGGCCGGCCCTCTTTCGGAAGCGTCGCGATTAAGCCAGGTCGAACTCCCCGTCATGGGCTCCGCCGATGAAGGCGGACCATTCCGCTCGCGTGAAGGTCAGCACCGGGCCTTCCGGGTTCTTCGAGTCCTTCACCTGCACGTGGGTCGAATTGTGACGAACCATCACGCAGTTGGCCTGGTTGCCGCTGCGCGTGCTCTTACGCCAGTCTGTGAACTGCATGGCCCGTTCCTCTTTCACGCTTCGTCCACAAGCGAACGAAGGAAGGCAAGTGTCGCGTCAGGAGTCTCGGCCGCCGCTCGGAGCCGGTCGAAGACCACGACGTAACGAGCGAGATCCTCAAGATCTCCCAGCCAGAGATCACTCGTCTCGGACTCGACGCTCACCATATCGTCCTGCTCAGGGTCATCGAAGCGGTAGAGGGCGAAGCTGTTCAACGCCGCGGACAGGTACTCGACCTCGGCATCGAAACGCAGCACGCGCAAGGTGACGTTCTCCAGCGAGGCCACGTCGATCAAGTGACGGATCTGCTTCGTCATCACCGCCGGCGGCGCGGTACGTCGGCGAAGCACCGCCTCGTCGAGGACGGCCTCGTACTCGACACCACGGTCAAGGATCTTCTGTCGCTCCGCCCGGCCCTCCACCGCCGCCGTCAGGTCGAAGTCCTTGACCGCGTCCCGGTCTCTGAACCGCTGGCGAATATAGTCCGGGTGCTGCAGAAGACCCGGCACGTACACCAACGCATGCTCACGGATCCCGAGAACGCTGGACTCCATCTCCGCGAAGCCCATCTGACGAGCCGGCATCCCCGCGAACGCCCTCCACCAGCCTCGCGCGTTCGCCTCACGAGTCAGCGACACCAACCGGTCATGCTCCTCGCCGCCCACCCCATAGGCGTCGAGAAGATCCATGACCTCGCCGACATCGGGCCGCACCTTCGCGGTCTCCAGACGCGACACCTTCGAGTGGCTCCAGCCCATGAGGCCGGCGACATGCGTCACCGACCAGTCCTTGGACTCCCGAAGTTTGCGCAGCTCGTTACCCAGACGGAGACGCTTGCCGATAGGACCTTGACCAGCGGGCATGCAGGCAGCGTACCGACCCTGCCGATAGAGGCCGACTTCAATTCGACTGCCGACCTCACCCGTCGATCCGGGCGAGCGGCTCGTCATCGTCCCCCGGTCGACGATGATCGCAGCGAGGGCGGACATCACCGATGCATGATCTCTTCGATGGCCGAGTCGGCGAGCGGCTCGGCCTCGATGAATACTGGGCCGACTTCGAGCAGCGGTTCTGGAAGACCGGTTCACCGGGCTTCTGGAAGCTGGAACGTCAGCAGCACTTCCAGGAACCGGGTGACGAAGGCTGGAAAGCCTTCGCGCAGGCCGGTGGGACGAGGCGATGCGGATCCTCCAGGAGCGTCGCGACGAGTTCCACGATTACTACCGGAAGGTGGCGAAAGCCGGCTTCGCCACACGCCGGGTTCGGGTCGTCGAGGAGCCGTTGACCCCGTACCTGCAATGGGAAACGTGTTGAACCTGCGGCACGAATACGGCGGTCTCACCCGCGTGATCGGCCCCAAGGCGATCCAGGCGGCAGAGGCCCGCGGCCTGCTGCCCGAGCTTTACACCCTCGGCGCGCAGACCATGTACGAGGCGATCTATGACGCTGACGGCGTGCTGGAGGCGGCACGTCGCTGGCACGATCCGGCCCTGATCAACCGGTGTCAGGCGTTCATCGCCGCGCTGTACGACAACGGTGAGCCGCTCGACGAGTACTTCGCTCGCGCGGTCGCGCCCTTGGAGCCTCCAGCGGAAGTGTCGCGCATGGCAGGAACCATAACGCCCCTCGACCAACAACACGGTAGCGCGTATTCACGAGCGTAACTAGAATGGTCCGTTTGGGGTTTTCGTGTCCCGGCATGGGCGATTCGGAATCTAAAGTTAACCCGCCGCGAGCCCCGGTGAATGCGCGGCCGTCCCGGCGGTCAGCCCGGCGCGCCGATCGCCGGCGGCACAGCGCCCTGCCCACGCACCTGCACCGGCTGGTCGTAGCGGTCGTTCATCTTCTCCTGCACAGCGTCGACCTTCTCGCCGTCCACCCCGACCTTGATCGTCCCGTCGACGTCCACACTGACCGTGTTCAGCACGACGCCCTGGCTCTCCCAGTAGCCACGATCGGCTTCGACACGGTCGAGGATCGCCTGGATCTGCTTACCCGAGTACGGCACGTCGAGGATCTCGACGCACGCGTCGGTGAACTCGCCGGTCACCCACCTGTCGAAGGCGTCGTTGGCCTTGCGGAACACCCGCACCCGGTCGGTGATCTCCACCGCCGAGAACGAATCCGCGTAGTCGGCCTCCCCGGTGACCCGCAGCCGGTGCGCCACCTCGTCGAGCGCCGCCGGATCCGTCGACGCCTTGCCGGTGTCGCAGCCCGCGGTACTCGCCGTCACCGTCAGCGCCGCCGCGACGTCGCGGTGGCCGGCGAGGCCGACCACGGGCGGGGCTCGGTGGACTTCGAGTTCGCCCGGGGCTGGTCGGCGCGGGCGCAGGTGGAGATGAAGCTCGTCGCCAGTTCCAAGTTCTGGGACGGCATCCTCGCCCAGGCCCCGGTGTACGCGATCGCCGGGGACGTCCAGGTGGTGTACTTCGTCGGGATCGCTTACACCGACGCGGAGATGGCCGCCGGCGTGACCGCCAAGGTGAAGCGGGCCGCGCAGATCGCCTCCGAGCGCCACGGCGTGGAGGTGCGGGCGGTCGTCGTCGACGCCCGCCGCGAGGACTCGGCCTCCACCATCAGGCCCCCGCAGCGACGAGGCAGGCGTCCCTGAAGTCGATCGAGGATGAGAAGTGGAGTTCCAGGCCGTGGTCGTGGTCCGGGCCAAGACGCTGGGCTCGGACCACGAGGACACCTTCAAGGCACGCGATCACCGCTTTCGCGTGGTAGCGCTTCGGGTGACAGCCTGGACTTTCCACCGGAAGCGCACCACTCCCGGTCTCAGTCGCCTTGCGGGCGCCAGGGCTGCGGCGGCACTGTTGTGCGTCACCCCCGCTAGCCTGCGCTTTCGTGAGGCGGGCCGCCCATGTAGCAGATCAGTGGCGGCACCGGTGGCCTCCCTGTTCAGTGCACCAGTGGGTCATCTGCCAAGATCAACTAGGCGTCGTCCGTCAAGGCCCGGGTTGCTGCCGCCTGTTGGCGTTCCCGCCGGACAGGGTGACCGCCGCAGCGGAAGCGACCCCAGAAAACCCCAAATAGCGCCGTGGCTGGCCTGACCATCGGCCGCCAGCTCCATGCCGACTTCGGGACCTCCGACAAGATCATCATTGATGCACGTGCCACGCCATTCGAGATGAACACCTTCGTCCTATGCCGAAGTAAGGTGCGGCCGGACAGGCGGACTCTAAGGCGATGGCATGCCTAGCTGACCCGCCGTGATAGCGCAGAACTGGTTTTGAGCGCGATTTTCCGGATTCTGTCCCGCAAAACCCCGGGTAGCATCCGTTCCCTCCGAGCCCGTTCACCCTAGAGCTCTGTAGCCCCGATTCGGAGGCTGCTAGGTCGTATCACCACGGCAGCGACGATACCGCAGGCATGTGAGACAATTGATATATGCTAGATCCGGAACTCATCGACCTGCCGAGCTTCCTGACAAACTGGTACGGCCCGCCAACAAAAACTCCTAAAAACCCTTCGAGCACTCATTCTTGGCTGCCCGAACCACTGAAGAGATGGCATTACCTGGCCTCGCTCTGGGATGCCCGACTGACATATACGACGGTAATGATCTCGCTAGATGAGATCGAGTCCGACGAAGACGGAACGGCAACATTCATGCTTGACTCAACAGGTGATTGGAAATGGTGTTTCGACGTCGCCAACCCTGATACCGTTTTTGACGCAGAAGAGTACGAAACCTGGGAAAAGAACTCAGAGAACCTTTCGCAGTTACTCGTTCACAACACGGTCAGAGAGACCGTCTTCGGCGCAAGCTGCAGAATTAGATGCACTGGCGCTTCCGACCAGACGCTAAGTGAAATTCTGGACGGACTCGACGAGATCGGCTTCCCAAAATGGAGATGGCCTGCATCCGGCTTTCGACTTTTCATTGGACCGGAAACGCTCGTAGAGGTAGGCGAATCGGGTAGCGGCTCCGGCTGGGATGTCGGCGCAGCCGCAACCGATCGCGCAAACCTCTCAAAATTTAGAGGCATTGCTGACGCAGACTGGCGCGAACCAGGGAGGTAACGCGAAGGCGAAAGAGGCGCGGCAGATTTACATTACCTATTTGGCATTTCCAACATATTCTTTAGATTCAAAGATCGAGCCGTCTTTTATTCTAAAATAGATCCTCAGCGTTGCATCCTTCGGCAGCATGTCATTCAGAAGTTCATGGCACACGTCACAGGTCAGGCCCGCAGGCGGCTTGGTGGAGAAGCTCAATGAATGCTGCGCCGTCACCGGCTCGTTCGAGATCAGCAAGACAGTTGCAGAGATCCCGCGCCCGTTGACCTGGAGGCGACACCCCGGGCCGTGGCGCGCTGGACTGTGAGCTCAAGCGCAACGAGTCCACCCGGCCATCTTCGAACGCCTCGGTAACCGGCGCTGGCAGGCACTGCTGCTCAGCAACATCGCCGAAGCCGCCTACGAGACCGGCGACCTCACCGGGGTCGTCACCCTTCTGGAGAACGCGGTCGCCGTCCAACGCGAGATCGGCGACGAGGGCCAGGAGGGCAACTCACTGTTCTTCCTCAGCATGAGCCTGCGGGAACTCGGCCACCTCGACGACGCCCGGCAGGCCATCACCCGAGCCCTCGACATCGCCGACAAACACACCAACCGACTCTGGACGGCACACTGGCTCGTCGAGTACGCCCGGCTCGAACGCGCGTCCGGCCGGCCGGCCATCGCCCTCGAAGCAGCCCACCGAGCCGCCACCATCCAGCGCACCATCGGCGATCAGAGCCGTGAGGCACTGGCACTCGACGAGGCCGGCGAGGCATACCGAGCACTCGGCCAGCCGGAGGAAGCCGTCGCCTTCCACCGGCGTGCAGTCGCCGTCCACCGGCAACTCCACGACACCTGGCAACTCGCACTCGCACTCAGCCACCTCGCCCTCGACCTGGCCGAGGACAGCCGCCCCGAGGAGGCCCGGCAACACTGGCGAGAAGCCGATTCCCTACTGGCCGGCTTTCCCGACTTCCGAGCCGCCAACGCCCGCGAGCACATCCACGGGCTCCTGCCGGATCAGTGACGGCGACCCCGGCACCGAGCCGATCGATCGCCATGGGATCACCACGTCCCGCATCCTGAGCCGAACACTCCAGCTCAGGAGACCTCAGGAACGGTGGTCAACAGCCATGCGATGGGTTGCGCACCGCTGGGGTCCGGCTCGTACTCACCGGTCTCGACGTTGAGACTGTGCCGGTGCACGGCAGTGACGCTGTCGCGCTCGACGATCCAATAGTGCGGAATCCCAGCCTTCGCATACTCCGCCTTCTTGATCACCCGGTCGATCACCTCGGAACCCCGGGACACGACCTCGATCGCGAGCAGCAGCCCCGCCGTACCGGCATAACTCGACCGGGCGCGACGCGGGGGCATCCCCTCCGCCCACACCGTGAGGTCAGGCACCCGTCCACCACCAACGTCGATGCCACAGTCCGTAACGACCTGTTCCGGACCATAGCCGTTGGTCAGAAACCAGGCGAACATCCTGGAGACGAGCAACGCATGGTCGGGATCCGCAGGCGGCACGACTGACAGCACTCCCTCAGGGCTCAGTTCGTAACGATGGTTCTCGTCAGCGGCAGCCATCTGGGCAAGGTCGTCCAGCGTCACCTGGGTCGGCATTCCCGCGCCTACGGCTTCGGCGCTCATCATGCCTCCACGCGATTGACGGGTTCAAAGCCCGATCGGGCGAATTCCCAAAGGGATCGACACGCCTGCGACACGCGATCACCATCCGATCACCACGGCCCCATCGTGTGGGACAACCAGAGCCGAACCCGGGAAAGCAACAAGGCCGTGACCGCATTTCTGCAGTTCACGGCCTTGATTACCTTGTGCGCCCGAAGGGACTCGAACCCCTAACCTTCTGATCCGTAGTCAGATGCTCTATCCATTGAGCTACGGGCGCTCCCTGTGTTGCTCAGTCAGCCTACAACACCGACTTTCGCGCGGAGACTCCGGGATTCGAACCCGGGAGGGGCTTTAAAACCCCAACCGCATTAGCAGTGCGGCGCCATAGACCAGACTAGGCGAAGTCTCCCCGGCAGCCCTGAAGCTACCGAGGCTTGAGAATACCGGACCCCATGAGCGTCGCACAAAGAGGATGCCCCACAACCCGCGAAAGATCTTCCCAAGGGGTCACGAACAGGCGAAACGTCGCGGGAGGGACTAGGCTGCGTGCGATGGAGGAAGACTCTGGTCCCCAAGCTCCGCGGGCTCGGGATCCGCGGGCCTCGTTCAGCGCGCCCGAGCCTGAGGGCTCCGAGGGGCGTCCGGCGCGTGGCCGGGCGCGTCGCGGTGTGCCTCCGGCGGTGACTTTCCAACCCCCGCAACCTGGCCAGGGTGCCGAAGGTCACTCTTCAGAACCTTCAGGGGGTACGCGCCACACCTCCCCACCCGCAGAGGTCCCCTCCCCGAAGAGCGGAGGTGTTCCGCGAACCCCGCGTAAGGCGGCTTCCCGCCCGCCCGTGGTCCCGCCCCAGCCGTCGCCGGCGCCGGGGGCAGCGGTCCCGCCCGTCAAGAGGGCCGCCCCCGCGAAACGCGCGGCACCCCGGAAAGCGGCCAAGAAGGCTGTCCCCGAAGCGGCCCCTGCGCCGCCGTTCCTGGACACCCTGGCCCGTGACCTTCGGAACTCACCCGATCGGGCCCCGGAGACCCTGGCCAGCGCCGCCGTCCAACAGCTCGGGCCGCGAGCCGCCGCCTGGGCCGCCCGCACCCGAGCCTCCTACCCGCGGGCCACCCCGGACGCTCTGGCCCGCCTCGCCGTGCAGCGGTTCGCCCGGGCTGCCGCCGTCCGCGGCGCTCTCGGCTCGTTCGCCGGCGCGTACACCCCGGCCGCCCTCTTCGCCTCCGGCGTGGTCACCCACGCCGGGCTGGTCCTGCATCTCGCCGCCGTCTACGGGCTGGACGCCACGGATCCGCGCCGCGCCGAGGACCTGCTGGCCTGCCTGCACCTGGATCGGCGGAACCTGGCCGGATCGGCCGGCGCGTGGGCCGCCCTGCGACTGACCGGGCGCGCTTTCCCCGGGCTGACGCTGCTCGCCACCGCCGTCACCGCGCACTCGACGGCGGAGGCGGTCGCGGTCCGGGCTCAGCGTCGATTCAGAGCAGTTCGGGCGTACCCGAAATAAGAGATTGAAGGGTCTAGGACGGGTCAGACTTGAGCCAGGTCAGCCACTCGTCGGGCATCGAGGCGTACCCGACGAACGCCACGATGTCGAGCAGGCTGTGCGCGACGATCAGCGGCATCACCCGCTTGGTCCGCAGGTAGAACAGGGCGAACACCACGCCCATCACCACGTTGCCGATGAAGCCGCCGAAGCCTTGGTACAGGTGGTAGGAGCCGCGCAGTACCGACGAGCACACGATGATCCAGGCCGGGGACACGTTCATCGCCTTCAGCCTGGTGATCAGGTATCCGACCACCAGCACCTCTTCGAGCACCGCGTTCTGCACGGCGGCGAGTGTCAGCACCGGCACCGCCCACCAGTACGGCTCCAGGGCGGCGGGCACGATCTGCGCGCTGATGCCGAGCTGTAGCGCGGCGTACACGAGAAGGAGGCCGGGAAGCCCGATGCCGGCGGCGAGGCCCGCGCCCCAGCCCGCGTCGAAGCCGGGTCTGCGGAAGTCGATGCCCATCTCACGGGTGGGGGAGATCCGGTCGCGCCACAGCAGGAAGAGGGCGAGTACGACCGGGATCAACGCGAAGAAGATCTTCAACAGTTGGTACGTGAGGTCGAAGTACGGCCGGGGCGACTGGCTGGCGTTGAGGGTGGCGGTCTGCTGGGCGAGCGGGGTGGCTGCGGTGAGGCTGGCGGTCAGCGAGACCACGGAGTAGATCGCGGACTTGCCGAGGGACAGCAGCAGGACGATGCCGATCTCGACGATGTACACCGTGCGGGTGGACTGCTGCCGCTCTTCCAGGGTCACCCGGCAACTTTACGGCAGGCACAAACACACCTAATTCGCCAAACGACGCGCCGGAGAGGGTGACGAGTCGCACTTTTGGTGCGTCGTGTACCCGACTGCGCTGACCACCCTGAATGCATGGGAGACCTCGCACGCTTGCTCAAGGAGAGCTGGAGCCTCGTCGAGGAGCATCAGGACAAGGTCGCCGGCTATTTCTACGCCCGCATCTTCCTGTCGCACCCGGATCTGCGTGATCTCTTCCCGGTGCACATGGACGTGCAGCGTGCCCGGCTGCTGGGCGCGATCGTCACCTCGGTGCAGACGCTCGGCGATCCGGACAGGTTCGACGACTACCTGCGTGCGCTCGGCCGGGACCACCGGAAGTTCCACGTGGAACCGGAACACTACGAGGTTGTGGGCGGGGCATTGATCGAGGCGATGCGAGCGTTCGCCGGCGAGGAGTGGGGTGTCGAGTACGACCAGGCGTGGGCGGACGCGTACGCGGTGATCGCCTCGAAGATGCTGGCCGGGGCGGAGGCCGACACCAGTCCGCCGTACTGGTATGCCGAGGTGGTGGCGCACGAGCGCCGCTCCAGCGACATAGCCGTCTTCACCGTGCTGCCGATGCAGCCGCTGGACTTCCGGGCCGGGCAGTACCTGAGCCTCGAGTGCCCGCGTCACCAGCCGCGGCTGTGGCGCACCTACTCGCCGGCGAACGCCCCGCGGCGTGACAACACGCTGGAGTTCCACGTCCGCGCGGTCGGTGCCGGCTGGGTGTCCAGCGCGCTGGTCCGCAAGCTCGCGGTCGGCGACATGATCAAGCTGGCCGCGCCGATGGGTGCGATGACGCTGGACCGGCGGTCGACCAGGGATGCGGTGTTCGTGGCCGGTGGGACCGGCCTGGCGCCGATCAAGTCGCTGCTGGAGGAGCTGACCCGGTACAACCGGACCCGCTGGGTGCACGTCTTCTTCGGTGCCCGCAACCGCGACGACCTGTACGACCTGGCCGAACTGAACCGGCTGGCGGCCCGCTATCCGTGGCTGTCGGTGGTGACCGCGTGCAGCGACGACCCCACCTTCTCCGGCGAGCAGGGGAAGATCTCCGACGTGGTGTCCCGGTACGGGCCGTGGCAGGAGCACGACTTCTTCGTCTCCGGGTCGGGGGCGATGGTGAAGGCGACCCTGCGGAATCTCGCCGAGTTGCAGGTGCCGCCGATGCGCATCAAGTACGACAGCTTCACGGATCAGTAGTCCCAGGGGCGTCCGCTCTGCTGGTACTGCGCGACCGGCAGCAGTTTCGAGTCGGATTCCATCCGGTCGACGTAGAGCCGGCCCTCCAGGTGGTCGATCTCGTGGCTGATCAGCCGGGCCAGCGCCCGCTCGAACGTGGTGACCACCCGTGTCCCGTCGAACCGGGCGTGCTCCACGTGGATCTGCAGCGGTCGGGCCACCAGTCCGCGGTAGTCGAAGAACGACAGGCAGCCCTCATATTGCTCGTCGAGTTCCGGGGATTCGCCGACCACCCGCGGGTTGAGCAGGACGACCGGGTCGGTGTCGCGTTCCGGCGGGCGCACCACGGCGGCCGCCACCGGCACGCCGATCTGGATCGCGGCCAGGCCCACGCCCTTGCTGAACTCGTGCAGGTCCTCCAGCCGGCCCAGCGAGGTGAGCAGCCGGGTGACGGCCTCCTGGGCGGAACCGGTCTCCCGGGGCAGCTGGAAGTGCCGGGCCCGCTGCCGGAGCAGGTCGGAGCCGCGCTGGATGATGCCGATGCCCCGCATCTGGTGGGAGGCTCGCGGCAGGACCGGTTCAGCCGGCCCGAGTTCGTCGTAGACCGGGGCGCCCGCACCCCGGAATCGCCACTCCAGGCGGTACCGGGCGTTGAGCAGCGGCGCGTCGGTGGACCATTCGAAGATGGCGCGGCCTCCCTCGGTGTGGCGTTCCAGGGGGGTACGCACCGGCACCTCGGCGGCCAGCGAGGCCTCCACACCCCAGACCTGCGCCTCGAACGTCTCGGGGAAGTTGAGGCGGACCGTCAGCGAGCGGGTCGGCAGGCGTACGGCCCGCTGGAACCACTGGCCCCATTTCTCCTCGCCGACGGTGTACGCGTACTCGATCATCGTCCGTTCGCCGGGGTAGAGCGGGAACTGCCCGCGCTCGTTGGCGAACAGCAGCCAGATCTCCTTGGCGGCGTCCCGGTCGAGTTTGACCCGCCACTGCATCGGCTCGGCGGCCTGTCCCTCGCCGGCCAGGGCCCGCACATCCATCTCCTCGAACGTGAGCGGGTTGTCCCGGTGGTGGCGGTTGGAACCGGCCGGGTCGTGCGGGTACCGGTCCACGGAGATCTTCGCCAGGTAGCGGGTGACCGGTTCGACACCGGCGTTGTAGAGGGCCCGCCGCACCCGGCACCGGTACGCGCCGTCGGTGTAGATCAGCTCGGCGATCTCCTGCTCCACGACGAGCCCGGTGCCGGGTGGCAGCCACTGGACCGGCACGGGCGGGTCACGGTGCAGTGTGGACCCGCGGGCGTGACGGAGTTCGTCGTACTCCTGGAAGCGTTGCCAGATCATGCCGCCCGCGCCCAGGACCGCTTCGGCCCGGCGGGCGAAGTCCTCGGTGGGTTTGTGCCGGCGGCCTTCGACGTGGCTGACGTAGGAGGGATCGAAGCCCATGCGCGCGGCAAGTTGCTTCTTGGTCATCCCGCGCTCGACCCGCCATTGCGCCAGCGCCGTAACGAACTGATCTGCGGCCCGTTCAATGGGCGAGGTGGTCATCACGGATGTCCCCTTCGCGACGGCACATTCAGTGTCGCCGCGTCAGGTGTCCGCACGGAGTTAGTAGCGCGTTGCCGACAGATACCTTGACGAATCCGCCAACGCCGCAACGCTACGTCAAGTAATCATAGCCTTGGGTATTCGTCCGAAAGATCCCGGCGGGGACTGTGGTTAGGCTACCCTTAACCGAGTACGGTGGGTCGCCTTGAGGCCGTTCCGATCAGATCCCGGCTAGGAGTTGCGGTGACCCAGCGTTCCGTGTCGTCACTGGCAGGCGGCTGCCCGTGACGATCACCCTGGAACTCACCCGCTCCCTGCGATTCGGCGAGCCCCTGGCCCCGATCACCGCGACGCTGCAGGCCATGTTCGGCACCAGCACCGAGATCCCCGGCCTGGCCGCGGACCTGATCGTGCCGCACATGGCGGGCTGGACACCGACCGCCCGGCTAGCCGACATCCACCTCGCGACCCTCCTCGACGCGGCCGGCGCCCGCTGGAACGCGCAGCCGCACGCCGCCGCCGCGCTCGCATGGAAGGCCTACACCTACTGGCTGACGTTACCCGCCGTGCTCGGCTGGGCCTCCGCGCGCCGAGTCCCGCTGCTCACCGCCAGTAATGCTGTCATGCATTTCGATGACTCCCGCCCCCTGATCACTCTGGGTATGCATCCGGACACTGAAATCGCCATCCTCCCCAGTGATCCTCTGGCGGCGAGCGGCCACCCGAACGTCCGCGTCGTCCCCGACGAGGCCGCACTGCTGACCGAATTCCGCCGCTCCGTCTTCGACGAACACCTCGGCCCGCTGCTCGACGCCCTCCACACCACGGTCCGTCTCGGCAAGCGCCCCCTGCTGGGTTCCCTCGCCTCCGGCATCGCCTACGGCATCCTGCGCTCGGCCGACGCGGTCCCCGGCCTCCCCGGCTCGTCCGAGGAGAACATCGACGCGCTGACCGGCGCCCTCGGCATCCGCGACCTGATCGAGCTGCACCCGGGCCCGGCCGGCACCCTCGAGCTGCGCCGCAAAACCTGCTGCCTGGCCTTCACCCTGCCCACCCCGAAGGTCTGCCCCGGCTGCTGCATCAAAACCGCATAACCCTTCCGGGGGTACGCGCTGAGGACTTCTGTCACGAGACCGGCTTCGACTCATCCAGCGCTGACGCTCTGCCATCGGCGGGGGTCTCGACCGGCAGGTGTGCCGGGCGTACGGAATCCCGAGCGGTCGGCGTCCTGTCGGCCGGCTCCTCGCAGGCGGCGAGCGCAGCCGTCGCGGCGATTCCGGCCACAAACGCGGTCGTCTCGCCAGGTGCGGTCACCGAGTGTCGGTCATGCATCCTCGTTCGGCCGCTGCTGGGGTGAGCTGTCGGGACGACAGTAGGGTCCCGGAATGCGCATGGACGACTACCAGCAGGCCGCTCTCCGCACCGCCGCCCCTCGCGACAAGCACAACGAGGTGTTCCATCTGCTGCTCGGCCTGGTGGGCGAGACCGGTGAGATCGCCGAGAAGGCCAAGAAGATCGTGCGGGACCGGGGCAGCGACTTCACCCGCTGGGACACCGGCGATCTGACGAAGGAGCTGGGTGACGCCCTCTGGTACCTGGCGGTCCTGGCCGACCACTTCGGCCTGAGTCTGGAGGACATCGCCGCCCAGAACATCGCCAAGCTGGCCGACCGTCAGAGCCGGGGTGTCCTGGGCGGCAGCGGCGACGACCGCTGACGGAACCACGGAGCGGAGGACGTGGGATTCGAACCCACGAAGAGTTTCCCCTTACCGGTTTTCAAGACCGGCGCCATCGGCCACTAGGCGAGTCCTCCCGTGATGCCGCTCCAGTCTGCCACCCGCCCGGGTTTCTTGTCGTACCGGTGGGGCAGAGTCGGATTCATGCACGCGATCGTGATCGACAACAAGCAGTTGGTGAGCGCCGAGGTGCCCGTTCCGGAGGCGGCGGACGGCGAGGTCGTCGTCGAGGTGACCGCCGCCGCCGTCAACCGGGCCGACGTCCTGCAGCGCCAGGGTTTCTATCCGCCGCCGCCCGGCGCCTCCCCCTATCCGGGGCTGGAGGTCTCCGGGGTGATCAGCGCGATCGGTCCCGGTGTCGAGGGCCGGCATGTCGGTGAGCGGGTCTGTGCCCTGCTCGCCGGTGGTGGCTACGCCGAGCAGGTCGCCGTCCCGGCCGGGCAGCTGCTGCCGGTTCCGGCCGGCCTGTCGCTGGTGGAGGCCGCGTCGTTGCCCGAGGTGGCCTGCACGGTCTGGTCCAACGTGGTGGACCGGGATCGTCTGCGGCCGGGTGAGACGCTGCTGGTGCACGGCGGCGGCAGCGGCATCGGCACGTTCGCGGTGCAGCTCGGCAAGGCGCTCGGCGCGCGGGTGATCGCCACCGCGAGCGCGGCGAAACACCAGCGTCTGGTCGCTCTGGGCGCCGATCTCGCGGTCGACTACAAGACCGATGATTTTGTACGGGCTGCTCGCACCCTGACCGGCGGAAAAGGTGTCGACGTGATCCTCGACATCGTCGGTGCGAAATACCTGGCCCGCAACATCGAGGCGCTGGCGCCGGACGGCCGGATCTCGGTGATCGGCATGCAGGGCGGCGCCCGTGCCGAGCTCGACTTCCAGCAGTTGATGGCGAAACGCGGCCGGATCTCGTCGACGTCGTTGCGGGCTCGTCCGGTCGCCGACAAGGCTCGGATCGTGGCGGGTGTGCAGGATCGGGTGTGGCCGCTGGTCGCCGCCGGCCTGGTGAAGCCGATCATCCACGAGACGTTTCCGCTGGCCGATGCGGCGCGGGCGCATCACCTGATGGAGTCCGGCGAGCACTTCGGAAAGATCATCCTTCTGCCCTGATCACTCTTTCCGGGGAACTTCAGCAGAGGTATATGCCGGATATTGTCAGATATGCGGCGAGTCGCGACGTCCTTTTGGCGCGCCGCACCCAGCATGGGCAACGGACAACGTGTCCGGTTTGACCGACACGTCCCGTATCCGATTGCTGGGGGACTCCGTGACGTACGCACCACATGGCTCCGCGACCAACCGGGTCGCCGCGCTGTTCGACTACGACGTCATCGACGCGCAGACGACGCGCGTGAAGACCCGGAACTGGATCGGCGGCGGAATCGCCGCCGTGTTCACGCTCGTCGCATTCGGCACCTGGGCGGTGGTGACCGCCGATCACCGCACACCCGCACAATTGCGGGCACTTCCCGGCGCCGCGCTCGCCGGCACCTTCGAATTGGCGGTGACCGACCTGAGGTGTGGCGTGGACTCGGTCGGCCCGAGCGGCATGGAACAACGGCCCTTCGGACAATTCTGTCTGCTCGGCGTGACGGTGAAGAACGCCGGCACCGAGCCGGAACTGTTCGACAGCGGCGCGCAGCGTGTCTATGACGCCAACGGAGTAGCTTACGCGGTCGCCGACCAGGCCGCGGTCTTTCTCAACGATCACGAGACCACGCTGCTCGACGAGATCCGCCCGGGTGACACCGTCGCCGGCGTGTTGCCGTTCGACGTCCCGTACGGTGCGCGCCTGTCCGAGGTGTCGGTGCACGGCTCGATGTCGACGCCGGGTGTCCGGCTGTTGCTCCCTCCCGAGGAGGAGCAGTAGCCGAAAAACGAACCCGCTCCAGCACCGCACACCGTTTATCGGCCCGTGATCGGCAAAAAATTACGTGAATCCGGCCACGTTGGATTCGATGGTGTGTTGGCATGGTCCACGGAATAAGCACGGTTGTCCGGGTTCCCATTGCCCTCATAGAACGAGGACAAACGAACGGTGGGACGCTTTCCGCCGTTCATCAGATGGGATTCGCGTGAGTGCCCCGGGCCTAAATCGGAGGCAACACTGCACGGTTCGTCCACACGCCGTGCGTTGACCGCCGGCGCTATCGCGCTGGCCGTCATCGCACCGGCCCTAGACTCCGCCGAGCACGCCACAGAGGCCGTGACAACGCCTCCCCAGGCCCTGCCGGCAACGCCGGAGAACCCGGAGATCCCGCTGCGAGCGGCCATCCGGGAGCGGCAGCAACGCATCGTTCACGCTTCACGATCGCTGCGGACCGTGCCTCTGGTCGATCCACCACTGCAGAGTCCCTTGCGGAGCGATCTCCGGGACATCGCGCTCCGGGCACCCGGCGAAAGAGCACTGTGGGTGCGGGCTCTGGGCGAGCGAGCCCAGGGAGAGAACCTGTTGGACGCCGGCGTGCAGAGCCGTCTGCTCGCCAGGCGGGCCGGTCCGCGGGCGCTCCGCTCGTTTCCGCTGGTACGGCCTGGTGCGACGGCACTTCCGGGCGGCCGTCCCGCAACGGCACCGCCCCGCAGCCAGGTCAAGCCCCGGAGCACGCTGAAACCGCGCAGCGTGGTGAACCGGGCGATCCGGGCCGTGGAACGCGCCGCGCGAACCAATGCTCGCCGGGTGGACCGTGGACTCCGTCTCGCTCGTCCCCAGCAGCTGGCCCGGACCGCGGCGCACCGGGCCCTGGCCGAGCAGCGGCGGATCCTCGCACAGCGGGCCCTGGCCGAGCAGCGGCGGATCGCACTGGCGAACCGCGTCAAGCACCGGCGGATCGCGTTGGCGAACCGGGCCACGATGCGCCGGTCCGCCGTGCTCCGCAGGACGAGCGTGCGGAACATGCGGGCGGTCGTGGCGTTCGCGCGGGCCCAGGTCGGCAAGCGCTACGTCCGTGGTGGTGAGGGCCCGAACGGTTTCGACTGTTCCGGGTTCACCAAGCGCGCGTACGCCCGGGCCGGTCTTCGCCTGCCGCATTCGTCCGGGGCGCAGGCCCGCCGGGCGCGGCCGGTGTCGCGGGCCAAGGCCCGTCCCGGCGATCTGGTGGTCGGTCGTGGTCATGTCGGCATCTACATGGGCCGCGGCATGATGATCGACGCGGGGAACTCCCGGACCGGCGTGGTCTACCGCAAGCTCTACCGCGGTCTGCGGGTCGCACGTCTGTGACGACCGGCGCCTGTTTCGTGGGGGCGGGCACTGAGTAGTGGCCCGGCCATTCTGACGAAGCAGGCGCCACGGGCCGGACAGCAGTCAGCACCCGCCGTTCGCTGACGGGTGCCGACTTGCTGACCGCCGTCTCCGACGACCGATCGCGACCAGGCGCGGGGATCTCTGCCACACGCACCCGGTCGGATGTCTGACAAAAGCATGACCCGGCTTCCCTCGAGGTATGCGCACCACCTGTGCGTTTACTCGTTCGGGTGACGGAGTCCGGTTATCCGGACGAAAAGCGCTGGTCACGTCAGACGGTTAGTCTCGGCCCATCGTGGGTAGTCCTGCTCAGTTCCTCACCACGTCGCCGGAGGCCTGAACATGAGTCTTGACCGAGCCCTGGCTCCCGACCCGTACGATCTTCTGCCTCCGGTCCCGTCGTTCACGGTGACCAGCGCGGACGTGACGGACGGACAGCCGCTCGACGTGCTCTTCGTGCACACCAGCGTGGGTGGCAAGAACCTGTCGCCGCAGCTCGCCTGGTCCGGGTTCCCCGAGGAGACCCGTGGGTTCGTGGTCACCTGCTTCGACCCCGACGCGCCGACCGGCAGCGGCTTCTGGCACTGGGTGCTGGTGAACCTGCCGGCTTCGGTCACCGCGTTGGAGCGCGGCGCGGACCCGTACCCGGATGGTGCGTTCTGTGTCCGTAACGACTACGGCGAGCGGAACTACGGCGGTTCGGCGCCGCCGCCCGGCGACCACCCGCACCGGTACGTGTTCGCGGTGCACGCGATCGACGTCGACCGCCTCGACGTGACCCCGGACGCGACTCCGGCGTACGTCGGCTTCAACCTGGCCTTCCACACCCTGGCCCGGGCCACCGTCCGGCCCACTTTCCAGGTGCGCGCCTGACCCGGAGAAGAGATCCGCTCCTGAGGACAGCGAAGGCCGCCGGCTGAACCGGCGGCCTTTCTGGAGAACTACGAATCTGAAAAGTCACGCACGCCTCAGCGCGGCACGCGTCCCACGCAGAAGACCGACTGACCGAACGGCGGCTTCATCAGACTCTCGGCGGCCTTGGTCACCGGCAGCACCGTGCTGTCGTAGAACTTGACCATCGGCCCCTCCTTGGGGGCGAGCTTGAAGATGCTCGTGGCGCCGTAGTAGCCGATCAGACCCAGCGCGTTCGCGTAGTGGATCTTCTCGATCTCGAGGCCGGCCTCGGTGAAGGCCGAGGAGAGCGTCTTCTTGGTGTAACGCCGGATGTGACCGGTCGCGATGTCGACCTGACTCATCGCGAACATGAAGGCCGGCACGATGATGATCACGCGGCCACCCGGGCGGACCAGGTCCTTCATGCTGCTCAGGGCGCCGACGTGGTCCTCGATGTGCTCGAGAACGTTGTACGACACCGCAGCGCTGTACTCCCCGTTGGCCTCCGGCGCCGGAAGCAGCATCTGCTTCACGTCGATGTTCGGACGCTCCGCCATGCGCTCCTTGAGGAGCACCAGGCGGTCCGGGTCGGCCTCGGTCGCGGTGAACCGTGGCAGGTGCTCCGACCACTCCAGCGCATAGTCACCGAGACCACTACCGATCTCGATGGGGTTGTCGCCGAGATAGGGGAGAGCAAGCTCGACGAACCACCGACGGTGGTTCACAGCCGTGGCGAGGCCTTCGAGCACTTCGGACTGGATCCGCTGGTCTCCAGTGATGTCTGCCATAGGTGAGGTTCCCTCATCTTGCCGATCTGAGTTGCAGCGGGACCGGTGAAGTTAACCATCTGACGCGCCTATCCGAAAGTTGAGCGCGGGTCGACACCGATTTTTTGGCCTGATTGAGACATAGGCGGTGCGGGCACTCGTACGGGTTACGCACCTCAAGTCCACCAGGTGGACGCGAGTCTCGGACACGCGGAAAACACGCGTACATATCGTCTCTATCACGCCTGCGGCGCTCACCGCTGTTCTCTTGGAAACCTCGGTTAGGCTCGCCGATGCTATGACGATTACGGGTTATGACTCGACAGGCCAGTCGACCGGCGAGAACGTTCTCCCGCCTCGTCAGGTGACCACCACCGACGATCTGGATGCGGAGCTGCGCGCACTGGAGAGCGAGGTCGCCGCCGAACCGGCGACGATCCTCTCCACCGAGACGGACAAGGCCGATGAGCAGGAGATACAGCCTGCCCGTCGCCGCCTTCCATGGCGCGTGCTCACGTGGCGCGACGTCCTGGCCATCGCCTCTTTCGCCGCCGTGGCCCTCTTCGTCACCGCACCCTTGTGGCTCAATCTTGATCATGAACTGCGTGATGATCCGCAGGATCAGGCTTTCTTCGAGTGGATGCTGGCACACGGTGCCCGCGTGCTCACGGATGGCGTCTATCCGTTCTTCTCGGATCGCTTGAATTACCCCGACGGGGTGAACATGATGGCCAACACCTCGGTGTTGGCCGTTTCGTTGCCACTGACGCCCATCACTCTTCTGTTCGGCCCGCATGTGGCCTTCAACGTATTTCTCACCGGCGCATTGGCATTAACCGGCGCTTCGTGGTATCTGGTGCTGTCCCGGCGCTTCGTGGCTTCCCGGGCCGCCGCCTGGGTCGGCGCACTCGTCGCCACCTTCGCCCCGAGCATGGTGTCGCACGCCGGCGGGCACCCGAACATCGTCTCCCAGTTCCTCGTCCCGCTGATCATCTGGCGCACGATCGAACTGCGTACCCCGCGCCGTTCCGTCCGTAACGGGCTCCTCCTGGCCGGTCTGCTGATCTGGCAGGCGTTCATCAACCTCGAGATCCTGTTCATGACCGCGGTCGGTCTCGGCTTCTTCTGCGCGGCCATGTGGCTGGTGCGGCGCAGGGCGAACCCGGGCGAACTCCGCCCGTTCCTCGCCGCCCTCGGCGTGACCGCGGTGACCACGCTCGCCGTGCTGGCGTACCCGCTGTCGGTGCAGTTCTTCGGCCCGCAGTCGTACCAGGGTCTCGCCGAGTTCGTCCGGGGCTTCGGCGCCGACCTGGGGTCGTTCGTGTCGTACTCGAGCCGCTCGGTGGCCGGCAACGACGCGGTCGCGGCCACCCTGTCGCAGAACCCCGCCGAACAGAACGCGTTCTTCGGGTGGGGGCTGGTCATCCTCTTCTTCGGGCTGCTCCTGTGGATGCGGCGTACCCCCGCGGTCCTTGCCCTGGGTGGGATCGCGCTGCTGTTCGCCGCCATGTCGCTCGGGCCGCGCATCATCCTCGACGGCGTCGACACCGGCATCCCGGGCCTCTGGTCGATCCTGCACAGCATCCCGGTCCTCGACTCGGCCGTGCCGACCCGGTGGGCGATGGCGATCGCCCCGATCGTCGGCATCGTGCTCGCCCTCGGCTGCCAGCGCGCCGCCGAGATGGTCCGCAGCCAGCCGCACACCCGCGGACCGGTCCGGGTCGCGATGGCCACCGCGGTGGTGATGGCGCTGGTCCCGCTCGCCCCGACCCAGCTCGAGACCGTGCAGATGGACCCGGTGCCCGAGTTCGTCACCTCCGGCGCCTGGCGCGAGTACGTCGACGACGACCACGCCGTGGTGGCCCTGCCGCTGCCGGACAGCAGCTACCCGGACCCGCTGCGCTGGAGTGCCGAGACCGGTCACGACATGCGCATCGCCGGTGCGTACGCGCTGCTGCCGAACGAGAACCCGCAGAACCCGGCGGACCGCACCGCGGTCTTCTCGCCGCCGTGGCGGCCCACCAGCGGCCTGATCACGTCGATCCGGATGGGCAACCCGATCCCGGAGATCACCGACGCCCGCCGGGAGATGACCCTGGCCGACCTGCGGTACTGGAACGCCGCGGTGGTGGTGCTCACCCCGCAGACCCGCGACATCGAGATGCTCCGCACGATGTCCGAGCTGCTCGGTTTCCGGCCCACCTGGACCGGTGGCGTCTGGCTCTGGGACGTCCGTGACCTGGTCGACGACCCGGAGGCCCGGCCGGCCGCCGAGGGCGACCGCTGACCACCTCGACCTACCGGCGGCTGCGCTCGTCCTCCAGGTAACCCAGGACGGCGACCACCCGCCGGTCGGTCTGCTCGTCCGGTGTCAGGTCGAGCTTCGCGAAGATGCCCCGATGGCCGTGCCGAGGCCGCCGACCAGTTGTTCGAGGGCGGAGATGCCACGGTCCAGCGCCCTGCGGACCACCGAGGGCGACTCCTGCGCCGCCGTGGGCGGCGACACCCGCATCACCTGCGAACGCTGAACGACGGACGGCCCGGGCCGCCTTGAGGTTTCAACCCGTCACGAGACCGCGGGGTCGTTCACACCGGGCCGTCGCCGCTGGCGCGGTGGCAGATCGCCGGCACGCCCGGGCCAGTAGGCCGGGGGCTGCTCCTTCGGATCGCACAGCACGTATTGAGCCGGCCCGCACCGCACCGACTTGAGTAGCACGATCCGTTGACCGTCGGCCTTCTCCAACACGGGAACGACCGCGGTGAGACCAGCGATGACCGTAGCGATGGCTCCGCCCGCCGCCATCACACCTTTCCCGCTCTGTTCGAAGCGCACGTGATGGAATCCGTACTTTTTGATCAGCTTGCATTCGGCCTGGTCGTGCAACTGATTGACGTCGGCGGTCACGAGCACTTCGTAGCCCCGCGCGGCCAGGTCGGGCAAAAGCTTGAAGTCCTTCTTGCCTTTCCAGCCGATTCTCTGCACGTGATCGATCTGGTGCCACCGGAGAAGGTGGTTGAGCGGGTCGATCACCGGTTCGGGAACCTGCTCGTCCAACAGGATCTTCACCGAGTTGTCACACCGCCACGCCGTTGTAGTCTGCGACGTATCGATCGAGGGCGATCGCACCGGTCACACCCGCTTCACCGACCGACGGGTAGAAGTACGCGATGTCGTCCGCCTGCAGTCCGTCGTGGGCGAGGTCGGCGATGGTGTCGTACGGAATCCGGGTGTTCTCGATGCACGGAAAACCCAGCAGGGTCTCCGGATCGATCGCGACTCCCGGCTTGGGGCTCCGCAACGGCACGACCGGGGCCTCGTTCCATCCGATGAACTCCCCGAACACGTCGCCCATCGTGATGATGAGCCGTTGACCGGGCCTCTTGAGGATGTCGACGCTGCCCTCACCGGTAGCCCAGACGATGGTGTCGCCGTTGCCGTCGCCGACCAGGCGATAGTTGGCCAGATGATCGACGTCGGAGAGTCGATGCAGATTCGCGACGGCTCGCCGGATCTTCTGCAGAGAGAACCCGGTGCGCAGGGCGGCGAACGTCCGGATCGCGATCAGGTCCCGGAAGCTGTATCGGAGAGGGCGTTCGGGGTTCTCCTCGGGCACGAGAAGCGGGCTGGTCCCAGCCCGCCAGCCGCGGAGCTGATGAACGGTCACCCCGCCCAGTGCCGCGGTCAATCCCTCCGGATAGCCCATTCGACTGCCCTCCTCAATGGAATGGTAGCCACCGGTTGTAGATCACGTGCGCACATTCAGTCCGGGAGGGGGTTGAGTATCGCCTGGGGGCCGGCGCCCTGGACCGAGAGACGGTCGCTCGGGTTGACCAGCTTGCACCGCTGCAGCGACAGGCAGCCGCAGCCGATGCAGCCGCTCAACTGGTCGCGCAGCCGTTCCATCATCGCGATGCGCTCGTCGAGGCGGTGCCGCCAGAAGGCCGACAGCCGGGACCAGTCCGCCCTGGTCGGGGTGCGGTTGTCGGGGAGTGAGGCGAGTGCCTCGCGGATCTCGTCGAGGGAGACGCCGACCTGCTGCGCGATCTTGATGAAGGCGACACGGCGGAGTTCGGCGCGTTCGTAGCGGCGCTGGTTGCCGCCGGTGCGGGTGGCGTGGATGAGGCCCTCGCGCTCATAGAAGCGCAGGGCGGACTGGGCGACGCCGCTGCGGGCGGACAGTTCGCCGATGGTCAGGGACTCCACGCATCCTCCTTGAGCTGAAGTCAACTTCAAGTTGCAGCCTATGTCCATGACGGTAACCAGCACATCCGTCCACCGGCTACCGGCGCTGTTGAGCCGGATCACCGGGGACGAGAAGCACGCGCCGAGCGCCCACTCCACCCTGGACGTGCTCTGGACGCTCTACGACCGGGTGCTGAACATCAGCCCGGAGACCGTGGACGACCCGGCCCGCGACCGGTTCCTGCTCTCCAAGGGTCACGGCCCGGCCGCCTACTACGCGGTGCTCGCCGCGAAGGGCTTCATCCCCGAGGAGTGGCTGGACGGCGTCGCCGGATGGGACAGCCCGCTCGGCCACCACCCGGACGCCACGCTGATCCCGGGTGTGGAGATCGGCAGCGGGTCGCTCGGGCACGGTCTCGGACTGGCCGCCGGCGTCGCGCTCGGGCTCCGGGCGCAGGGCCTGCCCGGCCGCACGTTCGTGCTGCTCGGCGACGCCGAACTGGACGAGGGCTCGAATCACGAGGCCATCGCGTACGCGGCCGCCGCCCGCCTGCCGATCACCGCGATCGTCGTCGACAACCAGTCCGCGACGCACGGCTGGCCCGGCGGGATCGCGATCCGGTTCCCCGGATGGGGTGTCTCGCTGGTGAACGGGCGCGACCACGACGAGATCGAACACGCCCTGCGCATCGACGACCGCCCGCACCTGGTGGTCGCCCGGACCGAACCGAAGTGGAGCTGACCGTGCGGGATGTCTTCGTGGCGACGACGACGGCGCTGCTCGAGGAGGATCCGCGTACCGCGCTGGTGCTGGCGGACATCTCGGCGGACGCGTTCGCACCCGCCCTCCGTCGTCATCCGGACCGGGTGCTGAACGTGGGGATCCGGGAGCAGCTGATGGCCGGAGTGGGTGGCGGGCTCGCGCTGACCGGGATGCGGCCGATCCTGCACTCGTACGCGCCGTTCCTGGTGGACCGCTCGTACGAGCAGCTCAAGCTCGACCTCGGGCATCAGGACGTCGGCGCCGTGCTGGTCAGCATCGGTGCCTCGTACGACGCGTCGACGGGCGGCCGCACCCACCAGTCACCGGGCGACGTGGCCCTGTTCGACACGCTCGGCGGCTGGACCGTGCACGTGCCGGGTCACCGCGACGAGGTGCCGGCGTTGTTGCGTGCGGCGGCCGGGCACGACGGCCGGGTCTACATCCGGTTGTCGACGCGGGAGAACCGGGAACCCCACCCGACGATGCGGCCGATCGGATCCGGACGGGGTCCGCTGGTGCTGGCGGTCGGGCCGATGCTCGACCCGGTCCTTGCGGCGACCCGGGACCTGGACGTCACCGTCGTCTACACGAACACGCCACGGCCACTGGACGCCGAGGGCCTGCGGGCGCTGGCCGGGGACGCCGTGATCGTGGTCGAGCCGTATCTCGCCGGCACGTCGGCGGCCCTGGTGGCCGAGGCGATGAGCGGTCGCTCGTACCGGTCGTTGCACCTCGGCGTCGGCCGGGGCGAACTGCGCCGTTACGGCGACCCGGCGGACCACGAGCGGGCCCACGGCCTCGATCCGGCCGGGCTCCGCGAGTCGATCACCCGGTTCCTGAAGGTCTAGCTAGGCCAGGACCGGCACGGAGGAGGACACCGTCCGGGACTTCCGTGCCGGCGCCGGCTCACCCCGTTTACCGAGGAAGATCCCGCGCAGCGATTCCTCGGTCTCCGCCACCGCCACCTCGTCGCCGAGTCGCAGCCGGAAGCGTTCCCGGATCCCGTCCATGACGGTGACCGCGAGTTCGAAGCCCGGCCGGTCCACGTCCGCCCGCCAGGTGACGTTGCTGAGGTGGCGCAGGTTCGTGTTGAGGTGCAGGCGCTGCCGGCGCAGGGGCCAGGTCCGTTGCACGACGACCAGCCGGCGGCGGGTGAGCAGCAGGTGGTGACTGCCGGCCATCGGCTGTCCGGGCCGGGTGCAGCGGGTCACCAGGATCACCGGGTCGTCCGGCTCCACACACCGGGAGAAGATCGACAGGTGCCGGTGGGCGGCCGGATCGGACTCGGCGGCACGGTGGAACGTACTCAAGAACACGTCCATGTGATGTTTAACGGAAAATGAACGCCACGGAGGCGGGCGAGCCCGCTGAATATCGAATTACAGCAGCGCACCGATGGTGGTGCTGGTCATTCCCGATGCCATAGTGAACGCATGCACTGGCGCGTGAGACCCGTCCTGCCGATCACCAAACTGCTGGGCGCGACGGCCGTCGTGGTGCTGGCGACCGCCTTCGCCGGCGGCGACCGGGTCCGCTGGGTGATCGCCGCGGTGATCGCGGCCGGTCTGGGTCTCTGGGCGTTGCGCGACGTCCTGGTTCCGGTCCGTCTGACGGCGGACGCGGACGGCGTCACGGTGGTCACCGGATTCGCCCGGCGCCGGCATCTGCCCTGGTCAGAGGTTGAGCGGGTACGCGTGGACACCAGTGTCCGCCGCGGCCTGCGCAGCGAACTGCTCGAGATCGACACCGGCGAGGAGATCTTCGTGTTCGGTCCGCACGACCTCGGTGCGGTCCCGGAGGACGTCGCCACCGCGCTGGGCGACCTGCGCGCCACCGCCCGCGGTCTGCGGCCCTGAGGTCAGCCCAGGATGTTCTGGGTGCGCCAGACGGCCGCCACGACCAGCACCAGCAGCACCACGGCCAGACCGGCGGCCTGTTTGACGCCACGGTTCTGCTGAGGGGCGTACGCGAGGGCGAAGCTCGCGGCGGCACCGGCCGCCAGACCGCCCAGGTGACCGGCGATCGAGATGTTCGGGATCGTGAACGTGATGATCAGGTTGATGATCAGCAGCGGCATCAGTGAGCTGGTGTCGCGCAGCAGCCGCCGGTTGACCACGATCATCGCGATCACCAGGCCGAAGGTCGCCGTCGACGCGCCCGCCGAGGGCTGGTTCGGCGCCTGGAAGACGTAGGCCGCGACGTTGCCGCCGAGCCCGGCCAGCAGGTAGAGCGCGGCGAACCGCAGCGGTCCGAGCTGTGCCTCGAGATAACGGCCGAGCTGGACGACGAGCATCATGTTGAGCAGCAGATGCAGCACGCCGTAGTGCAGGAACATGCCGGTGATCAGGCGCCACCACTCGCCCTGGGCGATGCCGTGCACCTCGCCGTCGGCGTAGAGGGCCAGGCCCAGCACCTCGCCGAGGTCGGTGAGCGGGGTCCCGGAGCCCATCAGGCCACCGAACCCGCCACCGCCACCGCCGGCGATCGCGCCCGGGCCGCCCAGGACGACCGAGGCGACCATCACCAGCACGTTGACCGCGACGATGCCCTTGGTGACGTAGCCGAGCTGGCCGGCGCTGCTCCCCCCGAAGGCGGTGCGCGCCGGCCGCTGGCCACGATTTCCCTCTTTGACGCAGTCGGGGCACTGGTGACCGACCGCTGCGTCGTTCATGCAACTGGTGCAGATCGGACGATCACACCGGCTGCATCGGAGCATCGTCTCCACCGACGGATGGCGGTAGCACACCGGGACCGTCGACGGAGCCTCACTCATGGCACCAAAGGTACCCCGAGGTGTCAGGCGCGCTCGATCGTGACCCGCTCGATGACGACGTCCTCGCGGGGACGGTCGCCGGGACCGGTCGGGGTGTTGGCGATCGAGTCCACCACCTTGGCGGACTGGTCGTCGGCGACCTGGCCGAAGATCGTGTGCCGCCGGTTCAGGTGCGGGGTCGGGCCGACCGTGATGAAGAACTGCGAGCCGTTGGTGCCGGGCCCGGCGTTCGCCATCGCCAGCAGGTACGGCCGGTCGAAGGAGAGCTCCGGGTGGAACTCGTCGGCGAACTGGAAGCCCGGGCCACCGCGACCGGTGCCGGTCGGGTCGCCCGCCTGGACCATGAAGCCCGGGATGACCCGGTGCGAGATGGTGCCGTCGTAGTACGGCCCGCTGCCCGGCTGACCGGTGCGCGGGTCGGTGTACGCCTTGGTGCCCTCGGCCAGCTCGGTGAAGTTCCGGACGGTCGCCGGGGCGTGGTCCGGGAAGAGCTGCAACCGAATGGCGCCGTGATTGGTGTGAAGGGTGGCGTAAAGCTGCTCGGCCACGGGTACTCCCGTCTGCGTGGGGAACTGTTCTCGTGCAATTCGGATCCTCCCCCATGTCGTGGATCCGGCCGCGCGGGGGTACCCGAGAAGGCAACATGACGTGGGAGAAGACCACAGGAGGTGGGACTGGTGTTCGCAACGATTCGCCGCCGCAGCCGGAGCGCTCGGATGCGCAACGAGATCGGCCAGAGCGTGGATCACTTCAAGCGCGCTGCCACGATCGCGGCCAAGGAGACCAGCTCGACCGTCGGCCCGAAGATCAACGCCGCGCGTGACCGGGTCCAGCCGGCCGCCGGCAAGGCCCGTGACGCCGCCTCGAACAGCTGGGACAGCGCCCTCGCGGCTCTGACCCCGCTGGTCGCCGCCGCCACGGACAACGTCCGCGAGGCCGGCAAGACCAGCAAGAAGGCCGTCAAGCGGCAGGCCAAGGTCGAGCGTAAGAACGCCCAGAAGCTGCAGAAGCGGGCGTCCAAGGCGATGGGCCGCAGCTCCAAGAGCGGCCGCGGCAGCCGGCTGGCCGGGTTCGCCCTGCTCGGCACCGCGGTCGGTGTCGGCGCGGCGTACTACGCCAAGAAGCGCCGGGAGGCCCAGTGGGACGAGTACGACCCGGCGCCCCGCAGCGGCGCTGACGACGCGGCGTTCGAGCCGATCGAGCCGAGCGTCTACACCACGTCCAACGGGACCGTGACCGACAAGAGCGAGCAGAACCCCCGGTAACGACCGCTACGGACGGCCGGCCCGGACGGGGTCCAGGGCTGGTCCGGACGGCAGGTAGGCGACGAGCAGCGCCGGCACAGGCCGGGGCTGCTCGTCGGGGTATCCGAGGCGGTTCAGCAGTTCCGGGCCGGCCAGCGGGAAACGCAGTCCGGCGTCGGTGACCAGACTCACCTTCCGATCCGGGGTGGACGCGGCGGCCACGAGCGCCCCCGCACCCCGCGCTATGTGGATCCGGTCCACCGGGGCGGCCCCGCCGGGTGCCTCGCCACCCGGGAACGTGCTGTTCACGCGTACCCCGGCAGCGGTCGTGGAAGCGGAGAGCGTGACGCACGCGCTCGCCGGATCCGGCAGCAGGCCGGGAAGGACCGTCGGCGGGGCGGGCGCCTCCGGAATCGCCCGCAGCCACGCCGCCGCCACCGGCCAGGACGCTTGCGAGGCATCGGTCAGCGCCGCCGGCAGCAACACCCGATGACCGGAAAAGATCAGATGGGTACGCCCCCGAGCATCGTGCACCAGCAGGCCGCCGGACAACGCCGTGCCGCCCGCCGGGGACGCGCCCACCAGCAGGGTGCCGCGGGGCCGGCCGTCCACCACGGCGGTGCAGACCGACCAGTCGCCGTCGAGCAGATCCGCCGCGGCGGGCAGTGAATCCGGTGCGCCCGGAATGCCCAGTGGAGCACCAAGTGGCACTTCGGCCAGCCGTCGCGCCGACATCGTCGCGATCGCCGGCCGATCCTCTCCCACCAGCAGCAGACCCGACGTGTAGTTGAGGATCGGGTGCAGGCGGCCGTCCTCGCGACGAAAGACGTAACGCGCGCCGGACTCCCGTTCCTGCAGGATCACCCCGGGATCGGTCGGTGCGGTCAGCGTGTGCCCGGTGACCAGCCCGTAGACGGCGAACAGGCCGGTCAGCAGCACCGCGACCAGCAGACCGGTCAGCGCCCGGGCCCCGGCCGACCGCAGCGCCGGACGGGGTGGATCCGGATCGTGGCCGACCAGGGCCGCCACCGCGCGTGCCTGCACGGCACCACTCTATGAATCGACGGGCGTCAAAGCCATCCGTTGCGGCGGAACGCCCGGTACAGCAACACCGTGATCACCGACAACAGCAGGACCAGACCGGGATAACCGTATTTGAAGCCCAGCTCCGGCATGTAGTCGAAGTTCATGCCGTAGATGCCGGCGAACGCCGTCCAGACCGTGGCGATACCGGCCCAGGCAGCGATCTTGCGCATGTCGTTGTTCTGGTCGACGGTGACCTGCGCCAGCCGGGCCTGCAGGATCGAATTGAGCAGATCGTCGTAGGAGGAGACCTGCTCGACCGTGCGGGTCAGGTGGTCCTGGACGTCCCGGAAATACCGGCGGATCTCCTTGGGGACCACACCCTGACTGGAAGTGATCGCCGCCAGCGGGCGCTGCAACGGCACCACCGCCCGGCGGAACTCCACCAGCTCCCGCTTCAGCTGATAGATCTGCTGGATCGGGGCGGTCCGGTCCCGGGAGAAGACGCCCTCCTCGATCAGGTCCAGGTCGTCCTCGACCTCGTCGGCCACCTCGAGATAGTGGTCCACCACCCGGTCGGTCACCGCGTACGCCACCGCCCACGGACCCTGCTGCAACAGGACCGCGCGGCCGGTCTCCAGGTCGGCGCGCACCGGTGCCATCTCGGAGGCGTCACCGTGCCGGACCGTGATCACGAACCGCTCACCGATGAAAATCATCATCTGGCCGGTCTCGACCACCTGCGAACTCTCGGTCAACTCCTGATGCGGCACATACCGGGCGGTCCGCAGGACCAGGAAGTGCACCGCGCCGAACTGCTCCAGCTTCGGACGCTGCTCGGCCTTGACCGCGTCCTCCACGGCCAGCTCGTGCAACCCGTACGTCCGGGCGATCGCGGCCATCTCACCCGCCGTCGGCTCGTGCAGACCCAGCCAGACGAACCCGCCCTCACGCCGGCACGCCTCCACCAGCGCCTGGTCCGGGGTGAACTCACCGGGGATCCGCTCGCCACCGGCATAGACGCCACAGTCGACCACCGCGCTGACCGGACCGTGCACGCCATCCCGGTCGGTGTGCTGCTCGCCGCTGCCGAGGAGCCGGTTCACCCGGGCCGCCAACGACTTACCCAGGGGCTGGCCCCGGGTCCATGCACGCTCCGCCATGCGACCTCCCCCGGTTGTCCCAAACCATCCGAGGCTAGCCCTTCACCGGGCGGTCGAGTGCCGGGTGGGTGACCGCGAGTCGGCGGGGGGAAGGAATCGCGGGCACCACCCGGCATGGAGAGGTATCCCCACGCCGGGCGGAAGCGAAACTCAGCCGCGGATCTCCTCGATCGCATCGGCGATCCGGCGCACGCCCTCGTCGATCTGGTCGACGGTGACCGCGGAATACGCCAGGCGCAGCGAGTGGTTGCCGCCCTCGAGCAGGAAGTCACTGCCCTTGACCACCGCGACGCCCTTCTTCATGGCCGCCGGGAACAGCTTGTCCACATCCACGTCCTCGGGCAGGTCGACCCAGAGGAAGTAGCCGCCGTCCGGCTCGGTGAAGGTCGCGCCGGGGATGTGCTTGCGGATCGACTCCGCCAGCACCCGGGCCCGCTCGCCCAGGGCGGCGCTGACCGTCCGGACCGACTTCTCGATGGCGCCGGAGACACAGAACTGGTGGACGATCGCCTCGGAGACCATGCCCGGGGAGATGTAGAGGTTGGTCGCCTTCTTCGCGATCGCGTCGATCAACGCCGCCGGGCCGACCAGGTAACCGACCCGGACACCCGGGCAGACCGTCTTGGTGAAACTGGAGGCGTGCACCACGAGGTTGTCCGAATCCAGCGACAGCATCGAGGGCAGCGCCTCGCCACGGAACCGGATGTCGACATACGGGTCGTCCTCGAAGATGAGGAACTCGTACTGCGCGGCGAGGGCCAGCAGCGCCTGCCGCTTCTCCAGCGACAGCGTCAGGCCGGCCGGGTTCTGGTAATTCGGGATGATGTGCGCGAGCTTCGGCCGCACCCCCGACTCGAGCAGCCCGCGCAGCTCGTCGATGTCGATCCCGTCCTCCTGCAGCGTCACCTGGTGCACCTTGGCGCCGAGGTTCTGCAGGTTGAGCAGCGTGCGGTCGTACGTCGGCTTCTCCACCACGACGTCGTCGCCCGGCTTCACCAGATGCCCGAACAGGAAGGCGTCGGCCTGCAGCGAGCCGTTGGTCACGATGACCTGGTCGGCGGAGGCGCCGTGCTTGTCGGCGATCCACTTGCGCAGCGGGAGATAACCGACGGAGGTGCCGTAAGCGGTCACACCGGCCGGATCGGCGTCGAAAGCGCGCGTAGCCGCGGCCTTCAGGCCCTCCACGTCGACGATGTCCAGCGACGGGGCGCCTCGGGCAAACGAGATCAGCTGCTCAGCGGTCATGCCCACCAGCTTAGAAGCCGGGTCTATACCATTTTATCGGCGACCCTCACGAGTCCTGCAGATGGGACACGTGCCGCTATCCTCGCTGGGCACCCCCACACTCGTTGGAAGGAACCACCCCATGATCGGTCTGGTACTCGCCGCCGGCGCCGGGCGCAGGCTGCGCCCCTACACGGACACGCTGCCGAAGGCGCTCGTCCCCGTCGACGGGGAGACCACGATCATGGACATCTCGTTGCGGAACCTCGCCGCTGCCGGGCTGACCGACGTCACGATCGTGGTCGGATACTGCGCCGGTGCGGTGGAGGAGCGCGTCGAGGCGTTCGAGAAGAAGTACGGCGTGAAGATCTCCCTGGTTCACAACGACAAGGCCGAGGAGTGGAACAACGCGTACTCCCTCTGGCTCGCCCGGGACCACTTCGCGCAGGGCGCGCTGATGGTCAACGGCGACACCGTGCACCCGGTCAGCGTGGAGCACACCCTGCTGGCCGGGCGCGGCCCGAGCATCCTGCTCGCCGTCGACACTGTGAAGAAGCTGGCCGACGAGGAGATGAAGACCGTCTTCAATGAAGATGGCCAGCTGACCAAGATTACGAAGCTGATGGAGCCCTCCGAGGCCTACGGCGAGTACATCGGCGCCAACATCATCGAGGCGTCCGCCGCCGGCAAACTGGCCGACGCGCTCAAGGCCACCTGGGAAGCCAACCCCGACCAGTACTACGAGGACGGCTTCCAGGTGTACGCGGACCGCGGCGGCGAAGTCCGTGCCGCCCCGATCGGCGACCTGCCGTGGGTCGAGGTCGACAACCACGACGACCTGGCGAAGGCCCGGGACATCGCATGCCGCTACTAGCCCGTAGCGTCCAGACCCCGCTGCACATCGAAGTGCGGCGGGGCGCGGTCGCCGACCTCGGCAAGATCCTCGCGGACGGGCGCATCTCGTCCGGCGGCGAGGTCGCCGTGGTGGTCGGGCCGGGTCTGGGTGAGCGGGTCGTCGAACTACTGCGCCCCTCCCTCCAGTCGGCCGAGGTCTTCGTCACCACCGGCGGCAGCCTCGACGCGGCGCTGGAACTCTCCGGCAAGCTGCGCTCCGGCCACTACGACGCGGTCGTCGGCATCGGCGGCGGCAAAACGGTCGACACCGCGAAATACGCCGCCAGCCGCTGGGGCCTGCCGATGGTGACAGTGGCGACCAGCCTCGCCAACGACGGCATCGCCTCCCCCGTGGCCAGCCTGATCAACGACGGCATCAAGGGGTCGTACGGCGTACACATCCCGTTCGGCGTGATCGTCGACCTGGACTTCGTCGAGAACGGTCCGGAACGGGTCAACCGGGCCGGCATCGGCGACGTGATCAGCAACATCAGCGCGCTCGCCGACTGGGAACTGGCCCGTGAGGTCCGCGGCGAACCCGTCGACGGCCTGGCCGCGTCCCTGGCCCGGATGGGCGCCGAAGCGGTCCTCACCATGCCCGGTGACATGTCCGACGACGCGTTCGTCACGGTGCTCGCCGAAGCACTGATCTCCAGCGGCCTGGCGATGGCGGTCTGCGGCAGCAGCCGGCCCTCCAGCGGCGGCTGCCACGAGATCATGCACGCCATCGACTCGCTGTTCCCGCGCACCGCGTCCCACGGCGAACTGGCCGGCCTGGGCGCGCTGTTCTGCACCTTCCTCCGGGAGGACGAGCGTCGGTTCGTCCAGATGGCAGAATGCCTCCAACGGCACCAGCTGCCCCGCACCCCGAGCGACGTCGGCCTCGACGCCGACCAGTTCGTGCAGGCCATCGACTTCGCGCCGCGGACCCGACCGGACCGCTACACGATCCTCGAACACCTGGCCATGACGCCCGAAGAGACCCGGAGGAAGCTGGCCGAATATGACGACGCCGTCGCGGCCCTCTGACCAGGGCAGAAATCCCCCACCACCGACCGCCACCATGCCGCAGCCGTCCGGTGCCGGCGCCCCCACCGCGGCCGACTACTACGCGGTCAACCGGGGCGGCGGCCTGTTCAGCGAGGCGATCAGCCAGCGACTCGGCTCGCACATCGCGGTGTGGGCCCACAAGTACAAGCTGACGCCCACCGTGCTGACCGTACTGAACCTGGGCATCGGCGGCATGATCTCCTTCGTGGTGATCGCCGCCGCCGGACCGGTGGCGGACGACCGCGTCTGGGCCTTCCCGATCGGCCTGCTCGCGCTGATCGGCTGGCAGTTGGCGTACGCGTTCGACTGCGCCGACGGCCAACTGGCCCGCGTGACCGGACAGTCCAGCCCGGCAGGCGGCCGCCTCGACGTACTCTGCGACGTCGCAGTGCAATCCGCCCTCGTGGCGGCGCTGGCCCAGGTCGCGAAAGCACAGGAGGCGGACACCCCGGCGTGGCTGCTGGCCGCGTTCGCCGCCACCTGGATGGTCAACCTGGTGACATCGGTCATGCAGTCCGGCGCCCAGGCGTCGAGCATGGTGAGCAGCACGTCACTGCCCGTCCGAGCCGTCAAGCTGGTGCGCGACTACGGGGCGGTGATCGCGCTGGCCGGCGCGATCCTGACCGTGGCGCCTCAGTGGACGGTCTGGTTCGTCGGCCTGTTCACCCTGATCAACGGCGGCTTCCTCGCGGCGAGTATCGCTTTCACCGGCCGGGCCGCCCTGCGGGGCTGACCGTCCTCCCCACTCGCGCGGCCACCACAGCCGACCGAGCCGCACCACCCGGCACCGACGGGCCGAGTCCTATCCGGACTCGGCCCGTCGCCGTTCCACCTGGTTCCCGTCACCACTCCACCTGGTTCCCGTCACCACTCCACCTGGCTCCCGTCACCGCTCCACCTGGCTCCCGTCACCGCCGTTTTGCCTGCCTCAACCAGAATTCCGGCGCTAAACAATCGGTTCACCAGAACTCCAGTAGTGGGCGACCTGGCCTCGCCAGAACTCCAGTAGTGGGCAACCTGCCCTCGCCAGAACTCCAGTAGTGAGCGACCTGGCCTCACCAGAACTCCAGTAGTGGGCAACCTGCCCTCGCCAGAACTCCAGTAGTGGGCAACCTGCCCTCACCAGAACTCCAGTGGTGGACCCTGGATTGATCAACAGATGAATCCCGCACCCGATCAAGCCACTGGGTGAGGGCACCGCCCCAAGTCGACGGGCCCACGCCCCCAAACCCTTGATCGCGTGCGCCCACCCCCTCGGTTCGCATGATCGGGAGCGGCCACCGACCCAGCCCTTACAAGTGGGACGGCAAACGCACCCGATCACGAGACTGGGCGCAGCCAACACCCCAGAGCCGAGGGCCCACGCACCCGATCACGCCACCGGGTGCGACCACCACCCGAAACGACAGGCCCACGTCCCAAAACCTTGATCGGGTGCACCCACCGTCCAGCCCCGACCGACGGTGCAGCAAACGCACCCGATCAAGCCATCGGGTACAACCACCGCCCCAAGTCGACGGGCCCACGCACCCAAACCCTTGATCGGGTGCGCCCAACGCCCTCGATCCGCACGACCGGGTGCGGCCAACGCCCTCGACCCGCACGAACGGGAGCGGCCAACGCCCTCGACCCGCACGAACGGGAGCACCCAACGCCCTCGACCCGCACGACCGGGAGCGGCCACCGTCCCAGCCCTCAGAGCGGGGCGGTAAGCGCACCCGATCACGTCACCGGGTGCAACGACCGCCCCGAAACGACGGGCCAACGTCCCCAAAACCTTGATCGGGTGCAGCCACCACCCTCCGACAGCATGATCGGGTGCGCCTGCCTTCCTTGCCACCACAACGGGTTCGACCAACGCCATCGCCATCGCCAGTGGGTGCGACCGCCGCCCTCGCCAACACCAACGGGTGCGGCCACCTCGCTGGCCCTGCCAACGGGTACGGGCACCGCCCTCGGGGCCGTTGACGGACGCCGCCGGGTTGGCCGCCGTGACTGACGGCCGCCATGACAAGCGACCCCCGTCGACTGGCGACCGGTATGACAAGCGACCGCCGTTGACCGGCGACCGCGATGACGGGCGACCGCCGTTGACTGGTGACGGCCGGTGACGGGCAACCGCCGTCGACTGGTGACGGCCGGTGACGGGCAACCGCCGTCGACTGGTGACGGCCGATGACGGGCAACCGCCGTCGACTGGTGACGGCCGATGACGGGCAACCGCCGTCGACCGGTGACGGCCGATGACGGGCAACCGCCGTCGACCGGTGACGGCCGATGACGGGCAACCGCCGTCGACCGGTGACGGCCGGGCGGGTGCGGAGGGCTGGGATGGTGGGGACTGTGCTTTGGGCGTACCCGGAAAGAGGATCAGACCCGGACCGGGATCGCCGAAGAGGAACCAAGGACCTGGTTTGAGGCGTTCAGGGCTTCTGCTACGACATATTCGGGCAAACCCGTGATCGTCAACTCGGTCTCGAAGCCGGCATGGTCCGCCTCGACCGCAGCGGTCAGCGAACCCGGCTGGGAACCGGACCGGGCACGCCACCGTGATACGCCCGTGTGACCGTTCCAGCTCATCGTGACGACGACGTTGCCGCCTTCGGCCCGTAGACCCAGGGCGGGCTGATCTCCGGGCGCAGCGGCCCACTCAGCCTTGTACGCCCGGTACGACTGGTTGTCCGCCGGCAGGCTTCCCGCCAGCCGGACAGTGCCGTCGGCGTGATGTTCGGTGAAGTGTGGCCGCTGGCCCCAGCCTACGAACGAACCGCCGTCGGAGAGTTCCCGGAAGTTGCCCTGTGTGGGGGCGGAGACCCGGTCCGGGTGGACGTGTTCGGCGACAAACGTGACCGTTTTTGCCTTCTCGTCGAGGGTGAAGATCAGGCCGCGGGAGTAGGCCCGTTCGACGGTGATTCCGGCGCCGTTGTCGAAGATGCTGTAGGTGCCGTCGGATCGCCGCTGGAAATCGTGCTGCCACGAGAAGGACGAACGTTCGTCCACCTGGAAGTCGCTCTTCTTGCCGCCGAGTCGCCAGAGCACCTCGCCACTGGCCCGGTCCACCTTGTAGAGCCCCCACGTGTGCCGGGCCGAGAAGAGCAGGTTGCCGTCGGCGTCCAGGCTCACCGAGTTGGGGTGCAGGTAATCGTAGGGCAGGTGCGCCGAGTCGCCCTGTGGCAGCGGCGCATACGACTCGTCGACGCCGAGATGATCGCGGGCCCGCCACTGCGACACCAGGGAACCGGTCGCGATGTCGACCTCCTGGAGCACCCCGTCGTGCAGCACCCCGTCGGCCGGCCCGCCGAACGCGGTCAGGTCGAACGCGACCGGGTCGTAGACCCAGAACAGTGCCGTCCCCCGGTCGGTGATCACGAAGTCGTGCTGGTCAGCCTGCTCGGTGCCGGACGCCCGTACCCGGGTGATCTCCCGGTACGACTGGTCGGCGATCACGAACTCGCCCTGTCCGACGCCCTGTCCGCCGGTGCCGCCGATCGTCCCCTCCCACCAGGTCAGCACCGGCCTGCCCTGGTAGGTCTGTGCCTTGAAGTCGATGGCGACGGTCGCCGGGTCGGGCACCTTGCGGAACCAGACCGGCGAACCCGTCTCGTCCACGATCAGCGGGCCGCGCAGTGCGGTCGCCGCGAACGGGGTCAGGAAGATCGAGCCGGGGACCGTGCCGGCGGCGGGCACGGTGATCGTCACGTCGGGGAGCGCGTCGAGATCCGGCCGCGAATGGTATTCAACCGATTCTCCCGATGCATCCGAAGCAGCGGGCGGATCGTCGCCGGCCGACGCGCTGAGACGACCGCCGAAGAAGCCCGCCGTGGCTGCGGCACCGGCCGCCCCCACGACGCCTACCAGCAACGCACGCCGTGAGACGACGGCCGAATTCGAGTCAGGTCCGGGGGCGGCATCATTCACCCGCCCCGTTTTCCCCGACCAGCCTGTGGATTACCTCAGTAAGCCCTGTGAATCGGCCGCCATCTCGGCGTACACCTCGATGAGACGCTTGGTGAGCACGTCCGGATGGAAGTTTCGCAGGTAGCGCTCGCGGGCCGCACGTGCCGCCACCGCCGCGCCGTCCCGGGCCCGGGGCAGCATCTCGGCGAGCGACGCCGGGTCCGGCGCGGCCAGCCAGCCGGACGCCTCCGCGCCCGCGCCCACCATGTACGGGATCCCGCCCACCGAGGTGCCGAGCACCGCGCGCCCCGCCGACATGGCCTCCAGGATCACCGTCGGCAGCACGTCCTCCCAGGTCGGCACGGCGATCACCACGGCCGACGCGCGGCGTGCGGCGGTCATCCCGGCCCGGTCCAGCGGGCCCAGGTAGGTCACGTCCGACCGTTCCGCGGCGACCTGCTCGGCGAGCGGCCGCAGTTCCCCGTCGCCGGCGATCCGCAGCGGCCCGAGTGATCCGTCCGGGTGCCGCCGCCAGGCGTCCAGCAGCAGGCCGAGGCCCTTCTCCGGGGAGAGCCGGGCACCGTAGAGGAAGCCGTCACCGAGTGGTTCCGGGGCGCCCGGGTCGGGCAGGCCGTTCGGCTTGATCACGATGCGCTCACCGGCGATGCCGTAGTCGGTGAGATGGGCGGCGATCTTGTCGGTCAGGGCGATGTACCGGTCCACCGAGTGCCAGGTCGGCCGGTGCAGGGCCAGGGTGGTCGCCATGATCGCGCTCTGGGCCGCGGAGCCGCGGTAGCACCTGTGCTTGATCGCGGGCAGGCCGATCAGTCTGCCGCGGCAGTCCTGGCAGTTGTGGCCGTCGCGGAAGTACAGGCCGGACGAGCAGACCTGGCGGTAGTTGTGCACGGTCTGGATCACCGGGACGCGGTGCTGGTGGGCGGTCCGGATCACCCAGGGCGACAGCAGGGGATACGGATTGTGGAGATGGAGAACATCCGGTTTCTCCCGCTCCAGCAGACTGGACAGCTCCTTCTGCGCCTCGAACCCGAAGATCGGCGAGACCGGCAGCAGCACCTTGCGTGCCGCCGACATCGTCCCGATCGCGTCGGAGCTGCGCTGGAACGGCACCACCGCCACGCCCGCCTCGCGCAGTTGACCGATCTCGGTGTCGACGATGACGTTCTCCCCGGAGGGGATCGCCTCGCGGTACCGGTTGTGCGCTACCACCACCTTCATGGCGCGAAACGCTACCGTGAGGAGGTGCCCGAACTCCCCGAGGTCGAGGCGCTCGCTGCTTACCTGCGGGAGCGCGCGGTCGGCCACACCGTGCAGCGTCTGGAAGTCTCCTCGTTCAGCGCGATGAAGACGTACGATCCCGCCCCCACCGCGGTCGCCGGGATGCCGGTCGCGAGCGCCGGCCGGCACGGCAAGTTCCTCGACATCGGCCTCGGCGAGGACGACGGGCTGCACCTGGTCGTGCATCTGGCCCGCGCGGGCTGGCTGCACTACCGGGACGCCTTCAAGTCGCCGGCCCCGCTCAAACCGGGCAGCGGGCCGATCGCGATCCGGATGCGCCTCGACGACGGTTCCGGGTTCGACCTGACCGAGGCCGGCACCCAGAAATCCCTCGCCGCCTATCTGGTGCGCGATCCGTCCGAGGTGCCCGGCGTGGCCCGGCTCGGCCCGGACGCGCTGGCGGTCTCCCGCGACGCGTTCGCCGCGCTGCTGAAAAGCCGCAACGGCCAGGTCAAAGGGGTGCTCACCGATCAGGAGGTGATCGCCGGGATCGGCAACGCGTACTCCGACGAGATCCTGCATGTGGCGAAGTTGTCCCCGTTCGCCCTCACCGGGAAGCTCACCGGGGAGCAGGTCTCCGCGTTGTACGAGGCGATGCGAGACGTGGAGACGGACGCGGTCGAACGCTCGGTGGGGCAGCGGGCCGCGGAACTGAAGAGTGAGAAACGTGCCGGGATGCGGGTACACGCCCGGACCGGCCTGCCCTGCCCGGTCTGTGGCGACACGGTGCGCGAGGTGTCGTTCGCTGACAAGAGCCTGCAGTACTGTCCGACGTGCCAGACCGGCGGCAAGCCGTTGGCGGATCGTCGCCTGTCCAAGTTGGTGCGCTGATTTGCCACCAGGCGATTACCCACCGTACAAGTCGGGATTGCCGCCGCATCGTCACCTTTTCTCCGGCCGATCCATCGGTATAGTGGCTCGGTCCCTGGTAACCGTTGTGAACCGAACGGGTACCCACGGACCTGCCGAGATCCAAGGGGTCGTGGCGGTGCGTAATCTTTTTCCGGATGCGGGAGGACGTAGGCGAAGTGACGACTAGCCTGCATCGCCCACCGACCGACAGCAGCCGGAGCCAGCCCGTGCGCTACGACAGCTTCGAGTGGCAGGAACAGCAGCCACCGAGCAACGGCGTTCCCCGTTCGGCGTGGACGCGACAGCAGCGGCGACTCTCGCGCTGGCACCGGCCCTACACCGCGGTCCTGATAGTCCTCGATCTGCTCAGCAGCCTGCTGGCCTCGGCGATCGCCGACGTCGTGCTGGAGAAGTCCAAGAGCGGTTTCATGTACCGCTCGTGGGGACCGTTCGACGACATCGAGCTGTTCAACTTCTTCGCCTACGTGGTCCTGCCGATCGGCTGGCTGATAGTGCTGTGGGGCGGCGGCTCCTACGACCGCCGGGTCCTGGGCCTGGGCAGCGAGGAATTCAAACGGGTCGTCCGCTCGTCGGTCACCGTCGTCGCCGGGGTCTCACTGCTCGCGTTCGCCACCAAGACCGACCTGTCGCGTGGCACGGTCGCCGCGGTGTCGCTGAGCGCGGTCATCTTCATCCTGATCAGCCGGGTCGCCGCCCGGCAGGTGCTGCACTTCTCCCGGCGGCGCACTGGCCACGGCGCGCACCGGATGATCCTGGTCGGCACGCTGCCCGAGGCGCTCGAGGTCTACACCGCGGTCACCCGCAGCCCCGCCGCCGGCCTGATCCCGGTCGCGATCCACCTGACCGACGGTTACGCCGCCGCCCGCGGCATCGAGACGCCCGTCCCGGTCTTCGCCGGACGCGACGTGTTGTCGCTGGTCCGCGAGGTCGGCGCGGACACCATCGCGGTCTGCGGCTCGGCCAGCGCCGAGCCGGGTGAGCTGCGCCGTCTGGCCTGGCAGCTCGAGGGCACCGGCGTCGACCTGGTGGTCGCGCCGCAGCTCACCGACATCGCCGGCCCGCGCGTGCACATCCGCCCGATCGAGGGCCTGCCGCTGCTGCACGTCGAGGAGCCCACGCTCTCCGGCCCCGGCTGGCTCACCAAGAACCTGCTGGACCGGGTCGCCGCCGGCCTCGGCCTGATCGCGGTCAGCCCGATCCTGCTGTTCATCGCCATCGGCATCCGCCTCTCCGACCCGGGCCCGGTCTTCTTCCGCCAGCCGCGGGTCGGCCACGAGGGCCGCACCTTCCGGGTGTGGAAGTTCCGGACGATGTATGTCGACGCCGAGGAACGCAAGGCCACGCTCGAGGAACTCAACGAGTCCGACGGCATGCTCTTCAAGATGAAGCACGACCCGCGCATCTTCGCTTTCGGTCAGAAGCTGCGGGCCACGTCCCTCGACGAGCTGCCCCAGCTGATCAACGTGCTCAAGGGCGAGATGTCCCTGGTCGGCCCGCGCCCGCTGCCCGCCGACGACGGCGACTACCTGGGCGACGTCCGCCGCCGCCTGCTGGTCCGCCCCGGCATCACCGGCCTCTGGCAGGTGAGCGGCCGCTCCGACCTGAGCTGGGACGAGGCGGTCCGGCTGGACCTCTACTACGTGGACAACTGGTCGCTCACCTACGACCTGTCCATCCTCTGGCGCACGATCTGGGTGGTCCTGAAGCGCAAGGGCGCTTACTGAAACCCACGATCAAAATCGGAAGACCGATGTCGTAGCGGGGCGGTGGGTACAGACCGTCGCTCCCGCCGAGGGCCCACCGGCCCGAGCTGGCCGCTACGCGTCCAAAGCACTCGACCCGGTGGGCGACCTGCGTGAATGGTCAGTCCCACAACCACCACCCACGGCGGCATCACCGATCCAGCCTGGTGGATTTCGGGCGCAGGGTCCAGGATCGGGACGTGCAGGGACAGGTCGGGAGTCTGGTGGCGGTGATAGCCGTCCTGGCGATGCTGGGCGCCACCGTCGGGGCGGTGTTCCGGCTCCGCGCACGACGGGGGATCGCCACCGCGATGCAGCGGGCCACCTACGACGTGCTGCACACCGCCACGCTGGCCGCCGAACCCCTGAAGACCGGGCTCACCACGGATTCGGCCGGGAAGGCGTCCCGGCATCTCAGGACGCTCGTCGGCGCGGTCGGGCTGGCGATCACCGACGGGGAGCGGTGTCTGGCGTACGACGGCCGGGGCGGCCACCACGCCGACCAGCTCACCGCCGCCGCGAGCCGCGCGGTGAGGAACGGCCGTTCGGTCGTACTCAATGGATCTGATCTGCCGTGTGACCGTGTGGATTGTGTGGTCGGCGGCGCGGTGGTGGCGCCGCTGACCGGTCCCGGAGGTGCGGCCGAGGCCGCGCTGGTGGCGGTCTCCGACGGCCAGCCGGCGCCCGGTCTGGTGCAGGCCACCCTGGAGGCCGCGCGGTGGGCCGGTTCGCAGCTGGCCGTGGCCGAGCTGGAGTCGTCGCGGGAGCGTCTGGCCCGGGCCGAGGTGCGGGCGTTGCGGGCTCAGATCAGTCCGCATTTCATCTACAACGCGCTGACCGCGATCGCCTCGTTCGTGCGGACCGATCCGGTCCGCGCCCGGGAGTTGATCCTGGAGTTCGCCGAGTTCACCCGGTACTCGTTCCGGGCGCACGGCGAGTTCACCACGCTTGCCGAGGAGCTGCGGTCGATCGACCGTTATCTGACCATCGAGCGGGCCCGGTTCGGGGACCGTCTGCAGGTGCGGCTGCAGATCGCGCCCGAGGTGCTGCCGGTCAACCTGCCGTTCCTGTGTCTGCAGCCGCTGGTGGAGAACGCCGTCCGGCACGGGCTGTCGCGGAAGCCGGGCGTCGGTATGGTGAGCATCGAGGCGCGTGATGCGGGCGCCGAGTGCCACATCACGGTCGAGGATGACGGGGTCGGCATGGATCCGGCGGTCTTCGAGCAGCATGCTCCGGAGAGCGAGGACGCGCATCACGTCGGTCTGGTGAATGTGGACGAGCGTCTGCGTTCCGTCTTCGGTGATCACAACGGTCTGGTCGTGGAGACCGCGCCCGGCGCGGGTACGAAGGTGAGCATGCGGGTGCCGAAGTTCCACCCCGGGGTGCGGGCATGAGTCTCGTCGTGCTCGCCGTCGACGACGAGCCGCCCGCGCTGGACGAGCTGGCCTATCTGCTGAACGCGGACGGCCGGGTGGCGCATGTGCACCGGGCCGGTGACGCCACCGAGGCGTTGCGGGTGTTGCGGGACACCGAGGTCGACGCGGTGTTCCTGGACATCCGGATGCCCGGTTTGGACGGCATGGAGCTGGCCCGGGTGTTGCGCCGGTTCGCGCAGCCGCCGGCGATCGTGTTCGTGACCGCCTACGACGTGGGGGCGGTGGACGCCTTCGACCTGGGCGCGACCGATTATGTTCGCAAGCCGGTGCGCGCCGAGCGGCTGGGCGAGTCGTTGCGCCGGGTGGCCGGTCTGCGGTCGGCGCCGGCGGCGGGCCCGTTGGACGAGCCGTCGATCCCGGTGGAGTTGGCCGGTACGACCCGGATGTTGCCGCGGTCGTCGGTGCGCTGGGTGGAGGCGCAGGGCGACTATGCGCGTCTGCACACCGGGGACGCCTCGCATCTGGTGCGGGTGTCGTTGGCGACGTTGGCGGAGCGCTGGGCGAACGGCGGGTTCGTCCGGATCCACCGGTCGTACCTGGTGCAGTTGCGCCTGGTCACCGAGCTGCGGTTGACGGGTTCGGGTTATGTGGTGGCGTTGGACGGGGCGGAGCTGCCGGTGAGCCGACGGCACACCCGGGAGTTGAAGGACCGCCTGATCCGGGCGGTCAAGCACGACTGGACCCGGTAATCCACACGCTTATCCACAGCTGAACAGAGTTTTCCACCGAGTTATCCACAGGCTGGCGCACCTGACGGTGCACAACCTGTGGACAACGATCTCCACAGGTCGTACACATCTCCACCCCCGCCCCTCCTCAGCGGCTGAATAGGCTCTGGCCACCGGCCGGTGAGTCACGGGGGCGCACCGACCGGTTCCGAACAGAGCGGTGATGGGGGTGCGGACGGCGTGGAGACGATCGAGCGGCGGGTTCTCGTGGTCGAGGACGAGCGGGCCATCGCGGACGCCGTGGCCGCCCGGCTGCGCGCCGAGGGGTTCGCGGTGCACGTCGTCGGGGACGGTCCCAGCGCCGTGACCGCGGCCCGCGAGCTCCAGCCGGACGTCATCGTGCTCGACGTGATGCTCCCCGGCTTCGACGGTCTGGAGGTGTGCCGCCGGGTCACCGCCGAGCGACCGGTGCCGATCCTGATGCTGACCGCCCGCGGCGACGAGACGGACCTGCTGGTCGGTCTCGCGGTGGGCGCCGACGACTACATGGCGAAGCCGTTCTCGATGCGGGAGCTGGCGGCCCGGGTGCACGCGCTGCTGCGCCGGGCGGCCAAGCTCGCCCCGGCCGTCCCGGCGCCGCCGTCCGCGGAACCGGACAGCACCCTGCGGTTCGGCGACCTGGAGATCAACCAGGCGGAACGGCGGGTGCTGCGGGCCGGCGTCGAGGCGCACCTCACCCCGACCGAGTTCGACCTGCTGCTGCACCTGGCCCGCCGGCCGCGCACGGTCCTGCCCCGGGAGCGTCTGCTCGCCGACGTGTGGGGCTGGGCCGACGCATCCGGGACCCGGACCGTGGACAGCCACATCAAGGGCCTGCGCCGCAAGCTGGGCGCCGACCTGATCCGTACGGTGCACGGCGTCGGTTATGCCCTGGAGGTGGACCGGTGATCGACCGGCTCGCCCCGATCTTCGCCTGGCTGCCCCGGCCGCTGGACCCGGTCCGCTCGATCAAGGCGAAGTTGTCGCTGGCTCTGGGCCTGGCCGGCGGCGTGGGTCTGCTGGTCTTCCTCTGGAGCATCGACTTCTACGGCGTCGACCTGCTGTGGATCGCCATCGCGGCGGCGCTGGGCCTGGTCACGCTGCAGGTGATGGCGCACGGCGCGACGATCCCGTTGCGGGAGATGACGGTGGCCGCCCGGGCGATGGCCCGCGGTGACTACACGCGGCGGATCCGGGCCAGTTCGCAGGACGAGGTGGGTGAGCTGGCCGCCGCCTTCAATCAGATGGCCGCGGATCTGGCCGCCGCGGACCGGCAGCGGCGCGAGCTGATCGCGAACGTGTCGCACGAGTTGCGGACGCCGATCACCGCGTTGCAGGCGATGCTGGAGAACATCGTCGACGGCGTCGCCACCGCCGAGCCGGAGACCATGGAGACCGCGCTGGCCCAGACGCAGCGCCTGAGTCGTCTAATCACCGATCTGCTGGACCTGTCCCGGCTGGACGCCGGGGTGGTGCCGCTGCGCACCGCTCCGATCGACGTGCCGTCGTTCCTGGCCGCGGTGGTCCGGGAGGCCGCGGTGAACGCCGAGGGCAGCGGATACTCCGTGCACTTCGAGGTCGCCGCGCCGGAGCTGGTGGTGGCGGGCGACCGGGAACGCCTGCATCAGGTGTTCGCGAACCTGCTGGACAACGCGGCCCGGCACAGCCCGCCCGGCGGCACGGTCGCGGTCCGCGCCGAGCGTCACGACGAGCAGGTGCTGATCGTGGTGACGGACGAGGGCGCGGGCATCCCGGCCGAGGAACGGGAACGGGTCTTCGAACGCTTCACCCGCGGTGAGCGGGCGACCGGTGGCGGCACCGGTCTGGGTCTGGCCATCGCCCGCTGGGTGGTGCAGATGCACCGGGGCACGATCGCGGTGGCCGAGCCGGACGGCCGTCCCGGGTGCCACATCCAGGTACGTCTCCCCCTGTAGAGCAGAGCCCGAGAGGCAAGGACGCCATGACTACGGCACCAGAATCTCCTTCAAAGGGACAAATCACCTTAATGCAGGCGCCGCTCAACGGTCCCTGGCCGCTGTCGACGCCCTGGGGGCGCCGCTGGCCCGGACCGGGACTGCCGGCCTCGGCCACCACCGTCGTCGCCCTGCTGGTCGCCACGATCGTCGTCGCGCTGAGCGTCCCGCTGGACCGGCCCGGCATCGGCTGGCTGGTCGCCGTGCTGGCCGCCGTCGTGGCCCTGATCGTGGCCCGGCTCGCGCCGCAGGCTCCCGCGGTGGCGCCGCTGGTCAGCCCGGCGCCCGCGGAACGGCCCTGGGACCGGTACGCCTGGACCACGGCCACCGTCGCGCTGCTCGCCGTCGGCGCCTTCCGGGCAGCCGGCTGGCTGTTCCTGCTCTGCCTGATGACCGCGACGCTGACCACCGTGCTGGCGCTGACATCCGGGCGGTCCCTGCGCTCGATGGTCGCCACCTACCTGCTCATCCCGGCCGCCACGCTGCGCGGTGTGGGCTGGCTGGTCCGGGGCGCCGTACTGGCCCAGCGCCGGGGACGCGACGGCGTCCCGGTCCGGTTCGTCACCACCGCGGTGCTCTCGCTGGTGCTGCTCACCGTCTTCGGCTCACTGTTCGTCTCGGCCGACGCCGCATTCGCCAGGATCTTCGCGGCGGTGATCCCGGATCTGAACCTGCCGGTGGTCAGCCGTTGGATCTTCGTCGGCCTGGTCACGCTGCCGCTGCTGGCCGGAGCCGCCTACCTGCGGGCCGCCCCGCTCGCCCTCGGCGAACTGGACGCCGCCGAGAGCCGCAAGGTCGGCCGCCTGGAATGGGCGGTGCCGCTCGGCCTGCTGGTGCTGCTCTTCGGCGCGTTCGTCACGGTGCAGCTCACGGTGCTGTTCGGCGGCGCCAAGCACGTGGTGGAGACCGACGGCCTCACCTACGCCGAGTACGCCCGCAGCGGCTTCTGGCAGCTCTGCACGGTGACCGCGCTGACCCTGGCGGTGCTGGCCGGCGCGGCCCGGTGGGCGTCGCGGGAGACCCCGGCCGACCGGACGCTGCTGCGGGCGGTGACCGGCGCGCTGGCCGTGCTCACCCTGGTCGTCGTCGCCTCCGCGATGCACCGGATGAACGTCTACACCGACATGTACGGGCTGACCCGGCTCCGCCTGCTGGTCGCCTGCTGCGAGGCGTGGGCCGGCCTGGTCCTGCTGATGGTCCTGGGCGCCGGGGTGCGCCTGCGTGCCCCCTGGCTGCCCCGGGTCGCCATCGCAACCGGTGTGCTGGCGCTGCTCGGACTGGCCGTGGCGAACCCGGACGCCCGGATCGCCGCGAACCACGTGGACCGGTTCCAGCGGACTCAGCAACTGGATCTGCCGTTCCTCGCCGACCTGTCCCCGGACGCCGCCCCGGCCTTCGCGGAGATCTCCGACGGGTACCGCCGCGGGTGTCTGCTCTGGGCGGTCGGCGGGCAGATGGCCGACCCGGACGACTGGCGCGGCTGGAACCTCGGCCGGGCGACCGCCCGCTCGTTGGTGGCCGGCGATCCCCCGACCGACCCGCAGAAATGCGCCGAAGAGATCTACCGGTATTGACATTGCGGCGAGGGCGGCGAGACTGCCGGACATGGCCGTCGATCCGTCCCCGCTCCCGCGAACCCGGGTGGTCCTGGCCGACGCCACCGCCCGCCGCGACCCGGCGGACCGGACCCGGACCGACCTCACCGAGCAGACACCGGTCGGCGAGGCACTGGTCAAGGGCCTGGTCCGGGCACAGCTGGCACTCGCGCTGCGACTGGCGGCGGTGGTCGTCGCCGGCCTCGGAACGCTGCCGCTGCTGTTCGCGGTCGCACCCGCCGTCGGCCGGTTCCGGGTCCTCGGCGTGCCGCTGCCGTGGCTGCTGCTCGGCTTCCTCTCCTTCCCGTTCCTGGTCGGGGTGGGGGCGGCGTACGTGCACTGGGCCGAACGCAACGAGCAGGACTTCACCGCCCTGATCCGCAGGCCGGACCGGTGAACCCGTACCTGTTGCCGGGCCTGGTCGTGGTGGTGCTGCTGACCGTGGCGATCGGCGCGTACGGCCTGCGGTTCGCCCGGACCACATCGGACTTCCTGGTCGCCTCCCGGTCGGTGAGCCCGTCCTGGAACGCGGCCGCGATCAGTGGCGAGTACCTGTCCGCGGCCTCGTTCCTCGGGGTGGCCGGCCTGGTCCTGCGGTACGGCGTCGACGTGCTCTGGTACCCGGTGGGTTTCGCCGCCGGCTATCTGGCGCTGCTGCTGTTCGTGGCCGCCCCGCTGCGCCGGTCCGGGGCGTTCACCCTGCCCGACTTCTGCCAGGTGCGCCTGCGGTCGGTGCCGGCGCGCCGCCTGGCCACCCTGTTCGTGCTGTTCATCGGCTGCCTCTATCTGCTGCCGCAGTTGCAGGGGGCGGGGCTGACGTTCCGCACGCTGACCGGCGGGCACTACGCGTGGGGTGCGCTGCTGGTGGCGGTCGTGGTCACCGGCAACGTGGCGTTCGGCGGGATGCGGGCCATCACCTTCGTGCAGGCGTTTCAGTATTGGCTGAAGTTGACGGCTCTGGCCGTACCCATGATCTTTCTGATTCTGCAGTGGCAGGCGGACGCGCGACCGGCTGTCACCCCGCCCGCCGGCGCGGTCTTTCCGGCCGCGACGACGGTGGTGATCGAGCAGGACGCGGTGCTGGACAGCGGGCGAGCGGTGCACGCCGGTGAGACGCTGAGCTTCGCGGCGGGCGACCCGGTGCCGACGGTGAGTGCGGTGGACGCCGGTTTCGGCGACGGGTGGCTGCTGCCCGGCGGCCAGAAGTCCCTGTTCGCGACGTATTCGCTGATCCTGGCGACGTTCCTGGGCACGATGGGGTTGCCGCACGTGCTGGTCCGTTTCTACACGAATCCGGACGGTTCCTCGGCCCGCCGGACCACCCTGGTCGTGCTGGCCCTGGTCGGTCTCTTCTATCTGCTGCCCACCCTGTACGGCGTGCTCGGGAGGATCTACACCCCGCAGCTGCTGATGACCGGGAACACCGACGCGGTGGTGCTGCTGCTGCCGGAGGCCGCCCTGGGGCACGGGCACCTGGGCCGCCTGCTCGGTGCGCTGGTCACCGCGGGTGCGCTGGCCGCCTTCCTGTCCACCTCGTCCGGACTGCTCACCAGCGTGGCCGGGGTGATCTTCACGGATCTGCTGCGCAGCGGGCGCAACGGTTCGGTCCGCGACTTCCGGCTGGCCACCCTGCTGGCCGCGGTGGTGCCGACCGGCCTGGCGCTGTTCGTGTCCGACATGGACGTGTCGCAGGTGGTGGGCCTGGCGTTCGCGGTGGCCGCGTCGAGTTTCTGCCCGCTGCTGGTGCTCGGCATCTGGTGGCGCGGGTTGACCGACACCGGGGCGATCGCCGGCCTGATCACGGGTGGCGGGGCGGCGGTGGCCGCGGTGCTGCTGACCGTGCTCGGCCCGCCGCTGGACGGCTGGGCCGCCGAGGTGATCGGCCAACCGGCCGCCTGGACCGTGCCGCTGGCCTTCGCCGTGATGATCGGCGGATCGCTGCTGACCGGCCGACGCCGACCGGACGACATCAACGCCACCATGCTGCGGCTGCACGCCCCGGAATCGCTGCGCACTTGATTTAAGGATCTTTAAGGTTGGATTCCCGGCTGCGATCGAACCCTCTCCCGTAAACCCGGGCATGAGACGACGCAGTGCATACAAGCGACCGGGCCGGGGCATCTCCGGGGGCAACCGCAAGATCGCCATCGGCGCGGCGGTGGCCGCTCTGGTCGCCGGTGGGCTCGCCGTCGGAACCGGGCTGAGCAGCGCGTCCACCGCCTGCGACGGCCTGGACCAGTCGCTGCGGGACACGCAGCAGTTCATGGCCGAGCAGCGGGCCAACCCGAACGCGCAGACCGAGGCGATCCTGAAGAACCGTCAGGAGGTCATCGACCTGATCAACCTGCAGCGCCGGCAGGCGGGTTGCACGGGCGACGTGGCCGCGCCGCCCGCCGCTCCGCCCACCGCTCCGCCGGTAGCGGAGACCACGGCACCCGCTCCCGTCGAGGAGACGACCGCGCCGCCTGCGAACAACGGCGGAGGGGACGCAACGGGCGAGGTCGTCTGCAAGGGCTCGACCGTGACCCTCTCCGGCGAGGCCGGCGCGCCGTTCGCCTCCAGCGGCACCTTCCCGCTCGGGACCCGTCTCAAGGTGACGAACCTGGACAACGACAAGAGCATCACGGTCAGCGTCGAGAGCACGTCCGGCAGCTGCATCCTGCTCAACAACGCCGCGTTCGAGGAGGTCCGCGAGCCGGGCAAGTTCCTCATCCGTCGCGCTGTGATCGAGCGGGTGGGCTGATCGGATCCCGCCCGGACCGGCGGAGGGGTGCCGCCGGTCCGGGTGTTCCTGTTCCACCCGGTCAACCGATACGTTCGGATGCATGAGCATTCCCGCACAGCGCACACCCGGCGCGGACACCCCACCGGCGATGGCGCTCCGCGGTCTGGTCAAGCGTTTCGACACCCGCCTGGCGGTCTCCGGGGTGAGCCTGGACGTGCCGGCGGGCTCCTTCTTCGGACTGCTCGGCCCCAACGGCGCCGGCAAGACCACCACCCTCTCGATGGCCGTGGGCCTGTTGCGGCCCGATGCGGGCCAGGCCGTCCTTCTGGGGTACGACGTCTGGCACGCCCCGTCCGAGGCGAAGGCACTCGTCGGGGTCCTGCCGGACGGTGTCCGGATGTTCGACCGTCTCAGCGGGCCGGAGCTGCTGGCCTATCACGGTCTGCTGCGCGGGATGCCGGCCGACGTGGTCGATCAGCGGGCCGGTGACCTGCTCGACGTGCTGGAGCTGGGCGCCGGCAACCGGACCCTGGTGGTCGACTACTCGGCCGGGATGAAGAAGAAGATCGGGCTCGCCTGCGCGCTGCTGCACGCGCCGCGGCTACTGGTGCTCGACGAGCCGTTCGAGGCCGTGGACCCGGTGTCGGCCGCGCTGATCCGCGACATCCTGCAGCGGTACGTCGCCGGCGGTGGCACCGTGGTCTTCTCCAGTCACGTGCTGGAGGTCGTCGAGCGCCTCTGCTCGCACATCGCGATCATGTCGGACGGCGTGCTGCGGATGCACGGCACACTCGGTGAGGTCCGCGGCGACCGCGCTCTGCAGGACGTGTTCGTGCAGGTGGTCGGCGGCCGGGTGGCCACCGGCTCGGAGCTGGCGTGGCTGTGAGCGTCCTGCCGTTCGTCCGGCTCAAACTCCGCATCACCCGCAACGGCCTGCGCGGGCGCCCGGCCCGGATCGCGATGTTCGTGGTCGGCGCGGTCTTCGCCGGTCTCTTCGCGGTCGGCGGCTACCTGATCTTCGCCCTTCCCGGCCTGCTCGAGCACAGCCGCTCGGCCGGGATCCTGCTGCCGCTCGGCGGCGCGCTGCTGATGCTGGCCTGGACCTTCATGCCGCTGCTCTTCTTCGGCGTGGACAGCGCCCTCGACCCGGCGCAGTTCGCCCTGCTGCCGGTGCCGCGGCGCACCCTGCTCGCCGGCCTGTCGGTGGCCGCGCTGATCGGGTTGCCGGCGCTGGCCACCCTGGTGGCGACCGGCGGCATGGTGCACACCGCGGCCAGGCTCGGCGGTCCGGTCGCCGCGGTCGCCGCGCTGCTCGGCATCGTCTCCGGTCTGCTGCTCTGCGTAGCGCTGAGCCGCTCGGTGACCAGCGCCTTCGCCACGGCGCTGCGGTCCCGGCGGTCCCGGGACACCGCGACCATCCTGTTGGCGGTGGTGGCCGCGTCTCTCGGACCGGCCCAGTTGCTGCTGCTCGGCCTGCTGGACCGGGCGGACTGGGACACCGTGACGATGATCGCCCAGGTCGTCGGCTGGACGCCGCTGGGCGCGCCCTGGTCGGTGGGCGTCGACGCCGCATCCGGGCGGCTCTGGGCCGTACCCCTGAAGCTTCTGATCGTGCTGGCCGTCGCCGGTGTTCTCGTCTGGTGGTGGAGCCGGACGATCGAGCAGGCGATGCTGGGCGCCTCGACCGCGGGCGGCCGGCGCGCGACCACGGCTCCGGATACCCGCCGGCCGGTGGAACGTCTGCTGCTGCGGGGTCTGCCGCGCAACCGGTTCGGGGCGTTGACCTCGCGTGAGGCGCGGTACTGGTGGCGGGAGACGCGGCGGCGCGCCACCCTGGTCACGCTCGGCGTGGTCGGTGTCTTCCTGCCGCTGTCCAGTGCCTTCGGCGGTGCACCGGAGGGTGCGGGCGGCCTGGCGGTGGTGGTCGGTGCCATCGCACCGCTCGGTCTTGCCAACCAGTTCGGGTACGAGGGCAGCGCCTACGCCACGAACATGGCCACCGGGGTGCCCGGCCGGCTCGAGGTGTACTCCCGGGCCGCGGCGCACGCTCTGTTCACCGTGCCGATCCTGCTGCTGGTGGCGCTGGTGACCGAGGTGTCGGCCGGCAAGCCCGAGGTGGTGGCGGCGCAGTTCGGCACGTTGCTGGCCACTTACGGCGTGGGGCTGGCGCTGGTGCTGCCGATCTCGGTGTGGGCGGCCTATCCGCAGCCGGACACCTCGGGGCCGTTCGCCCTGTCGTCCGGCGGTGGTGCGGCCAAGGCGCTGCCCAGCCTCGGTGCCATGCTCGGCGCGTCGATCGCCACCGTGCCGCTGCTGATCGCCGGTTTCCTGCTCGGTCCGGCGTGGTTGTGGGTGGGCCTGCCGCTGGGCCTGGCCTACGGCGCCGGGGCGTTCTGGCTCGGCGCGATCCTGGCCGGCCGGATGATCGACCGCCGGATGCCCGAGTTGCTGGCCGCGGTCTCGGCTTAGGGATGCCGGGCGCCGCCTCCGGTCCGGGGGTCCGGTGCCCGGGTGAGGGCCATCGGCCGCAGACCGTCGCGGCGCACGAAGATCCGGCGGCGCTGCAGGGCGTTGCCCGTCGCGCCGAGAACGTAGCCGTCCAGCCAGATCCACCCGTCGTAGGTGATCCGAGGGTCGACCCGAATCACCCGAAATGTCAGCGCCCGATCCCCAGAAAACTGGACGCTTGCCTCATTTCCAACATGCACGACATCGCCCGGCCGCAACGCCACCTGGGGCATCCGCCATCCCCTCTCCGCTGGTCGCCGTCGCCTCCTAAAATAGTTGTTGATCAATTACACGGGATAGCGGCATGCACAATCTGTAATAGGCAGAATGATCGGGTGAACTCGTACGAACCGGGTGGCCGCATCCACTCCACCGATCCGTTCGCCGTTCCGGAGTCGGACAAGTCCGAGATCCGGCGCCTGCGCGGCCGTCTCGCCGCCCCGGTGACCCTCTGGACCACGCCCGGGACGCCCGGTGCGTCCGGCCTCACCGTCTCGTCGATCGTGGTGGCCGACGGCGATCCGGGACGGATCGTCGGCCTGATCGACGAGGAGAGCGACTTCTGGGATGCCGCCGAGCAGTCCGGCCGCTTCGCGGTCACCCCACTCACTCCGGCCGACCGTCAGCTCGCCGACCGGTTCGCCGGGCTGATGCCGTCACCGGGTGGCCTGTTCGCCCTCGGCGAGTGGCGGCAGACCGACTACGGACCGGTCCCCGCACACGCCGGCACCTGGGCCGGATGCCGGCTGGACGGCAGCCGTCCGTGCGGGTGGTCGCTGCTGGTCGAAGGCGTGATCGAGACGGTCACCGCGGCCGGCGGCGAGGCGCCGTTGCTCCACTATCGAGGCCGGTACGCCGATCTGGGGCCCACCGCTTAGCGCAGTCAGACCACCACTCAGCGCAGACGATGACCAGTCTCAGGTGACCTGGGCCACTCCTTCGTACGGTGCCGGAGAGTCCGACCCCACGAAGGTGGTGATCCCGTGCCGGCACCCGCCGAGAAATACCTCGAAGTCCAACGCTCCGACGAATTCGCCCAGCTTCGCCACAGGCTGCGTACCTTCATCTTCCCGACCACTGTCGCGTTCATCGTCTGGTACTCGCTCTACGTGCTGCTCTCCGCGTACGCGCGAGACTTCATGGGCATCAAGCTGATCGGCAACGTCAACGTCGCACTGATCTTCGGTCTGCTGCAGTTCATCTCGACGTTCCTGATCGCCTGGTACTACTCGCGGTACGCGGCCCGCAACCTGGACCCGCTCGCCGACGACATCCACAGCGCGATCGACAAGGCCCCGGCCACCACCGACGGGGGTAAGAGCTGATGGCGCCCGTGCTGCTCGCCGCCGAGGCGTCCGCCGGCACCTCCCGGACGCTGACCATCACCCTGTTCCTGATCTTCGTCGCGATCACCCTCGGCATCACCATCTGGGCCAGCCGGCAGACCAAGACGGCCACCGACTTCTACGCCGGCGGCCGCCAGTTCTCCGGTTTCCAGAACGGCATGGCGATCGGTGGCGACTACATGTCGGCGGCGTCCTTCCTGGGCATCGCCGGCCTGATCGCGCTGTACGGCTACGACGGCTTCCTCTACTCGATCGGCTTCCTGGTCGCCTGGCTGGTGGCGCTGCTGCTGGTCGCCGAGTTCCTGCGCAACTCCGGCCGGTACACGATGGCCGACGTGCTGGCCTTCCGGATGCGGCAGCGGCCGGTACGGACCGCGGCCAGCGTCTCCACCATCGTGGTGTCGATCTTCTATCTGATCGCGCAGATGGTCGGCGCCGGTGCGCTGGTGTCGCTGCTGCTCGGCATCAAGCCGGACACCGAGTTCCTCGGGATGAACGCGAACACCGCCAAGATCGCCACGATCATCCTGGTCGGCGCGCTGATGATCATCTACGTGACGGTCGGCGGCATGAAGGGCACCACGTACGTCCAGATCGTCAAGGCCTTCATGCTGATGACCGGTGCACTGATCATGGTGCTGCTGGTGCTGGCGCACTACAAGTTCAACCTGTCGGCGCTGCTCGGCGACGCGGCGGCCCAATCCGGCAAGGGTGACGCGTTCCTGGAACCGGGACTGCGGTACGGCGTCGAGTCGGCCAGCGCCTCGGCCACGTTCTACAGCAAGATGGACCTGCTGTCGCTGGGCCTCGCCCTGGTGCTCGGCACGGCCGGCCTGCCGCACATCCTGACCCGGTTCTACACCGTGCCGACCAGCCGGATCGCCCGCAAGAGCGTGCTCTGGGCGATCGGCATCATCGGCACCTTCTACCTGTTCACCCTGGCACTGGGCTTCGGCGCGGCGGCCCTGGTGGGCGGCGCGAACATCACCGCGCAGGACAAGGCCGGCAACACCGCCGCACCCCAGCTGGCCCAGCAGCTCGGCATCGACTACCTGGGTGGGGACAGCGGCGGCGCGATCATGCTGGCGGTGATCGCGGCGGTCGCGTTCGCCACCATCCTCGCCGTGGTGGCCGGGCTGACCCTGGCGTCGTCGTCGAGCCTCGCGCACGACTTCTACGCCAGCGTGATCAAGCGGGGCCAGGCCTCGGAACGTGACGAGGTCCGGGTGGCCCGGTTCGCCGCCCTGCTCATCGGCGCGGTCGCCATCGCTCTGTCGATCTTCGCGCAGAGCCTGAACGTGGCGTTCCTGGTGGCGCTGGCCTTCGCGGTGGCGGCATCGGCGAACCTGCCGGCGATCCTCTACAGCCTGTTCTGGCGCCGGTTCAACACCCGCGGCGCGCTCTGGTCGATCTACGGAGGCCTGGGCGCCGCGGTGCTCCTGGTCTTCTTCTCCCCGGTGGTGTCCGGTTCGGCCACCGCGATGTTCCCGGACCAGGACTGGCACTGGTTCCCGTTGTCCAACCCGGGCATCATCTCCATCCCGCTGGGCTTCCTGTTCGGCTGGATCGGCACGGTCACCTCGAAGGAGACCGATCCGGAGAAGTACGCCGAGCTCGAGGTCCGGTCGCTGACCGGCCACGGCGCCCACTGACCACACTCCCGGTACGGGCCGGCGTCGTCGCCGCGCCGGCCCGTAGCACCCCGGCGTACGGGCCGGCGTCGTCACCGGCCCGGCCCGTACGCCGACTACGGTCAGCATCCGCCCGGCTGCGAATAGCTCCCACGTTCGTGCCGAAGGCACTCTTCGATCCGAATCATCGGGCATCACTCCGTAATCTGGAGTCATGTCAGCCACCACCTCCCCCAGCGGCAACTCCTCCGGCCGGGCGTCGGTGCCCGGGGCCGGCTCCTCCGGTCACGACTGGCCGCCGCGAGGAGGTGGCAGTGGCAACGGCCTCGGTCCGGGCGGTCCCGGGGGCCCCAGCGGACCCGGCGGACCCGGACGGTCCTACCGGGGACGCCGTCCGCGACCGCGCTGGGGCCGCATCGCCCTCGTCGCCGGTGGCGTCATCGTGGTCATCGCGCTGATCGCCGGCATCGTCGGATACGGATACGTGTCCGGACTGGACGACGACCTGAAGCGCACCAACGCCTTCTCCGACATCACCTCGGACCGGCCGGAGAAGACCATCGACGGCGCGTTCAACATCCTGCTGGTCGGCAGCGACTCGCGGGACCCGGACGCCAAGGCCGACGAGGCCGGCCAGTGGCGCGCCGACACGCTGATGATCATGCACGTGCCGGCCGACCACAAGTCCGCCCAGATCGTGTCGATCCCGCGTGACCTCTACGTCCAGATCCCCGGCGGCAACAACGAGTCCTGCGACTCGGGCACCCGCAACAAGATCAATGCGGCGTTCGCCTTCGGCGGCCTGCCCCGCGCGGTGCGCACCGTGGAGTGTCTGACCGACGTGCACCTCGACCACGTGATGGCCATCGACTTCGGCGGCTTCAAGGAGGTCACCGACGCGCTCGGCGGCGTGGACCTCAAGGTCGACCAGTCGATCACGTCGATCCACAAGCCGTTCCGCAAGTTCACCAAGGGCACCATGCACATGAACGGCGCGCAGGCCCTGGACTGGGTGCGCCAGCGCAAGCAGTTCGCCCGTGGCGACTTCGCCCGCGTGCAGCACCAGCAGGAGTTCCTCAAGGCCCTGATGGACAAGGCGGCCAGCAGCGGCACCCTGACCAGCCCGACCAAGCTCGACGCCTTCCTGGACGCGGTCGCGAAGGCGGTGACCGTCGACGAGACCTTCTCGCTCAAGGACATGGTGGTGCAGTTCCGCAGCCTCCGCGGCGAGAACCTGACCTTCATGACCGCCCCCAACAAGGGCAGCGAGACGATCGACGGCCAGTCCGTGGTGGTCCAGGACAAGGAGAAGGGCGGGGCCCTCTATCAGGCGATGGCCGGCGACACGATGGCCGCATATCTGGCGGCCAACGAGCAGAAGAAGTGACTTCAATCTGAAACGTGGAAGATCTTCAGTTGGCCCCTGAGTGTCCGTAAGGTGATGCAGCCTTCGATCTAGCCCCTGGAGCGCTGCATGACCGTCACGTCCGAACGGCAGACGCCGGACCAGGATCGTGTCGAACCTCAGGAACCGCCTCCCGTCGCGGAATCAGCTCCAGCCGGGGCCGTCGAGCCGGCTCCGGCTCCGGCTCCGGCCCTGAAGATCAAGAAGAAGGCTCCGCTCTGGGCCAAGCTGACCACCTCACTCGGAGTGCTTCTGCTCCTCTCCAGCGGCGGTGGGCTGATCGGCGGCCGGATGCTGATCAGCCGCACCACCGAGACCATCGTGGTGGAGGACCTCACCGGTGAGGCGCAGAAGACCGAGGAGGAGGGCGGCGGCAGCACCGTCGAAGGCCCGATCGACCTGCTCCTGATGGGCGTCGACGCCCGGCTCCGGCTCTCCGAGGACAACCTGCGGGCCGACACGATCATCGTGCTGCACATCCCGGCCACCCACGACCGGGCGTACCTCATCTCCATCCCCCGCGACACCGAGGTCGAGGTCCCGGAGTTCGCCCCCAGTAAGTACGAGGGCGGCACCGCCAAGGCCACCGAGGCGTTCTACTGGGGCGCGCAGAACGGCGCCGGCTGGGGTGGTGGCGCCCAACTGCTCGCCAAGACGCTGAAGAAGTCCACCGGCATCAGCTTCGACGGCGCCGCGATCATCAACTTCGGCGGTTTCAAGAAGGTGATCGACCAGCTGGACGGCGTGACCATGTGCGTCGACCAGCAGGTCACCTCGAAGCACATGGTCTACGTCGGCGGCACGGCGATGTTCCTGGCCGACGCCCGCAAGACCGGCAAGGCGACCAAACCGGTGGTGCACAAGGTGGGCTGCCGGGAGATGGAGGGCTGGGAGGCCCTCGACTACGCCCGTCAGCGGTACGGCCTGAAGAACGGCGACTACGACCGGCAGCGCCACCAGCAGCAGCTGATCAAGGCGATGGCCAAGAAGGCCGCCTCCAGCGACCTCCTCACCAACCCGCTCAAAATCAGCAACCTGGTCAAGGCGGGCGGCGAATCGCTCGTCCTGGACACCGGCGACATCCCGATCACCGACTTCGTGCTGGGCCTCAAGGGCATCGCAGCCGGCGACATGGTGCTGCTGCGGACCAACAACGGCACCTTCGCCGGCAACGACAGCGGCCGGGAGATGATCACCGAGGAGAGCCGGGCGATGTTCGAGGCCGTCAAGGACGACGACCTCGACCAGTTCGTGCTCGACCACCCGGACGTCGTCGCCAACGAGAAATAGGTCCTAAGATTCTGGCGTGTTCGGACCTCAGGTACCCAGTGTCTCCGCCGCCGACGTCACCCCCGGCGCCTACCTCCTCGACGTGCGCGAGCCCGACGAGTGGACAGCCGGGCACGCCCCCGGCGCGCACCACCTGCCGATGATGGAGGTGCCGGCCCGGATGGCCGAGGTGCCCACCGACGGCGAGGTGGTCGTCGTCTGCCGGATGGGCGGCCGCTCCGGTCAGGTGGTGGCCTACCTGATGAACAACGGCTGGGACAACGTGCGCAACCTCGACGGCGGGATGCGGTCGTGGGACGCGGCCGGTCGTGACATCGTCAGCGAGGATGGTCAAGCGGCCCGGGTGATCTGAACCCCTGGCCCGGTCCGGCGGAGGACCCGATGGATCACACCCCACTGGTGATCGCCCACCGCGGGGGAGCCGACGCGCTCCCCGAGCACACGCTCGGGGCCTACCGGCGCGCCCTCGACGAGGGCGCCGACGGCGTGGAATGCGACGTCCGGCTCACCCGCGACGGTCACCTGGTCTGCGTGCACGACAGCAGACTGGACCGCACCAGCAACGGCCGCGGCCGGGTCAGCGCGAAGACGCTCGCCGAACTGGACGGACTCGACTTCGGCTCCTGGCATCCGGGCTGCCCGGCCGACGAGGAACTGCCCGACCTGTTCCGGCTGCTGACCCTGGAGCACCTGCTCGACACGCTCCTGCACAGCGGCCGCCGGGTCCGGCTGCTGATCGAGACCAAGCACCCCACCCGGCACGGCGCCGAGGTGGAACGCCGTCTCGTCGCGATGCTCCGGCGCTTCGGGCTGGACGAGCCGAAACCCGGCGATCCGGTCCAGGTGACGGTGATGTCCTTCTCCGCCATCGCGCTACGCCGACTGCGGGCGTGGGCGCCCCGGCTGCCCCGGGTGTACCTGATGGAGTTCGTGCCACCGGGCGTCGGCCGAGGACACCTGCCGTTCGGCGCGCGGACCGCCGGCCCCGGGGTGGAGTTGATCCGGGCCAAGCCCGGACTCCTACCGGCGTTCCAGGCGGCCGGTCACGCAGCGTACGTGTGGACTGTCAACGAGCCCGAGGATCTCGAGCTGGTGATGCGGCACCGCGTCGATGCGGTGATCACGGACCGTCCCCGCTTCGTACTGGAACAGCTCGAAAGGGTGTGACGTACACCACGAGGGGCAGGTCCGGGCACCCGATCCGTGCGGGTTCGTCTGCCCAAATCGGCCGCGGCGAGGCAGACTCGCAGTCATGCCGGAGCGCCCCGATTACCCGACCCTGATCCGGGGTCAGATCGCGGTCCTGGACCGGATCACCACCGGCGCCCCCGGCCTCTCCGTGCTCCAGCAGATCGTCCGGCTCGCCGAGGAGACCCTCGGCGCGCGCGGCGCCTGCTTCGTGGAGTTCGACGAGGGCCACGGCCGGATCATCGCCGCCTCCGGGGTGTGCGAACCGTCGATCGGCCTGCGGGTCGACCCGCTGCCCCTCGAGACGGCGGACGCCGTCGTCGCCACCACCGGCGCCGGGTCGCTGCACGCTTTCTTCGGCGACGGCGGGCCACCCGGCAACGTCGGTGACGGCAGACCGCCCGGAGACGGCGGGCCTCCCAGAGAATTCAGTAATGACGGCGGGACACTCGGGGACGGCGGGACGCCCGGAAACCTCGGGGACGGCGGGACGCTCGGGGACTTCGGTGACGAGCACCAGGCTGTCCTGGCCGTGCTCGCCGGCCTCGTGGACCGGGTCTACGACCTGCGGTCCGGCCTGCCCGCACATCCCGAACCGGCCCGTCACCAGGCCGACCGGGACCTGTGGGTGGCGGTGACCAGCCACGAGCTGCGCACCCCGGTCACCGTGATCAAGGGGTACGCGGACACGCTCACCAACCACTGGGACACCCTCGGCGAACCGGGCCGTCGCGAGGCGGTCCGCGTGATCGGCGCCCGGGCCGGCGAACTGGCCCGGCTCGTCGACCGTCTGCTCTCCGCGGCCAGCGAGGACGGCTCGGTCGGTTCGTCGCCGGCCGGCCCGTTCGACCTGACCGAGGCGCTGCGCGAGGCCGCCGGTGAACTGCCGTCCGACCTGCGGCAGCGGATCCTGTTCGGCGAACTGCCGAGCGGTCTGCCGAAGGCGTACGGCAACCGCGATTCGATCGCCACCATCCTCACCGAACTGGCCACCAACGCCGGAAAATACAGCGCCGACGGCTCCACGGTCGAGATCTGCGCCGGCACCGACGACGACACCCTGCGGTTCCGGGTGTCCGACCGCGGCGTGGGCATCCCGCCCGAACACGTCGAGCGGGCGTTCGAACGCTACTGGCAGGGCGACACCGGCGACCGGCAGCACCACCCGGGTGCGGGTCTCGGGCTCTACCTGGTTCGCCGCCTGGTGGAACGTCAGCAGGGTTGGGTGTCGTTGCGCCCACGCGAGGGCGGCGGCACCGTGGCCGAGGTGCGCCTGCCCCGCGCCTGACCCACCGATCTCTCCGCGGCTCTCGACCTCGACAGTTCCGGCCGACGCCGCCCTCCGATCGACGCCGCCCTCCAACCGATACCCGCCTCCCATCGATGCCGCCGTCCGACCAACGCCGCCATTCGACCAACTCCGTCATTCGACCGGCACTGTCTCCGACCAGCGCCACTTCCGGCCGGCGCTCTCTTCCGGCCGGCGCTGCCATTCGACCAGCGCCGCGTTCCGGCCGGTGGCGTCCTCCGGCAGACGTCGATTTCCGGGTTCGACCGCGGCGGCCTCAGGGCTGGGCCATGGCGCCTCCGGGGCTGGATGTCGCTGATACAGGTGGCCCACGTCACGGACGCGCCGGTCACCGTTAGGCTGGTTCCTCGTGAGTAAGCGTCGCAAGTCCCGCGAAACCGCACCGAAGACGAAGGTGCGTGACATCTTCGTCGCCCGTCCCTTCGAGGGTCTGGCCGACGAGCCGGAATGGGTGGCCCTGCGCGAGCTGGTCCCGGCCGCCTCCGCGCCGCTGACCCTCAAGCCGGAGTTGGTCGAGGAGTTCAGCGAGTTCGGCGCACGCCCGATCACGCTCTCGACGGTGCTGCCGATGGCCTGGCCGGCGATGGCCCGCGCCGACGGGCAGATCTTCATCGGGCTGCAGCGGCACGTCCAGTCCGGTGACGTCTCCCGTGACCTGGCCGTGGCGATCCTCAACGCGCTGGGCACCGCCCCAGGCAACACGGTCGCCGTGCCGGCGCTGCCGGGTGAGGGTCCCCGCCTGCAGGACCTGCTGGTCGACGGTCCGCTCGAGATCACCATGCACGAGGGCTTCGAGTACTGGCTGGACGCCGAGCAGATCCAGGACGCCAACGTGAAGGCGTCGCTGGAGCGAGCCAACGCCTCGATCTACCCGACGGTGCGGCTGGCCGCGGCCAAGTCGGCGTACTGGTGCCGGGTCGCCCCGGACAAGAGCCACGTGCGCTGGGTGCTGTCGGACCCGGAGGACGACGCTCTGGACGCGCTGGCCCGGCTCTCCGCCGCCGGGGAGCTGTTGCTCGGCGAGGACACCAAGTTCGCCGGCATGTTCCGGGCGCACGGCCTGCTGGTCCCGGTGTGGGACGTGCCGGGCGGGCCGGAGGGTGCCGACTTCGAGGCGCCGCTGGCCGCTTTCGCCAAGCGTTACGCCGACACGCTGGCGATCACCGAGCCGCTCGACGCGGCCGGCCGCCGGGCGAAGCAGGGCCTGATCGGCCGCCAGCTGACGCTGCGCTAGACACGTTTCGCAGTCAGGGTCTGCCTCCGTGGTGATTTCGGGCGCTCAGCGCGCCCGAATTCACCACACCCACAACAGCGTGGTGATTTGGGGCGCCCAGCGCGCCCGTATTCACCACGCCCACAACAGCGTGGTGATTTGGGGCGTCCAGCGCGCCCGTAGTCACCACACCACCAGGGGTGTGGTGACTTGGGGCGCCCAGCGCGCCTGAATTCACCACACCCGTGCTGGAGCGTGGTGACTACGGCCGCGTTGGGCGCCCCAAGTCACTGCAGACGCTGAGCGCGGGGCGTAGACCCTTCTTCGGGTACGCGATGATGGGCCGTCCTCTCCAGGGCGGCTCATCCGTCTGTCCCCGCATCCGACACGGGCGCTGTCCGTTTTTCCGACATCCGGCGTGAGCGTCGTCCGTTTTCACCACGTCCGGCGTGAACACCGCCCGGCTGAGAGCCCGCGTGGTCGAGCGTGACCACTCACTCACGTCGCCCGGCGGGCTGAGCGTTCTGGACGCGCCAGCGGCCAGCGAGGACCGCCGGGCCCTCGGCGGGAGCGACGGTCTGCACCACCCACCTCGCTACGACATCGGTCCTCAGATTTTGATCTTCAGGGATTCGCGTTCGATGGGGCAGCTCATGCATCGCGGGCCGCCGCGGCCGCTGCCCAGTTCGGAGCCGCTGATTCGGATGACTTCGACGCCGGCCCGCTCGAGTTGGACGTTGGTTTCGACATTCCGCTCATAAGCCACACAAAGGCGCGGGGCGATGGCCAGCGTGTTGTTCCCGTCGTCCCACTGCTCGCGTTCGGCGGTCACCGGGTCGAGACCGGTCTCGATGGTTCGCAGCCGGTCGATGCCCATCGCCTCGGCGGCCGCCTCCAGGAAGGGCCGCGGCGCCCGGACCAGCAGCTCGTCGTCCGCCCCGGCGGTGATCGTCCAGGCCTGCAGCGTGTCGGCGACCTTGGGGTACATCACCACCGCATCGACGTCCACCATCGTGCACACGGTGTCCAGGTGCATGGTGGCGCGCTCCTGGGCGATCGGCACCGCGAGCACCGTGTGTGCCAGACCGGCCCGGATCACCCGGCGGGCGAGACGTTCGGCTCCGGCGGGGGTGGTGCGCTCGCCGACGCCGATGGCGAGCACCTCGGGGCCGAGCACGAGGACGTCGCCGCCCTCCACATGCTCAAGTGTCGGATCAAAGAGCATCCTGGTGCCGGCGAAGCGGGGATGGTACCGATAGATGGCGTGGGTGAGCGTGCTCTCCCGGCGGCGGGCACGCATGGCGAGGCTGGTCACGGCCACCTGATCGCCGACCCAGACCGACGAGTCGCGGGTGAACAGCAGGTTGGGGAGGGGGTCGACGACGAAGTCGTGGCGGTCCATCATCGGATAGACCAGACCACCCGTCCGCGGTGTGATCTCGTCGTGGGCCAGGCCGGCGGTGAGCACGCCGGCGAAACGTTCCGGGGTGAGGTCGGCGAGGTAGGACGCGACGCCGGCGCGCAGCGAGTCGCCCAGGCGCGGGTCGGAGAGGATGCCGAAGGTGAGTTCGGCGCGGGCCTCCTCGACGGCGAGCACCTCGGTGAGCAGGCCACCGAGATAGAGCACCTCGACACCGTGGGAGCGCAGCGCCTCGGCAAAGGCGTCGTGTTCCTCCTGTGCCCGGCTCACCCAGGGGATGCCGTCGAACAGGAGGGAATCGTTGTTGCGGGGGGTCAGGCGGGCGAGCTCAGGTCCGGGGCGGTGCAGCAGGACCGTGCGGAGCCGGCCGACTTCACTGTCGACGTACACACGACGACGGTAGTCCGTACCGCCTGCGAGCGTGCGGTGACAGATCGACTAGATCTTGGGACACTCATGCATCGTTCACGGTCCGGGGATAGCTTGTGGGGGTGCGACGAGAAACGCGGCGCTCAGGCGCACAGATGCACCATGCGAAAGAAGATGCTGTCGTGAATGCGGCATTCATCCCTACTCATTCCCCTTTCTTTCCCACCCGTCGCCCTGTTCCGTAGGGATTCGAGCACGTACGGTAGTTGGAAAAGAGAGCCCAACTGACCTTTTGCCGGAGGTCGCAGTGACTGTCTTCCCCGCCCGCCCCGCTCTGCCCGTGCCGACCAAAGCGCTCGACGCCGGTGAGCATCCGTCGCCCGAACTCGACCAGTCCCGTCTCACTCCGATGGAGTGGGCACGCCGCCGCCGAGCCGAGCGCGGTGTCCGCCGCGTCGAGGCCGCCGGAGCACGGGCACTCACCCGCCTCGACCGTCTCGGGCCCAACTGGCACATCGTCGACTGGCCGCGGACCGACCTCACCAACGCTTATCACGAGCCGGACCCCGCTGACGACCGCGCCGGTTTCCTGGCGATCGGTCCCGGTGGCGTCTACGCGGTGACCGTGGCCGACCACGGTCGGTCCCGAGTGTTGATCGCCGGTGACGTCGTCCAGATCAACGGCAAGCGCCCGGCGTACGTCGCCGAGGCACGCCGGGACGCCCGTCGCGCTGCCAAGGCCCTCTCCGCCGCCGTCGGCCTCAACGTTCCGGTCACCGCCGTCCTGGCGTTCGTCGGCAACGGGGTGATCAGCGTCCACGGTCTGCCCAAGGACTGTCTGGTCGCCACCGACAAGGAGCTCGACCGCCTGCTGATCGCCGGAGGCGCGAAGATCTCCCCGGCCACCGCGATCAAACTCTCGGCTGTCGCCGCCCATCCGGCCACCTGGGCGAATGCGCCTTACCGGCCGGCCGGTGACTACCGTTGGTACAGCAACGGCCAGACGGCCGCTGACAAGCGGCCGACCCGCCGGTAACGTTCCCTCCTGACGTCGTCGATGTCGGCGTCGCCTCCGACCCGCCGGGAGACCGGCCGGCCGGAGGTGACGCCGGTGTCGCCGCGAAGGAAACGAGGAGGAGCGGGTGGCGCATGTTGAGCTCTCCCTCTCGGGAGCGTTCGTCCCCCAGGCGCGGACACCAGCCGAGGCCGAGTTCGTCAGCAGTGTCGAGCGATGGGCCTCGACGGTGGCGAGCGCCGTCGAGCCGTGCCTGGTCGTCGACCTCAGCGGCCTGATCATCGCCGTCTCACCGTCGTGCAGCGAGCTGCTCGGGCTGGGCAAGCCGGTCGAGGCGCTCGGTCAGCGGCTGGCCTCCGCACTGCGGCTGATCGACTTCACCGCGGGCGCCGGCCGGCTGGAGACCGCCGAGGCCGACAACATCCCGCCGCTGCAGGCGCTGCGCACCGAACGGCTGGCCCGTGGGCTGATGCGCGCGGTGATCGGCGTGGAGGAGACCCCGGTCACGGTCGACGCCGTCGCGACACCGCTGTTCTCGGGTGACCGAGTGGCCGGATCTTTGACGTTCCTGTCCCCGGTGCGGTTCTAAGTCCGGTTTGTCTACGACGTTGTGTCGTTCGACGCAGGCGGTGGGGATTGGGTGTTACCGACTCGCAACGTAGTCTGCCCTCATGCTCGATCTAGACCTGTTACCAGATGAGTACTCGGTGTGCCGATTGCCCGTCGGCTCCACCCTGCCCGACTCGCTGACCGCAGGTCCGGACGACAAGACGGTCGTCTCGGTGACGTGGGGCCTCGACGAGCTCTCGGTGATCTGCCCGAGCAACCGGGCCCCGGCCGGCGCCGAGACCGACACCGCCTGGCGATGTCTGCGCGTGGCCGGGCTGGACCTGGCCATGACCGGCGTGCTCGCCTCGCTGGTGGGCCCGCTCGCGGAGGCCCGGGTCAACATCGTGACCTTCTCGACCTTCGACACCGATTACCTGCTGGTGCCCACGGTCCGGCTGACCGAGGCGGTCAACACCCTGACCCGGGCCGGTCACCGTATCGCCAGCTGATCGACGGACTTCTACCATGGGCGCGTGTCCCCCCGCACGCGCCGCATCCCCCTGACCGTCGGCGTCCTGCTGCTCAGCGCGGCCTGCGGCGCCCCGCCGGAACCGCTGCCCACCGCACCGTCGCTGCCGCACGGCAGTGGTGCGCCGGTGGCCGTCCCGTCGATCGTCATCCCGCCGCCGGCCACGGTCCCGACTGCCGCTCTCCCCACGGTCGCGCCCACGTACACGACGTACACGCCCTACCCGACCTACCCGACCTACACCGTTGTTCCGACGCCGACCACCACGGCGCCGCTGAGCAAGTCGCCGACACCGACACCGGCCCACGCCGCCGCGTGCACCGGCCAGCCGACCGGCGCGGAGATCCTGGCACTGATCGCCGACGACCCGGGCGTGCCGGACAGGGAACTGGAAGTCGCCGAAGGACCGTTCTGCTCCGGTGACTGGTCCTTCACCACCGTGCGGATCGCCGGCTCGGCCACCTCGGTGGAGCCGCTGATGGTCGCCACCACCGGCAAGGGCACCACGCTCGCCCTGGTCGCCGCCGGCACCGACGTCTGCAACCCGCGGATGCAGGCCGAGGCGCCGTCAGGCATCCGCGTCCTGGCGTGTGGTTTCTAGATCCGTTCCGGGCGGTCATAGACTTTCGGGATGTCGACGCGCTTCACGTACCTCGGCCCCGAGGGCACCTTCACCGAGGCCGCCCTGCGCACCATCCCCGCCGCCGAGCGGGGTCGGCGCGTCCCGGCGCGGAGCGTGCCCGAGGCGCTCGAGGCGGTCCGCTCCGGCGACGCCGACGCGGCCCTGGTCCCGTTGGAGAACTCGGTGGGCGGCGCGGTCCCTGTCACCCTGGACGAGCTGATCACCGGCAGCCCTCTGATGATCACGCAGGAGGTGCTGCTGCCGGTCGAGTTCGTGCTGGGCGCCCGGCAGCCGACCCCGCTCGGTGGCATCCGGTCCATCGCGGCGCACCCGCAGGCCTCCGCTCAATGCCGGCACTGGCTGCGGGCGAACGTGCCGGACGCCGTCGTGGTCGACGTGCTGTCGAACGCGGCCGCCGCGGTCAGCGCCGCCACCGGGGAACACGACGCCGCCCTGTGCGCGCCGATCGGCGTCCCCCGCAACAACCTGACCGTGCTGGCCGAGAAGGTCGCCGACCACGCCGAGGCGGTCACCCGGTTCGCCCTGCTCACCCGCCCCGGCGCCCCGGCCGCACCGACCGGCGACGACGTGACCTCGCTGGCCGTGTCGATCCGGCACGACCAGGTCGGCGCGCTGCTGGCGGTGCTGACCGAACTGGCGGTCCGCGGCATCAACCTGTCCCGGATCGAGTCCCGGCCGACCGGGGAGCAACTCGGGACGTACGTGTTCTTCCTCGACTGCACCGGGCACGTGGCCGAACCCCGGCTCGGCGAGGCGCTGCAGGGGCTGCGGCGGATCTGCGCCGACGTCCGGTTCCTCGGCAGTTACCCGAAGCACCGCCTGCAGCCGGAGGCACCGGTCGCGCCCCCGGCGAACCTCGCCGACGCCGACTTCGCCGCCTCCGCCACCTGGCTGGCCGCGATCAGGTCCGGCACCTAGGGCCTAGTCGTCGAAGAGGTTCTCCAGGATGCCGCCGGATCCGCCGGAGCTCCCCTTCTGGGTACCGGCGAGACCACCGGGCGGTTCCTCGGAGGGCTGCACGATGACGAAGCCCTGACCGGCGAAGCTCATCGTGAAACGCTCACCCGTGGTACGCCCGAGCAGCGTGCCCAGACCGAACTGCTCGGCCTTGTGATAACCGGTCTGCAGGCTCGCCGACCAGGCGATGGCCGCCTGCGGGTCGACATAGGTCGGCTGGTCCACGTTGAGCACCACCGGCGTTCCCTTGGTCGTCACCGCAATCCGGCCGTGGCCGCTGAAGACGCAGTTGAACAGGCCCGCGTTGGACATCATGCCGACGCCGCCGACCACCTTGATGTCGTAGTTCAGCGTGCTGTCGAAGGCGAGCACGTTCGCGCCGTTGATGGAGAGCGCGTCACCGGGCTCGAGGTCGATCAGGTGGATGTCGGCGGCGTTGTCGGCGAAGAAGACGTCGCCCTGCCCTTTCACCCGCATCAGAGGGACACCCTCGCCGGTCAGTTTCTGCTTGAGGAACTTGCCGAGGCCGCCGGAGCCGAGCGCCTCGAACTGGACCTGACCCTGATAGGCCACCATCGAGCCGGTCCGGGCGAGCACCTCGCCGTTCAACTCGGCCTTCAGCAGCTTCGCGTTCTGCAGACGGAGACCGGGCTGGGCCGACTCCTTCTCGAGGTTCTCCGGGGAGAAGAGTTCGCTGCGCATGAGTCCAGGTTAGGACGGGGACACAACGCGTCAGCCCCATCCGAGGTGGTGCAGCTGCTCGTCGTCGATGCCGAAGTGGTGGGCGATCTCGTGCACCACGGTGACGGTGACCTCCTCCACCACGTCGTCCTCGGTGTCGCAGACCTTCAGCGTGGGGAGCCGGTAGATGGTGATCCGGTCGGGCAGGAAACCGGCGTAGTCCCAGCCCCGCTCGGTGAGCGCCACACCCTCGTAGAGCCCGAGCAGATCGTCGGTGCCGTCCGCGGGCCGGTCCTCGACCAGGAACACCACGTTGTTCATCAGCGACATCAGCTCGGTGGGAACCTCGTCGAGGGCCTCACCGACGAGTTCCTCGAAGCGTTCGCGACTCATCTCGACCGGCACGCCGACCATTGTGCCCGGGAACGCCGGCGCGACCAGCGCGCCGGCGTCACGGAACCGGACTCAGGCGAGCTTGGCGACCAGGCTGATCTGGGCGCCCGGGCTGAGCAGGCGGGAGATCGGGCAGTTCTCCTTGGCGCTCTCGGCCAGCTTCTGGAAGGTGGCCTCGTCGATGCCGGGCACGTCGCCGACCGTCTCCAGCTCGATCCGGGTCACCCCGAAACCGCCGTCGGTCTTGTCCATGTGCACCTTGGCGGTGGTCTCCACCGAGGTGGGCGTGTGACCCTCGTCGGCGAGACCCTTCGAGAAGGCCATCGAGAAGCAGCCGGCGTGCGCGGCGGCGATGAGCTCCTCCGGGTTCGTCCCCTCGCCCTCCTCGAAGCGGGACTTGAACGAGTAGTTCCCCTGGAGGCCGCCCTTGCCGGTCTTGACAGTTCCGGAACCCTCGGTGAGGTTCCCTTCCCAGCGAGCAGAAGCAGAACGAATAGGCATAACCAGAACGCTAACCCATTTCCGGCTCGGCCATGATGGATCGCATGTCCGAAGAGGTAGTCAACTTCGGCTCACCGGACCCGGAGTCCGGCGAGCCCCGCGGTCGCAGTGTCTCGAACCGGGTCACCACGTTCCTGCACGGACTGCGGGCGGACCGGCGGCTCCCGGTGCTCACCGCCGGGCTGGGCGCGGTGGCGCTCTTCGCGTCACTGGTCTCCGAGTGGCAGGTCACCACGGTCGAGGGCATCTCGTACAGCGACGAGGACCTGGCCGACCGGCAGATACTGCCCGCCGACCTGATCGACCTGGGCGGGATCGCCGCGGGCTACCTGGGCGGGCTGTTCCTGCTGGTGATCGCGGTGGTGCTGACCCTGTTCGGGCCGCCGGCCGGCCGGCGGTACGCGAAACTCACCGGCCTGGCCACCGGCGGACTGCTGACCGCCCTGCTGATGGCCCTGGTCCAGCTGCTCGGCAGTGAGACCCGGCTGGTGTCGCGGTACTTCACCATGCAGCTGGACACCACCCAGACGGCGGTCGCGTACGGGCGCGGCCTCTGGTGTGCCCTGGCCGGGGTGGCCGCCGCGATGATCGCCCTCGGGATCGGCGACCGCACCGACGCGGAGGAGGAGGCGCCGCTGTGGTCCCGAGACGACGAGGACGAGGACGAACCCGAGGTGGACGAGCCCCTCGACCTGACGATCACGTCGTCGACGCCGTTCGCCGCATACCCCGATCAGCCCGGCCAACCGCACCGATCGTGACACCGGGGCATATCCGGGTGTCGACCGGACCGGGCCGCCGGTAGGCTCGGCAACCGTGATTGACCTGCGTCTGCTTCGCGAAGATCCCGAACTGGTCCGCGCCAGCCAGCGACTGCGTGGCGAGTCCACCGAGCTGGTGGACGCGCTGCTGCGCGCCGATGAGGAGCGCCGTTCCGCCACCCAACGGTTCGAGGCGGTCCGGTCGGAGCAGAAGTCCCTGGGCAAAGAGGTCGCCAAGGCCAAGGGCGACGAGCGTGCCGCGCTGCTCACGCGTACCAAGGAACTCGCCGTTGAGGTGAAGGCCGCCGAGGCGGCCGCCGGCGAGGCGGAGCAGACGCTGCGCGCCGCGCACATGGCGGTGCCGAACATCGTGCAGGGCGCCCCTCCCGGCGGTGAGGACGACTTCATCGTGCTGCGCGAGGTCGGCGACCGGCCGGAGATCGCGGCGCCGAAGGACCACCTGGAGATCGGTGAGGCGCTGCGCGCGATCGACACCGAGCGTGGGGCGAAGGTGTCCGGCTCGCGGTTCTACTTCCTGACCGGCGTCGGCGCGCTGCTGCAGCTCGGCATGCTGCAGCTGGCGATCCAGCAGGCGGTGGAGCACGGCTTCATCCCGTCGATCACGCCGACCCTGGTCCGGCCGGAGTCGATGGAGGGCACGGGTTATCTCGGTGCCCACGCCAGCGAGGTCTACCGGCTGGAGGCCGACGACCTCTATCTGGTCGGCACGTCGGAGGTGGCGCTCGCCGCGTTCCACTCCAACGAGATCATCGATCTGGACGGTCCGCGGCGCTACGCCGGCTGGTCGTCGTGCTACCGGCGGGAGGCCGGCTCGCACGGCAAGGACGTGCGCGGCATCCTGCGGGTCCACCAGTTCGACAAGGTGGAGATGTTCTCCTACTGCCGTCCCGAGGACGCCGAGGCCGAGCACCTGCGCCTGCTCGCGATGGAGGAGGAGATGCTGGCCAAGGTCGAGATCCCGTACCGGGTGATCGACGTGGCGGCCGGCGACCTCGGCACCAGCGCGGTGCGCAAGTTCGACTGCGAGGCGTGGGTGCCGTCGCAGCAGCGGTACCGCGAGGTCACCTCGACGTCGAACACCACCACGTTCCAGGCCCGGCGGCTCAACATCCGGTACCGCGACGAGGACGGCAAGCCGCAGACCGCGGCGACGCTGAACGGGACGCTGGCCACCACCCGCTGGCTGATCCCGATCCTGGAGAACCACCAGCAGCCGGACGGTTCGGTGCGGGTTCCCAAGGCTCTGCAGCCGTTCCTGGGCCGCGAGATCCTGGAGCCCGTCAAGTAATGATCTGTAAACCGGGCGGCTACCAATTGTCATAGCAGCTGGTCGCCGCCCGGGTGTACCGTTCTCCTTCCGCCCTCCGCGGGGGTTCATGACCCCGGAGGTGGAAATGCGTAAGCCCGGTCTTCCGAAACTGATCGCCACCGACCTCGACGGCACGCTCGTACGCAGCGATGACACCGTCTCCGCGTACACGCATGAGGTCCTCGACCGGGTTCGCGCCGCCGGCATCCGGATCGTCGCCGCCACCGGCCGCGGCCCCCGCCTGACATCGCTGGTGCGCACCGACATCCGGGTCGCCGACTATCTCGTGCTGGCGCAGGGCGGCTGGGTGCTCGATCAGTCCGAGGACCGTTACCTGCGGCAGGCCCGGATCTCCGGCGAGGCCCTCGGGCAGGCGCTCGGCACCATCGAGTCGGTGGTCGGTCCCCTCTCGGTGATGTTCGAGGCGCTGCACCACGACGAGTCGCCGCTCTGGGGCGACTACGACCCGACCTGGCGTTACCCGGTCCGGGTGGAGGCCCGCACCCGTCCCGAGTGCCTCACCGGCGACGTGATCAAGGCGTTCGCCCGGTCGTTCCAGATCGGTGTGGACGATCTGCTGGCGGTGGCCCGCCGGGTGGTGCCGCCGGAACTGGCGACGGTGACCCAGGCCGGACTGGACTACGTGGAGATCTGCCCGCCGGCCTGCGACAAGGGCACGGGCCTGTCGGTGGTCGCCGAGGCGGTCGGCGTCGATCCGGCCGACGTGCTGGTCTTCGGTGACATGCCCAACGATCTGCCGATGTTCGCCTGGGCCGGCTGGGGCCGGGTGGCGGTCGCCAACGCCCATCCGGAGCTGCTGGCGGTCGCCGACGAGGTGACGCTCACCAATGACGAGGACGGCGTGGCGGTGTTTCTGGACCGGCTATTGTCGAGGTGATGGCACCTTTCCGGCTCGTCGCCACCGACATCGACGGCACCCTCATCACCTCCGAGCGCGTGATCTCCCCCGCCACCATCGACGTCCTCAGCCGGGTTCCGGTTCCGGTCGTCCTGGTCACCGGCCGGCCGGTCCGCTGGCTCGCCCAGCTCAACGACCAGTTGCCCACACCGCTGCCGGCGGTCTGCGCCAACGGAGCGGTGATCTACGATCCGGCCGCCGACCAGGTGCTGCGCGCCCACACCATCGGCGTCGACCTGCTGCTCGAGGTGACCAAGCAGCTCCGTGACGTGGTGCCGGACGTGTCGCTGGCCGTCGAGGTCGAGGACGGCCGGGCCTTCCGGCACGAGGAGACCTGGCAGATCCGGTGGGAGCACGACCGGCGGATCCGGGTGATCGCCTCCCCGGAGGAGCTGACCTCCGAACCGGCGGTGAAACTGCTGGCCCGCTCGGCGACCGCGGACCCGGACGACTTCCTGGAACTGGTCAGTCGCACGCTCGGCGACCGCGTCGAGGCGACCCGGTCGTCCTCGTCGGCGCTGGTGGAGATCTCGGCGGCCGGGGTGACCAAGGCGGCCGGGCTGGCCTGGTTCTGCGAGCAGCGCGGCATCACCGCCGACGAGGTGGTGGCGTTCGGCGACATGCCCAACGACATCCCGCTGCTGGCTTGGGCCGGCCGGGGAGTGGCGATGGGCAACGCGCACCCGGCGCTGCGGGCGGTGGCCGACGACGTGACCGTCACCAACGACGACGACGGCGTGGCCACCTATCTGAGCCGCCTCTTCGCGCTCTGACCCTTTTCGGGTACGCCGGAGAGCCTTTCACGCGTACCCGGAGAAGAGGTTCTAGAGGTATTGCCCGGAGGGCCCGTGCGCCTCGCCGGCCTTGCCCGGCAGGATGCTCCCCATCGGTAGCGCCGGACGGCCGGTGCCGCCGCCGCGCATCTGCTCGAGCTGCAGGCGGGCGGCCATCTGCTGGGCCACCAGTGCCGCCTGGATGCCGTGGAAGAGGCCCTCCAGCCAGCCCACCAGCTGTGCCTGGGCGATCCGCAGCTCGGACTCGCTCGGCGGGGTCTCGCCCTCGAACGGCAGCGTGATCCGCTCCAGCTCCTCACGCAGCTCGGGGGCCAGACCGTCCTCGAGCTCCTTGATCGACCGCTGGTGGATCTCCCGCAGGCGGCCCCGGCTGGCCTCGTCGAGCGGCGCGGCCCGCACCTCCTCGAGCAGCTGCTTGATCATGCTGCCGATGCGCATGACCTTCGCCGGCTGCTCGATCAGGTTGCCGGGCTCCTCCGGGGTGAGCATGCCGTCCTCCCCGACGGTGCCCATCGGACGGCCGTCCGGGCCCACGACGATGACCGTGCCATCGTCCTTGTGCTCAGTGGTTCGGGTGTCGTCGGTCATGCGATCCATCTTTGCGCAACGGGTCTCAGGGGCGTAGTTCGGCCACCGCGCACTTGACGCTACCGCCACCACGCTTGAGCTCGGAGAGGTCCACAGATATCGGGTTGTACCCGGCAGCTCGCACCTTATCCCTCATCGCGGCCGCCTCGGTGTTGAGGATCACATTGAGGCCGTCACTGACCAGGTTGAGGCCGAACGCCTCCGCGTCGCCGCGGTCGGCCAGGACCGCGTCCGGGAAGAGTTGCGCCAGCACCCGCTGGGACGCCGGGGAGAACGCGCCGGGGTAGTACGTGACGTGCCGGTCGTCGAGCGCCGCCAGCGCGGTGTCCAGGTGGTAGAACGCCGGGTCGATCAGTCTCAGCGAGACCACCGGGCGGCCGAGCACCTCCTGCGCCTCGGCGTGCGCGGCCGGATCGGTCCGGAAGCCGTACCCGGCCAGTACGATCCCGCCATAGGCGCCCGGGAGGTACGCGAAGTCGCCCTCACCCTCGTTGACGTGCTCCGGAGCAACGAATCGCCACGACGGCACGGTCCGGTAGAACGCCTGATGCGCGGCGGCCTCGTCGGCCCGTTGCGGGTGCCGGAACCGGGCGCCGTAGACCGTGCCGTCCACCGAGAAGGCGCCGTTCGCCGAGTACACCATGTCGGGCAGGCCGGGCCGCGCGTCGAGCACGTGCACAGCGTGACCGAGTTCGGTCAGGGTGTCCTTGAGCATCGACCACTGCTTCAGGGCGAGCGCCGGGTCGACCGGAACCGAGGTGTCCATCCACGGGTTGATCGCATACTCGACCGTGAAATGCTCCGGCGGACACATGAGGTATGTCCTGTTTCGCGGCAAGCGCTCCGTGTAGCTCATGAGGTTAAAGGGTAGGTAGGCTCCGTTGCAGCAAACAGCTCGAAGTCTTGCTCCCCGGAGGGGATTCGTTGCAGATCGACGCCGTTGACCAGCGAATCATTGCGTTGCTCGTCGCCGACGCCCGCTCTTCGTACGCCGACATCGGCGCGAAGGTCTCCCTGTCCGCCCCGGCGGTGAAACGACGCGTCGACCGGCTCCGATCCTCCGGCGTCATCAAGGGATTCACCGCCGTCATCGAACCGGCCGCGGTGGGCTGGACCACGGAGGCGTTCGTCGAGCTGTTCTGCACCGGGCGGACCACACCGGCGCAGATCGCGGTGGCCGCCCGGCGGCACCCGGAGGTGATCGGCGCCTACACGGTCTCCGGTCAGGCGGACGCGCTCGTGCACCTGCGGGCGGCCGACATCGGCCACCTCGAGCAGGCGTTGGAGAAGCTGCGGGCGGAGCCGTTCGTGACGTCCACCCGCAGCATGGTGGTGCTGTCGCGCCTCCAGGAGACGCCGACCACGATCCCGATCTAGAGGTACATGCCCGGCCGGTGCTCGTCGCTCGACGGAGCCTCCTTGGCCGGAGTCGGCTTGTCGCCCTCACCGAAGAACCGCTTGCCGCCGAACTCGCCGTGCAGCCGATCGTCGAGTTCGTCGGCGAGACCGGTCATCACCTGCACCGCGAGCATCAGGTGGATCGCCTGGAAATTGCGGCCGAACACCGGGATCGACGCCCAGACCGTGTCCTGCGCGCAGTACAGCCGGCCGATCGGCATCCGGTTGGTCAGCTCGGACAGCTTCACATAGAGCTGCTCGGTCGGCTCGACGTCGGTCAGGATCGGCGAGAAGACGTCGACCAGCGGCGGGTTGTCCCGCACCCGGACGAAGACCATCGCCGAACCGGCCCGGATGCCTATGTCGCCGTCCGCATCCACCTGGAGCTGATCCACGGTCGTCTTGGACATGGTGGCGACCACCGTGCGGACCCGGTCGTCGAGCGGGACGACGTCGCCGGTGACACCCTCGAGCGCGGCGTCCAGGGCCGCCTCGTCGTCGAGGTCCTCGAGGCTGATGCCGGCACTGATGCTCGGCTCGTGCCGGGCGGTGCCCAGCGGAGCGGTCTCGATCGGCTCGTCCTCCTCGTCGTGCACCAGATAGACGAGGAAAGCCGGGTGCGGAGCGCCGTAGACGTCCCGCAACGTGCGGGTGACCACGGTGGCCAGCTGGCTCGCCTTGTCCTGGGAACCACGCACCCCGAAGGAATCGCCGGAGTCGGCCAGCACACCGGGCGGGGACCAGCCGAGCGCGACCATCGCGGCGACCGCCGCACGGTCCATCCGGAACTCGGCCGGGAGCGCCGCGTTGCCGACCGCGAGTGCCTCGACGACACCGTCCGCCAGCACCCGGATGCTCACCGAGTAGATCGCGGTGCCGGTGCCGGAGGCAGTCGGGTCGAGGGTGATGTCGACGTGCCCGCCCGACGGCAGCTCCGGGAGCAGGCCGGACAGTGCGGTGGCGAACTCGCGCCAGGCCTGCGTCACCTTCTCCCGCAGGTCAGCCGTGGTCGGTTCGTCTAGCAGGCCGCCCTCATAGGCGTCGCCCGTGGCGCCTTCTGCCGTCATGATCGCACCTCCGTTCCCGTCACCCTATCGAGCGGCGCCGCGAATTTTCACCGGGTGCGATCGGGCCATCTCAACGCCAGCTCGCTGATCGTGGCAGCGGCCGCCGCCGGGTCCGCGCCGCGTCCCACGGCCACACCGATGAGGTACGCCGTGACCGGAGCCCCCGGCCGCAGAACGTTGTGGGCCACATCACGGGCCATGTCGAGCAGCTCGGTCGTCGGCACCTCGTCGGGTCGCACCCCGAGCGCCGCGCCCGCCTCGGCCACCCAGGCGTCCAGGTCACTCATCGCGCCCACTCCTCAGCGGTCCGCAGGTCGTCGTCGGTGTCGCAGTCGAACCAGGGCGGTGGCCCCGGTCGCCGCCAGGACACCTCGGCGACCCGCAGGTGGGAGAGCAACTCGCGCATCGAGGCGCCGTGCAGGCTGCCGCGGTCGTGCGCCAGCCGGACCAGGGCCTCACGCAGCGGTTTCGTCCGCCACACGCCGCACAGCATCTGCAGGTGTCCGTCAGCGTCACGGTAGACCGCACCGGTCATCGGCGCCGACTCCATCGTGAGACGCAGCACGTCGATCGCCTCGCCGGTCAGCAGCGGCAGGTCGGCCGCGAGCAGCGCGGTGAACGCGATGGTCTCGGGCACCAGGGCGAGGCCTGCCGCGGCCGCCGCCACCGGGCCGCCGCCGGGCGGCTCCTCCCGCGTGACGTGCACCGGAACAGGCAGGTCATCGGGCACCCGGCCGACGACGACGCGTGGATCAGCATCGTGCACAGCGGCCAGGACCCGGGTCAGCATCGGCTGGCCGGCAACAGCCAGGTTCGGCTTGTCGGCACCACCCATGCGCCGAGCCGCACCACCGGCCAGCACCACCGCCGCGAATCCCCCCACCCGAGTACCGTATCCCGCCCGGCTGTCGAGCGTGACCGCGCGCTCAGTAAGACGTGCTCGCCGTCTCCGTATCCGCGCCGTAAGCTCCGCCCATGGGGAGGAAGACGACACGCCGGTCCGTGGTCACCGTCGATCTGAGCGCGTCGCCGGGGTCCCGCCGCCGGCAGGACGAACTCGCCGCCGAGGAGCCGCTGGAGATCCGGGTCGGCAAGAAGCCGCTCGCGGTCACCATGCGCACCCCGGGCGACGACATCGATCTGGCCATGGGGTTCCTGCTCGGCGAGGGCGTGATCGGCAAGTCCGGTGACATCGTGACCGCCCAGCTCTGCGCCGGTACGGACACGCCGAACACGTACAACGTGGTGGACATCGTCCTCGACCCGCACGTGCCGCCGCCGGTGACCGACCCGAGCCGCAACTTCTACACCACCAGCGCCTGCGGGGTCTGCGGCAAGGCCAGCATCGACGCGGTCCGCACCAAGTCGCTGTTCGACGTCACGCCCGACCCGATGCGGGTCGCCGCGCAGACCCTGGTCGAGCTGCCCGGCAAGCTGCGGGCGGCACAGCGCACCTTCGACCGCACCGGCGGGCTGCACGCGGCCGGCCTGTTCACCGCCGAGGGCGAGCTGCTGGTGCTGCGCGAGGACGTGGGACGGCACAACGCGGTCGACAAGGTCCTCGGCTGGGCGCTGAAGGAGGGCCGGCTGCCGCTGGCCGGGCACGTCCTGCTGGTCTCCGGGCGGGCCAGCTTCGAGTTGACGCAGAAGGCGTGGATGGCCGGGGTTCCGCTGCTCGCAGCCGTTTCGGCGCCGAGCACTCTCGCGGTGGAACTCGCCGACGAGGCGGGGATGACACTGGTCGGGTTCCTCCGCGAGCCGCGCATGAACATCTACGCTGGGGCGCAACGCGTCACGTTCTGACCACATCGTATTTCCGCTACGGCATATTTGCCGTCATCCATGGCCGCGAGGCTGCGAACATGTCTGTCTCGCGTCGTACCCTGCTGCTGAGCTCCGCCGCCGGAGCCGCCGTCGTCTGGCCGTCGGGCGCCTTCGCGGCGCCCCACCGCGGGCCCTTACGCACCGACCCGTTCACCCTCGGCGTCGCGTCCGGCGACCCGGCACCGGACGGATTCGTGCTCTGGACCCGGCTCGCCGTCACCCCGCTCGCCGAGGACGGGCTCGGCGGCATGCCCGCCCGTGACGTCACGGTGCACTGGGAACTCGCCGCCGACGAACGGTTCCGCAAAGTGATCCGCAAAGGCACGGCCGCCGCCCGGGCGAGCCGGGCCCACAGCGTGCACGTGGAGTTGGACGGGCTCTCCGCGGGACGGGAGTACTTCTACCGGTTCCGGGCCGAGGGCTACACCTCCCCGGCCGGCCGGACCCGCACCGCACCGGCCCGCTCGGCGTCCGGCGGGCCGCTGGCGATGGCATTCGTCTCCTGCTCCCAGTACGAACACGGGTACTTCACCGCGTACCGGCGGCTGGCCGAAGACGAACCGGACCTGATCCTGCACCTGGGCGACTACCAGTACGAGTACGCGCCGGACACGTACACCGTCCCCGGCGGCAATCCGCGCGACCACGAAGGGCCGGAGACCGTCACGCTGGCGAACTACCGCCAGCGGCACGCCCAGTACAAGGCCGACCCGGACCTGCAGGCGGCACACGCGGTCGCCCCATGGGCGGTGGTCTTCGACGACCACGAGGTGGAGAACAACTGGGCCGGCGAGGTGCCGGAACAGCCCGACCCGGATTTCCGTACCCGCCGGGCCGCCGCGTTCCAGGCGTACTACGAGAACATGCCGCTGCGCCGCACCTCCATCCCGCGGGGCATCGACATGCAGTTGTACCGCCGGCTGCACTGGGGCAGGCTGGCCACCTTCCACATGCTCGACACCCGGCAGTTCCGCGACGACCAGGGCTGCGGCGACGGATACAGGGACTGCCCGGCGGCGTCCGACCCGGCCCGCAGCATTACCGGCCCCGAGCAGGAGAAGTGGCTGCTCGACGGGTTCCGCCGGTCGACCGCCCGCTGGGACGTCCTCGGCCAGCAGGTCTTCTTCGGGCAGCGGGACAACAACGCCGGGCCGCAGAAGGTGCTCAGCATGGACTCCTGGGACGGCTATCAGGGCTCCCGGGACCGGATCACCCGCGGCTGGGTGGACGCCGGGGTCCGCAACCCGGTGGTGCTCACCGGCGACGTGCACGCCCACTGGGCCGACGACCTCAAGCTTGACTACGACGACCCGACGTCACGGACGGTCGGCACCGAACTGGTCTGCTCGTCGATCACCTCCGGGGGCGACGGCGCCGACGTGGCGAGCGGCAACCACAGCTGGTCGGCATGGAACCCGCACCTGCGGTTCTACAACAACCAGCGCGGGTACGTCCGGACGCGGATCACCGGTGACGCGCTGACCGCGGACTTCGTGGTCCTGCCGTACGTGACCACCCCGGGTGCGACGGCGCACACCCGGGCCACCTTCGTGATCGAGGACCGGGTGCCCGGCCTGACCAGGGTCGCCGACAACCCGACCCCGTCGGCGACGCTGCGGTCGGCGGCGGAGCAGGGCGCGGAGACCGTCCGTCAGGAGACCGACCGCCCCTGACCGGTTCGTCTCCGGCGCGGCCGCCGCGGCCGGGCACGGACCTCGGTGGAGATCAGCATGCGGGGCGGCACCGCGAACCCGAGCAGTTCGTGCAGCATCGACGCCAGGCGGTGGTCCGGATTCTCGGCGAGCCCGCGGTCCAGCGCGACCCGGGCCAGCGCGCCGTGGCCGGACCGCCAGGCGGCGTACGCCAGCAGGCAGGCCGGGCCGGGCACATAGACCGGTTCGACCCGGCGCAACACGTCGGTCCAGAGCCGGATCCGCCAGTCCTCACCGTCGCACCGGTCCAGCGCGAAATCCTCGGTCCGGACGTCGACGAGCAGCATGCCCAGCCAGGCGGTCTCGTCCGGGTCGAGCGTGCCGCCGTCCCGGTAGCGCCGCTCGGCCGCCCGGATCGCGTCCCGGCCGGCCTGCCGGATCATCCGCCCGTGCCGTCCGGCCCCGAGGTCCGCGGCGGCCAGGTCGGTGAGCCGCTGCCGGGCCCGGTCGGTGGCCGCGACCATCGCCACCCGGACCGGACCGTCCAGCCGGGACACCTGCGCCACCAGGTCACGCCGGCTGGGCAGGGCCACACTCCCGCGGTAGGTGGCCTCGGCGGCGATCACACTGTCGGCGGGCAGGCACGGTGTGCCCTCCGGCGGGCAGCAGCGCGGCTCCCGGCAGACGTAGGACCACCACCGCCCGCCGGTCACCCGGATCGCGTCCTCCACGAACAGGCCGGCAGACCGCAGTGCCTCGCCGAGGACCGCGATCGCCGTGGTGATCCGGTCAGCCGGCCCGTAACCGATCAAGATCACTGTCTGCGACCCCTGCACCGCGACGGCCTCGACGAACTCCGCCGTGCGGGTCGTGGCCGCCGGCGCGGTCAGGTCGTAACAGGCACCGAAATCGAGGTTGAGGCCGGTCACCCCGACCACGACCATGGCGTCAGCGGGGTGATAACCCAGCAGGAACGGCAGGGCGGCGACGAGGTCGGACGGGGTGCGGAGCGCCAGCGCGCGTTCGGTTCTCATGCGGGCAGCGTCGCCGCGGGACCGTGCACGGCGAGTGCCGAATCTCCGGCCTGTGGACGACACGCTCGTCGTCCACAGCGGTCACGAACGGAACGGCAGCTCGTGGAGTTGCAGGCTGTCCTCGCGCCGGGCGTTGCTGTGCCGGTCCAGGTCCATGGTCAGCTCGATCGACGACACCACGTCGTATCCGGCGGCGTGCAGACTGCGGATCGCCTCGACGTTGCGCGACTCGGGGGAGATCGTCAGGGCGGTCATGTTCCGCCGCTTGGCCTCCCCGGCGACGTGCTGCAGCAGCAGACGCCCGACACCCTTGTGCCGGTGCGTGACGGTGACGACCACCGGGTCGACCTCACCGGCCCGCCCCCGGATGATCAGCCCGACCATGCCGACCACGCCGTCGTCCGCGTGGTCCGCGACCCAGAGACCGGAGAGGTCCAGCCTCGTCAGGTACTCCTCGAAACCGGCGCCACCGTCGTCGTCGCCCCCGCCGTACATCTCGTGGTGCTGCCGGGTGAGTTCCGCCCACAGACGCCGGCCCGCGGAGTGGTCACTCGGGCGGTAAGAACGCACAGCGACAGGGGCCATGCGGACATTTTGCCTCTGAATAGGGACTTCCGTCACCCGAAGAGCAAGATAACCACGTGGACATGGCGTACCTGCGCGCGCATCCCCAGCACCTACCGACATTTCTCACCCATCAACGGATCCGGGAGACCCCGGTGGGCCGGTCGGTGCGCCGTCTGACGCTCGACGACGGCACGTCGCTGTTCGCCAAGACCCTGCCCGCCTCCTTCGCCGCCTCCTCTGTCGCTGCTCCCTCTGTCGCTGCCTCCTCTGTCGATGCCTCCTCTGTCGCTGCTTATTTCGCCGCCGAGGCTGCGGGCCTCGATTGGCTGCGGTCAGCGGACGCGGTGCCGATCCCCGAAGTGATCGCCGCCCTCCCGGATCTCCTCGTCACCACCTGGATCGAATCGGGAACGCCGACCCCGAAGGCGGCCGAGGACTTCGGACGCGGCCTGGCGGCACTGCACCGCTCGGGCGCCGACACCCTCGGCGCCGCCTGGCCGGGATACATCGGCCCGCTCCCGCTCGACAACACCCCCTCCGAGGGCCCGTGGGGCACCTGGTTCGGCAACCGCCGCCTGCTTCCCTACCTGCGCATCTCAGCGGACCGCGGTGCTCTCCCGGCCGGTGACGTCACGCTGATCGAGCAGATGATCAACACCCTTGTGGGGTACGCGCAAAGCACCGCGCCCGCCCGCATCCACGGCGACCTGTGGCCGGGCAACCTGATGTGGGGTGCCGACGGCCGGTGCTGGCTGGTCGATCCCGCCGCGCAGGGCGGCCACCGGGAGACCGACCTGGCGACACTGGCGATGTTCGGCGGCGTCCCGCATCAGGACCGGATCCTGGCCGCCTACCGGGAGGCGTGGCCGCTCGACGACGGATGGGCGGATCGGGTCGCTCTGCACCAGCTGCATCTGCTCCTGGCGCACACCGCGGCGTTCGGCGCCGGATACCGCGATCAGGTCCGTGCCGCGGCGGAGAAAGCCGGCCGGTTTCTGGCAGGGCTGCGGTGAGTTTCCGCATCGATGTCGTCCCCGCCGGGCTCGTCGCTGTCCACAGGCCGAAAAATGCGTGTCGGCACCGCGGCATGGGAGAGGATAGATTCGATCGGTGAGTGTTTCGAGGAGATCAGCCGAACCGGCCCGGTGGCGTCCGTGACTGTGCTCGCCGACCGCTTCGGCCGCATCGCCACCGATCTCCGCGTCTCCCTGACGGATCGGTGCAATCTCCGCTGCACCTATTGCATGCCGGCCGAGGGTCTAGCCTGGATGCCGCAGCCACAGCAGCTCACCGACGACGAGGTCAACCGCCTGGTCCGGATCGCGGTGGAGCAGCTGGGCGTCACCGAGGTCCGCTTCACCGGCGGCGAGCCGCTGATCCGTCGCGGCCTGGTCGGCATCGTCGCCGCCGCGGCCCGGCTCGACCCACGCCCGCAGCTGTCGGTCACCACCAACGGCATCGGCCTGGACAGGGTCGCCGGCGCGCTCAAGGAAGCCGGACTCAACCGGGTCAACGTCTCCCTGGACACCCTCGACCCGGCCCGCTTCCACACCCTGACCCGCCGCGACCGGCACGCTGACGTGCTCGCCGGCCTGCGCGCCGCCGCCGACGCCGGCCTGACCCCGGTCAAAATCAACACGGTGCTGATGCGCGGGGTCAACGACGACGAGGCCGCCGCCCTGCTGCAGTTCGCGCTCGACCACGGCTACCAACTGCGCTTCATCGAGCAGATGCCCCTCGACGCCCAGCATCAGTGGACCCGGGCCGAGATGGTCACGGCCGACGAGATCCTGGCCGCCCTCAAGCCGTTCGACCTCCGTCCCGACAATGTTTCACGTGGAACAGCACCGGCCGAAACCTGGCTGATCCCCCACCACGTCGACGCCGCCGGCGAACCAGCCCGCGTCGGCGTGATCGCCAGCGTCACCCGCCCGTTCTGCGGCGACTGCGACCGCACCCGCCTGACCGCCGACGGCCAGATCCGCAACTGCCTCTTCGCCACCGACGAGAGCGACCTGCGCAAACTCCTCCGCGACGGCGCCCCCGACAACGAGATAGCCGACGCGTGGCAGGTAGCCATGCGCGGCAAACGAGCCGGCCACGGCATCGACGACCCCACCTTCTTGCAGCCCGCCCGCCCCATGTCCGCCATCGGAGGCTGACCGATGCCGACCGTCCGCTACTTCGCCGGGGCCCGGGCCGCCGCCGACGGCATCTCCAGCGAACTCGTCGACGCCCCCACCCTGGACGCCTTGACCCAGCTGCTGTCCGACCGCCACGGCGAACGCCTGGCCCTGGTCCTGAAGGCAGCCAGCTTCCTGGTCGACGGCCTCGCCTGCCACGACCGAACCGCCCCCCTCCCCGCCGAGGCCACCGTCGACGTGCTCCCTCCCTTCGCCGGAGGCTGACCCACACCCCGCTCCACCGCACCCGGCAGCCCCCGCCACCAACATCACCCGTCGCTCCGCCCGGCCCTCCCCGTCCACCAAAGCCCCACACACAGCCACCGGACGATGCGGGCAATAACGGCAACGTGCCGGGGTGCTGGCCTGCCGGGGTGCTGGCCTGCCGGGGCGCTGGACTTTGCAAACGATGAGCAACGTGCCGGGTGCCGGGTGCCGGGTGCCGGGTGCCGGGTGCCGGGTGCCGGGTGCCGGGTGCCGGGAGCCGGGTGCCGGGTGCCGGGTGCCGGGTGCCGGGGGTGTTCCTGCCACC
>NZ_JZKF01000039.1 GCF_000962825.1 Actinoplanes rectilineatus
GTCTTGGAGTGACAAACCTTGATACCGGAACTCCGCTTCTTACTCCCCGATCAACACACCCCTTGACCAGCCACACCAACGCCTAACTGAACGGCGTTGTGTCTAGCCACCGCTCTCGTTCGGTGTCCTGTAACACACCCTGATCCGGCTCCGTCTCGTGAAGGCACCAGTGCTGGTGGCGATGGCAGCGTGAGTGCCAGTGGTGGCGAGAGCGCCGAGCCCGGTGCCCGGTGGTCGGCAGCGGCGGTGACGGGGCCAGTGACAATCCGGGGGAGCGCTCTGCCTCCGCCGCCAGTGCGAGTGCCGGGTCCGGTCCGGTGCGGGTGCTGGTGCTGGTGCGTTCGATGGTGACGAGCTGCGGGTGGGGGCGGTGTCTGTTGGATGCGTTCGATCGTGATGGAGTCTCGGGGCGAGGGCGGGGTTTGATGCGTGTCGTGGGACGGAGGCGATGGTGACGGGAGTTCCAGACCGGGGCGGAAGCGCGCATGCCGAGCGGGCCCGCCTGCTCGCCGACGTGGGCCGTTTCGCGGAGGCCGCCGAGGTGACCCGGGCCGGTCTGGCCGAAGCCCCCACAGACCCGGTGCTGCTGGTCCTGCTGGCGGGCCTGTTCCGTCTCCAGGGGATGGCCGAACCGGCCCTGGCCGCGGCGGAACGAGCAATCGCGGTAGCCCCGCACCTGGCCGGCACCCACATCGAACGCGCCGAGTGCCTGCTCCTGTCAGAACGTCTCGATGAGGCCGTGTCCGAAGCCCGCGAGGCCGTCCGTCTCGAACCCTCCCTTCCTGACGCGCACCGTGCACTGGCCCGAGCCCTGGCCTTGCGCCGTGACTTCGACGAGGCCCGGACAGCGGCCGCCCGAGCCCTGTCCCTCGACCCGCATTCGGTCCCCGACCTGCTCACCCTCGCCGAGGTGGAACGCGCCGCCGGCCGTCGCGATGCCGCCGGCGCGGCCGCCCGGGCACTCCTCGCCGAGGATCCCGACAATCCCGGCGGCCGCTGGCTGGTAGCCCTCCTCGACGCCGAACGCCTCCATGTGGGCGCCGCCATGCGAGGCCTCCGCCACCTGGCCGCCGACCATCCCGCCCGCCTGGACGCCGCAGCCTTGACGTTCCCGATCCGCGGCCTACTGGCCGGCTTGCGGAGGGGCCTCCTGGTCGGCATCCCCCTGACGGCCCTGCTTGCACTCGCCGGTTTCTGGTGGTCACCGTCCACGTTGCTGTCCCGAGCCACCGCCGTAGTCGTGGCCGCCGTAATGCTCGGCTTCTCCGCCCGGGTCCTGATCCCGGCCCGCACCACCCCGTGGCGTTGCCTCCCGCTGCTGCCCCCGTCCCAGCGCCGAGCCGTCCTAACCGCGGTGGCGACAGCCCCGATCGCGGTGACTTTCCTCCTCGCCTACGCCCTCACCCCACACCCGTCATCCCTGGCGGCAGCAGCCGTAGCTCTTGCCCTGCTCTTGGCAACAGCTCGAGCCGATCGTCAGTAGCCGTGGTCCCGCCCCTGCTGCCGGCACCCGATTCGACAGCCGGTAGCCGCCCCTCGAGCGGCCGCCCTGCGGTATCCCCAACGTCCGTGTCCGGGAGCCGACGAAGCGTGGGCCCCCTTGAGCGCCAGGTCTTTAAGCGTCGGCCTCTCAAGCATGGGTGATGGGGTGAGCGTGGGCCTTTGAGCGGGACCTTTGAGCATGGGAGGTGGGTGGTTTCGGGGTGGTCAGGGTGTGGAGCGACTCCAGTGCATCGAGAAACCGTTGACGGCCCGCTCGGTGCGGATCTCCATCGCCGAACCCAGGATGGTCGCCCGGTCCACGACCAGGACCGTGTCGTCCAGGCCGTAGGTCACCCGCTCGGACACCAGCACCGCCTCGCCCGCCGGACGACGGAGCAGCGCCGCCTCAGGATCGGCGAGGACGGCGGGGCGGACCACTTCGGATGCCCGGCGCACGGCGGTGCCGGAGTCCTCGAGTGCCCAGTACAGCGACGTGTCGCTCAGGTCCGCCTCGGCGAGTGCGACTCCCTGGATCCAGGACAGCTGGTGAACCGCGGGGCGCCCCGCGACCAGCCGTAACCGTTCCAGGCGTAATGCCGGGCCGCCGCCGATGGCCTCGGCCCAGTCCGGTGGAGTGCCGGTGGTCTGGTCGAGGATCTCGGTGGTGACCGTGTGGCCCTGGGAGCGTAGGTCCTCGGCGAAACCGCGCAGCGTGTCCAGCCGGTATGCCGCCCGCGGAGGGTAGACGAAAGTCCCTCGCCCGGGCTGCTGGGACAGAAGTCCCGCGTCCTGCAACTGCCGCAACGCCTGCCGCAGTGTGGCCAGCGTGACGCCATATCGGGTGCTGAGCTCTTTCTGCGGAGGCAGCGCGGAACCCGGAGGCAGCTCGCCATCCTGGATCTTGCGGCTCAGGTCATCGGCGATCACCTGGTATTTCGGTGTGCGCGTGGGCAGCGTGCACCTCCTGGTCGGCCTGGTCGAGGGCGGCGCGTAGAGCGGCGACCTCGGTGCGGAGCTCGATGGGCGGAGCTCCGTCCAGAACCCTACGCATGAGGGCGGAGGCGACGACCACCCCGTCCCCGGCACGTGCCGCGGCGGCGGCTTGGGCCGGGGTGGAGATGCCGAAGCCGATCAGGACCGGTTTGTCGGTGATCGCCTTGATCCGAGCGGCGAGTGGAGCCGCGGACGAGGCCAGCCCGTCACGTTCGCCGGTGGTGCCGAGCAGGCTCACCGCGTACACAAAGTCCTCGCTGAGGGTGACGATCTCGGTGAGCCTGCCCGGCGGTGTGGTCGGGGCGGCGAGCAGAGTCAGCCGCACCCCCGCCTCGGCAGCGCGCCGGGCGACTTCGGTGGCCTCGTCGACGGGCAGGTCGGGAACGATCAGGCCGGTGACGCCAGCGGCCGCGAGTCGGCGGCAGAAGGCCTCGGCCCCGTCGTGGAACACCAGATTCGCGTAGGTCATCACGATCAGCGGCACCCGGATCCGGTCACGAACCGCGGCCAGGTCGTCGAGGACCGCCGTTACCGTGGCGCCTCGCCGCAGCGCCTGGTCGGAGGCGCGTTGGATGGTGGCCCCGTCGAGCATCGGGTCGGAGAAGGGCAGCCCGATCTCGATCGCGTCGGCGCCGGCCTCCTGATAGGCCAGCAGATAGTCGGTCCAGTCGTCGGTGACGCCACCGGTCATGTAAGGAACAAGCCGCTTCGCCGAGCCGGCCGCCGAAGAGCCGCGGTGTCCCGTCGTGCCGCTCGCAGCGGAGCCGCGGTGTCCCGTCGTGCCGCTCGGAGTGGAGCTGTGCGCTCCCGGCGTGGCGGCTGGAGTGAAGTCGTGCTGTCCTGCCGCGCTGGTCAGGGAGGAACCGGGTTGGCCTGCCCTGTGGGGCGGTGAGGAATTCTGCTGTGCCGTAACACTGCTGGAAGAGGGGCCGGGCTGGGTCGTGGCGTCGGCCGGAGCGGGGAGTTTCGTCGTGTTGGTCGTGTCGCCGGACGAGGAGAAGGGCTGGTCCGTGGGGCTCACCGAGGTCTTGGCAGGCTCAGTCGTCGGGGCGGTCATCGGATCCCTTTCGTGGAGTCTTCGGCGGTGAAGCCGGAGAGGAGACGGAACTCCCTGGTGAGCAGGCCGGAGGCAACCGATTCGTTGCCGAGGCGAGGAGGCGTTCCGCCCAGGAGCGGAGACCTCGAGGCGGCCGGGAATGTCCCGCCCACGGAGGACGGGGAGGCTGTCAACGACACAGCGTTTCCATGTCCTTGTCGCCTCGACCGGAGACCGTGAGCAGCACGGTGGAACCGGTGGGCAGCTCCGGGGTGCCGGCGGCGCGAAGGATCCAGGCCACCGCGTGGGCGGACTCGAGAGCGCAGATGATGCCCTCGGCGCGGGCCAGCCGCCGCAGGGCCGCGAGCGCCTCGTCGTCGGTGGCCGTCACGTATTCGGCGCGTCCGATGGCACCCCAGTGAGCGTGCTCGGGGCCGATGCCGGGGTAGTCGAGGCCGGCCGAGATCGAGGTGGCCTCGACGATCTGGCCCTCGGGGTCCTGCAGGAGCATCGAACGGTAGCCGTGGACGACGCCGGGACGGCCGTGCGTCATCGCCGCGCCGCCGGCCGCCTCCACCCCGACCAGCCGGGCCCGGGTGTCGCGGAATCCGGCGAAGGTGCCCGCCGCGTTGGAGCCGCCGCCCACGCAGGCGACCACCACGTCGGGAACGGCCGGGCTCTGCTCCCGGGCCTCCTCACCGATGCAGCTCTGCAGCTCACGGACCATCCAGGGGTACGGGTGAGGGCCGGTGACCGAGCCGAGGCAGAAGTGGGCCTCACCGACGGCGGCGACCCAGGCGCGCATCGCCTCGTTGGTCGCGTCCTTGAGGGTGCGGCTGCCCGCGGTCACCGGGACGACCTCGGCGCCGAGCAGCTCCATCCGGAAGACGTTGAGTCGCTGCCGGGCGATGTCGCGCTCGCCCATGTAGACGGTCGCCCGCAGGCCGAGCAGCGCGGCCGCGGTGGCCGTGGCGACGCCGTGCTGGCCGGCACCGGTCTCGGCGATCAGCCGGGTGCGGCCCATCCGCTGGGCCAGCAGGGCTTGCCCCAGCACGTTGTTGATTTTGTGCGAGCCGGTGTGGGCCAGATCCTCCCGCTTGAGCAGCAGGGTGATGCCCAGCTCTGCGGAGAGGGTGGTGGCCGGGGTCAACGCCGTGGGCCGGCCGGCATAGGTGGAGCGCAGCTCGTCGAGGCGGCCGCGGAAGGCCGGATCGGCCCAGGCGTCGCGGAACGCCTCCGCCAACTCGGCGCAGGCCGGGACGAGGGACTCGGGGACGAACCGTCCGCCGAAGTCGCCGAACCGGCCGGTGGACGTCGGGGGAAGGACCGCGGTCATGAGCACCTCCGAAAGTTATAGAACTCTGCCGCGCTCAGTGTTGCACACCGGCGCGGCAGAGTTCTATAACTATTCGCGTGAGCACTCAGGCAATCGCGTCACCCTCAGGCGACGGCGTACAACGCCTCCGGCGTGACGGCGCCGGCGAAGACCCGGCCGTCGTCGGTGATCAGCGCGCTGAAGAGCGAGCCGCGCAGCAGGCGGCCGCTGCCCCAGGTGCCGCTGACCTTCTCGAGCGTGTCGACCAGCGGTGCGGCCTCCTCGCTCTTCTCAGCCTCGGCCACCGAGTCCTTCGGCAGCGAGGCGGTGAGGATCGAGGTCCAGCCCTTGCCGATGACCTTCGGCCCGTCGCCCGCGGTCTCCGGCTTGCCCGACGGCTCGCCCTTGTTCTCCGCGTGCTTCTCGGCCGCGCTGCCGGAGGCCTTCTCCTCGGCCACGTCACCGGCGGCCTTCTCGTCGATCGTGGCGCCCGGCGGCGGGTTGAACGTGAACTGTTCGGCGTCCGGGACGCCGAAGCTGATCTGCTCGAACGCGACACGGACGGCCGGCTTCACCGTGTTCTTCGCATACACGTCGACGCGCAGCGGGATGTGCTGTTCGGCGTCGACCGCCAGCCGGACCTGGCCGACCAGCGAGTCGGTGTCCCGCGGGCTGAGCACCAGCTCATAGGCGTCCCGGCCGGCCACCTTCGCCGCGCCGGTCGTCGTGACCGCGGTGGTGGAGTCGATGGCTGCCAGGGCCGCGTCGGCCGCCTCCTGCGGCGTCGACGGCAGGCTGCTCGGCAGAGACTCCGGCCGGGCGTGCTCGCCGGCCTTGGCGGACGAGCCGTCGAGGGTCACGTGCGTGGCCTTGTTGGCGCCGCTGTTCCACACCCAGACGTCCGAACCGTTGCGGATCACATCGGTCTCGCCGTCGGTGCCGAGCAGCGCCAGCCGGACCTTCTCATCTCCGGCGTACCACACGCGGGCGGTGTTGCTGCCCGCGATGAGGCTGGCCGGGTTCCCGCCGGAGACTGTGCCGCCCGCCTTGCCGAGCAGTCCGGCGATGCCCGGCAAGCCGAGGTCGGAGTTCTGCACCACGGTGCCGGAGAGCCCCTTCACGTCGGCGCTCTGCAGATCGACCAGCAGCTGTGCCGCGGTGCGGTCCGGCAGGGCCGGGTCCGCATTGGCGACGATCGTCCCGGCCGCCGCTCCTCCGCCGATGACCGCAATCGCCGCGGCCGATGGTACGAGCCAGCGCAGTGCCGGCCTGGACATGAACACGGACACGTCGTCCACCTCCCCTTGTCTGTCGCCAATCGTGCTCCGCCGTGCCTGTGACCGCGCTGAGAAAGTCCCTTAAGGGAGGCCCTGTCCGGGGCGGTCATATAGCGTGATAGTCGACATAACGGACGTTGATCGGGGGATCACATGTCAGACAGCCCCACCTACGAGGGGCGCCTACTGCCCCGGCCCGACGAGGAGATCGTCGACCAGGGACTCGCGTTCGACCTGGGAACCATCGCCCGCCGGCGGCAGGTGCTGTGCGCATTCGGACTGGGTGCCGTGGCTCTCGGTCTCGGCGCCTGCAGCGACAGCGACAAGACGACGACCACCGAGGCGACGTCCGAGGCCACCAGCGCCGAGATCCCCGACGAGACCGCCGGGCCGTACCCGGGGGACGGCTCCAACGGGCCGAACGTGCTGACCGAGAGCGGCGTGGTGCGCAGCGACATCCGTTCCAGCTTCGGCGATGCGAGTGCCACGGCGGAGGGCGTGCCGATGACGCTCACCCTCACGATCAAGGACTTGACGAAGTCCGGAGCGGCCTTCGCGGGGGTGGCCGTCTACGTCTGGCACTGCAACCGTGCCGGGGAGTACTCGTTGTACTCGACCGGGATCACCGAGGAGAACTACCTGCGTGGCGTGCAGGTCGCCGACGACTCCGGCAAGGTCACCTTCACCAGTGTCTTCCCGGCTTGTTACGCCGGGCGGTGGCCACACATCCACTTCGAGGTCTACCCCGACCAGGCGAGCATCACGGCGTCCTCGAACGCGATCGCCACCTCCCAGGTCGCGCTGCCCAAGGAGACGTGCGACGTCGTCTACGCCACGACCGGCTACGAGGCGTCGGTGACGAACCTGGCCGGCGTCTCTCTGGACACCGACAACGTCTTCGGCGAGGACTCCGCCGCACTGCAGTTGGCCACGGTGACAGGCGACACCACCGCCGGGTACGCGGTGTCGCTCGACGTCAGCGTCGACACGACGACCACCCCCACCGGCGGTCAGCTCAGCGGCGACGGAGCTCCGTCCGGCGCTCCCATGGGCTCCGGCGGTCCGATGGGCTCCGGCGGCCCAGGCGGCGGTGCGCCCCCGAGCGGCCCCCGCCCCAGCGGCGACATGCCAGGCGGCACACCACCGACCAGCTGACGACCGCAGCGGCGGGTGGCGGCACCCGTATCCCGATCCCCGTGGAGCCCGTATCCCGATCCCCGTGGAGAAGGGCGATCACCGCCGGTGGGGCCAGATGCGCCGACTTCCCGGGCAGGGCCGACTCACGAGGCTGCGGACGGGGGCGCTGTGAGGTGGCTGAGAGGCGTTCACGTACGGATGCCTCGGCATGCCAAGGTGTGGGGGTGCGGGTGCTGGTGGTGGAGGATGAAGCGCGGCTGGCTGCTGCTCTGCGGCGGGGACTGCAGGCGGAAGGCTTCGCGGTCGACGTTGCGGGGGACGGCCAGGACGGGCTGGAGATGGCTCGGCACGGTGGCTACGACGCGATGATTCTCGACGTGATGTTGCCGCGGCTGTCCGGGTACCGGGTGGTGCGTCAGCTCCGGGCGGAACGTCACTGGCTGCCGGTGCTGATGCTCTCCGCCAAAGACGGCGAGTATGACCAGGCTGACGGACTCGACTGTGGGGCGGACGACTACCTCACCAAGCCGTTCTCCTACATCGTGCTGCTCGCCCGGCTGCGGGCGCTGCTGCGGCGCGGCGCACGGGAACGTCCGGCCATCCTCACGTACGCGGATATCGAATTGGATCCGGCGGAACGCCGTGTGCTTGTCGCCGGCGACGAGGTGACGTTGACGGCCCGCGAGTTCGCGCTGCTGGAATACCTTATGCGGCGGCCCGGGCAGGTGGTTTCCAAGACCGAATTGCTGGATCACGTCTGGGATGCCGCGCTGGAGACCGCGCCGAACGCCGTCGAGGTCTACGTCGGGTACCTCCGTCGCAAGATCGGCCGGGATCGGCTGGAGACCGTGCGAGGCGCCGGCTACCGGCTGGCCACGCCCGGACCGGCCGAAAGCGCCGGAACCGCCGGAACCGCCGGGGCTGCCGGGCCGGCCGGAACCGCCGGAACCGCCGGGGCTGCCGGGCCGGCCGGAACTGCCGGAACCGCCGGGCCGGCCGCCTAGTGCGGCGGCCCCGGGAGCTGAGCCTCCGCGCCCGGCTGCTGCTGGTGGCGGCGGCCGGCCTGACCATGGGGCTCGCGGCGGGCGGCATCCTGCTCGTCGTGGTGCTCGGGTATGCGCAGACCCGCTCGGTGCACTCCGAGTCGATGGACACCGCTCAGGGCGTCGCCCGGCTGATCGAGCAGGAAGCACTCCCCAATCCGATCCCGGTCACGCCCGGCGTGCAGGTCCAGGTGATCGACTCCCAGGACCGGGTCACCGCCGTCTCCACCACCGCCGACCGGCTCGTCCCCATCCTGTACGCGGAGGAACTCCGCGATCTGCCCGACGGGCGGAGCGTCGTGATCCCCGGGAACCGGATCGGCTTCGACGGGCAGGCCCGGGTCGTCAAGGTGACCGCCGGACCGCCCACCGACCCGCTGCGGATCCTGGTGGCCCGGTCCACCAACGAGATCACGCAGAGTGTGCACCTGCTGCGAATCACGCTGCTCATCCTGTTCCCCCTGCTGGTCGCGTTGCTCGCCGCCGGCCTGTGGCGGGCGCTCGGTGCGGCCCTGCGACCGGTCGACGCGCTCCGGGCCGGCGCCGAGGAGATCACCGGCGGGACACGGGAGGGGCGGCTGCCGGTACCCGACTCGCGGGACGAGATCTTCCGGCTGGCGGTGACGCTGAACGGCATGCTGCACCGGCTGGACGCGGCCAGGGCCCGGCAGCGGGCGTTCGTCGCCGATGCCGCGCACGAACTGCGCAGCCCGCTCACCAACATGCGCACCGAGCTGGAGGTGGCGCAGCGCCTGCCCGACGACACCGACTGGCCGGGGCTGGCCGACGACCTGCTCGCCGACGTGCAGCGGTTGTCCCGGCTGGTAGACGATCTCCTGCTGCTGGCCCGCCAGGACGAAAACGCCCGCCAGGACGAAAACGCCCGCCAGGACGAGAACACCAGACCTGACGGGAACGGCAGGGACGGGAACGGACGGCCGGCCGGCCGCCGCTTCGAGCAGATCGATCTCGGTCAGCTGGTGGGGGAGACCGCACAGCGGTACCCGGACGTCACCTACCGCGACCCGGATGCGCCCATGCCACTGCTCGCCGAACCGGACGCGCTGGCCCGGGTGGTGGCGAACCTGCTCGACAACGCCGTCCGCCACCGCCGCTCCCAGGTCGTCGCGAGCGTCGCCGAGGACGGTCCGCACCTGCTGATCACGGTCACCGACGACGGGCCGGGCATTCCGGAAGCAGACCGCGAACGGGTGTTCCAGCGGTTCACCCGGCTCGACGACGCCCGGGCCCGCGACGCCGGCGGCTCCGGCCTCGGTCTGGCGATCGTGCATGAACTGGTCCGCAAACACGGCGGCACGGTCACCCTCGGCGACGCCCAGCCAGGGTTGAAAGCAGTGGTACGCCTCCCGCGCTAGACACCTATCGCAGTCAGGGTCTGCCTCTGTGGTGATTTCGGGCGCTCAGCACGCCCGTATTCACCACGCCGCCAGGGGTGTGTTGATTTGGGGCGTCCAGTGCGCCTGTATTCACCACGCCGCCAGGGGTGTGGTGATTTGGGGCGTCCAGCGCGCCTGTAATCACCACACCGCCACGGGTGTGGTGACTTCGGGCGTCCAGCGCGGCTGAAGTCACCACGCGGACGGGCTTCGCCCTGACCACGGAACGTGTTTAGCTGCCGTACCGTTTCTCCGCCCGGGCACGCGCCTTGGCCGCCTCGACCTCGCGGTCCCGGGGCGGCGCCGTGGTCACCAGGTTCGCCAGCAGTTCCGTGGTGGCCGCCGCGACCGCCGCGACCGCCGCGTCGAAAGCCGCCTGGTTCGCCTGCGACGGACGCGTGCTCCCCGCGATCTTCCGGACGTACTGCAGGGCCGCGGCCTGAACCTCGTCCTCGGTCGCGGGCGGCTCGAAGTTGTGCAGCTGGTGGATGCTCCGGCACACGGCGTTTCTCCTCGGCGAGGTGCGGGTCGACGCGCAGTAATCTATGCCATACTCGCCGTTCCGGCCGACTGCTCAGCTCGACCGGGCGTCTGCCGTTGGTGACGGGGTGGGCATGGGACTGCGGGCGGCGCTGCTGATCGGCATCGTGATCGCCGCCGTCGTGCAGGTGCTGCACACGATCGTCCCGCCCGCGGCCGGCTACGCCCTCTCCGACGTGCTCATCGCGCTCGCCAGCGCGTACGCCGCCTTCTTCTTCCGCCGCAAGGCGCGGCATCGCTGGATCGTGCGCCGGGTGCGCGTGGCCCTCGGTATCGGCGCGGTGGCTTGCGGCCTCTGGTCGGTCTCCAACGTGCTGCTGCTCGTGTCGGTGGCCGGTGTGCCGCTCGCCGCGGTCCCCGGGCAGCTCCTGTCGACCATGGCGGCCCTGCTCGTCCCGGTTGCGATCGTGCTGGCCGGACCGCGTCCCGAGGGCCTCGCCATGGTCCGCCAGGTGATCGACGTGGCGGCGGTCTCCGGCGCGATCTTCGTGTTGGCCTGGGAACTGGTGCTGGCCGGTGCGGACGGCGCGCTGATCGCCGCGCAGCAGGTCGTGGTGATGGGGGTGCTGGTGGTGGCCGCCGCGGTCGCCCTGGTCACGCTCTCCACCGCGAAGGCCGGGCTGGGCGCCACCGTTCAGCAGGTGCTCGCCGCCGCCGCACTGTTGCAGGCCGCGACCCTGCTCGGCGGTATCCGCAACGACGTCGCCGACGACCCGTGGTGGTCGCACGGGGTCGGCGCCGGTTACGTGCTGTGCGCCTGGATGATGGCCGTCTCCAGCCGGCTGGCGGTGTCCCGGCCGGGCGAGGAGATGGTGGGGCGGCTGGTGTTCGGCGGCTGGGCGCTCCTGCCGTACCTGCCGGTGGTGATCGCCGTGGTCTTCGCCGGCTATCGGGAGGCCCGCGACGGGCGGCTCACCGTGGTGCTGGTCTGGATGCTGCTGGCCAGTTTCTCCCTGGTGCTGATCCGGCAGTTCCTCACCCTGGTCACGGTCGGCCGGCTGGCGTCGGAACTGGCCGAGCAGAAGGCCGCCCTCGCCCACCAGGCGCACCACGACGGGCTGACGGGCCTGCTCAACCGGGCCGCCTTCGACGCCCTGGCGGTCACCGCCCTGTCCGGGAACGACGTGTGCATCCTGCTCCTGGACCTGGACGGCTTCAAACCGGTCAACGACACCTACGGGCATGCCGCCGGCGACGAGGTGCTGATCGCGGTCGCCCGGCGCCTCTCCGCGGAACTGCGCACCGGCGACCTGGTGAGCCGTATCGGCGGCGACGAGTTCGCGATCCTGCTGACCGATGCCGATCAGCGCGGCGATGAGGTGGCGATGCGTCTGCTGCGGCGTATCGCCGAGCCGATCCCGGTGCCGGGCGGTCACGTGACGGTGGGCGGCAGCATCGGCTTGGCGCAGGCCCGGCCGGGCGTCCCGGTCACTCTCACCGCGCTTCTCAAACAGGCAGATGCCGCGATGTACGCCGCGAAAGCCGCCGGAAAGGGCCGGGTCGGCCGCTACGAACCCCACGGCCCTACCGCCTGGCTGGAATCCGCCTGACGATCCGCCGGTGGTCCGCGACCTGCCATGCACGTCACCCGAGATCGTGTCGGTGACGGGGGCCTGTTCGCGGGGGACCGCGGGCGGTGCGCCTGCCGTGGTCGGCCGATGGGCGATCACGCCCGCCCGGGAACGGGGCGGTCAGCTCTCCCGGATGGTGAGGGGGTCGGCGGTCAGTTCGTCGCTGTGGACGTACACCAGGTCGATGGTGGTGTCGGTGAACCAGAGGACCGGCAGGGTGAGCGGGGGCGGCTGGTCCGGGGTGAAGACGACCGGGATCAGGCCGAACAGCTTGCCGGTGAAGCGGGAGGTGTAGAACTCGACGTTGCCGTCGATGGTCAGCTCGCTGCTGGTGATCAGGGTGGTGCCGCCGCCCGGTTCGGCGATCTCCAGGCTGAACGGGGTGTTGACGGCGCGGTCCATGGTGAACTTCAGCGACCGGATGCTGCCGTCCTCGGTGGGGACGTCGACGACGCCGTCGTAGGACGAGTCGTACATGGTCAAGGAATCGGTCTTCATCAGGCCGGGCTCGGCGCCGGCTCGGGGCGGGGTGTCGCCGTCGGCCAGCAGGCCCTCCTGGCGGGCGCCCAGACAGGGGATCTCCTCAGGTGAGGCCGAGGCCGATGTGGAGGCCGGCGCCGATGCCGGAGGGGAGGAGGCCGCGGACCCGGTGACCGAGGTGGCGGGCGTGGCGGCTGAGGTGCCGGGGGAGGACGGCCTCTCCGAGGCGGGGGTGACGTCCGGGGAGGCGGAGGCGGAGGCGGACGCGGACGCGGACGCGGATGTGGAGATGGACGCTTCCGGTGAGGGCGTCTCCTCGTCGCCGATGCCGAGCAGGTCGCCGACGCCGTCGAGGACGTCTCCGATTCCGTCGAGGATCGGATTCTCCCCGTCGGGCGCAGCCGAGACGGTTGGAGAGGTCGATGCGGGGACAGAGGTGGACGCCGAGGCCGGCGGCGGGGAAGCGGAGGCGGTCGGGGACGCCGGGGCGGGCCGGGAGGGGGAGGCCGACGACGACGGGGTGGACGTGCGGGAGGGCAGTCCCTCCGGGCACTCGGCGGCTCCGGCGGGCCGGTCGCCCGCGACCAGCACGGTCGTCGCCACCACGACCGGGGCGATCAGTACCAGCGCGGTCCGTCGCCAGTGTCCCTGCCCCGGGCCGGGGTCGGGGCCGGGAATCACCGGCGGCGCGGCGGCCGGCCGGATCTCGGCGGTCTTCTCGCCGGGGGAGGGATCAGGGCCGGGGGAGAACAGGTTCGGTTCCAGGATCGCCGGGCCGGGGTCGCCGGGTTCGGGGGCGGCCGGTGGCGGCGGTACGGCCGGCGTGATCCGGGCCGGCCCCCACGCGATGGCGAGTGCCCCGCCGACGATCCCGAGCAGCATCCCGGCGATCCAGCCGCCCAGGTTGAGGCCGATGAACGAGTACAGCGCGGTCAGCACCCCCACGATGCCGTAGAAGTGCCGCTGGGCCGGGGACAGCCAGGTCAGCGCCCCGCAGACCAGCATGATCGACGGCAGCAGGTAGGACAGGAAGCCTTGCGGCCCGATGTGGACGTCCATGTTCGCCACCGACATGTTGGCGCTGAGGAACATCTCCAGCCCGGATGTCAGCAGGAGCAGACCGCCCCAGAACGGCCGGCCGCGCCGCCATCGCGCGAACCGGTGCCAGTATTCAGCCACTAGTCCTCCAGCAGCAACGGGGGAACGGACCGGGTCAGTCCGCGAAGCACTCGTGCGAGCCGCCGATGTGGAGCTTGAGGGTCATGCCGTTCAGCGTGAACGTCGAGGCCGAGGTGTAGTACGCCTGCTGCCGCAGGTTCGTGATGGTGACCGTGCCGGCCTGCTGGCCGAACGAGCCGGCCGCCCCGTGCGTCTCGGAGCCGTCTCCGGTGAGGGTGGACGCGTCCAGGCCGATCTGGATGTCCTCGAACACCGCGTCGCCGCCCAGGTCGGACATGCCGATCAGCAGGTCGTCGGCTTCGACCGGGTGGGCCGGGTCGCCGCCGGCCTCGATCCGCAGGGTGAGCGGGCCGGCCGCCACCGACTGGCAGAGGTTGGTCAGGGTGGCGTGCCGGATGCCGGACATGGCGGCCGGGATCTCGCCGTCCTCGTAGTCCGGGTCGTCGGTGTCGAGGGTGCTGCCGTACTGGGTGAAGCCTTCGCCGACGAGGCTGTCGGCGGAGAGTTTGAACTGGGCGCCGGAGACCGTGAAGTTCGCGGCCAGCGCGCCTTCGGCCAGGGCGAGGACGAGGCCGCCGGCGACGACCGCGGGCAGGCCCACCGCCACCGCGAACCGGCGCCAGTCGGTGCGCCCGCCGAGCTGCTGATCCTGCACGCGAAGCCTCCCGGGGAGAGCGGCCGCAGCGACGGGTGTCGATGGCGCGACCGTAATGTGCGGGAAATGTTGCCGCTACCGACCGGCGGGAACAAGGGTCTGGGCTACCTGCCGGTAACCCGGATCACATTGATCAACTTGACTCTCCGTGATGCGGCTCCACGCCTTGATCCGGCAATTCCGGCAAAAGCGCCAGTTATCCGTTACCCGTGGTACGCAAGGCCTGGATTGTTGCGGATAGGTAACAAAAGTCGGCGGCTCTTCCGCGCGTGCCTTAGGTCACCCGGCGCTCCTGCCGAAGTGAGGTGCATGAACGCCCCCGAGGAGCGCCGCTGATGAGCGTGCAGCGCCGGCTCAACGTGGGGTTCGCCGCGCTGTTCCTGCTGTGGGTGACCTTCCTGGTGGTGCAGTTCGCGGTCGGCGGCCGGGTCCGGTCCGGCCACGAGTCACGGATGGAACGGATCGAGGTGGCCCGGCTGGCCAACGACGAGATCCTGCAACGGATGACCGACGCCGAGACCAGCGTGCGCGGCTTCCAGCTGACCGGCGAGAACCTGTTCCTGGAGCCGTACCCACCGGCGCGGGAGGCGGTCTTCGCGGCGCTCAACACGGCGGCCGGCCACACCCGGGACGCGACCGTGCGGCAGAAGCTCGTCGAGGAGAACCTGGCAGCCCGGGCCTGGTTCACCGAGTACGCCGGTCCGATCGTGGCGGCCGGCGTGACGAACACCGACGAGGCCCTGATCTCCGGGGGCAAACAGCTCTTCGACACGCTGCGCCTGGTCAACAGGGAGTCCGCCGCCGCGATCGAGGCCGAGTACCAGGCCGAGGCGAAGTCCGGCCGGGAGGCCACCGAACTGGTGGACCTGATCGCCGCGGTACTGGTCGGGGTGATCCTGGTGGTCGGCTGTCTGGTGGTCCGGACCGCCCGGCGGCAGCTCCTGGTTCCCCTCGCCAACCTGGGTGACACCATCCGCAGCCTGGCGGCCGGCGACCGTTCGGCGCGGGCCACGCCGGCCGGCGGGCGGGAGATGCGGTCGGTGACCGACGCCCTCAACGACCTGGCCGCCCAGACCGAGACCCTGCTCGCCGCCGAGCAGGCCCGCGCCGCCCGCGCCGGGTTGCGGCAGGCGGTCGGCGTGGAGTTGCAGGAGAAGAGTTCCGAGCGCAGCAGCCGCGATCCGGCGGTGACCGGGCGCCGCATCGCCCAGCTGGTCGGCTCGGCGGTCGGCGCCGACGCGGTCTACTGCCGGTTCGCCCACCCGTCCGGCGCCATGGTCGCGGTCCACTGGCCGGGCCGGGCCGGCGGCCTGTCCGCGCCGGTGGAGGACGACCTGCTCGCCGGGCCGCCGGGCCGCGCCGGGGTGCGTGCCGACGGCGGTTTCGGCGTGGCGATGGCCGGGCCCTCGGAGCCCGGCTTCCTGCATGTCTACCGGGTCGGGCCGGTGGACTGGACGGAGTCCGAGCAGCGGCTGCTCACCGCGGTGGCCCAGGAGATCGAGCGGGTGCTCCGGCAGGTGGCCTTCCAGCAGGACCAGGCCCGCCTGATCAGCGAGCTGCGCCTGCTCGACCAGCGCAAGGACGTCTTCATCCAGACCGTCACCCACGAGTTGCGGACACCGCTGACCAGCATCCTCGGGTACACCGAGATGATCAGCGAGGAGGACTTCGCCGGGCTGTCGCCGCTGCAGCGCCGGGCACTGAGCGCGATCATGCGCAACGCCCACCGGCTGCACGACACCATCGGCGACCTGGTGCTGCTGGACCGCCCGGACTCCGGCGCCGTCGGCGAGCCGGAACCGCTGGACCTGGTCGCGATCGCCACCGCCGTCCACCACGAACTGGGCAACGCGGCCCGGTCCAAGGACCTGACGGTGACGTTCTCGGCGGCCGAGGCGGACCAGGCGTGGGTGCTGGGCGACCGGGTCCAGCTGCAGCGGGCACTACGCAAGCTGCTCGACAACGCCATCAAGTTCACCCCGGGCGGCGGCAGCGTGTCCCTGCTGCTGACCGCCGACGACCGGACCGTGACGATCACCGTCACCGACACCGGGATCGGGATCCCGGCCGAGGACGTGCCGGGCCTGTTCACCCCGTTCCACCGGGCCGGCAACGCGATGGACCAGGCGGTGCAGGGCCCGGGGCTGGGCCTGGCGATCGTCCGGGACATCATCCGCGACCACAGCGGCACCATCGCGGTGCAGTCGGTGGTGGGCAGGGGGAGCACCTTCACGCTGACGTTCCCGGTCGCCCCCGGACCGTTGACGAGCGAGGAGCGGGAAGCCGCGGCGTCGGTGCCGGCCTGACGGGACTCAGAGCCGCACGACGTCGAGACCGTCCAGATCGGCCTCGCGGTGGGTGATCAGCAGGACCGACCGGTGCCCGGCCGCGGCCAGCAAATCCCGGGTCAGCTCCCCGGCCGTCTCGTCGTCGAGGTGCTCGGTCGGTTCGTCCAGGATCAGCACCCGCGCGTCGCCGAGCAGGATCCGGGCCAGGGCCAGCCGGCGCCGCTGCCCTCCGGAGAGGGCCATCCCGTGTTCGCCGACCAGGGTGTCCAGCCCGTCCGGCAGGGTCCGCACCCAGTCCAGCAGCCGGGCCGAGGCGAGCGCCTGCTCCAGCGCGGCGCCGGTCGCGTCCGGGCGGGCGATCCGCAGGTTGTCGCCGATCGTGGTGTCGAACAGGTACGCGTCCTCGGGCAGGTAGCCGACGACCTCCCGGACCCGTTCCGGCACGATCGACCGCAGATCCGTGCCGTCGAGGGTGACCCGCCCGGCGCGCGGATCGAGGAACCGGACCAGCAGGGCGGCCACCGTGCTCTTGCCGGACCCGCTCGGCCCGACCAGCGCCACCCGGCCCCCGGGCGGCAGCGTGAGCGAGACGCCACTGACCGCGGTCCGTCCCGGCACCCATCCCGCGGTCACGTTCTCCACCCGGATTTCGGGAATGTCCGAAAAAACAGGAGTCGCCGGCGAAGAGCCGAGGGAGGAGAGCGGCGAGGGCGCGTCCCACAACTCCGCCAACCGGCGCATCGAAGCACGCGCCGAGACGTAGGTCTGCGCCGCCATCGGCAGCGGCCCGGCGATCTCGAAGACCGCCATCGGCGTGAGCACCACCAGCGCCAGCAGTTCCCCGGGCAGGGCGCCGGAGCGGACCGCCACGGCACCCGCGGCCAGCCCGACCAGCACGCACACGCCGGTGCTCAGCACGGTCACCGCGGCGGACAGCCCGGCCACGTTCGCCGACCGGCGGCTCGCCTGCGTCATCCGGGCGTCCACGTCGTCGAGCCGGGACAGACGGGACTGCTGTGCCCCGTACACCGAGAAATCCGCAAGCCCGTGCAGCAGATCGACCACACCGGTGGTGAGCTCACCGCGCAGCGGAGCGAGTCGTCCGTCGGCACGCCGCGCCGCGGCACGTTGCAGCAGCGGCACCCCGATCGCGACCACCAGCAGCGCGACCGCGAGGGTGAGGCCCGCGACCGGGACCAGCGCGCCCACCACCAGCACCGCGGCCAGGCCGACCACGGCGGCCACCGCGTAGGGCAGTGCCACCCGGGTGACCAGGTCGAGGACCGCGTCCACGTCGGCGGCCAGCCGTTGCGCCAGGTCCGCGCGCCGGAAGTCGGCCAGGCCGGCCGGCGCCAGGCGCTCCAGCCGGGTGAACAGCCGGGCCCGCACGTCGCCGAGGATCCGGAACGCGGCGTCGTGCCCGATCAGCCGTTCCAGGTAACGCAGCACGCCGCGGCTCAGACCGAACGCGCGGACCGCGACGATCGCCACCATCAGGTGCAGCACCGGCGGGTGCAGCGCGGCCCGGGAGATCAGCCAGGCGGAGACCGCGGTCAGGGCGACGGCGGCACCGGCCGCTCCCGCTCCGGCCAGCACGGCGAGAGCCAGGCGACCCGCCGCCGGCTTGATCAGGGGGTACGCGCGGAGCACGGTCATCTCAGGCACCTGCGGGAGTCAGCGAGCCGGCGAGACGGAGCTCCCGGTCGGCGAGGGCGATCAGTTCCGGACGGTGGGCCGCGATCAGTACCGTCCGCCCGTGGGCCAGGCGGCGGATCGCGTCCATCACCTCGGCGGCGGTGGTGGTGTCCAGGTTGGCCGTCGGCTCGTCGAGCAGCACGATCGGCGCGTCCTTCAGGAACGCCCGCGCCAGGGCGATGCGCTGTCGTTGTCCCGCGGACAGGCCCGAACCGGCGTCACCGAGCAGGGTGTCGTAGCCGTCGGGGAGTGCGGCGATGAAGGTGTCGGCACCGGCCAGCCGGGCGGCCTCGACGACCGCGTCGTGGTCCGCGCCGGTCAACGCGATGTTCTCGCGCACGGTCCCGGCGATCAGATGCGGTCGTTGCGGCACCCAGGCGATCTTCGACCGCCACGCGGTGGGAGCGATCGTTTCCCGATCGACGCCTCCGACGGTGATCGTGCCGGAGGCCGGTGAGACGAAGCCCAGCAGCGCGGCGAGCGCTGTCGACTTGCCGCACCCGGACGGCCCGGTCAGCGCCACGATCTCCCCGGGCTCGATCGTCGCGGACAACCGGAGCGCGGGTTCGGCCCGGCCGGGGAACCGGACTTCCACCTGGTCGAACACGAGGGCACCGTCGCGGGGAGCCGCACCGCCCTCGGCGGGCAGCGGCGTCTCGAGGATCGCGAAGACCTCCTCCACCGCGGCCAGGCCCTCGGCGCTGGCGTGGTAGTTCGCGCCCACCTCGCGCAGCGGCCGGTACGCCTCCGGCGCCAGGATCAGCACCGTCAGCGCGGTCGCCAGGTCCAGTTCGCCGTGCACCAGCCGCAGGCCGATGCCGACCGCGACCAGCGCCACCGACAGGGTGGCCAGCAGTTCCAGGACCAGCGACGACAGGAACGCGGTACGCAGCGTCCGCATGGTCTGCTGCCGCTGCTCGCCGCTGATCCGCCGGATGATCCCGGCCTGCGCCCCGGCCCGGCCGAACAGTTTGAGGGTGGGCAGCCCGGCGACCACGTCGAGGAAGTGGTGCGACAGCCGGGCCAGCAGCCGGAACTGCCGTTTGGTGGCCGCCTCGGTGTGCATGCCGACCAGTGCCATGAAGACCGGGATCAACGGCAGCGTCACCGCGATGGTGAGGGTGGCGATCAGGTCGGCGGGCAGCAGCCGGGCCAGCAGCAGGCCCGGCACCAGCACGGACAGGACCAGCTGCGGCAGGTAGCGGGCGAAGTACGCGTCCAGCGCGTCCAGCCCGTGGCCGGCCAGGGTGGCGATCTCCCCGGCCGGCGTGCGGTGGTACGGCCCGAGGCCGGCCACGTGCGCCAGCAGACGCCGGCGCAGTTCGCTCTTGACCGCCGCGGCGGAGCGGGTCGCCGCCACCTCCTGCAGCCAGGCCACCACCGAGCGGGCGGCGACCACGGCGATCAGCGGGAGCAGCTGCGGCACCCCGGCGCCGTGCAGGAACACACCGGTGATCGCGTCGGCCAGCAGGAAGGCGAGGGTGATCAGCAGCGCCGCGTGCACGGCGCCGAGGGCGACGGTGGCCACCAGGTACGCCCGCGTCGCACGGGCGTACCTCAACAGCCTCGGGTCGAGGGGTTTCACGCCGGGATGTCGCTCAGCTTCAGGCGCTTGCGGAACACCCAGTACGTCCAGCTCTGGTAGATCAGCACGAGCGGGGTGAAGCAGACCGCCACCCAGGTCATCACCGTCAGCGTGTACGGCGTCGACGAGGCGTTCGTGGTGGTCAGACTGTTGGCCGCGTCCAGCGTGGACGGCATCACGTTCGGGAACAGCGTCACGAACAGCGCGGCGGTGGCGAGCACGATGGTCGCGGCGGTCGCGGTGAAGGCCCAGCCCTCCCGGCGTACCCGGGTCAGCACGACCGCGGCGACCAGGGCGAGCGCCGCCGGCACCGAGACCGCGATGCCCCAGACGTCACCGCTCGCGATGCCGGTCCAGATCAGGAACGCGGCGGCGACCGGGACGGCGGCCACGGCCAGCTTGGCGGCCAGCGCGCCGGCCTGCTCGCGCATCGGTCCGTCGGTCTTGAGCGCCAGGAACACCGCGCCGTGCAGGGTGAACAGCGCGAGGGTGGTCAGGCCGCCGAGCAGCGCGTACGGGTTCAGCAGGTTGAAGAACCCGCCGACGTACTCGTGGTTCGCGTCCAGCGGCACCCCGCGCACGATGTTGCCGAACGCGACACCCCAGAGGATCGCCGGGATCAGGCTGCTCCAGAAGATCGCGGTGTCCCAGCGTTTCCTCCAGACGGCACCGTCACGTTTGCCGCGGTACTCGAACGCGACACCGCGCACGATCAGCGCGACCAGGATGAGCAGCAGCGGCAGGAAGAACCCGGAGAACAGGGTGGCGTACCACTCGGGGAACGCGGCGAACGTGGCGCCACCGGCCACGATCAGCCACACCTCGTTGCCGTCCCAGACCGGTCCGATGGTGTTGATGGCCAGGCGGCGGCTGCGGTCGTCCCTGCCGAGGACGGGCAGCAGGATGCCGACGCCGAAGTCGAAGCCCTCGAGCAGGAAGTACCCGGCCCAGAGGACGCCGATCAGCAGGAACCAGAAAGTGGTGAGATCCATGTCGTCGATTCCTCAGTACGCGAACGCGAGCGGCTTGTCGGCTTCGTCGGACTCCGGCGTGATCTCCGGTGCGCCCGCCTTGGCGTACTTCAGGAACAGCCCGACCTCGATGGCGGCGAGCACCCCGTAGACCAGGGTCAGCACGATCAGGCCGGTCGCGGCCTCACCGGTGGAGACCGACGGGGACACCGAGTCCTCGGTCTTGAGCAGTCCGAACACCGACCAGGGCTGACGGCCCATCTCGGTGAAGATCCAGCCGAACGAGTTGGCCAGCAGCGGCATCGCCACCGTGGTCAGCGCGCCGATCCAGAGCAGACGGCTCTGCGGCAGGCGGCCGCCGCGGGTGAACCAGAGGCAGGCCAGCGCGACCACCATGGCCAGACCGCCGAACCCGATCATCAGGCGGAACGACCAGTAGGTGACCGGCACGACCGGTGTGTAGTCGCCCTCGCCGTACGTCTGCTGGTATTCGCGCTGCACGTCGTTGATGCCCTCGACCTCGCCGTCCGGCGAGCCGGTCGCCATGAACGACAGCAGCGACGGGATCCGCACGCTGTACAGCTCCTCGGAGCCGTCCAGCGAACCGATGGTGAACAGCGAGAACGACGCGCTCTCGGTGCTGTCGTAGAGCGCCTCGGCCGCGGCCATCTTCATCGGCTGCTGCTCGGTCATCACCCGGGCCTGGATGTCACCGGTGATCATCACGAGCACCCCGGAGACCAGGACCACCCAGGCGCCGATCTTCAGGGACGGGCGGAACACCTCGTCCTGGTTGCGGCGCCGGATGTGCCAGGCGCTGACGGTGAGCATCACCGCACCGGCGGTCAGGAAGCAGGCGGTGACGGTGTGCGGGAAGGTGACCAGGGTCGTCGAGTTGGTGAGGACCGCGCCGATGCTGGTCAGCTCCGCGCGGCCGTCGCCCATCGTCCAGCCGACCGGGTGCTGCATCCACGAGTTCGCGGCCAGGATGAAGTACGCCGACAGCAGGGTGCCGGTCGCGGCGGTCCAGATCGTGGCCAGGTGGACCTTCTTCGGGAGCTTGTCCCAGCCGAAGATCCAGAGTCCCAGGAAGGTCGACTCCAGGAAGAAGGCCAGAAGACCCTCGATGGCGAGCGGCGCACCGAAGATGTCGCCGACGAACCGCGAGTAGTCCGACCAGTTCATGCCGAACTGGAACTCCTGCACGATGCCGGTGACCACCCCGATGGCGAAGTTGATCAGGAAGAGTTTGCCCCAGAACTTCGTCGCCCGCAGGTACTTCTCCCGGCCGGTGCGCACCCAGGCGGTCTGGATGCCGGCCACCAGGAAGGAGAGCCCGATCGTGATGGGGACGAAGATGTAGTGGTACACGGTGATGATGCCGAATTGCCACCGTGACAGATCGAGCGCGTCCACGGACGTCCTTTCGATGTGAGTCTCCCCTGACCCTGCTCGCCGCGTCGCACGCCGATCAGGGGCGAAGGTCCCGAAAAACGTCCGCGGGCGGGGCCGAAGGTCCCGAGGGGGACCCGGACCCCCGGTGACCGCGGCCCCTGGACACATCGGGGAAACGGTTTGCCAAGATCCGAAACACGGGTCACGTAGCGTACGAACGTGGATCTGCACACCGTCACCGAAGTGATCAGTCCCGCCGCGCCCGGCTCGTGGCGCCCCGGCGACGCCTGGCTGGGTGGCGGGACCGCGCTGTTCAGCGAGCCACGACCGGACGTGCGGCGCCTGCTCGACCTGCCGTCGGCCGGGTGGCCGTCGCTGCGGGTCCACGACGACGGCGCCGTCGAGATCGCCGCCACCTGCACCATCGCCGACCTCGCCGAACGCCTCGCCCGGCACGGGATCGTCCGGCAGTGCTGCCACGCGTTCCTGGCCTCCTTCAAGATCTGGAACGTGGCGACCGTCGGCGGGAACCTCTGCGCCGCCCTGCCGGCCGGGCCGATGATCTCGCTGACCGTGGCGCTCGACGCGACACTGCTGCTGCTCGGGCCGGACGGCACCCAGCGGGTGGTGCCGGCGGCGGACTTCGTGACGGGGCAGGGCACGACCCTGCTGCGCGACGGGGAACTCCTGCGGTCGATCCGTCTGCCGGGGGAGGCGCTGGGCTCACGGACGGCGTACCGCAGAGGATCCCTGCACCGGCACGGACGCAGCGCGGTGCTGGTGATCGGCCGGGCGGAGCCCGCCGGGGGCCTGAGCCTGACGATCACCGCGGCCACGCACCGGCCGCACGTGCTGCGATTCCCGTCATCCCCCTCGGCAACCGATCTCGCGGAGGCGCTGGCGGTGCTGTCGCTGGCGGACTACGTCGACGACGTGCACGGGCGGCCACTGTGGCGACAACATTTGACCAGGCACTATGCGGAACAGATCAGAGCGGAGCTGGTCGAGTGAGCATGGAGATCAACGGCGAGACGCATTCCGGGGAACCCCGGCCGGGGCAATGCCTGCGCACCTACCTGCGGGAACAGGGCTGCTTCGGGGTCAAGAAGGGCTGCGACAGCGGGGACTGCGGGGCGTGCACCGTGCACGTCGACGGGAGACCCGTGCACAGCTGCGTCTATCCGGCCTTCCGCGCCCAGGGGCGCAGCGTGACGACGATCGAGGGGCTCGCCGGGGACGACGGACTGCACCCGGTGCAGCAGAGTTTCCTGGACGCGCAGGGATTCCAGTGCGGCTTCTGCACCGCCGGAATGATCATGACAACCGCGGCGCTGACCCCGGAGCAGCGCGAGGACCTGCCGCGGTCCCTCAAGGGAAATCTCTGCCGTTGTACGGGATACCGTGCTGTCACCGACGCCGTCAGAGGCGGTCCGGAGTCCTGTGCCCCCGCCTGCCCTGCTCCCGGCACCGGCCGTGCGGTCGGGTCTAGCCTGGGCGCGCCGGCCGGCCCTGCGGTGGTGACCGGGACGGCGCGGTACACCTTCGACATCGACGTGCCGGGCGTGCTGCATCTGAAAGTGCTGCGGTCGCCGCACGCGCACGCGCGGATCGTGGCGATCGATGCGTCGGCGGCGCTGGCGGTGCCGGGGGTGGAGGCGGTGTTCACGCACGCCGACGTGCCGGATGTGCTGTTCTCGACGGCGCAGCACGAGACCGAGTCGGAGGATCCCTACGACACCCGGATCCTGGACGATGTCGTGCGGTTCATCGGGCAGCGGGTCGCGGCGGTGGTCGCCTCGTCGGAGGCGGCCGCGGAGGAGGGCTGTCGGCGTCTCGTCGTGACATATTCGCTGTTGGCGGCTGTCGTCGACCCGTCGTCGGCGGTCACCTCGCCGCCGATCCACGGCGACAAGTCCGAATCCGACGGTATTTCCCGGGCTTCTTCCAATGTCGTCGGGGAATTGCATGCTTCCATCGGCGATGTCTCCGCTGGGTTCTCCGCGGCGGACTTCGTTTACGGGGCGACATTCCGGACGCCGCGGGTGCAGCATGCCAGCCTCGAGACGCACGGCTCGGTCGGATGGCTCGACGACGACGGCCGGCTCGTCATCCGCTCCAGCACCCAGACACCGTTCCTGACCCGGCGGCTGCTCGCCCGCCTCTACGACCTGCCCACCGACCGGGTCCGGGTGATGGCCGGCCGGGTCGGCGGCGGATTCGGCGGCAAACAGGAGATGCTCACCGAGGACCTGGTCGCGCTCGCCGTGCTGCGCCTGGGCCGCCCGGTCCGCTGGGAGTACACCCGCACCGAACAGTTCACCGGCGCCACCACCCGCCACCCGTTCGTCGTGACCGCCACCGCCGGCGCCCGCCGCGACGGCACCCTGACCGCTCTGCAACTGGACGTGCTGGTGGACACCGGCGCGTACGGCAACCACGGCAGGTCGGTGATGTTCCACGGCTGCCACGAGACACTCGCCGTCTACCGGTGCGCGAACATGCGCACCGACGCGATGACGGTCTACACCAACACGGTGCCGGCCGGCGCGTTCCGCGGGTACGGCCTCGGCCAGGTCACCTTCGCCGTCGAACAGGTCCTCGACGAGGTGGCCCGCGGCATCGGCATGGACCCGGTCACGTTCCGCGAACGCAACGTGGTCCGCCCCGGCGACGACCTGACCGCCCCCGGCGAGCACGTCGACGACCTGGGCATCGCCAGTTACGGCCTGGACCAGTGCCTGGACCGGATCCGCGCGGCCGGCCTCACACAGGACGACGCCCCGGACGGGTGGCTGGTCGGCGAGGGCATGGCGATCGCGATGATCGCGGCCGGCCCGCCCGGCGGCCACTTCGCCGACGCGACGATCCGCACCCTGCCGGACGGCCGGTACGAACTGTCGGTCGGCACCGCCGAATTCGGCAACGGCAGCACCACCGTGCACGCCCAGATCGCCGCCGACGAACTGGGCACCACCCCCGACCGGATCGTGATCCGCCAGTCCGACACCGACGTGGTCGCCCACGACACCGGCGCGTTCGCCTCGACCGGTGTCGTCGTCGCCGGCCGTGCCGTGCTGCGGGCCGCCCGCTCGCTGAAACAGTCGCCGGAGACCGGCGTCGGCCGGGGGCACTTCGACGGGACACCCCGGTCGGTGGCGTTCAACGCCCAGTGGTTCCGGGTGGCGATCGACCCGGACACCGGCGAACTGCGGATCCTGCGCAGCGTGCACAGCGCCGACGCGGGCACGGTGATGAACCCGGGACAACTGCGCGGTCAGATCGAGGGTGGCGTGGCGCAGGCACTCGGCGCGACCCTGTCCGAACACGTGGACATCGACGCGGACGGCCGGGTGACGACCACGACGTTCCGCCAGTACCACCTGCCCACCGTGGCGGACACCCCGTTCACCGAGGTCCACTTCGCCGACACGACCGACGCGATCGGCCCGCTCGGCGCCAAGTCGATGAGCGAGAGCCCGTTCAACCCGGTCTCCCCGGCGCTGGGCAACGCGATCAGAGACGCCACGGGGGTACGCATGACCGAACTCCCCTACACCGCCGACCGCATCTGGCAGGCCCTGCAGGACTGATCAGCCGGCTACGGCACTACCCGCACGTCGATCCGGACGTCGTCGTCCTTCTCGATCACGAAGACGCTGTCGACACCCCGGCGCCAGCCCGCCGGCAGCAGCAGGTACCGGTCGTTCGCGGCGATCAGCACCCGGAGCCCGGCGTAGCGGAACCCGTACTTGTTCTCCGTGCCGCCCGGTGTCGTCACGGTGACCCCGGTACCGGCCACGGCCAGGCGGTCAGCGCTGTAGAGGACGACTTCCGGCTGCCGCGCGAGCCGGTCCGCCATGGCGGCGGCCATCCGGCGGCCGACGTCGGCGGCGTAGAGCGCGTCGGCCCAAAGCAGACCCACGAAGCCCAGCATGAGCACCACGAACGTCCACACCCGGGCCTCCCCGGTACCCGGTCCGCGACGGGCGTCGCTGCCGGGATGCGGCGACATCTTGCGCGCCACGACGAGCAGAGCGGCGGCAGCCGGCAGGGTGAGGGGCAGGAGGATGCCGAGCGGGCGCCCGATGCTGTCCTGCGCGACGATCCCGGCCGCCGCGACCGCTAGCAGCAGCGCGGCAACGCCGCGGAGGGCGACGACGGCGATCCGGCGTCCACGACGGCCGCGCGGGGTGTCCGGGATCCGGCCCGGCAGCCAGATCTGCAGAGTGGCGAGTCCCAGGATCAGCAGGCCGGCCCCGATCGCCGGCGGGATGGCGGCGTTGACACTGCGGAGCAGGTAGTCCGGTGCGGCGAAACCGAGAAGCCCGGTGTCCACCCCGAAATAGGCCAGGGTCGCCCGGGTCCGGACCCAGCCGAAATAGTAGAGCAGGGTGCCGAGGACGGCGGCCGTCGAAGCGACGAACTGCAGCGCCTCCCAGGAGAGCGAGAACGGTCCCTCCCCCTCCGGTCCGGCGGTGTCACGCGAAGGAGGCCGGGACCCGCGGCCGCGGCTCATTCCGTCACGACTGGCTCGGGCAGTTCCTCCGCCTCCTCGGGGATCTCCTCCGGGACCTCTTCGGGGATCTCGTCGGGGCCTTCCGCCGGGTTCTCATCCGGCGGAGCCGTCTCCGGCAGGGGTTCATCCGACGGGTCGATGTCCACGGGCTGTTCGGGCAACAGGGTGCTGTCCGGTTCCGGGACCATCTCGGTGCCCACGGCATCCTCGGCATACCTCGTCCGGGACTCGTCCCGCCGGGTCCGGTCGTCGGCTTCGGGCTGGATGCCGGTGCCGATCGGCCCCACCGGCAGCACCAGGTCACCGCCCCAGGCCGGGGCCGTGGAGGCGGCCGTCGAGGCGGGCGGAACCGCCTCCGGTGCGGCGGCTGTCCGGCCGCAGCCGGCCGGCATCAGGGAGAACGGGATCATGGCGGCCGCGACGGCCAGCCGGCGTCTGCGCTTCATCATCGATCTCGCCTGTCCCCTCGGACCGAGCCGGATGCCGGCCGGCGGCGACAAAGCTGCCGGGGCACTGACCAGAACGCCCGGGATCGTCGCGGAGATACGCCCGGAACGGTGTCAATTCCCCGGAGGGGCCGGAAAGGGACTACGTTGCGAAGATCATCTCCGGGGCGTGACCGGCCTCGTCGGGATGTCGGCGATCTTCGCGGTGTTGCCGCGGGTGGCGCTCGTTTTCGAGCCGTGTTGGACGGCCTGTCCCTCCCAGCCGTCGTCTGCGGTTGTTGTGGATCGCTGGGTGTGTCGTGTTGGACGGCTGGGGTGGGTGGGCCGTCGTTCGGGGTTGTTGTGGATCGCTGGGTGAGCCGTGGGGGACGGCTGGAGCGGGTCGGCCGTCGTCCAGGGTCGTTCTGTGGAGATCGGCAGGCGGGTGGGCGTAGTCGATCAATCGCCCGCCGGCATGGTGCTGTCTTCGGGTGTCCGGGGCCTCGGCAACGCGGCGGGTGATTGATCAACAGCGTGCCATGGGTGACGAGCCGGCCCGGGAACTATCGGTCAGCCGGCGTTCGTGGCCGGCGTGCGGAGTCGGACTGTGGCTGCCCGCGCGGAGCCGGACTGTGGCCGGCGCGTATCGGAAGGGTTGCAGGCGACACCGGTCCTGGGCTGGATGGCGCCGTGATCCCGATCGACTATTGTGGACGGCCATGGACGACGTGAAGCCCCGAAGCGCTTCGATCGACACGACCGTGCCGCATCCCGCCCGGCGATACAACTACTGGCTCGGTGGCAAGGACAACTTCGCGGTGGACCGGGAGTCCGGCGCCGAGTTCGAGAAGCTGCTGCCCGGTCTGCGTGACGGCGTGCAGGCCAACCGGGCGGTGCTGCGCCGGGCCGTGCGGTTCCTCGCCGAGGAGCGGGGCATCCGCCAGTTCCTGGACATCGGCACCGGACTGCCCACCGTGGACAACACGCACGAGGTCGCGCAGCGGGTCGCCCCGGAGAGCCGGATCGTCTACGTCGACAACGACCCGCTGGTGCTCACCCACGCGCGGGCGTTGCTGACCAGCACGGAGCAGGGCCGGACCGCCTACATCGAGGCGGATCTGCGCGACCCCGCGGCGATCCTGAACAGTGACGCGGTCAAGGAGACGCTCGACCTGACCCAGCCGGTCGGCCTGATCCTGGTGGCGGTGCTGCACTTCATCCCGTACCCGGGGGCCGCCAAGAAGCTGGTGCGCCAGCTGCTGGACGCGCTGCCCAGCGGCAGCTACCTGGTGGTGACGCACGGGACCGCGGACTTCCTGCCGCCGGAGATCGCCGCCGCGCACGAGAAGATGTACGAGGAGGGCCGCTCGGACATCTGGCCGCGCCGCAAGGCCGAGGTCGAGGACCTGTTCGAGGGTCTGGAACTGGTCGAGCCGGGCGTCGTGCCGAACACCCTGTGGCGTCCCGAGGAGGGCGACCCGGAGCTGGACCTGCAGGTCGTGGCCGGCTGGACGGGCACCGCCCGCAAACCCTGACTCACCGCGCGTCACGGAACCGTCCGGGGCTCACGCCGAGGATCCGTTTGAAGTGCCGCACCAGGTGCGGCTGGTCGTAGAAGCCGCTGCCGGCCGCCACCGCCCGCAGCGGCTCGCCGGCCAGGATGCGCCGGCGGGCCAGGTCGACGCGGCGGGAGATCAGGTACTGGTGCGGGGACATGCCGAACTCGCGCCGGAACGAGCGGACCAGATGCGCCGGGTCGAAGTGCAGGGTGGCGGCGGCGACACGGAGCGGCAGGCCGTCGACGATGTGTTCCTCGAGCAGGTCACGCAGGCCGTGTGCGGCCGCGCGGAGGGCCGGCACGGGTGCGGCCGGATCACCCAGGCGTGCGCGCAGCCGTTCCAGGGCGAGGGCGAGAGGTGCGTCCGCCGCCGGCGCCTCCTCCGGGGTACGCGCCAGCTGATGCACCGTGGAGATGAGGCGGTGCAGGCGCTGGTCGGCCAGTGCCGGGGTGTCGACGGCCGCCCCGATCAGCCGTTCCGGCAGCAGAGCGGGTTCCAGGTAGAGCACGCGTTTGCGGAAACCGCCCGGCTTGGCGGCGGTGCCGTTGTGCGGGATCCGCGGCGGCAGCACCGTGATCAGGTCGCCGTACGCCCCGCGTTCGTGCCGGTCCAGGTCGTAGCGGACGGCGCCGTCGTCGACGAGCAGAACCGTCCAGGTGTCGTGGGCGTGCATCGGGTAGGCGTGGTCGCCGAACCGGGCGTGCAGCACCTCGGCGACCCCGTCGAGCGGTGGTCGCCATGCGCGGAGCAGGGGTCCGTCCGGCACGTCAACATCGTACAAGACCTGGCGGGGCGTCCCGGCCTTTGATGGGGGCATGACCGAACCACTGGGTTTTCCGGCACCACTGCGTTTCGCGACCAAGATCGCTGTTCTGCTCCGCGACGACCTGCCGGTGTGGCAGCGCCTCAACGTCACCGCTTTCCTGGTCAGCGGCATCGCGACGGCGGTGCCCGAGGTGCTGGGCGAGCCGTACCTCGACGCCGGCGAGGTGTCCTACCTGCCGATGTTCCGCCAGCCGGTGCTGGTCTTCGCCGGTGGCAAGGAGACGTTGACCGGGGCGCACGGGCGGGCGCTGAGCCGGGGAGTGTCGCTGTCGGTCTTCACCTCGGACCTGTTCGGCACCGGTCACGACGCGGCGAACCGGGCCGCCGTCCGGGCCGTCCCGACCGCTGACCTGGACCTGGTGGGTCTCGCCGTCTACGGCCCGCGGGTGGCGGTCGACAAGATCATGAAGGGTGCCGCCATGCATCCGTGAGCGCTCGGGGACGGTGCTTCGACGCGTACCCGAAAAGAGCGGAAGAGGCGTTCGGAGCGCAACCACTCTGCTTTGCCGCACATGTGCCGATAGGAAGGGTGTGGCGTGGATCTCGGATAGGACGGTGTCCCGGCCCCAGGTGGGGTCAGGGCGGCGATCCGTGCCTGATTCGTGGTCAGCGGGTGAGCCAGCGCAGCGGGTCGGCGACGATGGTGCGGACCACCGAGAGCGCGGCGCCCAGAGCCGGTGCCTCGGCGCCGTAGGTGGAGACGGTGACCTCGGGGCTGGCCCAGCCGGCACCGAGGAAATGCGCCGCCACCTCGCGTTCCACCTCGGGGGCCAGCCACGGTGCGAGCTGGCGGTAGATGCCGCCGAGGACCAGGCGGCCGACGTCGAGCAGGTTGAGACAGCCGGCCAGGACACCGCCGAGGACCGCGCCGGCCTCGGCGAGCGCGGCGAGGGTGGCCGGATCCCCGGCCTGGGCACGCTCGGTGATCAGGTCGGCGGTCGGCCGGACGCCGAACGTGGTGCCGGCCCCGTCGGTGATGCCGGCGGCGCGCAGGATCGCCTCGTGACCGGCGTAGCGCTCCAGGCAGCCGCGCCGGCCGCAGGGGCAGGGCGGGCCGTTGCGGTCGACGGTCAGGTGGCCGATCTCGCCGCTCCAGCCGTGCGACCCGCGGTAGAGCTCGCCGTCGAGCACGATGCCCGCGCCCACGCCGATCTGCCCGCTCACGTAGAGATAGCTGCCGCCGGCCCGCAGCAGGCCCGCCTCGGAGAGTGCGGCGAAGTTCGCCTCGTTGTCGAGTGCGGCCCGTTCGCCGTGCGCGCCGGCCGGCAGCAGGTCGGAGACGTCCAGGTCACGCCAGCCCAGGTTGGGGGCGAGGGTGACGGTGGCGCCGGCCCGGTCGACGATGCCCGGCACCGCGACGGCGCTGCCGACCAGGTCGAGACCGTCGGCCTCGGCGGCCTGCCGGGCGCCCCGGGCCAGCCGGTCGACCCGGTCCAGGATCTCGCGCGTGCCGTGTCCGCGCTGGTCCTCGGCGACCACGTGTTTGTAGCGGACCTTGCCGGTGAGATCCACCACGCAGACGGCGGTGTAGTCCACGTTGACGTCGATGCCCAGACCGGCCGGGCCGTCCGGGCGCAGGGCCAGCGCGGTGCCCGGCCGGCCGGCGCGGGTGCGGGCGGTGGAGCCGACCTCGCGGACCAGTCCGCCGCCGATCAGTTCATCGATGAGGCTGCTCGCCGTCGACCTGTTGAGGCCGGTCCCGGCCGCGATGCCGGCCCGGGAGATCTCGCCGGACTGCTCGGCGACGCAGCGCAGAGCGAGCGCCAGATGGGTGGCCCGGGGATTGACGGCCGGTGTCGTGCGGCGCTTCGCCCGGACCGTGGCGGCGCTGGGCATCCGGACTCCTCTCGCGCGTCGTGTCGTCACGATAGCGGTCCGTACATGATCACCCCTCGGCGCATTAGTCCGAGTGGGCAACAAATAGTATGGCGCGGACCTCATTACGGGCTGTTGAGGGATGGGCCGAAGGCCCCTCCTTTTCATGCCCAATTTCTGCAGGTGCACGGGCTGTGACGGGGCCTACAGTGAGAGACGCTGCTCACGAAGAGTGTTACACAGCCGTTACGGCGCAGCGCGTGCATCGGGCAGGCAAGAGCGTATGTTGTGACCGGCAACAAATAGACCCCGGTTGGCGTCCTGCCGCCGGAATTTTCAGTACTCAGAAAGGAGACGTCTAGGTGTCCAAGAACTTCCGGGTTCTCGCGGCTGTCACCCTGGCCGCCACTCTGGCCGCGGCGTCGGGCTGCAGCAGCAGCCGTTCCAGCGACGAGTCCTCGGACTCGGGCAGCAACCTGATCGGCATCGCGATGCCGACCAAGAGCCTCGAGCGGTGGAACAACGACGGTACGTACCTCGATGGTCTGCTGAAGAAGGCGGGCTACGAGACGTCTCTGCAGTACGCCGACAACAAGGTCGACCAGCAGATCACCCAGCTGCAGAACATGATCAACCAGAACCCCAAGGTTCTGGTCGTGGCGTCGATCGACGGCACCGCGCTGAGCACCGTCCTCGAGACGGCCGCCAAGGCGAACGTCAAGGTCATCGCGTACGACCGTCTCATCAACGAGACGCCGAACGTCGACTACTACGCGACCTTCGACAACTACCAGGTCGGCAAGCTCCAGGGTGAGTTCATCAAGGAGAAGCTGGCCCTCGACACCGCGGCGGGCCCGTTCAACATCGAGCCCTTCGCCGGCTCGTCGGACGACAACAACGCCAAGTTCTTCTTCTCCGGCGCGTGGGACGTGCTCAAGCCGTACGTGGACAGCAAGAAGCTGGTCATCCCGTCCGGCAAGAAGCTCGCCAGCAACGACGACTGGAAGAACGTCTCCGTCGACGGCTGGAGCTCCCAGAAGGCTCAGGCCGAGATGGACAACCGCCTGAACTCGTACTACACCGGCGGCAAGAAGCTCGACGCCGTCCTCTCCCCGAACGACTCGCTCGCGCTGGGCATCGAGCAGTCGCTCGAGTCGAAGGGCTACAAGCCGGGCACCAACTGGCCGATCATCACCGGCCAGGACGCTGACCAGGCGAACGTCAAGAACATCCTCGCCGACAAGCAGTCGATGACGGTCTGGAAGGACACCCGCACCCTGGGTGACCAGGTCGCCAAGATGGTCGACCAGATCGTCAAGGGCGAGACCGTCGAGACCAACGACACCACCACCTACAACAACGGCAACAAGGTCGTTCCGGCCTACCTGCTGCCGCCGGTGGTCGTGACCAAGGACGACGTGAAGACCAAGCTCGTCGACTCCGGCTTCTACACGGCTGACAAGCTCGGCCTGTAAGCAGTCGCCGGCTCAACGCTGGGCAACACCGGGTTCCCACCGACTTCCGGTGGTGGGAACCCGGTCAGTCCCGGTTCTCGACCCCCCTACAGCAAGCGAGTTGTGATGGCCAACGACACCACCCCGATCCTGGAAATGCGGGGCATCACCAAGACCTTCCCGGGCGTCAAGGCGCTGCAGGACGTCACGCTGAGCGTGGCCCGCGGGGAGGTCCACGCCATTTGCGGCGAGAACGGCGCGGGCAAGTCGACGCTGATGAAGGTGCTCAGCGGCGTGTACCCGTACGGCACCTACGACGGCGACATCGTCTTCGAGGGCGAGACCAGCCGATTCAAGACGACGCGCGACTCCGAGGACGTCGGCATCGTGATCATCCACCAGGAACTGGCGCTCAGCCCGTACCTGTCGATCGCGGAGAACATCTTCCTCGGCAACGAGCGCGCCAAGGGCGGCGTGATCAACTGGGCGCAGACCAACAAGCAGGCTGCCGAGTTGCTGGCCCGCGTCGGTCTCTCCGAGGCGCCCGATACCAAGATCATGGACATCGGTGTCGGCAAGCAGCAGCTCGTCGAGATCGCCAAGGCCCTGTCCAAGAAGGTGAAGCTGCTCATCCTCGACGAGCCCACCGCGGCTCTCAACGACGAGGACAGTGCGCACCTGCTGGAGCTGATCCGTCAGCTCAAGGCCGAAGGCATCACCTCCATCATCATCTCGCACAAGCTCAACGAGATCGCCGCGATCGCCGACAGCACGACGATCATCCGCGACGGCCAGAGCATCGAGACCATGGAGATGCACGGGGCCGAACCCGTCAGCGAGGACCGCATCATCCGCGCGATGGTCGGCCGCGACCTGGCCACCCGGTACCCGGACCACACCCCCACCATCGGTGAGGAGGTGCTGCGCATCGAGAACTGGACCGTGCACCACCCCAACGACCCCAGCCGGGTCGTCGTCGACCAGGCCAACGTGACCGTCCGGGCGGGCGAGATCGTCGGCATCGCCGGACTGATGGGCGCCGGGCGTACCGAACTCGCGATGAGCGTGTTCGGGCGCAGCTGGGGCACGAACATCTCCGGCAAGGTGTTCCTCCACGGCAAAGAGGTCAACCTCAAGACCGTGGACGCGGCGATCGACGCCGGCATCGCGTACGCGACCGAGGACCGCAAGCACTACGGCCTCAACCTGATCGACGACATCAAGCGCAACACCTCCGCCGCGAAGCTGAAGCGGATCGCGAAGCTCGGCGTCGTCGACGCCAACCGCGAGATCACGATGGCGGAGCAGTTCCGCAAGGACATGAAGACCAAGGCCTCCAGCGTCGACATGGTGGTCGGGAAACTGTCCGGCGGCAACCAGCAGAAGGTCGTCCTCAGCAAGTGGCTCTTCGCCGAGCCCGAGGTGCTGATCCTCGACGAGCCGTCCCGCGGCATCGACGTCGGCGCCAAGTACGAGATCTACGAGATCATCAACAAGCTCGCCGACTCCGGCAAGGCCGTTCTGGTGATCTCGTCCGAGCTGCCCGAGCTGCTCGGCATCTGCGACCGGATCTACGCGATGAGCCAGGGGCGCATCACCGGACAGATCGACAAGGCCGAGGCCACGCAGGAGGGCCTCATGCGGTACATGACCCAGGAGAAGAGCGGAGCAACGCGGTGAGCGCGTCCAAGTCGGAACCCAGCAAGAACAAGAGTGAATCGCTGGGCGCGTACCTCGGCGGAAACCTGAAGCAGTACGCCATGATCGCGGCGCTCGTGGTCATCGTGCTCTTCTTCCAGTTCCAGACCGACGGCCTGATGCTGCTGCCGAACAACGTCGCGTCGCTGATCCAGCAGAACGCGTACGTGTTCATCCTGACCATCGGCATGGTCATGATCATCGTGGCCGGCCACATCGACCTGTCGGTCGGTTCGGTCGTCGCCTTCATCGGCGGCATCAGCGCCCTGATGATCATGCAGTGGGACGTACCGTGGCCCGCCGCGGTACTGCTGTCGATCGTGCTCGGCGGCATCGTCGGTGCCTGGCAGGGCTTCTGGGTCGCGTACGTCGGCATCCCCGCCTTCATCGTCACCCTCGGCGGCATGCTGCTCTTCCGCGGCCTCGCCATCTACTTCGTCGGCACCACCGTCGGCGGCCTGCCGTCCGGCTTCAACTCGCTGGCCATCGGCGCCGTGCCCAACTGGCTCGGCTTCATCGGCAACCTCGACGCCGTCACCGTGGTCATCGGCGTCGTCGCGGCCCTCGGCCTGCTGATCGGCCAGTTCCGCACCCGCCGCGAACTGGTCAAGAACGAACTGCGGATGGAGCCCTTCGCGGCCTTCATCGGCCGCATCGTGGTGGGCATCGCCGCCATCGCGTACGTGACCTACCTGCTCGCGAGCAGCGCGGACGGCATGCCGATCGTCCTGATCATCGTGGGTGTGCTGGTCCTGCTCTACTCGTTCATCATGGGCAACACGATCTTCGGCCGGCACGTCTACGCGATGGGCGGCAACCTGTCCGCCGCGATGCTGAGCGGCGTGAAGACCAAGCGGGTCAACTTCATGCTCTTCGTGAACATGGGCCTGCTCGCCGGTGTGGCGGCCGTGGTGACGACGGCCCGCGCGGGTTCCGCCGTCGCGGCCGCCGGCCAGAACTACGAGCTGGACGCCATCGCGGCCGCCTTCATCGGCGGCACGGCCGTCAACGGCGGCGTCGGCAAGGTCACCGGCGCCATCGTGGGTGCGCTCATCATGGGCGTGCTCAACATGGGCCTGTCGATCATGAACGTGAGCCCGGAGTGGCAGCAGGTCATCAAGGGCCTGGTGCTGATCATCGCGGTCGCGTTCGACATCCTGAACAAGCGCCGCGGAAAGTAAGCGGGTCTCGTTCCGGAGCTTCACGCTTTCGAGCGTGCGGGTTTGGTGAGCAGCGCCGATCGGCTTGGCCGGTCGGCGCTGCTTCGTATCCGCGGTCGTATCCGCGGTCGTTCCCGTTCCCGTTGCCGTCGCGGGTCACAGCGTGCCATCGTCGCTGTCGCTGTCGCTGTCGCTGTCGCTGTCGCTGTCGCTGTCGGTTTGCGGGTTGCCTTGGACCCGTCAAATGCACCGTCCCGCCCGCTGAGCGCGTCCTCTTCGCCCGTTGAGGTGGGACAGCTCAGGCGGGCCCGGCTCTCAGCTGAAGGTCCAGCGCTGGTTGGGAGTACTCAAGCAGAGGGTGACGATGACACCCTTGCCGGTGCGAGTGCCGGCATAAGGGTCGGTGAGGCAGAGACCGCTGGCGACGTTGGTCAGGACGCCGTCGGTGTTCATCTGCCACTGGGCGTTCGTGCCGGCGCCGTCGCAGGAGGTCAGGCGGACGGTGGTGTCGACGGACACGGCAGCGCACCAGTCCTGCACCTCGAGCGTGCGGTCGGCGTTCAGCCGCCACTGCTGCGGGCTGGAGTCGTTGCAGGTGTCGACGTGGACCTCGCGCCGGTCAGCGGCCCGCCCGCCGCGCAGGTCGAGGCAGACCTTGTTGCCGCTGACCAGTGAGCCCTCGCCGGAGGGCACCACGGTGGGAGCCACCCCGGCCGGTGCCGTCGTGGCCGACGAGGTCGCGGCGGCAGGCCCGGAACTCGGTGTGCTGCCCGACGACGGGGCACCGGTGGTTGGCGCGGCCGTGCCGGTGGTGCGGGAACCGGAACCGGACGTGGAACCGCCGTTCTGTGTGGAGGTGCCACCGTTTCCGAGTACCTCGCTCTCTTCCTGGCCGAGAGCATCCTCTGTTGCGGCGGCAGCGGCCGCTGATGCTGCGGCGGGGCCGGTGACCACGGGCAGCGAAGACCCGGGCATCGCCGACGAGGTCGTCGGCTGCAGAACCGGCCGCAGCATCGCATAGCCACCGACGGCCACCGCGACGGCCACCCCGGCACCGATCAACAGCAGGGGCCGATGCCTCCGCGCGCTCGCCACCGGTTCCTCGGCCGTTCCACGAGCCGCCACGGCGGGCAGCACCTGCGTAGGGATCTCCCGGTTCGGATCGTCCTGCCAGGTGGCGGGTACGCCGTCGCGCGCTCCGTCGGAACCGGCGCCCTCCTTCAGGACGAACGGCCTGACCAGCAACGGATCCCGGTCGCGAGCGACGTCGTCGCCCGGCGCGCCGTCCACTGAACCCACGGACTAGCCACCCCTCGGTCAGCCGATACGGTGCCCCAACTTACCGGTCCGTCTCCACGCGCGTGGGGCGGCTCCTCCCTTACATGATCATTGCTCCAGCCCGTTCCTCTCCGCGTTCACACCTTCTCTTCTGCGTCATCATTTCTTCCCCTAGGCGGCCTTCCCCTGGGCGGCGAGTCCCGTGGGGAAGGCCGAGTGCCTTCTTCTCGCTTGTCGCTTCGATTACGGCTGTTACGCCTTGTCGGCGACATCCTGGTCCTGGGCGGCCATCACCGCTTCCAGAAAGGCTTCCGTCCCGGCGTCTCCGAGGTGTCGGTCTTCTCGGCCCCACCCGCGAACTCGTCCAGAACGCGGATCGCCGTCGCCCAGCGTTCCTCCAACGACGTATCGCCGCGCAGCAGGACGGCCAACTCCCGCAGGGATTTGACCTCTTCCTCGGGTGCCTGCGCGATCAGAACGTCCAACCGGCTGGCCAGGTCCTCCAGAAGATCCTTGCGATCGAGCACTGGCTCACCAGCCGCGTTGCGCAGCCGGTCCGCCTCCACCGTGGCCAGACTCCGGAGCTCCGGGATCGACGTTGCGGAACCTGCCGACGCGACCTTGCCGAGGCGGGCACGTCCGATCGGCCCGGCGAAGCCGCGGGACACTCCGGCCGGCGGTCCGGTCATCGGGCCTGGTCGCGGCATCCCCGACCGAGATGCCCCAGATCCAGGCGATCCGGCACGGGGAGGGGCGAAGCTCGGCCGCCCGGGCGCCGGTGCACCTGCAGGCGGCGCAGCACTGGGAGCAGTCGGAGAAGACGGCGGCGCGGTGGGCGGTGTGCCCGGACCGGGCGACGGGGTGGCTGGAGCAGGCGGCGGTGCACCCGGCGCGGGCGGCGCAGGCGGGAACGGCGAGGGCGGCGGCGGACCCGCGAAGGCCGCCGTATCAGCTGCCACGAACGGCGAGGCGGTCCCCGCGAAATACACCGGCGGCGCGGCCGGCACGGGCTGTTCCCAACCGGACGGCGACTCGACAGGCTGGGTGACCCGGCGGTTCTTGCCACCCTCGTTCACCACCCGCTGGTCGACGGCGACGTAGGCGGTGAACCGGCACAACACCCCGAACCGCAGCGAGGTGCCGACGATCTCCTCCTCCCGGAACAGTTCCCCGGAGGCATACGCGTCCTCGAGATGACGCAGCCATGCTCGCGCCCAGAGAGCGGTCACCGCGGACTCGTCGCGTCGCTGGAGCGTCACTGTGGTCCGGAACTCCTGGTCGTCCCGGGTCCGGCCGGTCACCGTGAGCGTTCCCTCCGGGGTCCCGGCGTAGCGACCCGTCACCACCAGGGGAACTCCGGGGTAGAGACCGGGAAGTCGGGCCGGACTGATGTCGGAGAGGGAGAGATCGTCCCCGTCGGCGGTGATGGCGAGCCCGGTGACGACCGGGGCGCCGATCCGCCGGTGGATGTGTTCCATCGCCTCGTCCAGCCGGTCCTCGCTTTCCACCAGCTCGGCCCGTCCCGCGCCGAGCGTGGCGAGCCGGCCGAGGAACCCGGCGTTGACCGCGCGGTCGATGCCGATGGTGTGCACCCTGGTGGAGCCGATCAGCGACGAGACCTCGTGGACGATCTGGTCCTCGTTGCCGACCTGGCCGTCGGTGACCAGGACGAGCACCCGGTCCCGGCCGGTGCTGTCGGCGAGCAGGCCGAGACCGGTGGTCAGCGGGGCGAGAATCTCGGTGCCGCCGCGCGCGTCGGCCCTGGCCAGGTGCTCGACGGCGCGGAACCGGTTGCGGTCGGTCGCGGCATGCAGCCCGGCGCCCAGGTCGGCCGGGTGGTCGACCTGGTGGTCGAAGGTGAGCACGGCGAACCGGTCTCCGGCGGTCAGCGTGTCGATCACCCGGGCGGCTGCGCGGCGAGCGGCGACCATCTTCCAGCCGCCCATGCTGCCGGACCGGTCCAGCAGGAGCACCACGTCTTTCTGCCGGGGCGCAACCGTGGGGTCGGGCGGCAGGACGGTCAGCTGGAAGGTGCCGGCCTGCTCGCCGCCGGCCTGCTCGCCGACCGGCGGGGTGCTGTCGCTGGAGGCAGTGCCGGCAGCGGTCGGGTCGGCGGCGGGGCCGCTGTCGGGGACTGCGATCGCGGACTCGCCGCCCGGGGCGTAGGCCAGGCGCAGGACGAAGTCGCGGTCGGCCCGGTCGCCGGACGCGATCCGCAGGACACCGCCCTCGTCGGTGACGGTGTGCAGGCTCGACCGCACGTCGCCGAGCTCGAGGCCGGCCGGGTCGATGGTCACCCCGACGGAGAGCCGCAGCGGATGGGGGAACCCGGGCAGCAGCACCGGCGGCGAGATGCGGGAGGCGTCCGGGACCGCGTCGGTGTCAGGGTGCTGGCCGTCGCCGGCCGAGGGCCCGGACAGCGGAACCCCGGGAAGATAGCGGGGGGCGACGACCAACGGGAACCGGAAGGTCGCCGCGCCGTCCTCGTAGGGAAGAGGTCCCACCAGCTGCAGCCGGACGGTCACCCGCTCACCGGGCATGATGTTGCCGACCCGCATGGTGAAGACGTCGGGCCGTTCCTCCTCGGCGATCGACGCGCGCTGGCCGGAGGCTATCGCCTGGGCGTACTCCTCCCGGGCGGCACCGCGTTCCTGCAGTGCGGCGGTGATGGTCCGGTCGTCGGCGGTCATGCTCATGCCGGTGACCGCGGCCCGGTCCGGCAGGGGGAAGACGTAGGTGGCCTCGAGTGCGGTGTCGTGCGCGTTGACGAACTCGGTGGTCAGCGCGGTGCGCACGAGCAGGCCGCTGATTGCGGCGCGGACGTCGAGCCGGTCGAGCGGCAGGTTGCCGCGTTCGGTGCGCAGCGTGCCGATCCCGGCGTCGGGCAGATCGGGCAGACGTTCCAGCTCGGCCGGACCCATCGGGTTGACGGAAATGATCATTCATTTCTCCCATCGGTGAGCCCGCGGGACGCGAGCAGGTCGAGCAGAGGACGGGCGGCCACGGCGAGAGCGTCGCGGTCCAGGCCGTCCACGGGGTGGGGGACCAAAAGGATCACGCCCTCGCCCAGCGGGATGCCGGTGAGCAGGGGCGCGTCACTGTTGCCGTGGTGGAGACCGGCCGGGTCGAGCGCCATCGGGGCCGAGGGACGCGCGAACGTGACGGGCGGCACGGGCACCCGTGGGGGGTTCTTCCAGAAATCGGGCCGGGCCGGTGGGGAGGCCGGGGGGACGTCAGCGTCCAGAAGATCGTCCGGAACCCGGGCGGCGTCCGCCAGGGCCGTGTCGGTGGCGCCCGCCAGCTCCGCCTGGATCTCGGCGAGCGTGCGCCCCGCGGCCTGGCGCCGCTTGATGGCGACGAGCTGCAGGAGATGACGGGTGCCGTAGAGCGCGGTGCGCCCCCGCATGCCGAGCGGCCGGTCGACCAGGCCCGTCGTCGTGTACCACCGGATCGCACGGCGGTCGGGCAGGTCCCGGACGCGTCCGTTGGGCGCACCGGGGTATTCCGCGGTGAGGGCCGCGTGAACCCGCTCGACCAACTGCTCCATCGTCCACATGCCGTCGATATTGACACTGTAACCGTGACACTGTCAATATCGGCGGAGGCGGCGAGGAGGGGTGGCGTGAGCGGCAGGCGTGATCTACGGCAGAGCGGTGCCGTCGACCTTCAGGGTGTATGGCGCGTATTGCTGGACCGTGCCCGTCGGTTCGTCGAAGGCGACCACCGCCACCACCTTGGTGAATGCGCGGAGCTTGTCGGCCTCCGCCAGCGGCACGATCGTCGCCTCGCCGCGGGCGAGCCCGACCAGGGTCACGTGCCAGGCGTGCACCGGGGCCGGGCGGATCTGCGTCATCGACCGCCAGCCGTCCAGCGTGCCGGCCGGCACCGCGGTGCCACCGATGGTGATGTTCTTGATGTGCCAGCCGCCGAGGTTGACCGCCGCGTCACTGACATACCGGAAACCCACAAAGACCTGCTTCCCGGCGTACGCGGAAAGGTCGTAGGTCAGATCGGCGTCCACGGCGGTGCCGGTGATCGCCGCACCCAGCGGCCCTTTGACGGTCCGGTTCCCGGTCGCCGGGCGGTAGGTGCGCCCACCGTCCGACGACACCGTCAGATAGCCGTAATCGAACTTCTCCTCCATGGCGAACGACGCGGTGACCCGCAGCACCGGGTCGCCGGCCGGCACGTCGACCGCCCGGACCGCCGTCGCGTCTGTTTTCGGGGCGTTCCCGGAGAAGAGCGTCCCGCCGTCGAGGGTCCAGCTCAGCGGGCTCGCCGGCAGTGTCGCGGCGCCCTGGAACTCCACGGTGCCGAACCCTTTCGGCAGGCGGACGTAATCCGCGCCGTTGGGCGGCGCCCCCGGTTTTCCGGTGGACTCCGGGTTGCCGAGGTTCACCGCCGACCGCAGGCTCGGCACGACGACCCGCCCGGCCGGGACACCCGTGATCGACCCGTCCGGGTCGCCGGCCGGCTTGTCCACCAGGGTCATGAGCTGGAAATCGTGCAGGACGTCATACCACGAGGTGCCCTCGGGCAGCACCGCCGCGACCGCGTCCATGCCCCGATGTTCCCTGTCGTTGTGCAGCGCGGAGAGGACCTTCGTGCCGAACCGGTCCCGCAGATAGGCCATGAGCTGATAGGTGATGCCGTAATCGGCCAGGATCGCGTCCGGGCCGCCTTCGGACCACAGGTTCAGCGAGTTCGACGGGCCACCGCAGTCGCGCGGATTCGGGTTGGCGCCGGTCTTGACGCTGCCGAAGCCCTGATAGCAGGTGATGTGGTTGTCGAATCCCCGGTGATAGACGCCGAGACTCGCGTCGACGTACCCCGTGAGGGTCTGGGCGTAATCGGAGAGTCCCTCGTCGACCCAGGTCTCCTCTTGCGGGTCGGTGTAATAGCTGAGCAGGTGGTGCCATTCGTGGGCGAACGTCGACTCGTACATCCGGGGGCGGGCCGGCCGGCTGACGCAGAGATCGTCGTCCGGCTCGTTGCGGGGATCCGCGCCCATCCGGTGCGGCCAGTCGAACGCGTCGATGGTCATGACGTTGCGGTCGAAGAGTTCGTTGAGCTGCTCCGAGAAGAACCCCGACACGTAGGTGGGGCGCTCCGGGAAGCTGAAGTAGTTGTCGTCGCGGATGTTGTCGACGAGCGTCACGGTCCGGCCGCCGTCGCCGCTGAAGTCGCCGTCCACGCCCGGGTTCGTCCCCGACCGATCGGGCGGCGTGCTGAAGACCGTCGTCTCCTTGGGATAGATCGTCTGGTCGAACTCTCTGACCAGCGTCGCCAGCTGCGCGTCGGTGACGGTGACCGTGGTGTCCGGGCGGCAGTCACCCTTGGGGAAGGCCACATCGGCGGCCACCCACACCTCGATGTGCTCGCCCACCGCCCGCAGGGTGTAGTCCTTGCGGTAGATGTCGTTCTTGACCGCGTTGAGTCCGGCCCAGCTGCGCACCGTTCCCAGCGGCGGGGTCTTGGCGGCCGCCCGGCGCCCGGCGGGCTGCGGGCCGCGGTAGGCGGGCGCCGGCAGGGGGATCCCGTCCAGCGTGAGCCGGGCCGGTGTCAGCTCCCGGGTATCGGCCGTGGGTGGTGCAGGCGGGGGAGCGGCGGCGATGCCAGTCGTATCGGCCGTTGCGGGTGCCGCGGCCGGGGGCTGTGGTGGTGGCGCGGCAGGAGCCGGTGCGGCGAGGAAGGGAACGGTTACGGCAACAGCCGCGAAGCTCGCAAAAAGGATGCGCGTCACGTCTCGCGAGGCTACCCAAAGTCGCGAGCCCGTGACGCCAACACCCGTTGTTGTGGATCAGGAAACCTCCTGGCGGAGCACCCTCACGACACCGGCGACCAGCGGAATCACCACCCAGACGGTGGCCGAGACCGCCAGCCGGGACCACTCGCCACCGGTCATGTCCGGGTTCGTCAGGGCCTGCGAGGTGAAGTTCAGATCCAGCCACTCGGAAGCGGTGCTCAGGCTCTTCACCACGCTGCCCAGGACGGACCACACCGTCGGCAGCGCGAAGAACACGACGATCGCCAGCGGCGTGCTCAGCAGCAGCGTGCCGAACCCGATTCCCATCAGCACGAAAACGGCCTGGAGCAGCAGGCTCTGCCCGATCAGCGACGGCTCCAGCCGCCACGACGCGGCACCACCGAGCGGACCGGCGATCACGGTCGCCACCGCGGCCAAGATCGCGGCCAGAGCCGTCGCCGCGACCGAGATCAGCACGCCGGCGACCACCTTGGCGCCCAGGACCCGGCCGCGGGCCGGCACCAGGGTGAAGGTGCCCAGCACGGTGCGCTGCGACCACTCGCTCGTCACCGACAGGATGCCGAGCACCGGCAGGAGCACCGCCGACGGCACCTGGCCGAACAGGAAGAACGCCGGGAAACTCTGTTCGGACTCGTCGGCCCACCCCAACTGCAGCACCGACGTGCCCGCGGTAGCCAGGACGATCACGATCAGCAGCCACAGCCCGGCCCGGGTGTCCGCCAGCTTGCGCAGCTCGACCACGGTGAGCCGGCCCAGCGGCACCGGGCGGGAGACAGCGGGGGACAGGGCGCTCATCGGGAGACCTCCTCGAGCTCGGACTTCGCGGTCAGCCGCAGGAACATCTCCTCCAGGCCGCCCGACCCCGCCGCTCGCAGCTCGAGCAGCACCACACCGGACTCGGCGGCCGCCTGCCCGATGCTCTGCGGGCCGGCCGGCACCAGCACGCCGCCGTCGGCGCAGCGGGAACCGGTCACGCCCATCCGGTCGAGCAGCGCGTCGAGAGCGACCGGATCGGCGGCACGGACCAAAGTGCCGGCGGCGCCGAGCAACTGCGCCTTGTCGCCCTGCATCAGAACCCTGCCGCCACCGATCATGACGAGCCGGTCCGCCACCACCTCCACCTCCCGCAACAGATGCGAGGAGAGCAGCACCGTCCCACCCCGGTCGGCGAACCCCCGCAGCAGCCCGCGCATCCAGTGGATGCCCTCCGGGTCCAGGCCGTTGGCCGGTTCATCCAGGATCAGCACGGCAGGATCGCCGATCATCGCGTACGCAAGACCGAGGCGTTGCCGCATGCCCAGTGAGTACGCGCGAACCCGCCGCCGCGCGGCGGCTCCCTCCAGACCGACCTGCCGGAGCCGCTCGGGCACCCGGGCGGTGTCGAGCCCCATGGTGACCGCCGCGAGTGCCAGAGTCTCCCGTCCGGTCCGCCCGGCGTGCTGGGCGGACGCGTCGAGCAGCACGCCGATCTGCCGGCCGGGGTTGCCGAGCCGGCGATACTCCACGCCGCTGACCGTCGCGGTGCCGGAGGTCGGCGTGGCCAGACCACAGATCATCCGCATGGTGGTCGACTTCCCGGCGCCGTTGGGCCCGAGGAACCCGGTCACCGTGCCGGGTTCGCAGGTGAAGCTCACGTCGTCGACGGCGAGATGCCGCCCGTACCTCTTGGTGAGATGTTCGACCTCAATCATGCGATCAGCGTGCTGCTGCCGGACCGGTCCGCGCGTCGGCCGGTGGTCGATGCCGGATAACCAAGGTCGGGGTCAGGACCCCTACTTTGGTCGGTATCGGGGCGCGAGCGCGGGCTCGTACAGTCGCGATGTGGAAATGGCGGAGCACCGGTGGCTGATACCGTCCTCGCTGGTCGCGGACCCGGACGGTCCCGCACCGGTGCGGCGGTCCACCCGTGACTGGGTGGTCGACGGCCTCTGCGTCGCTGTCGCCGTCGGTTTCGCGGTGATCCTCACCCTGAACCTGATCAACGATCCGTCGAACGGCGTCCCGCGATGGTGGGACACACCCCGCTGGCTGAGCATCGCGGACGGCGCCGCCGGTGTCGTCGCCGGGCTCTCACTCTGGTGGCGCCGCCGGTTCCTCGCCGCGGTGGCCGGATACCACCTGGTCCTCTCCCTGTTCACGTTGGCCGGCGCGGTCTCCATCCTCGTCGTGATCCTGACCGTCGGCGTGCACCGGCGGTTCGCCGTACTCGCGGGCTACCTGGCAGCCATCGTGGCCAGCAACTTCGTCTTCGCGGGTCTCCGCCACGAGAACGGGCAGACCTACTGGGAGACCGTCGGCTGGGGCACCGCCTTCGTGATCATCGTGGCGCTCTGGGGCATGGTGCTGCGGACCCGGCGTCAGCTCATCGTCTCCTGGCGGGAACGCGCCGAGCGGGCCGAGTCCGAGCAGCGTCTGCGGGTCGCGCAGGCCCAGGTGCTGGAACGCACGCGGATCGCCCGGGAGATGCACGACGTGCTCGCCCACCGGATCTCGCTGATCAGCCTGCACGCCGGGGCGATCGAGTTCCGGCCGGACGCGCCACCCGACGAGATCGCCGGAGCGGCCGCCGTCGTCCGGGCGAGTGCGCACCAGGCGCTGCAGGACCTGCGGGCGGTGATCGGCGTGCTGCGAACCGGGGCGCAGAGTGACGACGTACCGGAACGCCCGCAGCCCACGCTCAGCGCGCTGCCGGCGCTGGTGGACGAGACCCGGTCCTCCGGCAGCCGGGTGCGACTTGCCGTCTCGGCGGCCCTCGACGAGGTGCCGGCGACGACCGGGCTCACGGCGTATCGGATCGTGCAGGAAGGTCTCACCAACGCGCGCAAGCACGCGCCCGGCACCGCGGTGGGTGTCGCCGTCGACGGCGATCCCGGCGACGGTCTGACGATCGAGATCCGTAACCCGATGCCGGCGACCGCTCCCGCACGGCCCATCCCGGGCACCGGCGTGGGCCTGGTCGGGCTGGCCGAGCGGGCCGGGTTGGCGGGCGGCCGGATCACCCACGGCCCGGCGGACGGCGACTTCGTCCTCACCGCCTGGCTGCCGTGGACGGTGCCATGACGTGGACCGGTGCCCATGTTCACGGCCGTGTCCTCAGCATCGGAATCACGTCCATGGTCGCGTCATCAGCGGTGGTGGCGGCGTCATGAGTAGTAGCAGTGCGGGCGTTGATGGCAGGGCGAGTATCGGCGGATTGAGCGACAGCGAGGGCGATGGCGAGGGTGATGGCGGCGTGGGCGACAGTGGGGGCGGTGGTGACGGCGTGGACGGCGAGGGCGGCGCGGACGACCGGGATCCGAGCGTGGTCCGGGTGCTGATCGTGGACGACGATCCGCTGGTCCGGGCCGGGCTGGCGATGATCCTGGCCGGTGACCGGACGATCCGGGTGGTGGGGCAGGCGGCCGACGGGGCAGAGGTGCCCGCCGCCGTGGCCGTGCAGCGGCCGGACGTCGTGCTGATGGACATCCGGATGCCTGGGGTCGACGGGCTCGCCGCCACCGAGGCGCTGCGACGGCGGCCCGGTGCGCCCGAGGTGCTGGTGCTGACCACGTTCGACGCCGACGAGTTCGTGTTGCGGGCGTTGCGGGCCGGGGCGAGCGGATTCCTGCTCAAGGACACGCCGCCGGGGCAGATCGTGGAAGCGGTGCTGCGGGTCGCCCGGGGTGAGGCGATGCTGTCGCCGAGCGTGACCCGTCAGTTGATCGCGCACGTCGCGGTCGTGGCGCCGCCGCCGCGGGACCGGGCCGCGGAACTGCTCGGGCGGCTCAGCGCGAGAGAACGGGAGGTGGCGCTGGCGATTGCCCGGGGCCGGACCAACGCCGAGATCTCGGCGGAGCTCTTCATGTCGGTGGCGACCGTCAAGGCGCACGTGTCGCGGGTGCTGGCCAAGATCGATCTGAACAACCGGGTCCAGGTGGCGCTTCTGGTACACGACGCGGGGCTGGTATGAACCGCCGAGGGCCGAGATCATCGGAGCGGATCCCGGCGGCGAACGGCCCGAATCCGGCAGGAGCGGCTATTCGAAGAGCGAGTGGTCGCGACCGCCCTCGGCCCGTGCACGGGCCCGGCGGCGGAGCTGGATCACCACGATGTCGACGGCCGCCACCACGGCCCAGCCGACCAGCAGCCACCCCGGGAGGGTCCAGCCCGCGCGGAGCAGCAGCACGGCCAGGACCGCGCAGACCACCAGACCGAACGAGGCCAGGGCGAGCCTGAGGTTCAGCGGGCTGTAGGGCTCTTCGACCGTGCCCCGGCGGCCTTGTGGTTGCGGACCGATCGGCATGTGCCGAAGCCTACCCACCGTCGGCGTGGCGATACCGGTCCGCGTACCCGCGTGTACCCGCGTACCCGGATCGGGCGTGTGCCGGATACCGGCGCGGCCTCGTCCGACCGGTTGATCGGGATCGGCGGAGTGGATCAGATTCGTCATGATCGAAAAGTTTCTATATCAATAGTTCGTTGTGGACGCGATGATGGGGGACGGTCATCCCATCGAAGGAGGCGACATGTCCCAGCCGGGCGCCACCTCGCAGCAGGACGCGGTCACCGAGCGGCGGCTCGGCACATGGCCGATCTTCATCATCGCGGTGTCCGCCATGACGCCGCTCACCGTGGTCGCCGGGGCTCTGCCGCTCGGCTACGGCCAGGTGGGCGAGAAGGGGCTGCCGGTCGCGTACATGCTGGTGGCCGCGGTTCTCGGCGTCTTCGCCGTCGGGCTCGCGGCGATGGCCCGGCACGTTCCCAACCGGGGTGCCTTCTATGCGTATGCGGCTGCGGGACTCACCCGGCCCGCGGGTGTGGGCACCGCCTTCGTGGCGCTGCTCGCGTACAACGCCATGCAGATCGGGCTCTACGGTGCCTTCGGCGTCGCCGCCCACAACGCGGCGGCCATTTTCGGACTCGACGTCTCCTGGGTGGTGTGGGCGTTCCTCGGCTGGGCGGTCATCGCCGGGCTGGGCCGGCTGCAGATCGACCTCAACGCCCGGATCCTGACCGTCCTGGTCTGCGCCGAGGTGCTGATCGTCCTGATCTTCGACTCGGTCATGCTCGGCAACCCGGCCGGTGACACCGTCTCGTTCGACACGCTCAACCCGGCGTTGATCGCCAGCGCCGGTGGCATCTCGCTGCTGGTCGCCGCGGTCGCCGGCATGGTCGGCTTCGAAGCGCCGCTGGTCTACGCGGCGGAGGCCCGCGACCCGCGCCGCACCGTGGCCCGCGCGATGGGGCTCACCCTGCTCGTCGCGGCCTTCCTGTACGGCGGCACGGCCTGGGCGATGTCGGTCGTCGCCGGGCCGGACCAGATCGTCGCGGTCGCCGCCGACCACCTCGACGACCTGTTCTTCTTCCTGCCCGAGCCGTACCTGTCCACGGTGGTCGTCGACCTCGGCCGGATCTTCTTCGCAACCAGTCTCTTCGCCGCGATGCTTGCCTTCCACCACACCGTCGCCCGGTACGCGCTGACCGTCGCCCGCGAGGGAGTCCTGCCCGAGGCGCTGGCCCGCACCCGCGACGATGTCCCGGTCAACGCGTCCCTCGCCCAGTCCGGCCTCACCGTCGCCGTGCTGGCGATCTTCGCTCTGGCGGGGTGGAACCCGACGACCGACCTGTTCTTCTTCGGCACGGTCTCCGGCGGCCTGGGCGTCCTGGCCCTGATGACGATCGCCTCGATCGCCGTGCTCCGCTTCTTCCGGCGCGGCGACCACGGCGAGACCCGCTGGCGCCGATCGGTCGCCCCGTGGATCGCCACGGTCTTCCTGACGCTCATCCTGTTGCTGACGGTCGCGTTCTTCGGTGACCTGCTGGGCAACGACAACACCTTCCAGGTCGTGTCGGCGCCGTTGTCGTTCCTGCTGGCCTACCTGGGTGGCGTCTACTGGGGTCGCAAACTGCGCAAGACCAGCCCCGAGGTGTACGCCGCCATCGGCACCGGCCTACCGCCGGGCGCGCCCACTCCGGCCGCCGCACCGGTGACCGCCGCCGACGGCAGCAGCGACTCCAACACCGGCGTCGTCACCGGCACCAGCACCGGCACCAGCACCGACGCTGACGCTGACGCCGACTCCAGCGTGGATGCCGCCACTGATTCCAGCGCCGTCGCCGAGCCCGGTGCTGTCGCGGAGCCCGGCACTGTCGCTGAACCCGCCACTGGTGACGGGCCGAGCGTCGGTGCTGCCACCCGTTCCGGTGTCGGTACCGACGCAGACACGAGGCCGAGCGTCAGCAGCGGTTCGGGATCGGACGGCCAGATCTCCGGCGCGGCTACCGGGATCAACGGCGGCAACGGCAGCGTCGGCGGACCCAACCCTCCCGGACCGTCGATCGCGGATACGGGTACCGAGACGACGAACAGCGGATCGGGGTCCGGCCCTGCGGAGACCGGCGTCGGCCCGGCGGCAGCCCGGAACGGTTCGACGCCACCGGCCGCGACCACCAGCTTCCCGACACCGGCGGCAACGGAGTCGACACCGCTTCCTCCCGCGGATGCGACACCGGCGGCAACGGAGTCGACACCGGGAGCCGACCCGCACACGGAAGCCATTGCCGAAGACCGCGGAGCCTCCGCCGGGCAAGGCTCTTCCGCCGGAGAGGCGGACGCGGGTGCCGGCCCGGCCGCTGGAACAGTGTCGCCTTCGGGCGTCAGCGAAGGCGCAGGGGCGGAGGCCCCATCGGGCGCTGTCGTCGGTGCGGGGAAGGACGACACGGCGTCGGGTGCTGACGAGGGTGCCGGGGGAGGAACTGTCGCAGGGGATACGGAAAATGCCGGCGAGGATGTCGCCGACACGCCTCAGCATCCGAGCCCCCGCAAGCGCGCCCCGTCTCCCCGTCCCCGTAGCCCCCGTCCTCGAGTGCCGCGTTCTCGTCCCGCCCTCGAGGACACTGACAGCACCACGAATACCGGCAGCACCACGAATACCGGCAGCACCACCGATGCCGGGGACCAGGGTGTCGTGTCCTCCACCGAGGCTGACGCAGCGGCGGCAGTCGACAAGCCCCGGCCCCGGACACCCCGTCAACGGTCGCCCCGGCGGCCGCGGCCGGTCGCCCCGGACAACGCTGATTCGTCGGAATCCCCGGAGGACACCGTCTGAGTGCCACCGCATCGGCCCTGCCGCTCGCAGCAAACCAGCCGAGGCTGCGAGCGGCATCGCACCCCTTCGCGTCCGACGAGGTCCGTGCATGATGTGGGCTCGGGTGGGCTCGACGACAGCCGACTGGAGCGCTCATTCCGCGATCACGGAATCGGTCGCTCGGTATGACACGCGGTGGAGTGGCGTGGCCCGTGCCGAGGGCAGGCTGAACACCGTGCCGTCCCAGCGACGTGCCCAGCCGTCCGACTCCAGCCACACGCCGGGCCGGGCGGATTCGTTCGCCCGGCTTCCCCGTGAACGCCGGCGGGCGGGGCAGAAGTGGACGCCGAAAACTGTCGTACCCCTGTTCTAATCTCTCGCCCATGGTTACCGCGGCATACAGCTACCTCGGTTCGTCGACTCTGGACGACGGGCTCACCTTGCAGACCTCCGGCGGCCCGGCGGCGCATCCCCGGTTCTTCACCGGATTCCTGACCGACCCCGGTGCCGCGGCCACCGGCCTGCTGAGCGTGGCCGAGGTCGCCCGCACGCGATACTTCCGGCCGGTCAGCCCGGCCAGCCTCGACCCCGTGGTGACCGCCGGCTCCGACCGGCTGCGATTCGAGTCGTTCTCCGGCTGCTGCGGCGTCTATGCCCGGATGGACGTGCTGCCCGCCGGACTCGACGGTGACATCGTTGCGCACGGCACCACCAATGTGGACGTCAACGCGCCCCTGCAGCGGGCCCTGTCGCGGGTCGGGCGCACCGATCCGCTGCAGGTCGCCGTCGGCCCCGACGATCTGACCGTGACGACGTTCGACGGCGAGGTGGTCGAGCGCAAGGTGCCGTTGCCGTCCCGGTGGCTGCGCGGTTTCGCCGAGGCGCAGGTGCTCACCTCCCGCTTCGACCCGCGGGCGAGGATCGGTGTCACCGAGGCCCGGGCGCTGCTCAACCGTCTTGCGGCGGCGGACCGGTCGGTGCTGTGGGCGGTTCCCGCCGGCCGCACACTGCGCTTCACCTCCCGCCCTGCGCCGGGCGCGGTCTGCCTGCCGGGCGCCGGGCGTCTCGTCGCTTTGAGGCCCTTCTTGCGGTACGCGGTGAGCCTCACCGTCTACGGCCCGCCCGTCGCGGCCGGCAGCGGACCGGTGGCCAGCACCTGGGAGTTGAGCACGCCGTCGCTGCGCCTGTCGCTGATCCTGTCTCCGGAGCCGTACCGCGGCTTCTCCGGCGAGGGGGCGGTGCTGGAGTCGCTGTCCAGCGACGAGGCGGCCGACGACGCCGACCTGATCAGCGCACTGCTCTCCTGGGATCCGACGATCGACGTCGACGCGCTGGCCGCCTCGTCCGGTCTCGGCGCGCAGCGGGTCCGTGACGCGCTGACCCAGCTGGGCACGGCCGGCCGGGTCGGCTTCGACGTCGCCGAGGGGGGCTACTTCCACCGCACCCTGCCCTACGCGGCCGACGCGGTGGAAAAGATGAACCCTCGACTGGCCGGGGCCCGGTCACTGGCCGCCGCCGGTGCGGTCACGGCCGGCGCGGGGGTGTCGGTGGTGGTCAGCGGCGACGAGACCTACCACGTGCGGCACGCCGACAGTGTCTTCTCCTGCACCTGCCCGTGGTGGGCGAGACACCGTGGCGGCCGTGGCCCGTGCAAGCATGCGCTCGCAGTCCGGATCGTCTTGGCCGAAGCCGAAGCCGAAGCCGAAGCCGAAGCCGAAGCCGAAGCCGAAGCCGACAACGATGCCGGCGCCGACGTTGCTGCTGGTGGTGCGGGCGCCGGTACTGGTCTTGCCCATGGTGCGGGTGCGGCTGGTGGCGCTCATGCCGGTACGGTCACCGGCACCGCTTTCACGGAGACCACGGAGGCCTGCGCATGAGCATCACCTGGGAGGAGATCGACCGGCTCTCCCGGGCCGGCAAGTTCGGGGTTCTCCAGCGCCGGCTGCTCGCCGCGACCGCGGAGGAGCGCCGGGCGCAGGCGGCCGCGATCGAGGCGGGGATCACCGCGCTGGCGCCCGATGACGGGTGGCGCTCCGACCACCATCCCGCTCCCGGCTACGCGATGGCGATCATCGGGTGCCTGCCGTCGGCTGCTCGTGCGGCGGCATTGCTCCGGCGGCGTCAGTTGGATTCGTGGACCTGGTCGCGTACCCCGGAAAGATATTTGGAAATCGCCCGGACCCGTGACCAGGCCTGGATCGGCGATCTCGGTGCGCGGCTCGCCCAGCGGATCCCGGCCCGCAGTCCGCACGCCTCCGAATGGTCCGTGGCGAGTGCGTTCCTGCACGCCGGTGGGGCCACCCCGACCATCACCGAGGGTGCGGTGCGGAGTTGGCTGTTCGACCTGACCCGGCCGCATTGGCGGAACCGGCCGGTTCCGCCGCTGAGCATGCGGATGCGCGACGAGCCGTTCCTCGATCTGCTGATTCCGGCCCTGTTCACGGTCGACGGGCTGGGGATGAACCTGGCCGCCGTCCAGTGGAACGAGGAGACGAAGGAGTGGGACGGCGCGCCCCGCATCGTCACGGTGATCGCGCACCTGGTCGGTGAAGGCCGGCTGGAACGCAAGACCGTGCTGGCCGCCACCGTGGACCGTCTCGTCCGCAGTGACCGGGCCACCGCGCTGCGCCCGTTCGCGGTGTTGCACGACGTGCTCGCCCCTACCGAGGACGAGCTGTCCACGCACGCGCTCGACTATGCCCGGATGATGGCCGACGGCAACGGCGCGGTCGCCGCCCTCGGTCAGCGGTCCCTGCGCGCGGTCGACGACAGCGGGCGCCTCGACCTGGAAACCCTGCTCGACGCCAGTGCCCCGGTGCTGCTCCGTCCCGAGAAGACCCTGGTCAGAACCCAGCTGACCTGGCTGGACAAGGTTTGCCGGCGGATGCCGGAGCGGGCCGGCGAGATCCTCGAGACGATCGCTGTCGCCTTCGGTCACTCGTCACTCGCCCTGCAGGAACGCGCCCTGACAGTGATCGCCAAAAGGATCGGCGACCTGGACCCGGCAACCGTGGCCCGTCTCGCCGACGCCGCCGGGGCCCTCACCGGCGACATGCCGGCCCGGGCTGCCGCGGTGTTCGGCGCTGCTACAGAGTTTGGTGCTGCCACGCCGCTTGGTGCTGCCGTGTCGCTTGGTGGTGCCACGGCGTCTGGCGGTGTCACGGCGCTCGGTGCTGCGACGAGGCTTGGCAGTGCCACGGTGCCCGGAGCCGTTGCACCCGAGGTCGCAGACCGGGTCGAGGTGCGCACCGGCGGTACCGATCGCACCGGCGGTACCGATCGCAGCGACGTCGACTGGCTCACCATGCCCTCTGTCGACTCGGGTGCGCCACCTGTGGTGCCGGGACTTGTGCCTGGCGATGCGGGCGGGCCGTCGGTGGTCTCGGGCCTGGGATCGGGCGTTGCGGAGCTGCTGTCCGTGCCGCCTGTCGCCGCCATGCCTGCGCCGATCGATGACGCGGCCGAGCTTGCTGAGGCGGTCGCGAGTCTTGTTCACGACTCCACGGCCGTCGGGTGGGAGCGCGTGCTCGCCGGGCTCGTCGCGCTGCACGCCGCCGGGGAGCGGGAGGCGATCGCGGTCGCGCTGCCGCCGGTTCTCGACCGGTATCCGCGCATGTTCATCAAGAACAACTGGAACATTGGTTCGGCGGGCGTCTACCTGGCCGCGGCGATCCGCACCGCGGCGGGCGAACCCCGCGACGAGGCGAACCATCAGTGGACGGTCGCCACGGTCCGGACGGCCTGGCAGGAGGGCCGGCGTGGCGGGGCCGACTCGCCGATCGGGATTCGTCCGTCGGACGTGCTGGCGCTGCGGGTCGCGGAGATCGCCGTGCACCTCGGTGGGCCGGTCACGCCGACGCTCGTCGCTACCCCCACTCACGTGAACGGCAGCCTCGACGCCGCCGTTCTGCTCGACCGTCTGCGGCGGGCTGAGGCCGAGGGATGGCAGCCGTGGGCGTTCGACCTGGAACAGGCTTTGCTCCGGGTGCCGCATACCGCAGCTCCTGAGGTCGTCGCGCGGGCAGAGCGTCTCACCACGCCGGCTGGGCGGCAGTTCGCCCAGTGGCTCGTGTCCGGAGGGCTGCCCGACCCGGTCAGTGAACGGTTCGTCCAGGAGGGTGAGAGGAACCTGCGGGGCGAGTACACCTGGAGTGCGCCGGTCCGTCGCCGGGTCGTGGCGTCGTTGCGGCCGGCTCGGGACGGCGGTCTGCGGCTGGAACGACAGTTGCTCACCCGAGAGCCGGGGCGGCATCCGTCGTATACGCCGGGTGACTTCGACGGGGTCGCGGACGTGCTGGCCATGGTGCTGCCGCACCACCGTGAGGCGGCCGTCGCCTGGGCACTGGGGGACCTGGCCGCCCTCGCCGACCAGGACCAGCGGGGCAGCGGGCAGCTGTTGCCGATCCTCGCCGAGTGTTCCGGGCCGTTCGGGCCTGCTATGTCGGTGGCGCTGGCCTACGTGTTCGCCGCTAAGCAGGAGGCGGACCGGGCCGCGGGCGTCGACATGTTCCTGGCGCTGGCGGCCGGGGAGCCGACGTTCTCCGCTTCCTCGGTCGGTGTCGACCTCGCTGATCTGGCCGCGGACAGCACGATCAAGCTGAGCCGGGCTATTCCGGTGCTCACCGACCTGCACCGCGCGGGAGCTTCTGCGGCGTTGTGGGAGCTGTTGGTCGCGGCCCTGCCACCGTTGATGCGGACGAAACTGCGGGCCGTGCCGGATCTGCTCGAACTGGCTACCCAGGTGGCGGCGGAATCGGGGATCACGGGCGGGATCGAGGGACTCGAGGAGGTCGCGCGGCGACCAGGCAGCTCTCGGCTGGTCACCGAGGCAAAGCGGCTGCTGGCGATCCTCACCGGGCGTGGACGAGAGAGTCAGGTGCGGTGAGGGCGTGGCTCGCTGGCCGGACGAGACGCCCAGCCCGCCTCACCGGCCCAGCCTGCCTCGCCGGCCGCCTCCGGGCCTGCCCGCCGACCCGGACTGCCCCACTGGCAGGGCTGGCCTCCACCGGCCCAGCCTGCCCCTCCGGCCCGGGACGAGCGGTTCGGGCCGGCAGGGCGGGGGCGACTTCGGCGGTACGGGAGGACGTGCAGACACGGCCGGTCCGCGTGGCTCGTAGGAGGAACACCGGGGTGGTGTTCGGCGAGGCGCTGGACGAGAGGGCGGCGACAGGGCGGGTCAGCCGGCCTGGGTGAGGATGTCGTTGACGATTTTCTGGACCACGGCCTTGGTGGCGGGCTGGCTGTAGACGCCTACTGCGATCTGGTACTTCGGGGTTCCGGTGGAGGGGAAGAAGTGGCTCATGTCCAGGATGTAGCGGCCCTTGGCGTCCTTGGCCTTCTCCACGTACGAGGTGGTGGCGTCGAGCGACTTCGACGTGGCGCCGTCGTCGAACCAGAGCGCGCTCATCTCCTTGCGGGTGGCCGCCGTGCACGGCGAAGTGCACGGGCGCAGCATGATCTGGAGGCGCTTACCGCGGTCCGGTTCCGGGGCGCTCGCGTCGAACGGGTTGCCCTCGTCGACACAGACCCACGCCTTGGCGTCCTCGATGTCGATTTTGCCGGCCAGGCATCCCCAGCCGGACGGGGTACGGAACGCGAACGGGTAGCCGCTGAGCGCCATCGTGTAGGTCTTGTCGCTGGAGCTGTACGACGGACCGCTCAGGGTGCGGGCGGTCGCCGAACGCAGCGTCGGCTTCGCCTCCGAACCGGAGGTGGCTGATCCGCTCGAACCGGACGAGGTGGACCCGTTCGGGCCGGACGTGGCGGTCGGGTCGCCGGACGGTGCGGAGTACGTGGGGACGGTCGGCAGGGCCGGCGCCGAATAGGCGGGGAACGTGGGCAGCGTGGACGTCGTCTGTGAACTGCTGGACAGGCCGATGGCGCCGAGGCCGCACATGCACAGGATGAGAAGGAGCGGGATCACCATGAGGGCGATGTAGGCGGCCAATCCCCGGTATTTCTGCGGGGCGGGGCCGATCGAGCCGTCGAGCCAGACGATCAGCGGTACGCGGTACTCGACTTCGACGATCTGGCCCGGGTACACCGGGACGAACAGTTCGGCGGTGCCGATCCGGGACGGCAGCAGGTACGGCACGTGCACGTGCAGGTGGTGCTGACCGGGCGGGACCGGGATGACGGTGCGGCCCCACGCGCCGGGCACCCGGTGGCCGTTGACCGCCAGGAACGGACGGAACAAGGCCAGGAGGAACGCGGGCCACGGGTACTTGGTGGTCACGGCGATGGCTGTGACGTCAGAACCACCGGATACGGGACCCGCGGGCGGCGGGAAACCGGGCGCCGGCGCGCCGAAGGACGGTTGCCCGTCGAACGGCGGTTGCTGCGGCGTGGGTGCGACGAACGGCTGTTGCCCGTCGAACGGTGGTTGCTGCGGTGCGGGTGCGTCGAACGGCGGCGGTCCGTCGAACATTGGTTGCTGCGGTGCGCCCCACGAGGGCTGCTGTGGGGTTGGCGCCCCGAACGACGGCTGTTGCGGAGTGGATGCCGCGTATGGCTGCTGCGGTGCCCCGGACGGCGGCTGCGGAAGCGCGGGTGTTCCGAACGACGGTTGCGGTGCCCCGGACGGCGGCTGCGGAAGCGCGGGTGTTCCGAACGGCGGCTGCTGCGGGGTGGGTGCGCTGAACGTCGGCGGCCGCGGTGTGCCGGCCGGCCCGGAGGTGGGGTCCGGCGGTACCGGGTGGGACGGCCCGGCCGGGGCGCCCCAGGCCGGTGGCCGGGGTGTGGCGGTGGGGACGCCGAACGTCGGTGGGGCGGGCAGCGGCGGCAGCGGGCCGGGGGTGCCGAACACCGGAGGTTCGGGGAGGGGGAATTCGGACGAGGGAACCCCGGAGGACGGTTTCTCCGGCGCGGGCTCGGACTGGCCCGGGGTGCCGGGCGTCGAGCCCCACGGTGGCTGGTTCTGGTCGGGCATGGAGTTCCTTCCCCGTCGGCGAATCCGGGGAAGTGTACGTATCAGCAGCTCACGGGGGTTCCTCAGGTTCGCCGGGAGGGCTGTTTCCTCCCGGGTCACCGTCGCTCGTCCGCTAAGTCAGGAAAAGATCCATAAAACATTAAAACAAGGAAATATCCGAGCGCACAGCAACGACTCAAGCTGACCAAAACACCGAACAACACAAAACACGAAATATCCGGATAAATATGTGAAGCGCCGCCCGTCTGGGGAGCCAAGCGGCGCTCACAGTGTGCGTTGTCTAACAACGCGACGATCAGACGGCTACACCCCTCACTTGCCGATCTTCACGTTGAACACCGGGTTCGCGGCCAGCTTCTTGAACGCCGCCAGACTTCCCGGCGTGCTGTCGATGCTGATGTCGCGGTCGCCCTGGTCGTCCTTCTTCGTCTCGAAGTGCACGATCGCCTTGATCGCCGGCCGCTTCGCCAGCTCCGGCAGCACGCTGTTGTACATCGCCGACTTGTCGGTGTCCTGCCCGACCCGGTGGTATCCGCCCCACTCCGCCACCATGAACGGCTTGCCCGGTGCCTTCTTCACCGCCCAGTTGTAGAACCCGTCCGGCGCGTTCTTGCCCTTGCGGTCCAGCAGGTCCCCGAAGTCGCCGTAGTGGTACTGACCTTTCTGCACCGAGACGTACGAGTCCAGGCCGATCCAGTCGACGATGTCGTTGCCCGGGTACAGGTCGTTCCACCAGGACTGGTTGATCCAGCGCTCGTTGCCCATGTACGCCATCACGTTCACCGCGTTCGTCACGCCCTGCTTACGGAGCCGTTCGATGGTGTGCCGGTACATGCCGCGGAAGTCCTTGGCGTCCATGCCCTTGCCGGGCGTCTTGGAGACGTCGTTCTCCGGCTCGTGGTTCAGGACGATGAAGAACTTCTTCCCGTACGCCTTGAAGCGCGCCGCCGCCGCGTCGATCCGCTTGTCCAGCTTGCCGGAGGCCACGTCCGCCCAGGTCTCGTCGCCGACCGCCACCTTCCAGTTCAGCATCAGGACGCGCGGGTTCGACAGGTCGTCGGTCATCGCCATCTCGGCTTTGGTGGGGAACTTCTCGTCACCCTTGTGGTACTGGTGGAAGATCGCCGCGGTCTTGCCGCTGGCCTTCTCGAACGTCTTGAGGGCCTCGTCGCGGGGTGTCGGCGAGAACCCGCCGGCCGCGCCGCCCCACAGGATGTTGCAGCTGGGGACGAGTTTCGCGTCGGTGACGCAGTCCTTGCCGGCTTTCGGGGCCTGGCCGGACGGTGCGGGGGTGGCGTCGGGTGCTGCGGCCGGTGCCGCGGCGTCCGTGATGATCACCAGTTCGGGACCGTGGTCGCTCTCGGTCGAGCCGAACCGGGTGACCTCGTCGTTCGAGGTGACCGCGAACGAGTAGGTGCCGGGGCCGTAGACCTCGCCGCTCAGGTCGAAGCCGACGGTGTCGTCACCCTCTCGGGGGGTGGCCGCGGCGACCGCCATACCCAGTTTCGGCATGTGCGCGCCGTCGAGTTTGCCCTGCGTCCAGCCGTTGTCGAGGACCCGCTTGACGGTCAGTTCGCCGTGCGGGGCGCCGTCCGGGTGCAGTTCCAGGCGGGCGCCCTTGACCGTCGTGCCGTCCGGGACGGTGAACTTCACGAACGTCGTCTTGACGTCGTTGCCGTCCTTGCCGGCGACCAGTTTCTTCTCGTGGCCGAAGATGGCGGCGGACCGTGCCGTCGACGTGTAGGTGTCGTCGGTCGCCTTGATCGCCACTTCTTTGCTGGTCTTCTTGACGGTGGGGGCGGCTTTGGCCGCGGCCGGGATCAGGACGGCGGTGCCACTGGCGAACAGCGCGGTCAGAGTGTGCACCGTCTTGGAAAGCTTGGCTCGACGCATCGTTGCGATCTCCCCCAGATCGTTCCGGCGGTGACCCGCCGGGCATGGGGGAGAGATTTCAGGCCGGGAGTTGCAGTCGAGTGCCCTTACCGGTGCCGGTCGGTTGCGTCTTCCTCTGGCCCGTTCGGGCACGTCGCACGGCCGTTCGCGGTGGTCCGGCCCGGCGTTCGGCGTCGGCTTTCCGGCATAGGGGGTACGCGTCGGCACGGCGATCGTGGCTGCGGCGGAGAACGAGTGCAGGGGGCGTGGGGGCGACGGTGGACTCACGTCGCGGCGGGCCGATCTGGATCCGCCGGTGGTCCGGACGTTGAGGTTCCGGGCACCGGTACCACCGGCGGATCGGCCGACACGAGCCGCGTTGCCTTCTGAGCGGCGCGGCTCCTGCCGGGTGCCGGCGGAGATGACCCGCTGACGTGAGGACCCTACGATTTCCCGGCATCCGGGAACGGGGGAGGGCGGCGCGGATCGATCAACCGGAACGGTTTCGCGTGACCGCACCGCTCGAACAGTGCGTGACGACGGCGGTGGCGCACGCGAGTCGGCCCGGTTAACCCGCCTGCTCAAGCTAGTGGCGCATGTCACACGATAATTCCCGTGAGGTGACTGAGGGTATTGTTAACTGTGCGTACTGAGGTCGTTGAGTGCGGAGAGCGCCCGGATCCGGCCGTGCTGCCCCGTCCTGGCGGGGTGGTGACGGAGCGAATCGGTGAGCGTCCGGTCCCCGCAGTGGGGGCTGCGGGGACCGGACCGGGGGTGGAATCAGGCTTGCGGGATCACTTCGCGGCGGTCAGGTCGTACACCGTGGCGCTGCCGACCGTGGTGGCCGTGTAGTTCGCCTCGACCCAGGTGGCGATCTGCGACGACTGGGTGGTCTCGCCGTCACCGCCGCCCATGCCGCCGCCGCGGCCACCGGCGATGTAGTAGGTGATCTGGCCGTTGCCGACGTAGGCCTGGAACTGCTCGAGCGTCGGCGCGGGGTCGGAGCCGTCCCAGCCGCCGAGGGCGATCACCGCGGTGCCGGTGGCCAGTTCCAGGTCGGCGGCCGACGTGGCGCCGGAGACCGCGCCAGACCAGGTGGTGGTCGTCTTCTCGAGCAGCGCGTTCAGCTCGCTGTTGCTGCTGGACCCGCCACCCATGCCACCGCCGCCGTCGCCCCCGCCGGGCCCGCCGCCCTGCGCCTGAGCGCCACCGTCCTGAGACTGACCGTCGGAGGACTGGGCGCTGTCGGAAGACTGGCCGTCGGGGGACTGGCCGCTGTCGGAAGACTGGCTGTCGGAGGACTGGCTGTCGGAGGAGGAGCCGGAACCTGAGGTGCCGGTCGGAGCAGGGGCGGAAGCACCGTCGGAACTGGTGGAATCCTCCGGCGACGACTCGGCCCCGCTGGTGCGGTCGGGCCGGTCCCCGCGCGTACCCCCTCCGCCGCCACCCGGACCACCGCTCATGCCGGACGTTCCGGACGGCCCGGAGGTCGGAATCGACCCGGTGTGCGCCACCGTGACCGTGACCGTCGCGTAGGCCGCGGTCCCCAGGCCCGCCGAGAGCAGGCCCGCGACGACACCCACCACCGCGAGACGTCGCAGCTGGGCGGCGGGAGCGGCGAGCGCGAGCGCCGCGACCACACCGGCGGCCAGGGCGACCCACCGCAGTGCCGGGATCCATTCGGTACGCCCGAGTAGCACGAACCCCCAGCCCGCGGTGGCCAGGACCATGCTCGCCAGCACCAGACGTGCCCAGAGTTCGGCGCGGTAGAGCCACAGCACCCGGGCGCCGATGCCCACCATCGCGGAGATCGACGGGGCGAGCGCGACGGTGTAGTACGGGTGGATCGTCCCGCTCATGTACGAGAACACGATCCCGGTGACCAGCAGCCACCCACCCCACAGCAGGGCGGCAGCCCGCGCCCGGTCGGTCCGCGGCGCCGTCCACGTCACCGCGAGCACCGTGACCAGGGCGATCAGTGCCGCCGGGAGCAGCCAGGAGATCTCGGTGCCCATCGCCTCGCCGAAGAGCCGTCCGATGCCGGTGGATCCGCCGAACGCGGTGTTCCCGCCGCCGCCCATGCCGCCGCCACCGCCGGCGTTGCCCGATCCGCCCAGGATGCGGCCCAGGCCGTTGTAGCCGAGCGCCAGCTCCCACAGGGTGTTGTTGGTGGATCCGGCGATGTACGGGCGGGAGGACGCCGGCCAGATCTCGACGAGCGCGATGTACCAGCCCGCCGAGACGATCATCGCGCCGCCGGCGAGGAGCAGATGCCTGATCCGTCTTCCGGTGCCGGCGGGGGCTGCCACCAGGTAGACCAGCGCGAACGCCGGGAGCACCAGGAACGCCTGCATCATCTTGGTGAGGAAGCCGAACCCGAGCAGCACGCCGGTCAGCGCCAGCCACTTGGCGCTCGCCGTCTCGGTGGCCCGGACCGTGGTGTACGCGGCCGCCGTCATCAGCAGCACCAGCAGCGCGTCCGGGTTGTCGTAGCGGAACATCAGCACCGCCACCGGGGTGACCGCCAGGGCCGCCCCCGCGAGCAGTCCGGCGGCCGGCCCGAACCAGCGTTTCACGGCCGCGTACAGCAGGTAGACGCTGGCCACGCCCATCAGGGCCTGCGGTGCCAGAATCGCCCAGCTGTTCACGCCGAAGATCCGCGCGGACAGGCCCATGATCCACATGGCGGCCGGGGGCTTGTCGACGGTGATCGCGTTACCCGCGTCCAGCGAGCCGAACAGCCATGCCTTCCAGCTCTGCGCGCCGGCCTGTGCGGCCGCCGCGTAGAAACTGTTGCCCCATCCCGACGCACTGAGGTCCCACAGGTACAGGACCACGGTCCCGAGCAGAAGCAGTACCAAAGGAACACGCTCTGGGACACTTCGGGACCGGTGGCGTGCAGTCGTCGTCATGGGACTAACCTCGCGAGTAGTTCTACGACGGCTCTGTGATCAATCTGTGGGCCGTCTGTGAGCTGCAACTTCGCCGCCGGTGGCACGGGGCCCGTGCCACCATGGGCGATATACGTGCGAGTGGCCCGGTCCGGAGTGGGAGAGATGAGCGAACACGTTTCCGACAGCGCCGAGTGGCAGAACCTTCAGGGACTCGCGGAGAAGTTCGCTGCGGTGCACCTGCGCGACCTGTTCGCCGGCGACCCGCGGCGCGGCGAGCGCTACGCGGCCGAGGTCGCTGACCTCTACGTCGACTACAGCAAGAACCTGGTCAGCGACGAGGTCCTGAGCGCCCTGGTGGCCCTGGCCGGCCGGGCGAAGCTGAGCGAGAAGATCACCGCGATGTTCTCCGGTGAACACATCAACATCACCGAGGACCGTGCCGTGCTGCACACCGCGCTGCGGCTGCCGCGGACGGCCTCGCTGGTCGTCGACGGCCAGGACGTCGTGGCCGACGTGCACGAGGTCCTCGACCGGATGGGCGCGTTCGCCGACAAGGTGCGCTCGGGCGAGTGGACCGGGCACACCGGTCAGCGGATCAAGACGATCGTGAACATCGGCATCGGCGGGTCCGACCTCGGTCCCGTGATGGCCTACGAAGCGCTGAAGGAGTTCTCGCAGCGCGACATCGAGGCCCGGTTCGTGTCGAACATCGACCCGACCGACCTGTACGAGAAGACGCAGGACCTCGACCCGGCTACGACGCTGTTCATCATCGTCTCCAAGACGTTCACCACGCAGGAGACGTTGACCAACGCGCGCGAGGCCCGGAACTGGCTGCTCGCATCGCTGAACGATGACGCCGCCGTCGCGAAGCACTTCGTGGCCGTCTCGACGAACGCCGCGAAGGTCGCCGACTTCGGCATCGACACGGACAACATGTTCGGCTTCTGGGACTGGGTGGGCGGCCGCTACTCGCTCCCGTCCGCGGTCGGCCTCTCGGTGCTCATCGCGATCGGCAAGGAGAGGTTCGCCGAGATGCTCGCCGGCTACCGCGCCGTTGATGAGCACTTCCGGACAACGCCGATCGAGCAGAACGTTCCGGCCCTGCTCGGGCTGCTCAACGTCTGGTACGACACGTTCCTCGGCGCGCAGTCGCACGCGGTCCTGCCCTACGCGCAGTACCTGCACCGGTTCGCGGCGTACCTGCAGCAGCTGACCATGGAGAGCAACGGCAAGTCGGTGCGCCTGTCCGGCGACCCGGTCACGTACCAGACCGGCGAGGTGTTCTGGGGCGAGCCCGGCACCAACGGCCAGCACGCCTTCTACCAGCTCGTCCACCAGGGCACGAAGCTGATCCCGGCGGACTTCATCGGGTTCAGCAAGCCGAACCACGACATCGGCGAGATGCACGACCTGTTCATGTCGAACTTCCTGGCGCAGACCGGCGCGCTCGCGTTCGGCCGCACCCTGGAGCAGGTCAAGGCCGAGGGCACCGACCCCAAGGTCGCGCCGCACCGGGTCATGCAGGGCAACCACCCGACGACCACGATCCTCGCGGACTCGCTCACGCCGACCACTTTCGGTCAGCTGGTGGCGCTCTACGAGCACATCACGTTCACCCAGGGCGTGATCTGGGAGATCAACTCGTTCGACCAGTGGGGTGTCGAGCTCGGCAAGGTGATGGCCAACCAGCTCGCGCCGAAGCTGACCTCCGCCGACGCGCCCGCCGACGACGCGGACTCGTCCACCAACGCCCTGATCAAGCGGTACCGGGCGGCCCGCGGCCGGTAGTCGTTGCCTAGGCTCAGTGTCGTGGACGCGTCTACGGCACTGAGCCTTCGCCTTTCCAGCCTGTTGCTCGGCTCCCACCCCTGTCGCTCGGTGCTCGAGGTCGCCGAGTGGTTCGGCGCGATGCAGGCGCAGGACCTCAACAGCGTGCTCTGGTCGCTGGGCGCCCGGCTGTCCGGCTCGTCACTCGCGTCGGTGATCGCTGAGACCGAAGAACGAACGGTCGTGCGAACCTGGCCGATGCGCGGCACGGTCCACCTGATCCCGTCCGCCGACGCGCACTGGATGCTGCAGCTCACCGGCGTCCGCGCGCTGGCCGGCGCGGCGAAACGCCGGGAGATCCTGGGCCTGTCCGAGGAGACGGTCGACAAGGCGGCGCAGATGCTCGGCGAGGCGCTCGCGGGCGGCCGCCGCCTGACGCGATCCGAGTGCCTGGCCGCCCTCACCGACGGCGGCGTCGCGGTGAGTGGTCAGCTCGGCTACCACCTTCTCTGGTACGCGAGCCAACTCGGCGTGACAGCCATCGCCCCGAACCGCGGAACCGAACAGACGTTCGTGCTCCTGGACGAGTGGGCCGCGTCGCGGGTCACCTATGAACGGGAGGAAGGCCTGGCGATCCTGGCCCGGCGCTACTTCCAGAGCCACGGCCCGGCCCCGCTGAAGGACTTCGCCGGCTGGACCGGCCTCACCATGGGCGACTGCCGCCTGGGTGCCACGGCGGCCGGCCTGGTCGCCGTGGACGTCGACGGCACCGCGATGTGGGCCACCCCGGAGACCCTGGACGCGGGTCCGGTGCGCGGCTGGTGGGCGCTGCCCGGCTTCGACGAGTACATGCTGGGCTACAAGGACCGTTCCCTGATGGCCACCCCGGACCAGGTGGCGGCCGTGATCCCCGGCGGCAACGGCGTGTTCCAGTCCACCCTGGTGCGGGACGGCCACGTGATGGCGACATGGAAGCGCGCCCTGGGTAGGAAGGCCGTGACGATCACCGTCAACCCGCTGGCCGACTTCGACCTTTCAGACGCACAGCCGGCGCTGGAGCGATACGCCGCCTATCTCGACCTCCCCATGATCGTGAAGCCCGTCTGACCCCCTTGCGGGTGACGGTGCCGTTTGCGGGTGACGGTGCCGTCCCCATCTCGAGCGCAAGGCCGGGCACGCCGGCAGGCGATCAGCAGGAGCGGCCGGCGCGGGCCGGGGCACCGCCGCCCGGTCATGCTCCATCCCACCAACACGCCCGGGCCGGGCGCCGCCGCACCGCCGCGCTCGACGTCTCGAGTTCCATCCCAACAACACGCCGCTCGAGCGTGTAGGCCGGCGACATGATTTCCACCTTCGACGACGGCACCGTGCCCGCAGCCCCGTGAAGGTCCGCCGCCCGTCAGCCGTTGCTCGTTGCTCGCCCGCCGTTGCTCGTTGCCTGCCGCTCGCCGCTCGCCCGCCGTTGCTCGCCGCTCGCCGCCTGTCATCCGCTGCTCGTTGCCCGCTGCTCGTTGCTCGCCGCCCACCGTGACAGCCCTGCGCGACGGCTGGCGGCGGGCGGCCGTCGGTTACGGCATTTTTGGCCTCCGTCCTGAGCCGTGGTGAACGGCTCGGAGCGGTCAGCCGTCGTCGGTGGCTCTCTGGGTGATCGAATACAGCCGTGGTCGACGGCCGAGCAACCCCAGCCGTCGACCACGGCTGTCGGGCCGGATGCGGTCGACCGTGGGCGACGGCTGGCACCGACCCGCACCGGCTGACACCGGCATCGGTATCGGCCGACGTCGAGCGGCATCGGCCAGCATCGAGCGGCATCGGCCGGCATCGGCCAGCATCGAGCGGCATCGGCCGGCATCGAGCGGCATCGGCCGGCATCGAGCGGCATCGGCTGACATCGACATCGGCCGACATTGAGTGGCACCGGCCGGTGCCGGGCGGCATCGGCATCGGCCGACATTGGGCGGCGCTGAACGGCCGATGACTGGTGACCATGGGCGACGGCTTGGGGTAGAGCGCCGGGCTGCGTGGGAGCGCCGGCCGTGCCGGCGGCCCGGTGTTAACAGTTAACAAGCCTTGATATTTATAGATGTGAACGCCAGGATGAGGCCATGGGAGTTCGACGTGGGTTGATATCCGTGGTGGTCGGAGTGCTGGTGGCCACCGGGGCGGTGATCGGATGGTCGCCCAGCGGGGCGGCGGCGGTGGCCTGCTCGTCGACGGTGTGGGCGGAGGGTCCCACCTACACCGCGGGACAACAGGTGACCTATCAGGGGCATCTCTACCAGGCGCTGGTCACGCATACCGCCTATGCCGGGACCGGCTGGAACCCGGCGGCCACGCCGACCCTGTGGACGGACCTCGGCGCCTGCACCGGTGGCACGTCACCGACGCCGACCACGTCACCGACCACCAGCCCGACACCGACCGCCAGCCCGACGCCGACCGGGAGCGGCGGGACCTGCGCCACCAAGGGCCGACCGACCGGCAAGGTGCTGCAGGGGTACTGGGAGAACTGGGACGGCGCGTCCAACGGCGTGCACCCGGGCATGGGCTGGATCCCGGTCGACGACTCCCGGATCGCGCAGCACGGGTACAACGTGCTGATGGCGGCGTTCCCGGTGATCCGGCCGGACGGGACGGTGCTCTGGGAGGACGGCATGGACGCCGGGGTGAAGGTGCCGACGGCGGCCCAGATCTGCGCGGCCAAGGCGGCCGGGTCGACGGTGCTCATGTCGATCGGCGGGGCCACCGCCGGCGTGGATCTCAGCTCCAGCGCGGTCGCCGACCGGTTCGTGGCGACGATCGTGCCGATCCTCAAGGCCTACCACTTCGACGGCATCGACATCGACATCGAGACCGGGCTCACCGGCAGCGGCAGCATCGGCACGTTGTCCACGTCGCAGGCCAACCTGATCCGGATCATCGACGGGGTGCTGGCCGCGATGCCGTCGAACTTCGGGCTGACCATGGCACCGGAGACCGCCTATGTCACCGGCGGCAGCGTCGTCTACGGCTCGATCTGGGGCTCCTACCTGCCGATCATCAAGAAGTACCTGGACAACGGCCGCCTGTGGTGGCTGAACATGCAGTACTACAACGGCAGCATGTACGGGTGTTCCGGCGACTCGTACGGCGCGGGCACCGTGCAGGGCTTCACGGTGCAGACCCAGTGTCTCGCCAACGGTCTCACCATTCAGGGCACCACGATCCGGATCCCGTACGACAAGCAGGTCCCCGGTCTGCCGGCGCAGGTCGGTGCGGGCGGCGGGTACATGACGCCGGCGCTGGTCACGCAGGCGTACCAGAGTGTGCCGGGGATCAAGGGCCTGATGACCTGGTCGATCAACTGGGACGGTTCGAAGGGCTGGACCTTCGGCGACACGGTGAAGTCCCTCCAGGGTCGCTGATCATCTCGGCTGCCCGTACGGTGAGGTCCTTCCAGGGTCGCTGATCACCGTGGCGGCCCGCTCACCGAGCCGTCAGCTCGGACCGCACGAGTTCCAGCAGCCGGCCCAGCCAGTTGGCGCCGCTCGAACTCCAGTACCGCGACGCCCAGTCGCTGTAGGACAACTGGGCGTCGCCGGTGCCGAGCAGTGTCGCCGCCATCGCCGGGTGGCGCTCGAATTTGTCCCGCAGCAGCGCGGTCATCACGCCCAGCCGGGCCGCCGGCCAGCCCGGCCGCCGGGGCGCCTCCTCGCCGAGCTTCCTGGCGTCGAGGCCCCGGCCGGCGGCGGCGATCCGGTCGTGCCAGCCGGTGTCGTCGGTGGACAGCGCCCAGTAGGCGTGCATGACACTGGCGTACGGTCGGCCGTCACGCACCACCGTCGCGGGGTAGTCGATCTGGAGGACCTCCAGGCCCGCCGGATCCGGCCAGCCGTTCGGGTAGACGTGCCCGCCGACGGCCAGCGCAACGGTCGACTCCGGACCGTCCGCCACCCGCCGGGCCTGGCTTCCGGCGACCGCGGCCCTGCTTCGGCGGAAGTAGTCGAGGGCCTGCTCCCGGACCTCCGGGGTCACCGTGAGCGTGCTTCCCTCGTTGCGGGCCGGGATCGTCTCACCCACCTCGGCGAGCAGGATCCGGACCGGAACGTCGTTCTGGTCCATGTCGCCGAGCATGTAGATCCGGCGGTGTTCCGGCACCGCGTGGTACGACCCGCGGACGGTCTCCAGGTTGGCCGCGGTCGGGTCGGCGGCGTACGCCAGGAGCGCGTTCCAGCAGCGCCGGGAGGAGTCCGGCCGGTCGTTGAGATCGTCCAGGTCGTCGGCGAGGTCGCCGATCAGCAACTCGGGAGTCAGCCACGACTCCAGCGCCGGCACCGTCCCGCTCGCCGTCCCCTCGATGATCAGCGGTGCGCCCTCGGGCGGCGTCAGGGTCAGCGTGCCGTCGGCGAACGCGGCGCGCAGCCCGTCGACGTCGGTCGAACCGAATCGCCAGAGGACGGCGCCGTCGGCGAAGACACCGAGCGTGCTGAGCGCGTACCGGTCGCCCCGGTTGACGAAGATGAGGCGTTGTCTTCCCTGGATGACGTCGTCACCGGCCATCCGTGACGTCGCGGTGCTGTCCGGCATGCCGGCGAGCGTACAACGGCACCCACGCCCGGGCGGGCGGCGGCGTTGACCCCGTACCCGCAGAATGGGGTATGGATTTCGACAGTGCGCTGGCGTCGCTGTTCCAGCCGGAGGGCCGGCTCGACCCCTATCCCGCCTACGACGTGATCCGCGAACGGGGCCCGATCGTGCAGGCCGGGAACACCTGGTTCGTCACCTCGCACGCGCTGGTCAACCGGCTGTTGCGGGAACCGGGCCTGCGAGTGGCGGACGCGGCCGACTACGACCGGTCGTGGCCGGACTGGCGGGAGAACCGTGGGGTGGCCTCGATCGTGCTGTCCATGTTGCAGACCAACCCGCCGGACCACTCGCGGCTGCGGCGGGCGGCCGCGGCGACGTTCACCGCCCGCCGGGTGGCCGGGCTGCGGGAGGTGATCGCCGGGCAGGCCCGGGAGCTGATCGAGGCGATGCCTGCGCGGGCCGATTTCATGAGCGCGGTCGCCTTCCCGCTGCCGATCGGGGTGATCTGTGCGCTGCTCGGCATCCCGGAGCAGGATCGGGCCTGGTTCCGGCAGCGGACCTCGGACCTGACCGTGGTGCTGGAACCGATCAGCTCCGAGGAGGAGATGCGGGCCGCCGACGTGGCCGGGCGGGAGTTGGAGGACTACTTCACCGGGCTGATCGCGGACCGGAAGCGGGCGCCGCAGGACGATCTGACCGGCGCGCTCGTCGAGGCCGGCTCGCTGACCGGTGAGGAGTTGCTGGCCAATCTGGTGCTGCTGCTGGTCGCCGGGTTCGAGACCACCACCAACCTGCTCGGCACCGGCCTGACGACCCTGTTCGACCATCCGGCGCAGGCGGCGCGGCTGCGCGACGACCCGGATCTCGCCCCGGCGTTCGTCGAGGAGATGCTGCGGTACGACTCGCCGGTCCAGCTGACCACCCGGTACACCAGCACCGACCTGGACCTCGGCGACGGTCACCGGCTGGACGAGGGATCCTGGATGAACATGATGCTCGGCGCGGCCAACCGGGATCCGGAACGCTACCCGGAGCCGCATCGCTTCGACCCGGACCGGCCGAACATCCAGCCGGTGTCGTTCGGCGGGGGAGCGCACTACTGCCTGGGTGCGCCGCTGGCCCGGCTGGAGGCGCAGGTGGCGTTCCCGCTGCTGCTGGCGATGCGGCCGGGGCTGCACCTGGACGGTGTCCCGGAGCGGCGCGACCGGTTGACGCTGCGCGGCTACGCCACCCTGCCGGTCGCGACCGGATAGGCCCGGCGGCGGCGAAGGTGGAGGGCCAGGCCGAAGAGCAGCGGTGAGGCGATCAGCAGGATCGGGGCGAGTGCCAGCCAGATGATGCCGCGCGCCGGGAACGGGTCGGCGGTCGGTGTCGGCCCGCCGAAACTGCCGGCTTCGAGCAGGTCGCGGGCCACGTCCAGGGTGAGGACGCCGTCCGGCGGGTCGAGCAGGGTCCGGGTGGTGCCGTCCGGGCCGAGGGCGAGCAGGGTGAGGTGGCCGGTCTCGTACCAGCCGGTGTCGTCCCAGCCGGTCGTCGAGGCGTCACCGCGGGCCGGGCGGAACGCGTCGTCCTCCGGCTCGTAGCGCAGGACGACCAGGTCACGGCCCTGACTCCAGCCCAGCGCCCGGATGCCGCTGCCGGTGACCGCCGGCAGCACCGGCCCGGTGGTCGCGGCGCCGGTCGTGGCGTCCCGGTAGCTGATCGTCCATCGGCGGGCGGCCAGCGCGTCCTCGTCGCAGGCGTCGAGGCAGCCGTCCAGTTCGGCGACGGCGATGCGGGCGCCGTCCGGGCTGAAGGCGCCGGCCCCGGCCAGCCGCTGCCGCTCACCGAGGGTGGTGGTCCAGGCGGTTGCTCCGGTACGGTCCACCGCCCGCAACGTGGCACCGTCGGTGAGGACGATCCGGGTGCCGTCCGGGCTGATCGCGCCGCGCGCCGCGGCCTGCATCCCGACCGTGCTGGTCACCTCGCCGAGTGGCTGCAGCGTGTCGGTGTCCAGGTCGAGCAGGGCGAACCGGTTCCCTTCCGGGGCGCCGCCGGCGTAGAGCGCGACGAGCAGGGACCGGCCCTCCGGGGACCAGGCCACCGGCCCGATCAGGCTGTCGGCGTTCCCGCCGGTGTAGACCGGGGCCTTCCCGCTGGTCAGGTCGACGACCTCGAGGCCGCTGACGTCGACGGCGGGCCGGGCCACCCGGGTGCCGTCCGGGGAGAGCAGCACGTCCTCACCGGCGGCCACGTCGTTCCAGCCGCCCTGGAGCAGCATCCGGTAGTCGCCGTCGCGGCCCACCACCGCGATCTTGCCTTCGGCGTCGTAGAAGTCCCCGCCCTGGAATCCGAGGGTGTCCCCGCCGGCGAGCACCGACGCGGGCCCGGGGGCGCCCATGTCGACGGTCGCCTGCCACATCCAGGGCAGTTCGAGACCGCCGGGAACCCGGTCGCCGGGGGCGGCGGCCCACGGGCGTGTCAGGCCCAGCGTGCCGGCACCCACCGCCAGCGCCACTGCCGCCAGCCCCGCCAAGATCTTCTTCTGCATGGCGGGCATCCTGCCCTACCAGTGCAAACGCCGCCAGATGGCCGCCCTCTAATATCGTCTGATATGAATTCTTCAAGTGGGCTGCCACCGCTCGACGTCGCGGCTCTGCGGGCCGACACCCCCGGTTGTGAACAGGTCATCCACTTCAACAACGCCGGAGCGGGCCTGATGACCGCCTCGGTGCTCGCCGCGATGACCGGCCACCTGACGCTCGAGGCGCAGACCGGCGGCTACGAGGCGGCCGCCGCCCGGGCCGGGCGGATCCGCGGGTTCTACACCGAGGCCGCCGGGCTGCTCGGCGCGCGGCCCGAGGAGATCGCGTTCGCCAACAGCAGCACCCACGCGTACGCGACGGCGTTGTCGGCGATCGACTTCCGGTCCGGTGACGTCATCCTCACCACCCGGGACGACTTCGTCAGCAACCAGATCGCCTTCCTGTCGCTGCGCCGGCGCTTCGGCGTCCGGGTGGTCCGCGCGCCGAACCTGCCCGAGGGCGGCGTCGACGTCGACGCGATGGCCACCCTGATGCGTACGCTGCGACCTCGCCTGGTCGCCGTCACGCACGTGCCCACCAACTCGGGTCTGGTGCAGCCGGTCGCCGCGATCGGCCGGCACTGCCGTGACCAGGACCTGCTCTACCTGGTCGACGCCTGCCAGTCGATCGGCCAGCTGCCGCTCGACGTCACCGCGATCGGCGCGGACCTGCTCGCCGCCACCTGCCGCAAGTGGCTGCGCGGGCCCCGGGGCACCGGACTGCTCTACGTCTCCCAGCGGGTTCTGGACGCCGGGTACGAGCCGCTGTTCGTCGACACGAACGGCGCGGACTGGGTGACCGAGGACCGTTACGAGCAGGTCGCCACCGCCGCCCGGTTCGAGTACTGGGAGTTCCCGTACGCCACCCTGCTCGGCTGCGCGGAGGCGATCCGCTACGCCCGGACGGTCGGGATCGAGGCCGTCGCCGCCCGCACCGCGGCCCTGGGCGCCCGGCTCCGGGACCGGCTCGCCGCGATCGGCGGCGTCCGCCTCCTGGACCGTGGCGCTGACCTGGCCGCCCTGGTCACCTTCGCCGTCGACGGCTGGGACGCGGAACCGTTCAAGGCGGCGATGGACCGGCAGGGCATCAACTCGGCGCTCAGCCTGCGCGAGTTCGCGATCCTCGACTTCGGCGACAAGGGCGTCGACTGGTGCCTGCGGCTGTCCCCGCACTACTACAACACCGAGGACGAGGTGGACCGGGTCGCCGACGCGGTGGCCGCCCTGGTGCCTCTCGGGAGCTGTTCCTGAATCGGTTCCACACCCACTGCGGGTGTTGCCACACCCGCCACGGGCCCCGACGTCCGTATCGCATTATCAGCGGACGGCCGGGGCCGGCGCGGCACGGCGCTGGGCCGGTAGTTCGATCCACCGGTAGGTCAGGGCGGACACCCCCAGCACCATGGCCACATAGCCGGCGGCCACCACCACGTCCGGCAGGTCGGCGGTGAGCCACGGCTGGAGCAGCTGGATCGCGGCGTAGTGCACCAGGTAGATCGAGTAGCTCAGGACCCCGGTCCGGGCCAGCCACGCGGGCACCCGGCGGTGCCGCCACCGGAAGGCGACGGCGAACGTGCCGGCCACCACCAGCAGCGTGATCATCGACCGGGCGATGTAACCGGGGGTGAACCCGTCGAGCGCCCGCAGCTCGGCCAGCCAGTTCCACAGCAGGGCCGCCGCGACGACGGCGGCGGTCAGGCCGGCCTGCCGCCACCGGATCTGCCCCCGCTCGGCCCGGTAGAGCGTGGTGCCGGTGAACATCACCGCGACGATCAGCAGGCCGTCCCAGGCGTGCGCCGGATCCTGGTTGAGCAGCAGCAACGCCACCGCCAGCAGGCCCAGCACGATGCCGCCCAGCCGGATCCGGCGCAGGTACACCGCGGCGAAACCGGCCGTCAGCACCAGCACCGCCACCGGCAGCGGCACGAGCGACGAGGTCAGCGGGGCGGTCACCACGGCCAGCCCGGCCAGGAGCACCGCGACCGCCGCCTCCACGCGCCGCAGCCCGGCCGTGAACAGGCCGCTCACCAGCAGGTAGAACGCCATCTCGTAGCTCAGCGTCCACAGCACCGGCGTGATCAGCGGCACGTCCAGCAGGAACGGCAGCATCGTGGCGTGCCCGGTCAGGGTGCGCAGCGGATCCGCGGGCCAGGCGACCGGCAGCAGCACCACGACGACCGCGAGATAGAGCGGGAGCAGCCGCCGGGCCCGGCCCGTCCAGAACCGCCGCACGTCGCCGTGCCGCTCCAGCGACGCCGGAATGATGTAGCCGCTGACCAGGAAGAACAGCATCACCCCGGCCGGGCCGGCGTGCAGCCACTCACCGGTGACGGCGCGCACGTCGGTGAAGACGTACCGCGTCAGATGGGCATAGACGACGAGCAGCACGGCGACGGCGCGCAGGGCGTCGAGCCACGCCATGCGACCGTGCTCGGGTGCTGCGGACATCGGCAAAAGATAGTTGACTCCAGATCATGTCGATATGGAGCAGTGAGCTCAGCGGTGTCCTGCATCACGAGACGATCGACTCGGTGGTGCTGCGGGACAACCCCCTCGGAGACCCGCACGTCCGGCCGATCTGGGTGTACACGCCGCCCGGCTACGACGGCGGCGACGCACGGTACCCGGTGATCTACGTGATCCAGGGGTACTCCGGCGCGGTGACCATGTGGGGCAACCGGACCCCGTTCCGCCAGCCGTTCGTCGAGACCGCCGACCGGGTGTTCGCCGAGGGCCGGGCGCCGGGGTGCGTCATCGTCTACGTCGACGCGTGGACCGCGTACGGCGGCTCCCAGTTCGTCGACTCGCCCGGCACCGGGAGGTACCACACGTACCTCTGCGACGAGGTCGTGCCGTGGGTCGACGCGCGGTACCGGACCATCGCCGATCCGGCCGCGCGGGCGATCTCCGGCAAGTCGTCCGGCGGGTTCGGGGCGATGATCACGCCGATGTTGCGGCCCGACCTGTTCGGCCTGCTCGCCACGCACGCCGGCGACAACCTCTACGAGTACGCGTACCTGAACGAGTTCGCCAAGGCCACCCGGGCGCTGCGCGAGTACGGCCACGACATCCAGGCCTGGTGGGCGGACTTCAACAGCCGGGTGGCGCTGACCAAGGAGGAGGACATGAGCCTGGTCATGGTGCTCGGCTGCTCGGCCGCGTTCTCCGCCGACCCGGACGGCACGCCGCGCCTGCCGTTCGACCCGCGCACCGGGCAGCTCATCCCGGAACTGTGGGAGCGGTGGCTGGCCTGGGACCCGGTGCGGATGATCGACCGGTACGCGGACGCGCTGCGCGGACTGTCCGCGGTGTGGATCGACGCCGGCACCCGCGACGAATGGTTCCTCGACCTGGGCGCCGAGGCGTTCCACGACGGCCTGCGGCGCATCGGCGTGCCCGCCGACCGGATCCACTTCGAGCTGTTCCCGGCCGGTCACGGGGCGATCGACTATCGCTATCCGCTGGCGGTCGCCTGGCTTGCGGAGCGTCTGCGGCGAGACTGACGGGTGTGGATGCGGCTAGCCTGGTCCGGGGCGACTCGTCGGATCGAGCGGGGTGGTCGTGCACATCGTCTGGACACCGGCGGGACCGGCCACGGCCGGTTTCGAGATCGAGGTGCGCCCGCGCAGCCGCGATGCCACTCTCGCCGACCTTTTTCGTACGCTCGGAGCACCCGTCCCGCCGGTGGCCGCGGTGGACGGGCGCCCGGTCGACACGTCCGTCCCGATCAGTGACTCCGGACTCCACGAGGGCGCCGTCCTCGCCCCGGGACCGCCGGCCGGGGCGGGACCGCCGACCCGGGCGGCGTACCAGGCGGTCACCGTGGCGGGACTCGAAGCCGGCCGGGCGTGGCCGCTGCTCCCCGGACGGTGGGTGGTCGGCCGTGCCCCGTCGGCCGGTCTGCGGCTGGAACACGACACCGTCTCCCGGGAACACTGCCGGCTCGACGTCGGCGCCGACGGTGTGACGGTCACGGATCTGGGCGCGGCGAACGGCGTACTCAAGAACGGGGTGCGGGTGTCCGGGACCGCCGGCCTGGACCCGGACGACGTGCTGGGGGTCGGCGCGGTCGCCCTGGCCGTGCGGCGGGCCGGCGACCCGGACCGCCCGGCCGGCCTGGACCTGCGCCGGCACCTGGGCCGTGGCGGGACGATCGCGTTCAACCGGCCGCCGCGCGCCGCGCCCCCGCCCGTACCCGAGGAGGCGACCGCGCCCGCCGTGCCGCGCGAGCCGCAGAAGCCGCACTTCAGTCTGGCGTCCACGCTCGGCCCGATCGTCCTCGCCGTGATCATGGTGGCGGTCACCCGGGACCTGCGTTTCGGGTTGTTCGCGCTGCTCTCGCCGGTGATCGGGATCGGCACGCACCTGGAGTCGCGGCGCCGGGTCCGCAAGGAGACCGCCGCCGACCGGGAACGCTACGACACCGCCCTGGACGCCTTCGGCGAGACGCTGGCGGCCGCCGCCCGCACCGAACGCGACCGGCTGCGGCACGTGCTGCCGGACCCGGCCGAGGCGCTGCGCCGGGCCGGGCTGCCCAGCACCCGGCTGTGGGAGCGGCGCACCCACCACGACGACTTCCTGCGCCTGTACGCCGGGATCGCCGACCGGCCGTGGCCACCACCGGCCCGGGCCGACAGCGGCGGACGGCTCCCGGACGACGCCGCCGACCGGGTCGCGGCGATCCGGCTGGCCGCGGCGCCGGTCGAGATCACCCTGGCGCACGGCGGTGTGACCGGCATCGTCGGCGACCGCGCCGCCGCCCTCGCCGTCGCCCGCAGCCTGATCTGCCAGGCCGCCGTGCACCACGGGCCGGCCGACCTGACCGTCGCGGTCTTCGCCGACGACGGCCGGGAACCCGCCTGGGACTGGTGCAAATGGCTGCCGCACACCCGGCTGCCCGACGACAGCGGGCGCTGGCTCGCCCACCGGCGCGACCGCAGCGACGCCCTGCTGCGGCAGCTCGCCGCCGGGGCGGCCGCCGGAACCGCCCTGGTGGTGATCGATTCGGAGGTTCTCACCGACGGTGTCGCCTCGCCCGGCCGGGACCTGCTCAACGCCGCCCGGATCGCCGCGCCCACCCCGTTCGGCCGGTCCGAGCCGCCGGCGCCGGTCGCCGGGATCGTCCTGGCCGCCACCGCCGACCGTCTCCCGGCGGCCTGCGACACCGTCGTCGAGATCGTCGGGCCGGACGGCGACGCCGTGGTGCGCCGCCCCGCCGACGGGGTCGCCGTCGAGGAGGTGCTGCTCGCCGGGATCCCGGTGGCCGACGCCCGGACCTGCGCCCGGCACCTGGCCCGGTTCGACGACCCGGAACTGCGGCGCACCGGAGCGGGCCTGCCCGACGGGGTGCGCCTGCTGCCGATGCTGGGCCTCGCCCAGGTCGACGCGCCCGCGGTCCGTGACCGCTGGAACCGGGCCGACCCGGTCGGCCTCACCGCCCCGCTCGGCATGACCGACCGGGGGGTGTTCGTCCTCGACCTGATCCGCGACGGTCCGCACGGCCTGATCGGCGGCACCACCGGCTCCGGCAAGAGTGAACTGCTCCGCAGCCTGGTCGCCGCTCTCGCGGCGGGCGCCGACCCGACCCGGCTGACGTTCGTGCTGATGGACTACAAGGGCGGCGCGGCCTTCGACGAGTGTTCCCGACTGCCGCACACCGTCGGCATGGTCACCGACCTCGACGAGCAGCTGGGCGAGCGGGCGCTGCGCGCGCTCGAGGCGGAGCTGCGGCACCGGGAGCGCAGGCTGCGGGAGGTGCGGGCCGACAACCTCATCGAGTACGTCCGCAGCGGCGCGGCCGTGGCCGACCCGATGCCGCGGCTGGTCGTGGTGATCGACGAGTTCGCGACGATGGCCAAGGAACTGCCGGACTTCCTGGCGGCGCTGGTCGGTATCGCCCAGCGGGGACGGACCCTCGGGGTGCACCTGATCCTGGCCACGCAACGACCGTCCGGGGCGGTCAACGACAACATCCGGACGAACACGAACCTGCGGGTGGCGTTGCGGGTGCAGGACGCGGCGGACTCGGTGGACGTGATCGGCGTGCGGGAGGCGGCGGAGCTGAGCCGGCTGCTGCCCGGGCGGGCCTACGTGCGGCTCGGCCCGGGTGAGGTGGTGCCGATCCAGACCGCGCTGGTCACCACCGCGTCCGGTGGTGGCGACGACGCCCCGGTGCGGGTGGTGCCGTTCACCTTCGACCCGGATCCTTCCCGCGAACCCGGCTCACCGGGCCGGCCGGAGGAGGGCCGGACCGACCTGGCGCGGCTGGTCGACGCGATCGTGGCAGCCGCGGCGGACCTGCCGGCGCCACGACGGCCGTGGCCGGAACCGCTCGGCGACGACGTCGACCTGGCCGGTCTGCCGCCGCATGATTCGCGGGCCGTGGTGGCGCTGGCGGACGACCCGGACCGGCAGCAGCAGTACCCGGTCGGCTGGGACCCGGTCGAGGGCAACCTCCTGCTGTTCGGGATCACCGGGAGCGGCACCACCACGACCCTGATCTCCCTCGGACTCGCGCTGGCCGTGGCCCGCCCGCCGGAGCAGCTGGAGGTGTACGCCGTCGACTACGGGACCGGTGATCTGGCCGTCCTCGAGGCACTCCCGCACGTCGGCACGGTGATCGCCGCCGACGACCGGGAACGCCAGGTCCGCCTGATCCGGCACCTGCGCGCCGAGCTGGACCTGCGGCGATCCGGTTCGTCGCGGCGCCCGATCGTCGTGCTGATCGACAACCTGGCCGCGATGCGCGCCGAGTTCGACGACGTCGAAGGCCTGGCGATCATGGACGTGCTCACCCGGCTGTACGCGGACGGGACCGCGGCGGGGATATCGTTCGCGGTCACCGCCGACCGGTTCAGCACCATCCCGCAGGCCTGGACGTCGGTCACCACCCAGCGGTGGCTGTTCCGGCTGCCGGACCCGTACGACTACGTGCAGGCCGGACTGACCCGCAAGGACGTGCCCGCCCGCACCCCCGGCCGGATGGTCGCGCTGCCGCAGGGACTGCAGGCCCAGGTCGGGCGACCGGCCCCGACCGGTGCGGCGATGGCCGCGGCGGTGGCGGCGAAATACCCGGACGGTCCCCGGCCCGCGGCCCGGATCGGGGTGCTGCCGACCACGGTCGACGCATCGGCGCTGCCACCCGCGGACGTGACCGGCGAGCCGTGGCGGATCCCGCTGGGCATCCGCGAGTCCGACCTGACGGCCGGGCAGCTCGTCCTCTACGAGGGGGACCACGCGCTGATCGCCGGCCCGGCCCGGTGCGGCAAGAGCACCACGTTGCTGACCATCGCCGGGGTGCTGCGCGCGGCGGGCGTGCACGTGGCCGGGATCGGTGGGCGGCGCTCCCCGCTGCGGGACCATCCGGCGCTGCACCGGTTCGCGGCCGCCGGCGGGGAGGCGGCGGCCCTGCTGGCCACGGTCCGTACCGTCGAGGGCCCGGTGGCGGTGCTGATCGACGACGCGGAGGCCCTGGACGACGCGGACGGGGCGATCGCCGGCCTGCTGGCGGCGCACCGGCCGGACCTGCACGTGGTGATCGCGGCCCGGGCGGACACGGTCCGGACCCTGTACAGCCACTGGACGGGCACGGTCCGGCGCTCGAAGGTCGGCCTGCTGCTGCGCCCGAACATCGACCTCGACGGCGACCTGCTGGGCGTCACGCTGCCGAGGCGGTCGCCGGTACGCCTGGACGCCGGCCGCGGCTACCTGATCCACAACGGCGACTGGGAGATCGTGCAGGCCGCCACGCCCTGAGGCTCATCGTTGCGGGCGGCGCACCTGGTAACGCACGTGCAGCACCCGGCTGCCCTGGATCGCCACGTCCGGGCCCTCCAGCAGGTGCTGCGCGCGGACCCGCCCGAAGTAGCGCTTGCCGGACCCGAACACGACCGGGACGACATCCATGCGCACCTCGTCGACCAGGCCCGCGGCGAGCACCTGACCGCCGACGTCACCGGCCGCGACCTCGACGATCCGGTCACCCGCGAGCTCCTGCGCCCGGGTCACCGCCGCCTCGACACCGTCGACGAAGTGGAACGGCGCCTCCGCGTCCCAGCCGTCGGGTGCCGGCCGGTGCGACACGACGATCACGTGGTCGACCCCGCCCGGCGGTTGCCCGCTCCAGCCGTCGGTCATGTCGAAGACGTGCCGGCCGACGATGGTCACCCCGATCCGGTCCCAGTACGGCCGGGTGTAGTCGTAGGACGTCTGCGACACGGTCAGCACGCCGCTCTCCTCCAGCGCGACGTCACCGCCGGTCAGCCAGTCGAACAGCGGTCCGGGCTGATCGTTGTCGTCGGCGATGAAGCCGTCCACCGACACCGAGCTGTACATGACCACCTTGCCCACGGGGCTCTCCTCTGTTCCGGGGGTGTGCCTCCCAAGCTAGTGGGTCGTCCCTGCACGGGAGCGGGCCGCCGTCTGAGCCCAGGGCATACACAGAGGTTCTTCCCCACACCCGTGGTGGGTGTGCCCACAACCGCCACGGGTGTGGGCAAAAACCGGGCACATGCCGAACGCACGCGTCGGCCGGCAATGCATACGCCGGCCGGCAACGCGAGCCGGCGGCCCGGGTGGAGGACCGGACCGCCGGGGGCGTGGGGACGGGGCTCTGCGCGTACCCCTAAAGGTTCTTGAGAAGGTTTTCGAAGTCGGTCGTCAGGGCGAACGGGTCCACCACCGTGACCGGCTCCCGGCGCTCCGTCTCGCGGGCCAGCTCCGTCGCGGCCCGGTCGATGCGGGCCCGCAGCGGGCCCTCCACCGAGTCGGAACCCCAGTCGTCGCTCGCCGCGAAGACCGCCGTGGGCAGCACCGACGCCCGCAGGTAGGCGAACAGCGGCCGCAGCGCGTGCTCGAGGACCAGCGAGTGACGGGCCGTGCCGGCCGTCGCCGCCAGCAGGACCGGCTTGTCGACCAGGGAATCCTTGTCGAGGACGTCCACGAACGACTTGAACAGTCCGCTGTAACTCGCCGAGAAAACCGGCGTCACCACGATCAGCGCGTCGGCGGCGGTGACCGCGTCCTGCGCGTCCTTCAACGCTGCCGGCGGGAAACCGGTCAGCATGTGGTCGGTGATCTCGTGGGCCAGGTCGCGCAGTTCCACGGTCCGCACGTCGAGGGTGACGCCGAGCCGGGCGGCCGCGGCCACCGCCGCCGCGGACAGCTGGTCCGCGAGCAGGCGGGTGGACGACGGCTGGCTCAGGCCGGCGCTGACGACGACCAGATTGCGCTGCTTCATGCCGTGACCTCTTCCTTCTTCGCACGAGCGGCTGCCACCAGGGACGCGTGGGTGGGCGCGTCCGGCACGTGCGCCGGCTTCAGGGCGGCGAACTCCTTGCGCAGCACCGGCACCACGTCGGCGCCGAGGATGTCGAGCTGCTCCAGCACCGTCTTCAGCGGCAGGCCGGCGTGGTCCAGCAGCCACAGCTGACGCTGGTAGTCGCCGACGTACTCGCGGAAGCCCAGCGTCCGGTCGATGACCTGCTGCGGGCTGCCGACGGTCAGCGGCGTCTCGCGGGAGAAGTCCTCCAGCGACGGGCCGTGGCCGTAGACCGGGGCGTTGTCGAAGTACGGCCGGAACGCCTTGACCGCGTCCTGGCTGTTCTTGTTCATGAACACCTGACCGCCGAGGCCGACGATCGCCTGGTCCGCCTTGCCGTGGCCGTAGTGCTCGAAGCGCTGCCGGTACAGCTGGACCATCCGCTCGGTGTGCGACGCGGGCCAGAAGATGTGGTTCGCGAAGAAGCCGTCACCGTAGTAGGCGGCCTGCTCGGCGATCTCCGGGCTGCGGATCGACCCGTGCCAGACGAACGGCGGGACCTCGTCGAGCGGCCGCGGCGTCGAGGTGAAGCTCTGCAGCGGCGTGCGGAACTTGCCCTGCCAGTCGACGACGTGCTCGCGCCACAGCTTGTGCAGCAGCGAGTAGTTCTCGATGGCGAGCGGGATGCCCGCCCGGATGTCCTTGCCGAACCAGGGGTAGACCGGCCCGGTGTTGCCGCGGCCCAGCGTCAGGTCGACGCGCCCGTCGGCGAGGTGCTGCAGCATCGCGAAGTCCTCCGCGATCTTCACCGGGTCGTTGGTGGTGATCAGCGTGGTGGCGGTGCTGAGCTGCAACGTCGTCGTCTGCGCGGCGATGTAGGCGAGGGTGGTGGTGGGCGACGACGAGAAGAACGGCTCGTTGTGGTGCTCACCGAGCGCGAACACGTCGAGGCCGACCTCCTCCGCGTGCTTCGCGATCGTGACGATGTCCTTGATCCGCTCGGCCTCGGTCGGGGTGTGCCCGGTCGTGGGGTCGGTGGTGATGTCGCTGACGCTGAAGATCCCGAACTGCATGACCGGCTCCCTGGTGCTCGTCGTGCCTGTGCCCTGTCCAACTTCTTTGACGGGGAAACTATTTCAGATTCAAAGAACTTGTTCAGCGGCGGGGGTCACACTGAGCGGTCAGCTTCGGGCTTTTTCGGGGGTACGCGTGACGGGGAGTCCCGTGGCTCCCTCGCGACGTGGGCGCGGGGCACGGCCGTAGGGCCGGCATCCGGGGCCGGGTGCGTGG
>NZ_JZKF01000004.1 GCF_000962825.1 Actinoplanes rectilineatus
CGCAGGCGTCATCGGTCAGGCCTCAGCCGCGGATGGCGCCGGCGGTGCCGTATCGGTCGGAGCTTTTGGGTGCGTTGGGCACCGATGGGGCACTGCCTGCCCCGGGTTCGAATTCGGTGCCTTCGGCCGGCGGATGGAGGCAGCCGTCATTCGCGGCGCCGCAGAACATGCAGTATGCCCCTGCCGTCTCAGCGGGACCGCAGATGATTGGCCACCTGCCGGGCGGATCCGGGCATCCTGCACCGACTACGAACCTCGCCCCCGACATGGGGCCGAGGCCGATGAAGACAAAGACCCAGGAGACCGACCGATTCTGGGCGGAGCACATTGAGGATTACGTCCGGAAGCATCAGTCCGGAGAATTGCGGAACCTGGAACAGTATGCGGTTTCGCAAGAAGGCGTCAATGCAAGGACCATGTCGAATATTGTCAGTGGAAGGTTCCGGCCGGAAATTTTCAACAGCCTCGGCGCGCGCGAGCAGCATTACATCCTCGATCGCCTTGTCCTTCCTTCTGTGGCGATAGAAATGCGCGGAGTCTTGGCGGTGAAGCCGCGCCCGCAGCCTACTTCTTTGGCTGCGGTAGCAGCGCCGATGAGCGGCACGGATGCGTTTTGGCGGCATCATATCCTTGCGTTCATCGGACAGCGTCAGAGTGGGCAAGTAAGCGGTTTGAAGGAGTATGCTTCCACTAAAGCAGGTGTTGCCTACTCAACCATGCAGAATGTTATCAGTGGAACCACTCGAAAAGGCGTGTTCAACGACCTCGGTGCGGATGACCAGCATTACATTCTCGAACATTTGGTAACTGCCGAAACGGCGCGAGGAATGAGATCCCGACTGGCAATCAAGCCGCGTCCGGAGGCTCCTGCAGGGAGATCTCCGTCTTACCCTTCTGGTCCGTCGGTTGCCGGGCCGTCCGGCTCGCAGATCGCGCCCGGGGGAGTCGGTGGCGCATGGGCGGGCTATGTTCCGCAGGAACAGGCGAGGGCTGAGTCGGGTGCGGGTTCTGGGCCTTCCGCGATGCCGGGCACCTCATATGGTTCGCAGTCTCAGGCTGCGATGTTGCGTTCCGCTGCCGGCCCGATTCCGCCCGCTGATCCCGGTCATGGATCCAGCGGGTACGGCCAGCACGGGTACGGTCAGCACGGGTACGGCCAGCACGGTGGTCAGCAAAGTCATGGGCGCGGTAATTGAGGCTGAAACAGCTGTAGCCGACGGCGCAGGTCGGACCGGCATGCCGGGTGAGGGCGACGCCCGTGGGGGAGCGTGCCGCTGGCGCCGTGGCGCGACGATGATGGACATGGATTTCCTACTGGACGTCGCCGACCGGATGATGGGTGAACTTCGCCGACGCTATCCGTGGGTGCTGTTCGGGGTGGCCATGGCGCTGTGGCTGCCGGTGCTGGTCTTTCTGACCCTGCTGATGCACGCCACCGGGTGGTGGCCGTTGGTGGTGCTGGTCAGCGTGCCTACGACAGTGCTGGCTGTCTCCGTCGCGGTGTGGGGGCTGCGGGATACGTGGACGACGGTGTGGGTGGTCGGGACCGGCGCGATCGTGCTGCTGTCCGGGCCGGCCCCGCAGTGGTGGAATCCGCCGGACGACTGGCATGCCACGGCCATCACGATCGGCGCGTTCCTGTACGCGCAGGTCTACTTCGGCCTACTGGGCGTGCTTCACCATTTCTGGACGCTGCGTCACCCCGAGGTCGGGGCGGAAGCGGAGGCTGGCGAGCGGTTCCGGATGCGCCGGATGCTGCAGGTGCGGCTGGCGCTGGCCACCCTGGTCGTGGTCTTCGGCGCGACCAGCGGCAAGACCGACGATTATCCGCGGGTGATGCCGATGGGGTTCCTCTTCGGGCTCGTCACCCTTCCGATGCTGGTGGCCCTGTGGTTCCGGGTGCGCCCGCTGGCGTGGGTGTCGGCTGCTCTGATCGTCGCCGCCCTGGTGCCGAATCTGCTCCTCGCCCCGGATGAGGGGTCGCTGCAACGGATGCTGATCGAGTACGGGTGGGCCCAGGCGGTCGCGATCTATTTGTGGATCAAGGCGGCCCGGGTCTGGTACTGGCCGGACGCCTTGATCCGTGAAATCGGGGACGAGAGCGGAGGCCGGCGGACCGACTGGTGAGGACCGGAAGCCGGCGCCGGGTGGGCGGACCGTTCACTGGAAGTCGCAGCCCGGGTTCGGGGCGTCGACGGACAGGGCGGAACCGGCCGGCAGGACGTAGAGGACGTCGAGGATGATCGGGACGTCGCCGTGGTTGACGCCGATGTGGACGTTGTCGGCGCCGGCCGGTTCCTGGATGAGGCTGCCCCGCGGGTAGACGCCGTCGGACTCGCACGTGGCGTCGTAGTGGCTCAGCGTGCCCTGCTTCACCCGGCCGTACAGCGGACCGAGGTGGCTGTGCCAGCCGGTGGCCTGGCCCGGCGGGATGGTGATCTCGCGCAGGATGTAGTCGGTGCCGTGCACGGTGCGCTGCGAGAGGATCACGCCGCTGACGCCCGGTCCCGCGGGAGTGGCCAGGGCGGGCGTACCGGTGGTGAGCAGGGCGGCGACGGCGGCGATCGCGGTGATCCCGGCCCCGGAGGCGGTTCGTTTCGTGGGCAAGTGAGGGTCCCTTCCTCGTTGTGTCCATCCAAGGCTACGAATGCACTCTTACCGGGGACTGAACGGCTCTGAAGTTTTCTCGTCGCGGATCGAACTTTCGGCTCGCGGGGCGCATCCGGTGTTCGGTGCGCTCGTCCGGGCGCCGGCCGTGAACGAGGAGACGCGAGGGGTCGATGGCAGTGCCGAACAAGAAGGAGCTTGGCGACGGGGTCCACCTGCAGGTTCTCGGCCCGCTGCGGGTGTGGCGGGCGGGCGTCGAACTCGACGCCGGCCCGCGCCAGCAGCGCTGCCTGCTGGCCCTGCTGATGGCGCGGGAGGGCCGCCCGATCAGCACGGCCGACCTGATCACGCTGATCTGGGGGCCGGACGCGCCGGCCAGCGCGGTCAACGTCATCCACAAGTACGTCGGGGCGCTGCGCCGACTGCTCGAACCCGGTCTGCCGGCGCGGGTCTCCGGGGCGCACATCGTCCGGCACGGCCCCGGATACCGGTTCACGGCGGGGCCGGCGGAACTCGACCTGGTCACGTTCCGGCGCCTGGTCGCCGCGGCGCAGACCAGCGTGCGCCGGGACCTGCCCGGTGAGGCGCTCGATCGGTACGTCCGTGCGCTGCGGCGCTGCCAGGGCAACGCCGGCGAGGCGCTGGCCGACGGCACCGCGGCCACGGCGGTGTTCAGCGGTGTGGACGGCGAGTTCTTCGACGCGGTGGTCGGTGCGGCCGCGCTCGCCGTCCGGCTCCGCCGTCCGGCCGAGGTGCTCGCGCCGCTGCGGCTGGCGGCCCGGATGAGCCGGTTGAACGAGCCGGTGCACGCCTGGCTGATCACCACGCTGGCCGCCCTGGGGCACCAGGCCGAGGCGCTCATGGTCTACCAGGCCATTCGTGACCGTCTCGTCGAGGAATTGGGCATCGACCCCGGAACCGACCTGCGGGAGGCCCACCGCCGGGTGCTCACCCGGGTCGTGCCGGCGGCGGTGGCGCCGGCACGACCCGCGCGGCCGGTCCCGTACGTCCGTCCCGCGCAGCTGCCGCCGGACCTGCCCCTGTTCGCCGGCCGCGCGGACGAGACGGCGGCGCTGACGGCGCTGGCCGGCGCGCACGGCCGCGCGGAAGGGCGGCGGGCCGGCCCGCTGGTGATCGCGCTTCATGGGATGCCCGGGGTGGGCAAGTCGACGCTCGCCGTGCACTTCGCCCACCGGGTCGCGGCCCGGTTCCCGGACGGGCAGCTCTACCTCGACCTGCGGGGCGACCAGGACGAGGAGAGCCGCCCGGTCGGCGAGGCACTGCGACCTCTCCTGTACGCCCTGGGCATGCCGGCCGCGAACGTCCCCGACACCCCCGACGCGGGTTCCGGGATGTACCGCAGTCTCACCGCGGGCAAGCGTTTCCTGATTCTGCTGGACAACGTCCGGGACGTCGCTCAGGTGCGCCGCCTGCTGCCCGGCTCCGCGGAGAGCCTCGTCCTGGTCACGAGCCGCGGACCGCTGACCGATCTGGCCACGTTCGACGGCGCCCGCCTGATGCGGGTCGACGTTCCCGGACGGGCCGCGGCCCGGGAACTGCTAGGCCGGCGTCTCGCCGCGGCGGCGGCCGGCGTCGCTGCGGACCCGGCCGTGGCCGACGAGATCGTCGAGCGGTGCGGGCGGTTGCCGTTGGCCCTGGCGGTGCTGGCGGCACGCCTCTGTGCCCGGCCGGCCCTGTCGGTGAGCACGGTGCTCGCCGAGCTGCGCGACGACGCCGGTCCGCTGCGGGCGTTCGAGGGCGGCCGTGGCGTCCACGATCCGCGTACCGCGTTCTCCTGGTCCTACCGGCGGTTGAGCCCGGACGCGGCCCGGCTCTTCCGGCTGCTGGCTGCGGGGGCGGGACGGGGTCCGCGCCGCGGCGGCGCCGACCTGGCCGAGTTGGTGGCGTCGTCACTGGTGGCCGAGGATGCGGCCGGGCACATCTCGATGCATGTGCTCGTCCGGGCGTACGCGAAAGAGCTGGTGAAAGGGGTTGATCTGGTCATGTCACGTGGTGTAGCTGAACCGGCATTCGGTCACCCGGCCCTGGTCCTCGCGGAGCAGCCAGACGGCGGACGGCGGCTTGTCGACCCCCTCCTGGTGTGAGCGAAGGTCCGCGGACCAGTCCGGCGGGTAGAGGAAGTCAGCCGACCAGACGGTGATCCCGGGCCCGGCGACCACCTCGGTCAGCCGGTAGGTGAGGCCGTGTTCGAGGTCGAGGCGGAACACCTGGAACAGATAGTCCAGATCGGTGTTGAGCCCGTCCGGCCAGAGGAAACGCGCGTCGTCCGCCCAGCGCTGGTGGACCAGCGGCAGTGACACGGCGTTGCGGGGCGCCGTGAGGATCTCGGCGGCCTCCTCGCGGCGCCGGACGGTGAGCGCCGCGACATCGTCGTGGTCGGCGTCGCGTACCCGGGGGAGCGCGGCGGTGAGCTGGCGCCGGGCCTCGCTGAGACGGCTGCGCACGGTGCCGACCGGCGTCCCACAGGCCAGAGCGATCTCCTCGTACGTGTTGCGCGCCGTGAAGTACCGGAGCATCGCGACCAGCCGGGTGGCCGGGGTGAGCTGCCCGATGGCGTGCCAGACCCAGTCGCGCTGGGCGCTGCGCTCGACGGCGGCGGCCGGGTCGTCGGTGTCCGGGGCGGGCAGGTGTTCCCCGGCGACCCCGACCGGGATCGGCCGACGGGCCCGCAGCATCATCTTGCAGTTGTTCCGCACGATCCGGTGCAGCCAGGCCCGGGCTGCCGCCGGGTCGCGCAGCTCGCCGATCCGGGTGAGTGCGGTGATCGCCGCGTCCTGGCAGGCGTCCTCGCCCTCCGGTCCGGGGCCGAGGATCCGGACGGCGACCGCCCGCATGCCGGCGTAGTGCCGTGCGTACAGCATCGCGAAGCTCTCGGCGTCGCCGTGCTGCGCGGCCACGACCAGGTCGGTGTCGCCGATCGCGCCGCCGGCTCCGAGGTTGCGTAACAGCATGGCGCGGATGCTAGTCCGGCCCCGCACGTCCGGCCCGGCCGCTCGGCGCTACGGGAACGGCGGTGAGATGGCCGTTCAGTGGAAATCAAGAAGGCGTTCTTACGGTCGGGATCGACGGCCGCGATGGGTGGCCGGTGGGAAGGTCTGTGATCCATGAAGTCTGTTCGCCGCGCTGCGGTGTTCCTGTCCTCCCTGGTGGTCGCCTCGACGGCGACCGTGTTCGCGGCGTCGGCCGCCCAGGCGGCCGCCACCTGTTACGACGGGGAGTTGTGCATCTATCAGACCCACGACTACACCGGGTCGGTCTACAAGGTTCCGAAGCGCCCGGACGGACGGCACCCCTGTGACCTCGACTTCCGGGACAACACCCTGTACAACGGGCAGAGCCTCGACAATCGGGCGTCCTCGATCAAGAACAACACGCACAACTCCCTGCAGCTGTACGTGGATCCCGAGCCGGTGCAGAGCACGCCCGCGACGTACATCCTGGCTTCGGAGCAGAGCGTCGCCGATCTGAGCAACGTCCCGGCGTCCGGGCCGTTTCCGCGCATGAACATCGACAACCAGCTGTCCGCCATCTGCTGACTCGTGGCCGGTGCCGCTGGACGAGTTCGGTGGGATCTGTTCGTCGGCGGCCTGGCGATCAATTGCAGATCAAGTCGAAGGCATTACCTTTCCCCCGGGTTTCCTGCTGGAGGAATACCCGAAGGTGGAACTTGGGGAGAAAGGGAGACGATGAAGAAGCGCAGAATCCTTCATGCGATTCTCGGTACGGCCGCGGCCGTGGTGGGCACGCTGGCCGTTCTGCCGGCACCCGCGCAGGCGGCGTGGAAGTGCCAGGAAGGATGGGTCTGCCTGTATCGTAACGATGCTGCCAGGGGCACAGTGGCCGTCCTCGGAGCACTCAACCCGAGAAGCGGCGGTTTTCTCGGCGCGGTGTCGGATTTTCGCGTTTACCGGTACACCAACGGCATGGACCTGAACGACTCCATCACGTCGGTCGTGAACAACACGGACAAGGCGCTGTACCTCTACGAGAACAGCAGCTACAACCGTTACGTCCCCGGTCGGAATTTCCGGATTGATCCGCACACCATCGGATACTTCACCCCGGAAAACGACAACGTGGTCTCGTCCGCCGTCCTGGCGTAACCCGAGCCTCGGTCCGGCCGCCACCCGGGGACTCGATCATGCAGGGTCCTCCGGGGGCTACACCTGGCGTCGGATCCGGGTCGCGAGGGCCGGTGCTCCGGGGCGGTCGGAGCACCGGCTCGACCGGCGAACCACCATGCACATCGGCACGACATGGGCGCCCGTCGTGCCGCCGCGATGATGGTCCCGCCGGTGTTCGCGGCCTGAGCCGCGTCGCCGCATCCCGGCGGATCGATGGCGTGACACTCGTGGTCGGGTCCTGTTCCCGGCGCCGCCGTGGCCCGCCTGGCCATGGTCCAGCAGGCCGCCACGGCCTGGCTCGTCTAGGAGTCGGCCGGCGCTGCCGGCATCGGGCAGGGGTGCCGGCCGGTCCCTTCGGCGGCCGTAGTGCCAGGGCGGAGCGCGGACGGTCCAGGTCGCGGATGCGGGCGTCGATCTTGTCGAGTCTGCCGGCGAAGTGATCGGCAGCACATGTATTTCAGATTTGAAATAGAGTGGGTGGGGGTGCGGTTGTGGCGGACGTGCGATCCACACAGGACCGCGAAGATCGAGGAGTGGTTCCCATGGCTAGCAAGACGATCGCTGTTGTCGGCGCCACCGGTGCTCAGGGCAGCGGTGTGGTGCGGGCCGTCCTGGCCGCCGGCGGAGACGAGTTCACGGTACGGGCGCTGACCCGGGACGTGACCTCGGCCAAGGCCCGTGAGCTGGCCGAACTCGGCGCCGACGTGGTGGCCGGCGACTACTCCGATCCGGAGGGCCTGGCCGAGGCGTTCGCCGGCGCGGACGGGGCGTTCCTGGTCACCGACTTCTGGACCCACATGGATCCGGAAAAGGAACAGGAGTACGTCCGCAACCTGATCGACGCGGTGCAGAAGGCCGGCGTGCGACACGTCGTCTGGTCGACCCTGGAGGACACCCGGGAACTGATCCCGGTCGACGACCCGCGGATGCCGACACTGCTGGGCCGGTACAAGGTGCCGCACTTCGACGCGAAAGCCGAAGCGGACGAGTTCTTCCGGGCGGCCGGCGTGCCGACCACGTTCCTGCGCACCACCTTCTACTACGAGAACCTGGCCGACGCGCTGGCCCCGGCCCGCGACGAGACCGGCCGGCTGGTCCTGACCATCCCGATGGGCGACGCACCGCTGGCGGGGATCGCATCCGGTGACATCGGCCGGGTGGCGCTGTCGATCTTCCGGGGTGGGGACGCGTACATCGGCCGTACCGTGAGCATCGCCGGTGACGTCCTGACCGGCACCGAGATCGCCGCGGCACTGGGCGAAGCCCTGGGCGAGCCGGTCGAGTACCGGCCGGTCACCCACGACCAGTTCCGGGCCTTCGGCTTCCCGGGCGCCGACGAGTACGGCAACATGCTGCAGTACTACACCGACTTCGCCGACGAGTTCACCGGCCCGCGTGACCCGGCCCGGGTCCGCGAGCTGACCCCGGAGGTCCAGTCGCTGCGCGAGTGGCTGGCCACCGGGTACCGCCTGCCGACCGCCGCCTGACACATCAGCAGAAACCGAGGGGACGCGACCGGCGGTCGCGTCCCCTCGGCCGTCCCCGGTGGCGGTCGTCGTCGGCCAGGCCGATCCGTCGTTACCTTTTCGTTAGCCGAAGGCTGAAATCAGCCGGGCTCCCGGCGCGTGTCCGTGGCACATCAACAAGCCACACCGTGAAGGAGCCCCCATGCGTTTGATCCTCGTCAGAGCCGTCGCCACCGCCCTCGCGCTCACCGGATGCGCCGGCACGCCGCAGGCAGCCCCATCGCAGGCCGCCCTGCCGCAGGCCGCCCCATCGCAGGCAACCCCGCAGATGGAGCCGGTAGCGGCGGCGAAACCGGCCAAGAAGGCCGTCAAGTCCAACCTGAGCCGGCTCAAGAAGCTCGGCATCACGATCAACGCCGGCGTCCTCATCGACGTCGCGGACGACGGCAAGGACCGTTTCCTCGCAGTCGGCAAGAACGGCAAGGTCGACTTCACCGGCACCGGGCGTACCGACACCACGATGATGTCGCTGCAGGCCGCGCCGGTCGCCGCCGAGAACCGGGTGGTGATCAAGCCGCCGTTCTGGAACGAGGACCTCGGCGCCGGCTACTGCGTCGCGGACACCAAGGGCGCCCCGCTCAAGCTGGAGACCTGCAAGTCCGGCAAAGCCACCCAGATCTTCACCGTCGTGCCGGCCGGCGACTCCGGCCAGTTCGAACTTCGCGGAAAGTACGGCATCCTCCGGGTCGACGACGGCAAACTCACGACGAGCGGCAAGGGCCGCACCGGCCTGCAGACCATCAAGTACGCGCAGTGAGAACGAGTACATGCGTGATGCCGGAGACTTCGACGCGTTCTACGCGACGTCGTCGCGCCGGGTCCTCGCCCACGTCGCGATGATGGTGGGCGGTGCGGCCGAGGCCGAGGACTCGGTCGCCGAGGCGTACCTGCGCGCCTGGAACCGATGGCACAAGATCAGCAGATACGAGAACCCCGAGGCATGGGTACGCCAGGTCGCCTACCGCCACGCGGTGAGCACCTGGCGCAAAGCCGTCAACCGGCTCCAGGCCCACCGCCGGGACACCACCGACGGTCACGTGGCCGCGCTCGGCCCCGACCACGTGGCCATCGTCGCCGCCCTGCGCCGGATCCCCGCCGGCCAGCGGCGGGTCGTGGTGCTGCACCATCTCGTCGGCCTCAGCGTCGCCGAGATCCACCAGGAGACCGGGATCCCGTCCGGGACCGTCAGTACCTGGCTGGCGCGGGGCCGGCGCGCACTGGCGGACCATCTCACCGACGGTCCACCAGCGTTCTCAGAAAAGGACGGTTCGCCAGCGCTCTCAGAAAAGGGCGGCTCACCGGCGTCGAAGCTCTCAGGAAAGGACGGTGATCGCGGCGATGCCTGACGACGAGATGCAGTCCAGCCTGCAGGCGTACGCCGATCATCTGCAGCGGGGGGCCACGATGGCGCCCGCCACGGAGATCCGCCGCCGCGGTGACCGTCGTCGCCGCAACCGGGCCGCCGGGGGCACTTTCGCCGCGGTGCTGGTCGCGGCGGCCGGCGTCGGGCTCACGCTCGACCGCGGTGATCAGAATCAGCCGGTGCTTCCGGCAGGACCGTCGGCGAGCGCTTCGATCATTCCTTACACGCCGGGTACGCCGCTGAGCTCGGACGTCAGCCAGTTGGACCGGATCGGCGTCGATCTGGGAACCGGCACGCTGATCGACGTGGCGGACGACGGCGCCGACAGGTGGATGCAGATCGGCGCCGATGATGGCGTGGACTTCACCGGTACGGCGAAGGACGCGTCGACCCGGATGTCGTTGCGGGCCGCGCCGGTGATGGTGAAGAACCAGGTCCTGATCATTCCGGTGGCCCGGCCGGACAGCTGTGTGACGGCCGTGTCGCCGGTGACGCTGGCGCTGCAGCCGTGCCGGGACGGGGAGACCGCCCAGATCTGGGAGATCGTCCCGGCCGGGGACTCCGGGCAGTTCGAGCTCAGTGGTGAGCACGGGATTCTGCGGGTCGACGGGACACTGGTCGCGTCGGGTGGACGGAGCGGGATGCAGACGATCCCGTTCTGACGAGGGTGCGGCAGGGCATCGGTGCCAGGGCGAAGAGCGGAAGCCGGACCAGCCGGGCGGCGAGCCGGGCGTACGAGTCCGGAACGGTGTGCAGGCGGCCCGCCAGCGGACGGTCGCCCACGATCCGGCCGAGGGTGGTGACCGCGGTCTGCTGTCACAGGAAGATGCTCATGGCGAGCAGGTACGCCGTCACCACCGCCGTCCCGATCCGCGGCCGAGTCGGTTCCGGCAGATGCCGAGTCGGTTCCGGCAGATGGTGCAGAGGACTGGAGCCGGTGAGAACCCCGTCGCCGGAGACGAGTGCGGTCACCAGCCAGTGACCGAGAACCACGCCGAGAATCGACGGTTCTTCCCGACCTCCGGTGCCGGATACGGGGCTGAGCCGGAGAGCAGGGGCTGATCCGGCGGGTCCGAGTGCTGCCAGGGAGCCGTCCCGGGACTGGCCCTCAGGTACTACGTGCGGCGTTACCGCAGGTCATCGACCCGGGATCGCCGCCGCCGGTCGCGGCTCCGGGCCTGCGTGGCACAGGATCGCGATCAGTCCGGGAGGTGTGGGGTGTCCGGGACGGCCGTTCACGCGTACAAGATGAAGGTTTTGATCTTGAAGGTTCTCCGGCACGAGCCCCGGTTCGTCGGCCGTCGCGTCGGCGGGCACAATGGGAGGGTTGATTGTCTGGGGACCTGCAGGAGGAACGGTGGAGCTTCAGGAACGGCCCGAAACGTGCGTGGTGGCCGTCGACGGCCCGTCCGGATCGGGCAAGTCCACCGTTTCCCGGCGGCTCGCCGTGGCCGTCGAGGGCGTCTACCTCGACACCGGGGCGATGTACCGCGCGGTCACCTGGGCGGTGCTCAACGCCGGCGTCGACCTCGGCGACCCGGACGCGATCGCCAAGATCGCGCTGGAGACCGAGCTGTCGATCGGCACCGACCCGCTGGCGCCGCACTTCGCGGCCAACGGCACCAACGTCGACGAGGCCATCCGCGGCGCGGAGGTGACCGGCGCGGTGTCCGCCGTCGCCGCCGTCCCCTCCGTGCGCAAACACCTGGTCACGCTGCAGAAAGCGATCATCGACGGGCATCCGCGGATCATCGTCGAGGGCCGTGACATCGCCGCGGTCGTCGCTCCCGACGCCGACCTCAAGGTCTACCTGACCGCCTCCGCCGCCGCCCGCGCCGCCCGGCGCAGCGGCGAGAACGGATCCGACGTCGCCGCGACCGAGGCCGACCTGGCCCGCCGCGACAAGCTCGACTCCAGCCGGGCCACCGACCCGCTGCGCCAGGCCTCCGACGCTCTCGAGGTGGACACCACCGGCATGGGCATCGACGAGGTCGTCGCGCACCTCCTGCATCTGCTGAACAGCAAGGTAAGTAAGTGACTGAACTTCCCGCCGGCCTCGACATCAACGATTTCGAGGGTGGTTTCGATCTCTCCGCCGGTTCCTCCCCGGATTCCGACTCCCCGGAATTCGAAGGACCGGTGCCCGTCGTCGCCGTCGTCGGACGCCCCAACGTGGGCAAGTCGACGCTGGTCAACCGCATCATCGGACGTCGCCAGGCGGTCGTCGAGGACGTGCCCGGGGTGACCCGGGACCGCGTTCCCTACGACGCGTCGTGGAACGGCCGCCGATTCACTGTCGTCGACACCGGCGGCTGGGAACCCGACGCTCGCGACAGGGCCGCCGCCATCGCCGCCCAGGCCGAGATCGCGGTGCAGACCGCCGACGTCGTCATCTTCGTGGTCGACGTGACCGTCGGCGCCACGGACGTGGACGAGGCCGCCGTCAAGATGCTGCGTCGCAGCCACAAACCGGTCATCCTGGTCGCGAACAAAGCGGACAACCAGAACCTCGAGATGGAGGCGGTGTCGCTCTGGTCCCTGGGCCTCGGCGAGCCGCACACCATCTCGGCGCTGCACGGCCGGGGCTCCGGCGACCTGCTCGACGACATCCTGTCCGCGCTGCCGCCCACCCCGCCGATGCTCGAGGGCAACGTGCGCGGCCCCCGCCGGGTCGCACTGGTCGGTCGCCCGAACGTGGGAAAGTCCAGCCTCCTCAACCGCGTCGCGAAAGAAGAACGCGCGGTCGTCGACTCGGTCGCCGGCACCACCGTCGACCCGGTCGACAGCCTGGTCGAGATGGACGGCGACATCTGGCAGTTCGTCGACACCGCCGGCCTGCGCAAAAGAGTGAACCAGGCCTCGGGTACGGAGTACTACGCGTCCCTGCGCACCGCGGGAGCCGTCGAAGCCGCCGAGGTCGCCGTGGTCCTGCTGGACTCCGGCGAAGTGATCAGCGAACAGGACCAGCGCGTCATCACCCAGGTGATCGAATCCGGTCGCGCCCTGGTGATCGCCTTCAACAAGTGGGACCTGGTCGACGAAGACCGCCGGTTCTACCTGGACAAGGAGATCGACCGCGACCTGAAACGCGTCACGTGGGCCGTCCGGGTGAACATCTCGGCAAAGACCGGCCGAGCGGTCGACAAGCTGGCCCCGGCTATCCGCCGAGCCCTGGCCTCCTGGGAACAGCGCATCCCGACCGGTGCCCTCAACCAGTGGCTGACCACTCTGACGCAGGCCACCCCCCACCCGGTTCGCGGCGGACGCGCCCCACGCATCCTGTTCGCCACCCAGGCCGGCATCGCCCCGCCGCGCTTCGTCCTGTTCACCACCGGCCCGTTCGACGCCGGCTACCAGCGCTTCATCGAACGCAAGCTCCGCGAGGAGTTCGGCTTCGAAGGCTCGCCGGTCGAGGTCACCGTCAAGCCCCGCAAGAAGACGGGGCCGGGGGGCCGCGGAAAAGCGCATGGGTGAGGTTGCTAAGCTTTAGGAGATGTCGCGCCGGGCTGAGGTTCGGGGCGGGATCGGGCTGTAGCGCAGCTTGGTAGCGCACTTGACTGGGGGTCAAGGGGTCGCAGGTTCAAATCCTGTCAGCCCGACAGCGAAGGGGTTTTCGCAGGTCAGAGACTTGCGAGGACCCCTTTTTCGTGTCTGACGACGTCACCGGGATCGAGCACGCCGCTTGTAGACCCCTTGACTCGGCAGGTGACGAGAGATGCCCCTACTAAAGCTCGACCGACTGTGCGACGGCCTGGAGAAGGGCGACTGGGCCGGCTTCCTGCGCGACTGGGACCGCGCCCTACGGGCCGGAAATCACCCGGAGACCACCCGTTACAACTACCTCCTGGCCGCCGCCCAACTGGCGAAATATCTGACCGCCGAATCACCGGACCCGGACGCTGATGACGCCGGGCAGGACCCGACCTTGGTGACCAAGGCACACATCGAATCGTTCCAGGCATGGATGATCGAGACCCGGTCGGCGTCGACCGCGTTGAACAAGCACAAGAGCCTGCAGCAGTTCTTCAAGTACCTCCTCGAGGAAGAGGAGATCGACAAATCACCGATGGCCCGGGTGAAGCAACCGCAGACCCCGCAGAAACTCGTGCCGATCATGGGCGACGACGACACGAAGAAACTGCTCGACGGCACCAAGGGCAAGACCTTCATGTCGCTGCGGGACGAGGCGCTGATCCGGCTGTACTACAACACCGGCGCCCGGCTGTCCGAGATCGGCAACCTGCTGCTGACCGATCTGGACATGAACACCGAATCGGTGCACCTGCACGGCAAAGGCGCCAAGGACCGGCGGGTGCGGTTCGGGCCGAAAACCTCCCGGGCGATCGCACGGTATCTGCGGGCACGGGTGAAACGGAAAGGCGCCGCCGAGGTGCCGCAGCTGTGGATGGCCGAGAAAGGCGGCAAGCCGCTGTCGCCGAACGGCATCAAGCTGATGCTGAAACGTCGAGGTGCCGCCGCCGGAGTATCGGATACGCACGCGCACCGCTGGCGGCATAACTTCGCCCACGAATGGCACCGTCAGGGTGGCAATACCGGGGACCTGATGCTGCTGCTCGGGTGGGCTTCGGAGGACATGCCGCGCCGGTACGGCGCGAGTGCGGCGGCGGAGCGGGCGCAGGAGCTGCAGGTGCAGATGGGCATCGGCGAGCGGATCTGATCGGCTTACCGGCTGCGGCGGATAGGTTCGCCGTCGCAGCCGGATCAAGCCGAGGGGAGTGGCAGGGGATAGGGGAAGACAGCCGCAGACAGCTTTCGCCCGTTGCGTCGTAGCTCGGATGATCGAACGAGCGCCGCGCGTACGGCTTCGCGGTGCGTTACGTGCCCTTGCGTGTAGTCAAGGAGTCCACGTACCGGCCGGCGAACGTCTGCGAGGTGGAAGTGCTCGATCTGCAGAAGGTCTGTCACGGTCTGCCGCCCGCCTGGTTCGACTACCTGCGGGACTGGGATCGGATGCTTCGCTCCGGGAACTACCCGGAGACCACCCGATACAGCTACCTGCTGGCCGGTGCGCAGCTGAGCCGCTTCTTGGTCGACAACACCGAGCGGCTGGGCGCCGAGGACGCAGCGGAGGATCCGACCGAAGTCGAGCGCGGCCACATCGAGGAGTTCCAAGCGTGGATGGTGCGTACCCGCTCGGCGTCGACGGCTTTGAACAAGCACAAGGGGCTGCAGCAGTTCTTCCGGTGGCTGACTGAGGAAGAAGACCTTGAGCGTTCCCCGTTGGCCCGCGTCCGGCAGCCGAAGACCGCCCAGACCCTGATCCCGATCCTCGGCGACGACGACACCGCGAAGATCCTCGCCACCTGCAAAGGCAAGGACTATCTGTCACTGCGCGACGAGGCCATCATCCGGCTCTTCTACAACACTGGGGCCCGGCTGTCGGAAGTCGCCGGACTGCAGCTGGAAGACGTGGACCTCAACAACGACTCGCTGCTGTTTCACGGCAAGGGCATGAAGGACCGCCGGGTGCGGTTCGGCCCCAAGACCGGACATGCACTGACCAAGTTCCTCCGGGCTCGCAGCCGGCGCAAGGCGGCCCTGTCGACGGCGATGTGGCTGCCGGCTCGCGGCGCAACGCCGCTGTCGAGCAACGGCATCAAGATCATGCTCCGACGGCGCGGCGGCCTGGCCGGAGTGGACAACGTCCATGCGCATCGGTGGCGGCACAACTTTGCGCACGAGTGGAAACTCGCCGGCGGTGATACCGGCGACTTGATGCTGGTGTTGGGCTGGTCCTCGGACGACATGCCGCGCCGTTACGGCGCGTCGGCGGCGGCCGAGCGCGCACAGCTGACTCACGCGCGGCTGCGGATCGGCGAACGAGTCTGAACGGGGGAGGCAACCTATGGCGTTGACGGCGAAGCAGCGGTCACGGCGGGCGCGGATCGCCGCGCACGCGTCGTGGGCGAACACAGCGGATCGGCAAGGCCGCACGGCGTCGGCGACGGCGTCGTTCTTGGCGCGGTTCGAGAAGCAGGTCGATCCGCTCGGGGTGTTGGAGCCGGAGATCCGCGCGACGATGGCGCAGCACGCGCGGCGCGCGTACATGTTGCAGCTGGCGGAGCGTTCGGCGAAGGCGCGGGCTCGAGCCGCGGGTGGTGACGACTGATGCCTCGTTCGAGGGACCGGTTCGGGCCTGTTCAGCGGTCCTGCGCGACCATCAGAGTGGCTCCGTGGTGCGAGATCGGGAGGGCGACATGGTGCTCGTCTACTTAAGAGAGAGGATTTTATGGTGACCAGCTACGCCGTCGACGAGGACACCAGCACGCTGCTGCGAACGTGGCCGACCGGACGTGGTCAGCGAGCGGCGGTCGTGAGCACGCTCCCCGACACCGTCGGGGTGGATGACCAGCTGCGGCTCGCGGCCACGCTGACATCTCTGTCCGAGGCATTGTGGCGTTGCTACACCCATCCAGGTCGCGCTACTGACGACCCGGATGCCAACGGTGAAGGGTGGCGCCGGGAGCAGACGCGCGAGGCATTTACGGAGGTGGTCGCGTCCCTGCGGCAGCCGAATCTGCCCGACGCAGACGGGTCGATCCTCGAGAGCTACGACTCGGTCGAGGAACGGGCACATCAAGTAGGTCGCGCGTTGCATGCGATCAACGACGCTGAGCTGATCGAGGCCATCAGCGCGGACGTCGCCGCAGAGATCCAGGCGGTCGAGTCCGCTGAACGTGGGGACCTGGGCGGGCGGGCTCAGCAGGCAGTGGTGTTGAGCCGCAGCGACGTGAGTCCGGTCCAGGTCGCTGCGGCCGACGCCGTGTTGGCCCAGGATCCCTTGGGTGGTGAACGGCTCTTCGTTGACCTCGACCCCACGGCGGCGTCTGTCGCGGCTGCGCACTGGCTCAAGGCGGCCGCGGACGTGGTCTCGGAGGTGTCGGGGATGCCGGCGGCCCAGGTGCTGTTCGCCGCGGACGACGTCGAGGCGTTGCCGGTGGAGACGCCGAGTGAGGTCTTGGAGTTGTTCGATTTCAGCAGGACGGCCTACCGGATCGTGGTGGAAATGGTGTCCGGCGCGATGCTCGTCGCGGAAGGCGTCGTCGATGACCTCGGCGCGCTGCTGGTCGCGCGCGACCCGGGAGATGACGGGGAATCTGAAGACGAGGCGGCTCCGGTGCGGCTGACTCCGCTGGATCCGCAACGGCCAGCTCTCGATCTGCTCGAGGACCTGCTCACCGGAATCCGCGGCTGCCGCCTGGTGTACGAGGAGTACGTCGACACGGACGACGGAGACGCATCGATCGACGCGCGGTTCTGCGAAGTGGTCCGGGAAGAAGCGCGGAAGGAGTATCGCCGCCTGATGTGATCCTCGGGCGGATAGCGCAATCCCGTCACGTATTCTTCATGCGAGGCGCATGGTGCCTCGCATGACTCGTGGCCTGGAGAAGACCTACACACTGGCAGTGTGGGGGTCAGGGGTTCGAGTCCCCTCAGCTCCACCCGTTTGAGCAGGCAAAACGCACCGTCCAACTCTCCAAGTTGGACGGTGCGATTTTTTTTGCGCACACATGTGCACACCAAACGATCTTGGCGTGTCCCGGCCGCTGCGCCATGAAGGCGTTGGATTCTAGGCTCCATACGACCCCTGAGCTGGGAAAACTCCTCAGAATTGCCGGATCTGCCTTACGTCGGCGCCCGCGTTCGAGCTGTCTAAGATCTGGTATTAAGTGACCCAAATCACACGCCGATCCAGGCGGTCGGGGTCCAACGCCAACCCCCTAAAGTCGCCGCCCTTCCCGGGGACCTGACCGTTCTGCTGCCCGGCTGGCGGGCCGCAGCGGGACAGCCTCGGACAGCGCCAGTCAGGGCCTCAGCAGCTCCCCTCGGCCGCCTGGTTGGGCAAGGCTTGCAAGAGCCGGCAGGAGCCCGCATAGAGGCTCCTGCTGGAGGTCGAAAACATCTTCGCAACGGTGCAGCCCTACGCCCGCCCTCCACTGGCTGCGTCGCTGACGTGCATGACGACGGGGAGGAACGAATGCCAAGGCAGGATGATCCGCAGGCACCAAGCCAGAACGACGAGCAGGACCTGTACTACTCCGTGGAGCAGGTGGCGCGCCGGTTGAGGGTTTCCGCACGATGGCTCGCTGATCAGTGCCGTGATGGCCACGTCGAGCATGTGCATCTCGCAAGGAAACGCAAGTTCACCCCTGAGCAGGTTCAGAAGCTGCTCGACAGCCACACGGTCAAGCCCGCGGAGGTTCGCGAGCAAGAACGGGGTCATGAGCGGGCGGTGCAGCGCGTGCGTCGGGAGCGCGCGCAACAGCGACGCTAGAAACGCTTCATGCCTATGTGAATGGAATCAGGGAAACGTCTGACTCCCACAAGAATTTCTGTGGGGGTCGCGCGTTCCTGCCCGCAAGTTGGCCTATAGACGGACGCCTGATCCGTAGGGCAACTCTATCTCAGCGGCATGTTTGCCGCCAGCAAACCGGCGGCCCTCCGCCGTTGCCGCTTGCAGTAAATCAATGGGGACTAAGTGAATAGCACACCTGACACAATTTCCGCATCAATGTCATGGTTCCATGCAGGCTGCGCAGTCATTCCCATTCGCGCCGATGGGAGTAAAGCGCCCCTTGTTTCCTGGCGTGGCTATAGACAGGCGCCGCCAGATCGCAAACAAGTAGAACAATGGTTCACGGGCAACCCTCCAGGGCTGGCGATCATCTGCGGGAGCGCCTCCGCCGGGCTCGAAATGCTTGAGCTCGAGGGTCGCGCCGTCGACGAAGGGCTGGGCCAGGCGCTAATCGAACTCCTTTCCCAAGCTGGCCTTGCCGACTTATGGAAGAGGCTGACCTTCGACGGTTATTGGGAGAGGACGCCGTCCGGCGGAGTTCATATTCTGTACAGGATTTCCGACGCCGGGTTCGATGGGAATTTGAAGCTCGCACGGCGTCCAGCAACTGAGTATGAGTTGTCGATTGACCCGACCGATAAGGTGAAAACACTCGCCGAGACCCGAGGAGAGGGCGGGTACACAATCGTCGCGCCATCCCACGGGACTGTCCACGAAAGCCGGCGTCCCTGGGTTGCCCTGAACGGGTCAACGCCAGCACGCATTCCCACAATCAGTTCGGATGAACGCGGGGCATTATTGGATGCGGTGCGAGCGCTGGACGAAATGCCGGTTACACCAGCCGTCGCGTTGCATCATCCTCCTGCGCCGCAGGTTGGACAGGACCTTACGCCCGGGGATGACTTCGAGCGCCGCACGGATTGGATCGATATTCTGGGTCCGGTCGGATGGACGCTCGTCCACGCGGTAGGTCGTACGCGGTATTGGCGACGTCCAGGGAAGCGCTCTGGCATCTCCGCAACCACGGGACGCGCCGACGACCGCGACCGCCTCTTCGTGTTCAGCAGCAGCACGATGCTCGAGACGGATACGCCCCTGACCAAGTTCCACGTTTTTGCGGTGTTGCATCACGCTGGCGATCACAGCGCAGCTGCCCGAGCGCTACGGCAGGACGGCTACGGCCAAGGGCTTGACAGGCACTCCCTGCAAGGCAGCTCGGCAGAGCGAGAGTCGGAGTTAAAAGCGCCCGCGATGGCGCGGGTTACCACAGAGGCGACGTCGCCGCCTGCGGCGTGGGGTCCGACCGAAGATGGACTCGCGCGAGCCCTGGTCGCCCACCACGGTCACGAGTTGAGGTTTTGCCCTCAGCGAGGAGCCTGGTTGCTGTGGTCGGGGCATAGATGGGTCTGGGACGACGCGGAACGGCATCGTGAGTTCGTGCGAGGACTGGCTCGGCAGTTGCCGGCCGCCGGGGGTTGGCGGCGTTTCCGGTCGCAGGCGCTCTCGGCCGGCGGGGTATCCGGCGTCGTGCGGCTGGCACGTTCCGACCCGGCCGTAACCGTGTCCTTGGCGGCACTTGATGCTCGACCGTACGAGCTGAACACGCCCGTGGGTGTGGTGGACCTGCGAACTGGTGAGATTCGTGCTGCCGATCCGGAGCTGCTGCACACTCGATCAACAGCTGTAGCGCCGGACTTCGAGCGGCGGTCGGACGTTTTCGACGCGTTCTTGCACGACACGTTCGGCGATGACACGGAGCTGGCTGGCTACGTGCAGCGGCTGGTGGGAGTTTCGGCGATCGGCTGTGTGCTTGAACAGCTGTTGCCGTTCGCGGTGGGTCCTGGCGCCAACGGCAAGTCCACGCTGCTGGAAGCGGCGATGCACGCGCTGGGCCGCGGCGACGACGGTTATGCGCGGGCGGGCTCGTCGGAGATGTTGATGGTGCGTAAGCATGCGGAGCATCCCGCCGAGCTGGCGCAGCTGTCCGGTGCCCGGTTGGTGGTCTGCGCGGAGCTCGACGAGGGGCAGCGTTTCGCCGAGGCGCGGGTCAAACAGTTGACCGGCCGCGACTCGTTGTCGGCGCGGTTCATGCGGCGGGACTGGTTCACGTTCGAGCCCAGCCACACCCTGTGGCTGCTCGGCAATCACCTACCGGCAGCACGTGCCGGTGGGCCTGCGTTCTGGCGGCGGATCCGGGTGCTGCCGTTCAATCGGGTGGTGCGGCCGGAGAGGCAGGACAAGAAGCTGGGTGAGCGCCTGGCGGAGGACGCGCCCGCAGTTTTGGCGTGGATTGTCGCCGGGGCTGCGGCGTATCACCAGGGCGGTCTTCGGGAGCCGGCGTCGGTGTCGTCGGCGACTGAGGCCTACGCGAGGGATCAGGACACGGTCGGTCGATTCGTGGACGAGCAGTGTCATCGGCAGCCAGGGTCGGCTGGGGTGCGAACAGCTGTGAGTGTGCTGCGTGATGCGTACGAGCAGTGGTGCGAGCAGCTGGGCGAGCGGCCGGTTTCGGCGAAGCGGCTGACCCAGGAGCTGCAGAGCCGGTTCGGTGTGGCTGATGCGCGGGGCGGCAAAGGGCAGCGCTTTTACACGGGCATCGCTCTGCTGGACGTCGACGATCCCCAGGCGGTCCTGCTCGTCGAGTCATGATCCGCTGCACTGGTTCTTGTAGGTTCTCGCCGTCTTTGGCGGTAAGAGGATGGCAAGAGCTGGATTCGGTCGGAGATTCTCACCGTGATGGCGGTGCCGGTTCTCATGCTGATGGCGGTTTCTTCGGTTCTGGCCGACAGCGAGCGGCGGTGGTGGGGTGCCGAGTGCCGGGTTGATCGTCGGCGGCCCGCGGTTGGGCCGTCGCGGGTCTGCGTCTTGGACTCCGGTCTCAAGGCGTATAGCGTGCGCCGGGTGACGGAACGACGCGTGTTGCTTGAGATTGCGAACGATTGGCCCGGTTCCAGTATTGATGGCGAGCCGGGGATCGTGTCAGGGAATCTGGAGGTCACCGGTGACCCTGATGGGAGCGTGCTGTTTAGCCTCGGCGTCGGTTCGGCTGGATGCGCCCCGGATGAGGCGGACTATGTCGAGTTCGTCTTTTCGCCTGCTCAGGCCGATGCGTTGATGGAGGCGCTCGCTTCTCGCCGGTAGCCGTCGGCGAGCGGTCATGGGGGCTTGACCAAGGCCCTGCTGGGGTTGCGCGGTTCGGCCGTGGGTCGGGGTCGCTATCCGCGCAATGTCGATTCGCATGATCATGGTGGAACCGTCAACGCGACCGCCAAGATCGTGAGAAACCGCCATCGACGGCGAGAACCTGCAGTTCTGGCCGGGTCGGGGTGACAGGTGACAGATGTTCCGCGCTTTCCCGGTTGACGGCTATCGCGCGCGCGGGCGCGCGGGCATGTGGTGCGCGCACGATGCCGTTCAGTTGGCAATTGCTGGATGATCTGTCACCTGTCACCCGCGATGGCACTGTCAGGAACCCGACACCGCATTCAGTGATCGTTGCCGATACTCCGGGTTGTGTCGTGCGTGGATCTTGCATCAGGATGTCCGGCATGGGGGGTCTGGAATACCGGCGAGGAATGCATCAGCTCGGCCGAGGCACGTGGGCCTATCTCAGCCCACCGGGTACGTGGGGCTGGAGCAATTGCGGCTTGCTCGTCTCGGGCGCTGATGCGCTGTTGGTCGACACGCAGTTCGATCTGCCGCTGACGCGGGAGTTGCTGACCGCTGTGGCCGGGGTGGCACCGGGCGTGGAGATTCGTACGGTGGTGACGACCCACGCAAACGGCGACCACTGCTGGGGAAACCAGCTCCTGCCGCGGGCTGAGGTGGTCGGCTCGTCAGCGTGCAGCCACGACATGGCGAAAGAGGTCCAGCCAGCCGACCTGGCGGCGCTGAGCGGTTCCAGGTCGCCGGACACGGCCCTGGGCGATTACATGCGGCGGCACTTCGGCGTCTTCGACTTCGAGGGCATCGACGTGACACCCCCGACGCATACGTTCAGCGGCCGACTGGATCTGACAGTAGGAGATCGTCTGGTCGAGCTTTTCGAAGTCGGGCCGGCACACACTGACGGCGACGTGATCGCGTACGTGCCGGACGCGGGGGTCGTATTCGCCGGCGACATCCTGTTCATCGGAGGGCATCCGATCATGTGGACCGGACCGCTGCAGAACTGGATCGTGGCCTGTGAACGGATCACAGCGACCGGCGCCGAGCACGTCGTGCCGGGACATGGGCCTATCACGGACCAGGCGGGCGTCGCCGTGTTTCGCGGCTACCTCGAGTGGGTGGCCGACCGGGCGCAGAAGGCGTACGCAGCCGGCTTGCCGTACTGGGAGGCCGGCGACCCGGCGCAGGTGCATGCGGCGTATGCGGGATGGGGCAACCCGGAACGGCTGGTGATCACCATGGCCGCTGCGTATCGGGAGCTGGGTGACGAGCCGCATGAGCTGATGGACGTTCTCGCGAAGGTCGCGGACGCCGAACCGAAGTAGCTATTGCGGCTTCTTCACCTCGTCGCGTTCGATCGGTACGAGCATCATCATCCGGCTCGCCTGCGCGCGCATCGGAGCGAACGCGATCAGCTCTATCGGCTGCAGCCGCTTGTGCAGGGGCAGGTGAAGGTAACGGTGGTCGCCGTCGGGGTGCGGGTAGGTGATGGGTTGTTGCTGGAAGAGCCGGGCGTCGGGGTTGACGTCGAGGATCTCTTCGATCAGATCGGCCAGCCGCTTGTTCTCCGGCTGGCGTGCGTGGGCGAACTGCATCTGGGCGAACATCTGTGGTCCCCAGTCGGTGTCCCACCTGTGCAGCTGCGTGCGGGCCTCGGGGAAGGTGAAGACCCAGCGCATGATGTTGTTCTCGTGGGCTTCGACCCAGGGGAACCACTTACTCATGTGCTCGTTGTGGGCGATCAGATCCCAGGCTTCATCGTTGACGTAGGCCGGCCACGGCTGTGCGTCGACGATGCGCTGGATCGTCGGGGTGGAGCGCATGCGGGACTGGTGGACCGTGATAGTTAACGCGTGCCCGGTGGCGAGGAAGAACAACATGCTCTTCTCGGCCTCGTTCAGGCGCAGGGTGTAGGCGACGCGGGTGAGGAAGTCGTCGGAGTAGTTCTGCAGTACCCCGCGTTCGAGCGCGCTGTACCACCCGACGCTGTAGCTGGTCAGCGCCGCGACGGTCTCTTTGCTGACGCGTCGATTGCGGCGCGTGCGGGGCCGTTCGGCGTGCAGACCGGGGATCTCGTCGGGGTTGAGGCGCAGCCGCCAGGCCTTGACGTGGCGCGCCAGGTCATCGCTGAGCTCCGGCGGGGGTTGGCGGACAGTCGTCGCGTCGGGCGGGGGCTGATGAGCGGTCATCGCGCTTCCTCGGGCGTGGTCGCCATGGGTCCCAAAGAGTGAAAGTCCTTCATGGAAACGTCGAACCTAGCAGCGATGATCTATCGGTAAAGACCCTTTCTGGAGATGACCACTGTGGTGTCTCGCTCTCGGTGACGTCACAGCGTGCTCTGCATGAGGAGTAGTCACTCGTAATCCCGACAGTGTCACTGTGAGAATCGCACTGTGTAGGCAAAGCCAGCCGCAGGGTGCACGATATTGGCTTCATCATGGCGTGGGGGGACGTCCCGGATGGCCAGAGACACTGTGACCAGCGGTTCCAGGGTTCGGCCGCCACGCTTGGCGGAAGGGAACCTGTGAGTCGAACAGCACTTGTCATCGGAGGCGCGCGAGGAATTGGCCTTGCGACAGCGCGCGAATTGGCGAAAGACGGGCACCATGTTGCCGTCACCTACCGTGACTCGCCCGCGCCGTCTGACGTCCTGGCGGTCCAATGTGACGTGCGTAACACAGCAGCTGTGGATGACGCCTACGCTCAGGTTGAACGCGAACTCGGGGCCGTCGAGATCGTCGTTTTCGCCGCTGGTATCACTCGCGACCAGCTGCTGATGCGTATGGATGATGACGCCTTCACCGATGTCGTCGACACCAACTTGGCCGGCGCGTTCCGGGTGGCCAAGCGCGCCAGCCGGGCGATGCTGCGGGCCAAGTGGGGCCGGCTGATCTTCATCTCGTCAGCGGTGGCACTGCGCGGAGAACGCGGGCAAGCCAACTACGCCGCCTCTAAGGCCGGTCTCGTCGGACTCGCTCGATCACTGACCCGCGAGCTGGGAAGCCGCAATATCACGGCCAACGTGGTGGCTCCTGGCTACACCGAGACCGCGATGACCGCGTCGTTGACCGACGAGCAACGCGAGCACATGCGCTCGCAGATTCCCTTGGGACGTGCGGGCCAGCCAGAGGAGATCGCTGCAGCGGTGTCCTACCTGGCCAGTGACAGAGCCGCATACGTCTCGGGCGCCGTGCTTCCGGTGGACGGAGGTGCCGGCATGGGCCATTGAGCCAACCGCGCCACCAACCGCGGCATAGAGATCAACGGACATCACCATGGGGGACGATGTGTTGGGCACCTGCGACAAACCGGCGGTCATGTACGCCGACAATGTGGTACTGAGTTCAGTCGGTTCCGCTCCGGAGCCAGAGAGGGAAGGAGACGAAGCCGGAATGGCCCCGGCCAGCGCGGCCGACAACGACTCAGAGGAAACCTTCACCTACGGCCGCCGGCTGCGCCGAGCCCGGCTGGCTAAGCAGTGGTCTCAGTTGCAGTTGGCGTATCGCATGCGCGACGTCGGTAAGAAGCGTCGGGGCGCCGCAACGCTGCACTCTCTGCTCATCATGATCAGCAAGTGGGAGAACGATCGCAAGCACCCGAATCAGTACAGCTTGCACCTGATCGCCGCGGCGCTCGAAATCGATGTGGCCAGCCTGGGGCTACCCGTCGATCAAGACTTCGTGTTCTAGCCGAGCGCGCACACGGGCGAAGCCTCCCCGCGCCGTCATACGGTCAGCGGGAGACGGCTATCAGCCGCTGGTCTCGCCAGAACCCTCCTGGCTGACGCCGCTGAAAACCCCTAATGCCCAGACCAGCACGCTGGCGTAGGTGTGCAACGCATCCGGAAACTCCACGAGCCGGCTTTCGCCACCGTCGTTGCCCGCAGCGACGGTGGCGATGTCGTCGTATGACGCCGACGGAGTGCCCTGCATCTGGTTGGTGATCAAATCCAGCAAATGCTGGCGGGTCTGCGCCATCATCGCGTTTTGCTCCGCTACGACCCGCGACTCCGCGACGTCATCGGCGAAACGGATGTCTGGCAGATACAACCCGGCTGCGGTGATGACGTCGGACGGGCTAATGCGCTCCGAGCCTGGCAAGGGAGCTGGTCCGCCGGTCGCGACCGCGGCCGCGACCTGTGAGGCGTACACGGCATAGGCCGTGCTGGCCCGCGCCAGAACGATGATCGCCTGCTCGAAGTGCTGATCGGCCAGGAGCTGGAGATCCCCGGTGACCTGACACATCAGCGGACCCGACCGGGGGTCCGTCCGTTGAGTTTCCAGCGCGGATTCGACGTGCAGGGTGAAGGTCATCGCCTGATGAAGGTGGACTGCGGCCAGATTGCATGCCGTCCCCATTCCCAGCAGTGAAGCTCGCACGTCTGCCGGTAGCCGTAGGCCCATATCGGGCTGCAACAGCTGGTGCGTCGTCGGCACCATCTGTGGCCGTCTCCCCTCGTCCGGAATCCGCGAGAGCCAATCCACAGCGGACTCGCAGAGTATTGCAAGGTACTTATCTGGCCGCGTGGCACCGCGTCAAGAAAACCAAGTTGTTAGCCAGAAGGACAGCCCCGGACAGCCCCGGTTAGCTACCCCGAACGCACGATGTCGCCGAGGGTCGAACTCGTGGCAAACGTTCGACCGACTCTAGACGCGCACCCCTCCGGATTTTGTGCACCCCCCAACCCGGGTGTGGACGTTCACAGCCCCAGGGCCGTGCAACCGAGGCCGACGCGCACCGTGTCGCCGCTGGCCAGCGTGCCCCGGCGCCACCGTGCCGCAGTCGTTCGACGCCTGCTCATCCTGGCCTGCCGTCGCGCAGAAGCCGGCACCCGCTCAACGGGCTGACTCATCAGGCCGGGCTTCGTCCCTGGGCATCTCCTCTGGTTCCGACAAGAAAGGTCCCTCTGACCATGCGCCTGCGCCATCTCATGGCCTGCCTGCTGGCCGCCGCGCCTATTGCCGCGACAACGGCGGCCCCGGCCACCGCCTCGCCGCCTCGCCCCGACGCCTCAACCGCGACCGCCGCCACGACAACGGTCGCCGTCACGATCAGCCTGCATGGCCCGAGCGAGCAGCAACTGCGCTCGTACGCAACCGCCGTGTCCACGCCCGGCAACAGCCAATACGGGCGTTACCTCACGACGGCTCAGCTACGGCAACGCTTCGGCGCCCAGCCCAGCACCGTCACGCGGGTCAGCCGGTGGGCCCGCGGAGCCGGATTCACGGTCGGCGCGCTGGATGCCACCGGCACCCGTCTCCCGCTGACCGGCACCGTAGCCACGGTCAGGACGGCACTCGGCGCCACCCTGTACGACACCGTGCAGGACGGGATCAGGGCGCGGGTGGCCACCGCCGTCCGGCTGCCGCCGCGCATCGCGGCTGATGTCGCAGCCGTCACCGGCCTGAACGAACAACCGGCCCAGCCGATGAGCCTAAGACCCACGACAGCGCCGAACAGCAGCCGTGGCAGCTGTCTTTCCGCGTCAACGGCAGCCGCGGTCCTGGCGCCCTGCCTGGCTCGTCCCGACGTCGAGCAGCCCACCGCAACAGGGCGCAGGCCGGTCGTGGACGTGTCGGGGACCACCGGCGCCGTGGTGAACGGCAGGCTCGACGGGTGGAAGGTGCCCCCACAGCTCCCGGTGCGGAGCTCGGGCGTTTGTGCAACGTCCTGGGCGAGCCCGGACACCGCACCGGTGCAAGGCCGCAAGGCCGGGTCTGTGTCGATGCCGCTGTGCGGCTACACCGGCCCGCAGCTGCGATCGCTGTACGGGCTGCGCGCGGCCGACGACGGCGCCGGGCAGACCATCGTGATCGTCGGCGCCTACAACCAGGCGTCCACGCTGCGCGACGCCAACACCACCTTCGCCCTCAACGGCGTCGCCGCGCTGCCCGCCAACCGGTACGAGGTCAAGACCTACCCGGCCGGCGGGGCGCGGGCCCGCGGATGCGACACCGCCGCCTGGGGTCAGGAGCAGGCCACCGACGTGCAGACCGCCCACACCCTCGCCCCGGCCGCGAAGATCGTTTACGCCGCAGCCGGCGATTGCACCCGGCTTAGCGACACCCTCGCCCAGGTTGTCGCCGACCCGCAGCTGCGCGGCAGCGTCGTGTCGAACTCGTGGGGCTATCCGGCCGAAGCGCTCAGCAACGACGAACTCGCCGCCACCGACGCCATCCTCGCCCGCGCCGCGGTGCTGGGCACCGGCACGTACACGGCCTCCGGGGTATACGGCTCGGCCACGAGCACCGGGATGCTGCTCCCGGATCGCGCTTACCCGGCGTCGTCACCGTGGACCACCGCCGTCGGCGGGACCACCAGCGCCGTCGGTGCCGGCAACACGGTGTTGTGGCAGACCGGCTGGGCCAGCTCCGCCACCGCACTGAACACCCGCACCGCCGAAAGCAACGCCCCTGCGGTGGCCGGTGCCGGCGGCGGAACCAGCGTGCGGGAGCCGCGTCCCGGATGGCAACCGGCCGCGAACCCGATGCGGCAGGTGCCCGACCTGGCCGCACTCGCCGACCCGAACACTGGCCTGTTCGTCGGGACTACCACCGAGGGCCGGTACGGCGCCGGACCGGTTGGCGGCACCGGACTGGCCACGCCGATCGTCGCGTCATTGGCCGCGCTCGCCCAGGCCCGCAGCGGCCAACCGGCCGGCCTGATTACCCCGCAGCTGTGGACCCGCGACCCAGCGACCACCACGCTCACCGACATCCAGCACGTTGACGCCGCCGTGTGGACGCCGCAGATGTCCGCAGCGCCGGCCGAGCCGGACGGGTACCTGGTGCGCACCGACGCGGCCGAGCCGCACGCCGGCCGCGGCTGGGATCCGGTCACCGGGCTGGGCGCCCCCGGACGAACGTTCGTGGCCGATGTCGGCTGACCCGCGCCGCTCAGGCGCACACCGCCGCACCACGGAAGGGCTGACGGCCGCAGGGCTCGGTGCCCTGCTCGCCGCCGCCGGCCGCCGCAGCCCCTCCGACGATCGCCGGGCACGAACCCGAGCGATGCCGGTGCCGTTCATCTCGGCCGCGACGCTGCAGGAACTGCCGGAGGTCACCGCCCAGACCACCCTGGCCGGAGCACCGCCCGATGATCATCCCGACCGCGGCACCGCGGGCCTCATCGTTCACCCGCGCGCTCCGCTGCCGGTCTTGGACGCCGTGGCCGGAACCGCTTTCGCGCAGATCCGTCCGGCCTGGCACGGCACGGAGACCTGGCTGCCGGTCATCGAGCAGCAGCCCGGCTGGGCGCGGGTGCTGCTGCCGTCACATCCCGGAACTACCGGATGGCTCGACGTCAGCAGAGTCACCCTCGCCGGCAGCCCGTACACCATCCACCTCGACTTTCGCGCCGGTGAGCTGCGGCTGCTGCGCGACAGCCGGGCCGCCGGCACCTGGCCGGCGACGCTGGGCGCAGCACCCGGGTCCGTCCCGGCCGGGCGCACCTTCCTGCTCTCCTGCGTGCGCCGAGCGCCCCGTACCGCTCCGGTGCTGCTGCGCCTGGCCGTGCCCATCAACGACCGCGACCCGGGTCTGCTGACCATCCATGCCGGCTCAGCACCGCTGGGCGAGCCCGGCGAGCGCAGCGGTATCCGCGTTCCCGACAGTGCGATGTCCGCCCTGCAGGCGGTACCGCCTGGCTGCCTCGTCCACATCGACACCAGCCCCGGCGAGCCCAGCCAGCTCTGGCCCCCCGACGTCAACTGACCACCACCTGTTCACGGGAGGAAATTGCCGTGGCCCTCACCGGCTGGATCCACCACACCCGCGACCTGCGCGACGAACGAGCCACGGTCAACGCGATGGCCGCCCGCCTGCACCCCGCGGTGCTGCGCCGTGATGTCGTCCGGCTGGCCCGGCGCACCGCGTTCGCCCACCGCGGGATTGACGGCGGCTACGCCGACTGGCGACACCCGGAACGCCCCGATCCCGATCTGGCCGCGGCCATCGACGGGCAGCTCACCAACCGGCAGCACCTCGAGGAACAGCTGTACGGCCAACCGCGGCCGTTGGCGGGTGACGCCGAAGTGCTCCTGCACGCCTACCGGGCATGGGGAGCCAGCCTGGTCGACCGGATCGACGGCGCTTACGCCATCGCCATCTGGGACAACCTCACCCGGCAGCTGCTGCTCACCCGTGACCCGCTCGGCGCGAAAACCCTGTTCTTCACGCTGGTGGACGGCGGAATCGTGTTCGCTACCCGGGCCACCGCGCTGCTGGCCCACCCGGGGGTCAAACCGGTCGTCGACGCCGACGGCCTCAACGAACTGCTGACCCTCGGTCCGGTTCGCACCCCCGGCCACGGCGTCCTGGACGGGGTGGCCGAGGTCCTGCCCGCCGAACTCATCCAGGCGAGTCCGGGCGGACTGCGCCGGCGCCGCTACTGGTACCTCGAAGCTGACGACCCTCGCCACGACGCGGACACCGCCGTGCAGGTCGTCCGTCGTGCACTGGCCGAGACCACCGCGGCGACCCGCACCCGCCCGGCGAGCGCGGTGCTGCTGTCCGGAGGCATCGCCTCGGCCGCCGCGGCCGTCTACGCCGCCGGAACCCGCGGACACCGGCCCGCCGCCTGGACCCTCGCCCCGACCGACCCGCCGGACCTGCCACCCGACGGTGGCGCGGACGTGGACCAGGCCGAGCGCACCGCGGAGCACCTGCGCCTGCGCCACAGCGTGCTCACCTTCGACACGGACACGCTTCTCGACACTGCGCACGCCGCGCACGAGGCCCTCGATTTCCCCGGGGAGGCCGACGTGGATGCCGTTCTGCTTGCGGGGCTTCGGCGGATCGCGGCTGCGGGCAGCACCAGCGTCGTGACCGGTGACGGCGCCGATGCGGTCTTCGGCGGCTACCGGTGGCTGCACGACCCGCTCACCCTGGCCACCGACGACTTCCCCTGGCCCGGCGTCGGCGACCCCGCAGACCTGCTCAACGCCGACGCCCGCCGCCATCTCATGCCCGGGGTGTACCGCCGGCACCGCTATGAAGAAGCCACCCTTGGGGTGCCGCATCTGACCGGCGCCGACGCACTCGGGCGACGCCGACGCACGATGGCGTATCTGACCCTCACCCGATATCTGCCGCACCTGCTGACCCGCCTCGGCCAGCTCGCCGACGCCGCCGAGGTCACCCTGCGCACCCCGTTCGCCGACTGGCTACTCGCGGCCTACCTGTTCAACACACCGACGGGCCTGCGGCACCTGCTCGGCGTACCGAACGGGCTGCTGCGCCACGCCGTCGCCGACTACCTTCCGGCCGGAACTACCTGGCTTCGGCCCCGCCAGTTCCCCAGCGCCGATCTGCTCGATGGGTGGCAGCATGCCCGTTTCGCGCAGCTGCGCGACGTGCTGGACGACTCTGATGCACCGCTGCGCCCGCTGCTGGACCGAGACCGCGTCGCTGACCTGCTCACCGGGGCTGCCGGTCCGGTCAGCGACCGCCCTGCGGCCACCGTCGCGTACCTCGTCGACGTCAACGCGTGGTTGCGGCGCCACCACATCTCGCTCACCTGACCCACCGACCCTTTGCGAATTCCTTCTGCAGGAGCATGCGATGAGACTCGACCCGTTCAGCGGCCCTTACAGCCGCGACCCCGCCACCACCTGGCGGCGCATCAACGCCACCGCCACGTCCGTCAGCTACGACGACGACCTCGAGATGTGGCTGATCGCCGGACACGACAACGTACGCGCCGTGCTGTCCGACACCACGAACTTCAGCAACGCCGCCACCATGCTGCCGATCACCGCGCTCACCGCCGACGCCGGTAACATCCTGGCCGGTCTCGACGCCCCGGCGGTGGCCGTTGCCGCCGATCGCCCGCAGCACCTGCGCACCCGAACGATCCTGCGAGCGTTGATGCCCACCACCGCGGTCCGCGCCGAACAGCAGTGGGGGCCGCTGGTCGCGGCCCGCACCGACGATCTGATCACCGACATGAAAGTGCATGAGCCGACCGACCTGATGCACTTCGCGGTGCAGCTGCCGCTGCTGGTCATCCAGGATGTCCTCGGCCTGCCGACCGCGACTGCGCAGCAGGTCCGCGCGTGGACCGACGCCTTCGCCGACCTCGTCTGGGGCAATCCGACCCCCGAAGCGCAGATCGAGCACGCGTACTCCAGCGTGAGGTTGTGGCGGTTCTGCACCGACATCGTGTCCGGCCGCGTCGACAGCGGCCACTACGGCCCCGGTCTGATCGGTGAGCTGCTGCGTTACCGCAACAACGACGACAGCAATCTCACCGTCGCCGAGGTCGCCGCCCTCGCGCTCAACATCGTCGGCGCCGGCTGGATCACCACCGCCGGAGCCCTCGGCAACGCCCTCGCCCACGCCCTGGCCGATCCCGGCCGGTGGGCGTCGCTGGCCGACGACGAGCACTACCTCAACCTGCACGTCGAGGAAACCCTGCGGCACAGCCCCGCCATCGACGGCTGGCTGCGCCTGACCACCGCCGACGTAACCCTCGACGGGGTCACCATCCCCGCAGGCAGTCGCTGCCTGGTGCTGATCGGCGCGGCGAACCACGACCCCTCGGTCTATGCCGAACCCGACGTCTTCGATCCTGGCCGCGGTCGTGCCGGGCAGCACCTGGCCTTCGGCGCCGGCCCGCACTACTGCGTCGGCGCCGCCCTGGCTCGCCTCGAACTCACCACCGCGCTGCGCGCGCTGGCCCGCCGGCTGCCGGATCTCGCCTTGGCTCCGGGGTTCCGGCAGCAGTTCAAGACCAGCGCGGCCCTGCGGCAGCTCACCAACTTGCCGGTTCAGCAGCACCCGGCCGGCCGGTGCCCGGTCGCGCACGGCACCTCCGCGGGGCCGCGGTCATGACGGGACACGGCATGACCGACACCCGCCCGGCCGGTTCCGTCCTCCGGTCCCCGGGCGCCGGGCGAGCGATGAACGCGTGCCTGCGCGCTGTGGAGGCCCGGCTGGCCGCCGCCGCCCCGACGAACATCGGGTTTCCCGCTGCCCGTGACATCGACTACCGGCCGCTGGCGCCGCTGCTGGGTCATCTGCTCAACAACGTCGGCGACCCCGGCATCGACCCGCTGTACCCGGGCCACGTACACGACCTGGAACGCGAGGTGCTCGACTTCACCGCCGAACTGTTCCGCGCCCCGCCCGGCTGGAGCGGCTACCTCACCAGCGGCGGCACCGAGGGCAACCTGTACGGCCTGTGGCTCGGGCGCACGAAACTCCCGAACGCCGTCGCGTACTACTCCAGCGCCGCGCATTACAGCGTGCCGAAGGCGTGCCACCTGCTCGGCCTGCCCGCCGTCGAGGTCGCCACGATGGCCAGCGGTCAGATCGACTACACCGACCTGACCCGCAAAGCCGCGCGGAACCGCAGCCGGCCAGCGATCGTCGTGGCGACCATCGGCACCACCATGACCGAGGCCGTCGACGACGTCACCGACGTCCACCACGCCCTCGACGTCGCCGGGATCCGGCACCGCCAGGTGCACAGCGATGCCGCCATGGCCGGCGTCCCGCTCGCTACCACCGTCAGCCGGCCCGCTTTCGATCTGGCTGACGGCGCCGACAGCATCAGCGTGTCCGGCCACAAGTTCTTCGGAACCCCGGTGGTCTGCGGAATCGTCCTGACCCGCCGCCAGCCCGATGACCTCAGCCCCACCGTGCCGTACCTCAACACGCACGACACCACCATCAGCGGATCTCGCAACGGCCTTGCCGCAGCCATGCTGTGGCACGCGACCACCTCCCTCGGGGCGGCCGGGCACGCCGCCCGTGCCGAGCGAGCTCGTGAGGTCGCCGCTTACGCCGTCCAACGACTGCACCACATCGGGTGGCCGGCTTGGCGCAACCCCTTGTCCTTCACCGTGCTTCTCAGGCGACTTCCCGCCAACATGGCAACCGTCTGGCCCCTGCCGACAGAAGGCGACTGGTCACACATCATCTGCATGCCCGGCGTCGAGACGTCGCACATCGACCAACTGGTCGACACGCTGGCCGCATACGGCCGTAACTCACAATAAATAAGAGGTCCCGAGTCCCTATTCATCGCATGCCGCGAGAGCGAGGGAAACGATGAAATCGAAGCGCGAACGTTCCGCGGCGGTCTTTTACTGACCGCGTTGTGCGTACTGCTGACGCAGAATAATAAGATCCTGTCGGCAGAGTTCTCGTTCTCGCTCATCTGAGGCAAGGTCAACGAGGGTGCTGAACGACTTTTGCGCACGATCGAAGTCCGCGCGCACACCGTCGCGTTCGAGACGTGCTACCAGCAGCGGCCCAAGCAGTTGGTGAGCCCGCCGAACGGCGGAGTTGACAATCCGCGGATGGCCTAGAGCGCGTTCTGCCACATCGATGGCGTCATCGAGGTCAGCCCCCGCCGCAGACGGCATGACCCGGCTGCGCGACGCGGTGACGCCGGCAAGGTCGAGCAACCTCATGGCGTAGGCAGGATCGTCGTCCGTCGTGTGGTCGAGCAGCCGCACGAAAACGGCAACAACAGCGTCTGCCAGTGCCGGATCCTGAGTCTTCAGCCAGTGTGCGCGGACGGCTGAGGCATGGCCTTGCAGGGCACGCAGCAAAGCGGTCGGCTCGTCCGTCTCGGCGCCGCGCGCGATAGCGTCATCGACCTCTCGGCGTAGCTGAGGTGCGACGTCACCGCCGTTTGCGGCATGCATCCACACGGCGAGAGCGACATACGCGTGAGCGTCCTCCGCGCTTGCCAATTTCGTCGCACGCAGACGATGCACCACGATGACATCGGCCAGAACACCCACTGGCAGCGCTACACCCTGACGGCGCTGCTGCAAGATGGCATCGAGTGCCTGTGATGTATCGACAAGCGCCTCGCTCTCAAGGGCTGCACCCGCATCATGGCGGTCTACATAGTTCTCGACGCGGCGGCGCAGCCGCGCTTCGACGGTAGAAGGCGCTTTTCGGCGCCGCCAGAAGGCCACCGGTCGAGATTAGCCGTCACCGGCAAGCCGGTCCACCGCTATCGCCGCAGCGCCCAGCCCGGCAGGACCACCACCTGTTTGCCCGGCCCCTATCGGCCGGCCGGGTCACCTGCCGTTACGTCCTCGGCGAGAAACAACTGCGGCCGGCCATCCATGGAAACCGGTGGCGGGTTAGCGAAGGACAGCGCTGGACAGCCCCGGACAACTGCCGTTGCCATAACAGCCCAGGCAGGGTAGATGGCGTGACCGATCCGCATTTGCGCGAAAAGTATTGCGATCGGGCGACGAGCGATGGATATGCGTCCGAGGGGGGCGTCGATCGTCGCCTCGGGTAGTGATTCACCGACGATTTAGTCGGGCGAATTCCCCGTGCTGCTCGGGTCACCGGCCGGTACCTGTCGGCTGCCTTTCGCTGACCACGTGCGATTGCCCCCATCAATCGCACGTGGTCAGCCAACAACGTGACGACACTCGAAACTAATCCAAGGGGATGGATGGTGCTCTCGATCGCCGCGCCCGATGCGCCACCCCTCGATGTGATGGTGGCTGCCGGGGACTCCGCATCGCCGCAGAGCGGCACGGAACGGGCGGCCTATCCGGTAGCAGCTGACCAGCGCAGCCACGAGGGGCCGGTGAACCAGCCGCTCGTCGTACGAGCACGGGCAGTTCCCAGCGAGTTCGGACCCGCAGACATCGCGGAACGGACATGGCTACAAGCCGCCGCCCTGCACCCCGCCGCGATGATCGCGATGTCGTCGGCCGACGGCGGAGTCGGCCGCTCCACCCTCGTCGCCGCCCTCGGCGACCTGCTCGCCCTTGCTGTGCCCGGACCGGTCGTTGCCGTCGACATGCACCCCGTGCCCTGGGGTGGCCTCGGCGAACGCATCGGCCGGTCGAACGCCGGGACTATGTGGGACGCGGTTCGCGACCTGCATACCCTGACCGGCCGCTACGAGGTCGAGCGGTGGACCCAGCGCAGCCCCTCGGGGCTGCTGGCGCTGGTCGGGGAAACCGAAGGGCAGGGCCGCCGCCCGCCACGCCACGACGAAGCCGCAGCGGTCGTCGAGGCGGTGCGCCGGCTCTACCCGCTCACGATCTGCGACGTCATGCCCGCCATGATCACAGGCGTCTGGCGCACCCTGGCCGCCGCGTACGCGCCGGTGCTGGTCGCGCGAGCGACCACCGACAGCCTGCACCACACGATGCGGCTGCTCACCCACCTCCGGGCGGCCGGAAACGGCGCCGTGGTCGACCGGGCAGTGCTGGCCGTCGTGGCCGCGTCGCCGGCTACCGACCGCACGGTGCGCGCCGTCCTGCAGCAGGCGGCCTCGGTCGTCGCTGACGTCGTCTCGATTCCTTATGACCCCCAGCTCGCCCGGCCCGAGCCGGTCGACGCGCGGCGCCTGAAGAAGCAGACGCGGACCGCGCTGGTGCAGCTGGCCGACGCCGTCATCGCACGGTGCGCCGATCCCCGGGTCGCCTTACCCATCGCTGCCCGAAAGGAGCGCGCCTGATGATCTCCACGCTGACTGCTTGGCTCGCCGTACGGCTACCCGATGTCGCCCAGCACGTGCTGGCAGCACCCGGGCCGACGCCGACGCCGTCGAACGGCCCCGGCGGGTTCGACTGGACCAAAATCCATCCTGACGGCTCTGAAATCCCGAAATCCGACATCTTCTACACGATCATGCGGTCGGTCATGTGGCTCGGCATCGTAGCGGCCTTCTGCGGTCTGGTAGCCGGAGCAATCGCCTTCGGAGTCGGCCCGATCTTCGGCGCCCACATCGTCTCCGACCGCGGCAAGAGCATGATGTGGCGCAACGGCCTGGTGGCGATCATCGTCGGTTCGGCCACGGCCATCATCGCCGGCCTCTTGGTGCTGTGAGCGCGGCCATGCAAGCGACCCAGGCCCCACCGATCGGCTCAGGCCACCGCCTCATGCGCCGGTCGGGCATCGCGCGGGGGCTGCTTCTGCTCGGTGCCTGCATCGCGATGCTGCTCGGCGGTGCGGTCCGCGCCGAGGCGGCCCCCGCCCCGAGCCCCGCACCGTCGAGTCCGGTCGTCGACGCGGCGTGCGCGGCGAAAGCACCCGGGTCGGTTGCGTGGTGCATGCCGTGGGCCGTACACGTCGACAAGCCCACCGATCAAGGGCGCTCGCACTGGGTCACGCAGTGCAGCAAAGCGACCAGCGACGCCGACAAACAGTCCTGCGCCGCCGCGTCGATCACCCTGAGCAATAGCCCGCGCGACGGGACCGCGTCGGTGCTGATGGACGGCCCGAGCACCGGCGCCGGCCCCAAGGGGCTGGTCAACTGCGCTGCCCAGCTCCCTGTCGGCTACAACCCCAACTCGCACACAGAGCCGGCCGTCGAGCCCAAATACAACTTCTGCCAGCAGCAGGTCTCCACGTTGGCCGCCCAGATGTACGACCCGGACCCTAAACCGCCGGACTGCCCGGTCGCTGACCTTGACTGCAAGGTGCAGCGCCATGCCCAGGAAGCGCTGGACACCGGTGTGCGCGCCGGCATTCAAGGGCTCGTGGACGTGGCGGTGCAGGGCGTGGTGTTCCTGCTGTCCCAACTGGCGAGCTGGGTCTTCAAGGTCACCGCTATCTCGGCGCCGGACGAAGCGTTCTACTCGACCTACAACTCCGTCGCCGGCGTGATGGTCGGGCTGGTCTTCATCTTCTTCATCATCTCCACGGTCATCAACGGGCTGCGTACCACCGCCGGGCCCAGCCCGGTCGCATCGCTGGGCGGCCTGGTGCGGGCAGTGCTCGGGGTCACGTTCGCCGGCGGGCTGGCCTACACGATCGTCGCGGCGTGGGACCAGGCCACGAACGCGGTCATCGACGCGAACGCGCGCACCCTGTACGACCCGTCCGCGCTGGTGAAGAGTTTCAGCAACCTCACCGGCGGCGCCGGGACGATGTTCATCGCGCTGCTGCTGTCCGTGCTGGCCACGATCGGCCTGCTCCTGCTGTTCGTCATCATGCTGTTCCGCGGGTTGCTGGCCACCGGCGCCGCCCTGTTCGGGGCGGTCGCGATGTCGGGGCAGGCCATGCACGAGACCCGGTCTTGGGGACGCCGCTGGTTCTGGACGGTCAACGCGCTGGGGTCGTCGAAGTTCTTCATCGCCGAGCTGTGGATCTACGGATCCCGGTCGGCGTACGGGTCGGACGACCTGATGAACGCGCTGCGCGGGGTGCTGCTGATCTGGCTGATGGTGGTGGCGCCGTGGATCCTGCTGCGGCTGACGACCCTGTGGGACGGCTATCTCTCGGACGTCAACGCCTACGGCATCCTGTCGACTGCCGGCAATCCGCTGCAGTTGGGCGCCGACTTCCTCAGCAGCGCCAGCGGCAACGGAGCCACCGACACAGGTGGTGGTGGAAGTCCAGGTTCTGGTGCCGCCGGCGTCATGGACGAGAACGCCGCGAGCGTGCCGACCACACCGGTCGAGGCAGCCGAGGGAGCAGCCGGGGTCGGTAACGGCACCGGCCGGCAGGTGGGCGATGCGGCCTCGACCGGTGCCGACGGCGGCCAGGTCGGGCAGCCCGCCCAAGACGCCGGTAGTGACGAACAAGGCCAGGACGGCGCCGGTGAGGCGCCAAACGGCGAGGAAGCCAACGGCATCGAGTCGGGCGCGCAAAGCGCGCAGCACGACGTCGCATCCGGGCAGCTCACCGCCCCCGGCGACGCCACTGGCTCACAAGGGTCGCTACCGGTCACCCCTGGCGGAGCGCAGACCGCCGACCCGACCGGTGGCCTCACCAGCGACCTCACCGGCGCCGGGACGGATACCAGCGGCGCTGCAGCCGGTACCTCCCCCATGCCTGATGCGGCCGGCGGACTGTCTCCCGCTGCTGCGGGCGGTGACCCAGCAGGCGTTTCGTCGGCGGGTGGCGAGCAATCAGGAGCCGCTCTGACAGCGGGGCCGGATAGCCCGCCGCAGCACAACCCATCGGCCGACGGCGAGCAGTCCGGTGGCCGCGCAGGCGGCGGCGCGAGCGGCGACGGTGCTGCCGCCGCTGCCTCGGAAGTGCCCATCGTGCCGATCTAGATAGACCGTGACGGAGAGAAGAACCGATGAAATTCCAGTTCCCGCCGCGCTCGACGCGCGGAGCGGTCCTCGGGTTCGCCTGGTCCCAGATCGCCCTGGTCATGGCCGGTGTCATCACCGCTGTCGTGGCTCTCAACCTGCTGGTCGCCGGCCATCGCGGACCCGCGATCAGCGCGTTCGCCGGCTGCGTGCTGCTGGTGACGCTGGGCCTGCTGCGGTTCAAAGGCCGCCGGGTAACCGAGTGGGCACCGGTCGTTGGCGGAGCTCTGCTGCAGCGACGTGCCGGGCAGGCCGAATACCGCGGTGGCCCGTACGCGCCGAGCAGCGTCGAGCAATGGATGGACCTGCCCGGACCAGCCGCCGCGTACGTGTGGCTGAACGCGACCGCCTCCGATGGCACCACACAGATCGGGCTGCTGCACCATCGCCGCGAGAAGACCGTGACCGCGGCGCTGACGTGCTTCGGCACCAACCTCATCCTGGCCGACCGCGACGTGCAGAGCCAGCGGCTGAGCGACTGGGCACAACTGCTCAACATCCTTGGCAGTGAGTACGCCGACGCCGGTCTGATCCGCTGGTCGGTGACCTCCCGGGCGGTGCCGGACACCGGCAACGCCGCGCAGCGTTACCTGGTCAACCGGGCCGTCGACACCAGCTCCGCGGCGTACCGGTCCCTGGCCCAGCTGACCGCCGCCGCGGCGCCCGCGGCGCAACGCCACGAAATCTACCTCTCAGTGGTGTTCGACATCGCCCGGCTGTCCGGAGAGATCGCCCAGGCCGGCGGGACGGACGCGGCGATCGCCGCGGTGGTGCTGGACCGGCTGACCGGTATCGAGTCCGCGGTGACCGAGGCCGGGATCACCACCGGTGGGTGGCTGTCGCCGCGCGCGTACGCCGCGATCATCCGCACCCAGTTCGACCCCGACGATCAGGAAGTCGTCGACCTGCGCGCCAGCACCACCGCGGCCGGCGACGGCCCCACGGCGGCGGGAGTCGAACCGCGCCTGGCCGGGCCGATCGCCGCCCGCACGGTCGGTTGGAACACCTACCAGCACGACTCCGCGTTCTCGAGAACGCTGTGGGTGGCGCAGATGCCCCGGCAGCTGGTCGCCGCGACGTGGCTGAGCCCGCTCTACATGCGCACCACCTCCCGGCGCACCGTCAGCCTGGTCGCGCAGCCGGTCCCGGCCGCGGTGGCGCAGCTGGCCACCCGCCGGGAGAAGGTGTCGCGCGCCGGCGACGAGGTCACCAAACGCAAACTGCGCCTCGTGCGGACGGCTCGGGAGGATGACGAGGCCCGCGCGGTCGAGCAGATCGACCGGGAGCAGGCCGCCGGGCACGTGCGTTACCGGTACGCGCTGCTGGTCACCGTCACCGCCGCCACCATGCCGGACCTCGATCGTGATGTGCGGTCAGTCAAACGGATCCTCTCGCGGGCTGGCTGCGAGGCCATCGTCCTGGCGGGGGAGCAGGACCAGGCGTTCGCCGCCGGGGCGCTGCCGTTGGCGCGCGGGTTGAAGCCCGCCCGGGGGTGGTCCGCGTGAGCCGCCGCCGGGTCCTGCGCCGGGAGGGTTCTCTCGCGGACCGTATCGAGCAGCGGGCCGCTGCCCGCGACCTTGCCCACGCACAGGCCGCGCTGGAACGCGAACAAGCGGCGGTGGCCCGGCAGGAGGACCGGCTGCTCGGCCCGGTGCCGGTCGGACGGCGTGGCGCCTACGGCCGGGCGGCCGGCCGGGTGTTCTGGCAGATGCAACTGCCGCCGCTGACCACCACCTCCGCCCAGCTCTGCTCGGTGTATCCGTTCGTGTCCGACCCGGGTCTGCCCGTCGACGGGCCCCTGATCGGCCTGGAGGTCTACAGCAGGTCGGCGTTCACCTTCAGCCTGCACGAGCTGTACCGGGCGAAGATCATCACCGCCCCGAACATGGTCGTCACCGGCGAGATCGGCTCGGCGAAGTCGTCGCTGCTCAAGACCCTCGCGTTCCGCGGGATCCCGTTCGGGACCCGGTTCTACGGCACCGACTACAAGGGCGAATACGAACAGCTCGCCGCCGCAGCCGGCATCACACCGGTGCGGATCGGCCCCGGCCTGGGCGTGATCATGAACCCCCTGGCCGGGATCCGCCGCTACCCGCAGCAGACCGAAGCCCAGTGGCGGCAACTGCAGCGCTCGCGCCGGCTGCTGCTGCTCGAAGGACTCCTGGAGATCCAGCTCGGCGGACCCTTGCAGGAAGCCGAACGCTCGCTGCTGGAGTACGCCGTCGACGCGGTCACCCGCGAACACGACGCCTCCGCCGGCCGGCTTGCCACCCCCACCCTGTCCGCGGTGCTCGCCGCGACCGGCGACCCGACGTTGTGGCAGCACCGCCTCGACCAGCTCGCCTACCCCGTCGACACGTTCGTCACCGACTCGCGCCGAGTCCGCCTGGCCCTCGAGCGCTTGATCAGTGGAGCGTTGGGTGGGGTGTTCGACGGCCCGGTCGAATCCAACGCGCGCCTGGACTTCACCCAGCCCGGGGCGATCCTGGACCTGCGCACCATCCGCGCCAGCGATCAGATGACCGCGATGGCGATGACCTGTGCCCAGTCCTGGCTGGAGACCGAACTGTCCGCGCCGGACGCCCCGCCGCGGGTCTGTTTCTACGACGAGTTCGCGCTCATCGCCCGGCACCTGCCGCTGATCCGCCGCATGCGTGAACAGCTCAAGCTGGCCCGGGCGCTGGGCATCGCCAACGTGCTGGCGTTCCACCGCTTCAGTGATCTGGCCGCGTCCGGGTCGGCTGACTCCGAACAGGTCCGCATCGCTCGGGGCCTGATCGAGGACTCCGGTGTGCGGGTCTCCTACCGCCAGGCCACCGGCAGCCTGGAACAGGCCCGCGAATTCCTCGGCACCTCCGATGTCGAGACCGACCTGATGCGCTACCTGCGCCAGGGCGTCGGCCTGTGGAAGATCGGCACCCGCTCCTTCGTCGTCAAACACCAGCTGTCCCGGCTGGAGACGGCGATGGTGCACACCGATAGCCGCATGGAAGCCGACGAGCCGGCCGCACCGGTCGACGGCGCCGACTACGACGCCCGGCTGGCCGCCGCCACCGAGACGGCGGCTGCGTGATGGCCCGCCCGCCGCTGTCCTCACCCGGTCACCGCCCGCCCCGGCAGGGCCGGGCCCGCGCCGACATCCTCGGCCGGCTGGTCCTGCTCGTGCTTTTCGTCGTGATCGCCGTAGTTGGCGTGGTGTCGCTATGGGCGGCCGGGCAGCTGTCCGCCCTGTTGGTCCACCACCAGTGGGCGGACACCACGATCGGTCAGACGCCCGGGATCGTGGTGCGCCTGACCGGCCACATGGACCGGCCCGCCGACGCGTGGCCGGCCACCGCCCGCCCGGTGGTCGGGGGGCCGTGGCTGCTGTATCCGCTGTGGGCGCTGACCTTCTTCGGCATCCTCGCCGGGATCGCCGCGCCGGCCTTGCACGTGGCCAAGACCCGGATGCGCCGCAGCGGGTTCGCCACCCACTCCGACCTGCACCGCACGCTGACTGCCGACGCGGTCCGCGCTCGCGTCGACGTCGTGCGCCCCGGGCTCACGATCGTCGACGCCGACGACCAGCTCGCCCGGGCCGCGAAGACCGTTCGGCGCCGGGACCCCCTCGAGGTCGCCCGGTTCCTGGGCAACGACGCCACCAGCGGCCGGCCGCTCTACCTGGCCAACGAATACACGTTGTTGGCCGCCGCGGTGCCGCGCTTCGGCAACAAGACCACCCGGTACGTGATCCCGGCGGTCGCCGACGCGCGCGGCGCGGTCATCACCACCTCCACTCGCCTGGACGTCGCGGAGATCACCTACGACCGCCGCGCCGCGATCGGCCCCACCCACATCTTCGAGCCGCAAGGCGAGATCCGCGGCGTGCCCCGCATGGCGTGGTCCCCGATCGAGGGCGCCGACGACCAGATCGTCGCCATGCTCAGGGCCAACGGCTTCGCCGCCGGCTCGGGTATCGGCGACGAGTCGGTGGAGAACGGCAAGTGGTTCCGCGACCAGGCCGCGACCATCCTGCGCGGGCTGCTGCACGCCGCCGCCCTGGATGAGCACGCCACCATGCTCGACGTCCTGGCCTGGTCGCAGAACCCGTCCAACTCCCGGCCGGAACGGATCCTGCGCGCGCACGGTGTCGACTCCTGGGCCGACCGCCTCGCCCGGCACCGCGAAACCAGCGGTAGGGCCCGCGACACCATCCAAACCGTCGTTTCCGGCGCCCTGGATGCGTTCAACGACCCCCGCGTCCTGCTGGCCTGCTCGCCACCGCGCGGCACCCAGTTCAAGCCGGTCGACTGGCTGCGCGAGTCCGGCACCATCTACCTGGTCGGCACCCGCGACGCCCAAGCCCTGATCGCTCCACTGCTCGCCGCGCTGAGCGAGGATATCATCTACCAGGCCAAACGCCTCGCGCTCACCGCGCCGGGCGGGCGGATCGAACCGACGCTGTACTTCATCGGCGACGAGATCACCAACATCGCACCCCTGCCCAGCCTGCCCAGCCTGATGAACGAGGGCGGCGGCTCCGGCATCGCCGTCAGCGTATTCGCGCAGAACCTGCACCAGCTCCGCGAACGCTGGGGCGACAAGGGCGGGCGGGCCATCGCCGACTCCGCCAGCGCCCGGCTGCTCATCGGCGGCAGCACCGACGTCACCGGCCTGCGCGACGCGCAAGCCCTGGCCGGGCAGGTCACCGACATCACCTCCAGCCACTCCTGGGGCGGCGGTCGGGCCTCGGTCAACGAAAGCACCCGCCGCGAAAACCTCCTGGACGTGGCCGACCTGCGCACCCTGCCCGAAGGCCGCGCCCTGGCCCTGGTCGGCAACATGCCCCCGGTCGAGCTCGCCGTACCGGCGTGGTGGGAACGCCCCGACGCCGGCGAGCTGACCGCCGGCCGCGACGCCTTCCGCAAACGACTCGCCGAGGCCGCCTGATGGACGCTTCCGACTTCCAACTTCCCGAAGACCCGCCGCCGGACATGGTCGCGGTCGCACAGCTCGCCGCATCCATGGCCAGGCTGACCCAGGCTGTCGACACCTTGCACCAGCAACACCTCGCCCTGGCCGACACCGTCGCCCGCGGCCAGAACGCCGGACCACGCAAGGCCCCACCGAGCATTCCGTGGCCGCTGCGCTGGGCCGACCTTGACCGCGACGCCGCCGCGCAGGTGTGGGCGTGGCTGATCGACTGGGTCGGCTGGGCCGTCGACCGCTACCAGCTCGCCGAAGAGATCCCGGCCTGCTGGTACCAGCACCCGCCGCTGATCGAAGAGCTGACGGGGCTCGCCGCCGCCTGGCACACCGCGTACGACGACACGGCGCCGGCGGACGGGCCGCTGCTGTGGCACGAACGCTTCGCCCGCGCCCGGCTGCGGCTGCGCGATTGGGACGACTACACCCGCTGCCGCAACGGCACCCACACCGACCGGCACCTCGACCTCACCTGGCCCGAGGAATGGCGTGAAGCCGCCGTCCTGGTCGCCGACGCCGACCTCGACGACCGGACGGCCGGCGAACCGGCCGGCAGCCCGCAGGAGGCGACGTCATGACCATGCCCGCCGAAGTGACCTCGGATGCCGCCTGGGACCGCCTCAACACCACTTTGCGGGCCATGTACCGCGACGTCGACGACCTCTTCCAGCGCATCACCGAACCCGAAGCCGATGAGGAAACACCGCAGCCAGAGGAGACCGAACCCGTGAGTGACCTGGACGCCGAGTACGACGCCGACGATCGCGCCGCCGAATACGCCGATGAGGAACGCGTACGCCTTGATGCCGAGACCGACGGCCGTCTCGACGGCGACTACGACACCGATGTCGACGACGACCCCGGCCTGGAGGACTGATGCCCGGCCACACCACCCTCGCCCACGACCGCGACGCCACGGATGATGCGGCCGCCGGCCCTCCGCCCGGCAGTGGCTATCTGCTCTACCTCGACATCCTTCGTGCGCTCGATGAGCAAGGCACCGCGGTCAACAGCGCGCTGCTCGAGGCGCACACCGCCGACACCGCCCAGCAACGCCAGACGGCGATGACCAGGTTGCACACCCGGCTGCGTGACATGGCCGCCACCGCCAACGACGCCCTGGGCAGCTGGCCCGAACACAACGACGGAACAGCATGAACTGCCGGCGACTGGCCGCCGTCTGCGGTCTCGCCGTCCTCCTAACGGCGGGGTGCAGCCCGACCAACAGCTCCACCGCGCCGAGCGAACAAGCCACGACCGCCAGCGGTCATCCCGCTCCCATCGGCGGGCCACGCCGCAACGCCGCGCTGCTCGCCGCCGTGACCTACATCCGGTTGTGGGCCCGGCCCACGCTCGACCGCAACGCCTGGTACACCGGCATGCAGCCGATGGTGACGCCGGCCTACGCGCAGCTGCTCGCCGACACCGATCCGGCACAGGTTCCCGCCCACGCGGTGACGGGCAGCCCGCGCGCAGTGTCGGCTAACACGGCCGTCGTGGTCGCGGACGTGCCGACCGACGCCGGACTCATCCGCGTCACCATCGCCAGCACAGGCGGGCGATGGCTGATCGACCACGCTCGTCCGGCGCCGACACCATGACACCACCGACCCTTGTCACCGGGACCACCGGACCGAGACCCGGCTCGGGGGTCGGTCCATCACGCCGTGCGGCCCACACGCCTCGGCGACGGCCATGACCAACCGCGCCGTCGCCCTGGTCGTGGGCGCCCTCCTGCTGGTCGGCTGCTGCCTCGCCGGACCGCTGTTGCTGCTGACCACCGTCAACGACGAGTGCGTCCCCGCGCCGGCGATGTCGGCGGCCAGCAGTCAACCCGCAGGGCAGTGGGACGCCGAACAACTGGCCAACGCCCGCACGATCGTCAGCGTCGGCGCCGAACAGCGCATCCCGGCACGCGGGCAGATCATCGCGCTCGCGACCGCCATGCAGGAGTCCGGGCTGCGCAACCTTCCCGGTGGTGACAGGGATTCCATCGGCCTGTTCCAGCAACGCCCCAGCCAAGGCTGGGGAACCCCATCCCAGATCGGCGACCCCGTCTATGCCGCCGGCAAGTTCTACGACAAACTCGCCACGATCCGCGGCTGGCAGACCATGCCACTGACCGAAGCCGCTCAAGCCGTCCAAGGCTCCGCACTCCCGAACGCCTATGCGAAGTGGGAAGACGACGCTACCGCTCTAGGCCAACAGATGGGCGCAGATCCCGGCAGCACGCCGGACTGCTCCGCCACCACGGCTGGCATGGCGGACGCGGTCACGCGCAATCCCGACGGCTCATGGCCGGACGAGCCCTGCAGCATCCGACCCGATCCCACCACCGGGCTCGGCTGCCTGACACCACGCACGTTGCACCTCGTACAACAAGCCGAAGCAGCCGGCTTTCCGAAGCCAGGCTGCTACCGCGTCGACGATCACGGCGAGCACCCCAAGGGCCGCGCCTGCGACTTCATGATGACCTCCGGCGGCGAAGCCTCCGGCGCCCAGAAAGCCCGCGGCGATGCCATGGCTGCATGGGCCGTGGCCAATGCCGATCGCCTCGGCATCAAGTACGTCATCTGGTTCCGCCGCATCTGGACCCGCTCCGAAGGCTGGCACGCCTACAACAACCCCTTCGGCGGCGACGACCCGAGCGGATGGCACACCAACCACGTCCACATCAGCGTCGAGTGACAACGCCGTTACCCGACCGCCTTCATTCGACAAACCGAAGGAGCAGCGCATGCTGTCCAACACCACACCGGCCGCCAACTCAGACGCTCGGCGCCAAACCCGTCGTCTGCTTACGCCGCTGGCGATGGCCGTGGCTTTCATCCTGGCCGGCTTGACGCTGGCCACGCCCGCCGCGCACGCGCAACCGCCATCAGCGACTCGTCCGGGATGCGCCCGGCACGACCTGGCCGTCACGCTGACCTCCAGTCCCGACGCGCCGCAGTACCGGCTCGCCGGATGGCTGTGCCGGCCGGCCCGCACCACCACGACCGTGCAGGTACTGATCCCCGGCCTCACCTACACCCACCGCTACTGGACCGGCCTCGATCAGCGCACCAACTACACCGACACGGCGCTGGCCGCCGGTGACGCCGCCTACCTCATCGACCGCATCAGCACCGGCGCCAGCGACCGGCCACCCGCCGACCAGGTCACCACCACCACCGAAGCCACCGTCACCCACCAGGTGATCCGCGCGCTGCGCGACGGCACCATCGGCCGGTTCACCCACGTCGTTGCCGTTGGGCACTCCTACGGCTCGGTCATCGCGATGGCCGAGGCCGCCACCTACCGCGACGTCGACGCGCTCGTGCTCACCGGCTTGCTCCACGACATCCGCGTCGACCAGATGACCCGCTTCACCACCGACCTGTACCCGGCCGCCGCCGATCCCAAGTTCGCCAGCTCCTCCCCACCGGAGGGCTACCTGACCACCCGACCCGGCAGCCGACCCGGGTACTTCCTCGACCCGAACACCGCCGTCCGCGGCGCCGCCGACTGGGACGAGCAGAGCAAGACGACCGCCACGACCGGCGAACTGACCTTCACCCCGGACGACGAGCTGGCCTACAGCCGCGCCATCACCGTGCCCGTCCTGTTCGTGATCGGCGCCACCGACACCCTGTTCTGCGCCACCGGCCAGCCGTGCACCACACCAGCCGACATCTGCCAACGCGAACACACCGCTTTCCCGCCCAGCACGGTCCTGGCCGCGGCGACCATCCCGCGGACCGGCCATTCGATCAACCTGCACCGCGCAGCACCCCTGGCGTCCACGGCCATCACCACCTGGCTCCACCACCAGCACAGCACCCCGGCCACGCCGCTGGTGTCGTCGTGCCGGCGATGACCGGCGCGTACCTGCAGACCCACCACAACAGGCGAACCTCTATGGAAAGGAGCACGACCATGCACGCCTACATGGCCAGCCACCAACTCGCCCGACGTTCCCTGCTCAACACGACGGGCGGGCTCGACGACGCGCACCAGTTCTGGCCCGTGCGCTCGCTGGCGGCCTGGACCAGGGGTGACCACCACCGTCACAGCAAGACCAGGTCACGGCCGTGCCCGCCGGCGCTCCTCGCGCCGGGAACAGGAGCCTGACGATGAGCGAGAAGCCATTGGGTGTCGCCGCCGTCGCTGCGCCAAATGCCGGCCATCCGTGCGCGATGCCGCCGCGGCTACGCCCGCAGGACCGCAGCTTTGGCAGACCGGCCCTTCCATGAGCAACCCGGCCCTCGCAGCCGAAATCACCCCCTTCACAGCTGAAGGAGAACACCATGCACACGTCCACCACCGCCCAAGGGCTTCAGCGGCTGAGAGTCGTCGCATCACTGACGCTGCTGCTGATCACCGCCGTCTTCGCCCCGACGTCCGCGGCCCACGCACATTCCCGCTCATCACCGCATCCCGGACAAGCGGCCTGCAAGCGTCACGACACCAGCATCACGCTCACCCCAGAGCGCACCGCACCGCACTACCGGATCGCCGGGTGGCTCTGCATACCTCGAGGCGGCGCCCGCACCGTGCAACTGCTCGTCTCCGGATTCACCTACGACCACACCTACTGGACCGGGCTGAGCGCGTCGACGAACTGGACCGCCGGCGCCCTCGCGCACGGCGACGCCGTGTACCTGATCGACCGGCCCGGTGTCGGCGCCAGTGACCGGCCACCCGCCACACAGGTGACCGTGGGCACCGAGGCCGAAGCGCTGCACCAGATCGCCACCGGACTACGTGACGGCCGCATCGCCCGGTTCGCGAATGTCATCGGCGTGGGCCACTCATACGGGTCTATTGTCCTGGCCGCCGAAGCCGCCGCCCACCGTGATTTCAACGCTTTGGTGCTGACCGGCAAGCTGTTCGACTACAACCAGCCGGGCTTGAAGGCGTTCCAGAACAGCCTCTACCCGGCCAGCTCGGATCCGAAGTTCGCCCGCTCGCGGGTGCCGGACGGCTATGTGACCACCCCGCCTGGCACCCGGGCAGGCTTCTTCCTGGACACCTCGACCGCAGTACCAGGGGCGGCACGCTGGCAGGAAGCCAGTAAAGCGGTCGGCACCAGCGGCGAGCTCGCCACGATGACCGCGGACGCCTACATCGCCGCCAGCCGGCAGATCACGATCCCCGTCCTGTTGATCGTCGGCAGCCACGACTCGCTGTTCTGTAACACCACACGGCCTTGCGGCACCGGAACGGAGCTGTGCCAGCGCACTCACGGCTTCTACTCACCCGGCACACCGGTCGACACCCTCGTGGTGCCCGGCGCCGGGCACGCGATCGACCTGCACCGCGGCGCGGCTGCGATGTTCACGGCGGCAAACCGGTGGATCAGCCGGACGGTGACGCGCACCGGGCCCCGTCCTGCTGTCACTACCTGCCAGCGCTGACCACCACGACTGCTGGTCCGTCCCGCAGTCGTCGCGCAGCCTGCTCCCCGAAACCGAGACGATCAAGGAGAAATCACGCCATGCACACCAACCCCGCCACCACCCATACCCATCGCGCCCGGCAGGGCTCCGGACGGCGCCTCGTGGCCTTATCTGCCAGCGCGAACACACCGCGTTCCCGATCGGCCCCCACTGGCCGCGGCGATCATCTCGCGGACCGGGCCATTCGATCAATCTGCACCGGCTGGCGTTCACGGCCATCACCACCTGGCTTGACCACCAGCGCACCGCCCCCGCTGGTCGCGTCGTGCCGGTGATGACCGGCGCGGACCTGCAGAGCCACCACGACAGGCGAACTTCTCTGGAAAGGACCCCATGATGCACGCACATGCGGCTAGTCACCGGGCCGCCCGGCCTACCCGACACCTGCCCACCACCACAGGCGGGCTCGACGATGCGCACCAGTTCTGGCCCGTACGCCGGCTGGCTGACTGGACCAGCGGCGATCACCACCGCCACGGCAAGACCCGGGCACAGCCGGATCTGATGGCACTCCTTGAGCAGGGCGCCCGGGACCGATGATGAGCGAAATGCCATCGAGTGCCGTCGGCATCGCCGAACCGGCGATGCCGGCGGTACCGGATATCGCAGCCGCCGAGGCCGGGTCGGGGCAGCTGGATCGCCTCGCGCAGCTGTGCCGCACCGCGAACTTCGCCCGCCACCACCTCGAGGCCGCCGTCCTCCGCGACGCCAACCTGACCTGGACCAGCTACGACGTGCTGCACCTGACCGTCATGCACCGACCCGTCGACACCGGCGTCGTCGCCGCCCTGGCGCAGGTGTCCAAAGGCTCCGTCACCCGCTACGCCGCTGCTCTCATCAGACGCGGCCTACTACGCCGCAGCGTCCCCACCAAAGACCGCCGCCGGTCCCTGCTCGCGCCTACTGCCGCGGGATGGGCACTCAACCAGCAGCTACGCGGCCAGCTCATCGCTGAGCTCAACACCCTGCTCGACACCCATGCCGGCGCCAGCCGGAACGACATTGACGTCTTGCGGCTCCTCATCACCGCACACCACCGATGACCTCTACCGGCCAGGAGTCAACATGATCATGTACAACACAACCATCGGCGTCGCCGCGGGCGCAGCGCTGATCCTCGTCCCGCGTTACTGGGCTTGGCTGCGCAACGAACGCATGCCCATGCCCTTGGTGCGCGCACCGGCCGACCACAGCGGCTGGGCCGCCGCGTTCGGCGTCCTCGGCCTGCTGCTGACCGGGCTCGGCGGCGCCATGACCGCCACCCATCCGCTCGCCGAAGCCAAGCCCTACATCGACACGATATTCGGCGAGCCAGCTCTTCTGCTCGGTGTGCTTCTGCTGGCCGCCGCGTGGCGGATCAGCCGGACTGCACCGGCCTTAGCCCCCGACCGGCTACCGGACGCTCTGGGCCCCGTGGGCATCGTCGTCTTCCTCCTCGGACTCGTCATGACCTGGTGCACCCTGGCGATTCTGCGTTTCGACGTCATCAGCGCCGCACCTGCCGAGGAACCCATCACCGGGCTGCTGCACCAGCACCCCGCCATCGAGAACACGTTCTTCGCCGCTGCGCTCTATGGCCCCGCCGCGCTGGGTTGCCTGCTGTTTCCCTTCGCTGCCCGGCCCGGCAGCCGCCGCAGCTGGCAGGTCCTCTACTGGGCCTGGACCGTCGCGGGCATCGGTTTCGCGCTGTTCTCCGCGATGAACTTCTACACCCACACGGGCATGGTCATTAACTCCGTCAATGGCTCGGACTACCGGTGGTAGGGACCGTAACCGCGACCTCTTCAACCCGAAGGCGGCGACTCATGTCCCTTTCACCGACCATCGTGACTGCCCGTGCCGCCTGCGGGATCGCGGCCATGCTGCTGGCGTTTGGAATGGGAGCTTGTGACGACATAGGCAGCACCCAGCCCACGGCCAGCGTACGAGCGAGCGCCTCGGCGTCTACCGCTACCCAGCCGGCAAGCCCGGGACCGCCGCGCGCCACCACCGCGGCACGCTATGTCAACCGGCGCGACATCTGCGGCACACTGGACCATACGCGCCTGACCCAGGCGCTCGGCGTCAACGCTGGCAACCTGGGACAACCGCGGTTCAGCGACAGCAGGACATCCTCGCTCGCCACCTGCAGTCATCAGTACGGACCTGCAGGAATGCGCAGCTTGATCTCCGTGGAGGTCATGACGAGCAAAGAAGGATCGGCGCAGGGGTTCTACGAAGGAATGCACGGCGCCCAGCAGAGGTCCACCGCAGTGACCGATGTGCCGGGCATCGGTCAGCAGGCCGCCGTCTACACCGACCCCACCACCGGCCCACACCTGATGGCCTATGACGGCAACCTCTACCTGAGCATCGCCCTCATCCCGGTGAACAGCGCCACCACTGAACTGCTGAACACGCAGGCTCTCCTGGTCGCATCTGCGCAGCACGTCCTTGACGAACTGCGCCACGAGTAGTGCCGCCTCGGTCGCCCCGGCCCAATTTGCCGGAGCGGCCGAGGTCACTGAGGCAGCCTGCGTCGTCACGTCCGGAAAGACGACGCCTGGCTGGACCGCAGACAATCCCGCCACCTCAGCCCGAATGATGTCTACTTGGCCGCCGCCTTCGCGAACGGGTGCGCCACCGCAGGGCTCGATGCCCGCATGGCTCTACCCCTATGGGATGCGGTCGCTCGTGCCGAACCGACCGGCGACGATCTGACAGTGACCGCTGAACGAGCACCGATGATCCGTGACGCGGCAATGCGCCTTGGCCTGCCGGACTCCGTGCACCTCCGGCTCCGCGAAGCGGTCCGGGTCCCACAGGAGCGTGTCGACCGGCAGGCGCTCCACGATCTCACATGGTGGAGCCCGCCACCGTCGAAACTACTCAGGAGCGTGGCCCGGGCTGGGGATCGCGGGGATTAGTGAGCGTCGCGACGAGCTGGTGCGGCAAAGCGAAAGCGACTTGGGGCGCAGTGGCGTAGGCAGCGGGCTCGACTCGTCTGGTGACCATCAGCGGAACGACACGCCAGGTGCCGTCGTCGTAAACGTTGCATGCTGCCGCGGCCTCGCTCGGATGCTGCCTGAGCTGCGCGGCCTTCTTGAGGAGCTTGGCGACGTGGCCCATGCGGGGCCGCAGGAATTTGCCGACGTGCACTCGTAGGGTCACTGGGCTGAAAGCGGCGATCGGGTCCTTGACCTCGCAGAGCCACAGCCGCTGCGTGGCCGGGTCGGCGATGAGGAGGTCAATCTCGCCGACCGGATCGGCGATGCCCGCGTCAGCTAGTTGGTTCTGGGTGAATTGGAACCGGTGCGGTAAACCCAGAGAGTTGACGATCGCTTCGACCTCGTGCTCCAACGCGATGTTGGACGCATTGCGGTGCATCCCCATCGCTTGCGTGGCCTGCGGGGCGACCGAGGCGTCGGGATAAGGCAGACGAGAATTGCCGAAGTAGGCGGCATGCAGACGCTGTGTCGCGAGGGCGGCCCAGGGCATGATCCATACTTCCCGGCCAATGAGGGGTAGCGGCCGAAGTGGGCTCCGGTTTTCGCGGCGCTCGACCTCGAGATATGCGCGGTCCCGGAACCCCGGCAGATCGTCCGGGCTAAGCGTGAGGGTGTCGAGTGCAGCCCGGATCTGTTCCTCGGGAAGTCCCGACCAGGAGATCGCTTCGGTGATGAGATTCGTGACGCTGGTGACCGCGATACCGTCGTCACCGGTCGGCCAGTCCACGGCGACACCGAGGACGGCATGAATGCTGTCCATGCCGGCAGCGAGGTGATCGTCGACGGTGCGCAGGGAGGGCGGCAGATCGTCACGGGTCGGGCGGTAGTCGACAGGCGTCCGATCGTTGTCTCGAAACGGTGACCCTCCGTTCTTGTCCGGGACGGCAGTTGGGAAGGGCGTTGGGATGCGGGCCGCAGCGGCGATTTCCTCGTCTCTCAAGGCCCGGTGATACGCCTCGATGTCGACGCCCGGTAGTTGCCGGTCGCCTTCAGGCTCGTCTATCGCCTGGACGGCAAACGTTCCGTCTGCCAGGACGTCGATGCGCAGGTCGTGCAACTGAAGCTCGTAGCCGTGGTCGAGGTTGGTCACGGTGAGCAGAAATTCAGTCAAGGCGGTGAGTTCGGCGGCGGCCATCGCGTCGGCGCGCCGGTCGCCGCAGGGCGGCTGCGCCAGCGCGAACTCGAAGAGGATCTCCGCTGCGCGGACGTTCATCATGGCCTCGTTATCGCGGGCCAGGTGATGCCAGTTGGCCGCCCACGGGCGGGTAAGCGCATACGCGACCTGGCGAGTACGCTGGAAGTGGCTGGCGTGCACGGCGTTGAGCCGGACCGCCAGCCGGCGCAGCAGGCCGGGTTCGGCACTGGTGAGCTGGTCGATCAGCTGCTGTTCGATAGCGGGAATCAGCTGCTGCTGGCACAGCCGATGAGCCTCTTCACCGGTGAATGTTCCCGAGAGGTTCCGCTGGTGGATAACGTCGAAAACGCGGTGCATGGCGCGTACCCGCACGGCCTCAGTGCGGGGCAGCGTGTCGACGGGTGCCATCCGCGGCAGGCTTTCGGCGCGGGTGTAAAACGTGGTGATCGGTCCGGTCGACTGCCATCCCTCCAAAAAATCCTCTGCTGACGGACCCGAGCTTTCGCCTCGCTCGACCCGGACTCGGCGGATGATCTCGTGCAGAGCGGCTCCCACGGTGTGGTGTCCGGTCATGCCGTCGCCGAGGAACTGCTCCAGCACGCCCACGCCGAAGCCGATCTCCACCACGGCATGCTCGGGAGCGGCAGCGACGCGTACCCAAGGGTCGTTCTCGCTGCCTGCGGGGCCCTCGTTGATAAGCCGTACGACGATGCGCAGCGGGACACCATCGGCCAGGCGTGCGTGCTCAGCGGTTTCCGGATGACCGGACAGGCTGTGGCGGACGCCGTCGGCCAGTCCGAGCATCGCGTCTGGGTCCACGCCGAACGCCTGTCCGTCGGAGGCGTCGAGCTGGATGACGACTGGCGGATCAACCCCGACTATGGCCATATCGGCGTCCGCCATGGTGAACAGGTCCGCGCCGACTGACGGCGTGAGGCCGCCGACCGGCCAATCATGGTGCGGGGGCAACCGGGCCGCAGTCAGGACCGCATCGACTGGTTCCCAAGCGGCGGCGTTGCCCCAAGTGGCATCTCTATCGTCGGGAGCCACTTGGAGGATCGCGTCTTGCTCGACCGGAACGGGACCGAGCCGGCCGTGCCACCGCCAGGCCGCCCACACGTCCAGCAGGTCGAGAAACTCGACCCGCTCGAAGCCGTTATGACAGCCGAGATCCTCGAGGAAATGTTCCACTGCGGTCCAGTCGCCGCCGGTGTCAGCAAGGATTTCCACCAGCTCTTCGACGTGGACGAGGACTACATCGGTCACGGCCTGGAATCCCAGCGCCAGCGGCCCGCCGAACAACACCATCTTCACCGCGTCCGCGCGGGTCTTGTCCTGATGACCGTTTGCGTACTCGCGGAGCCGGTCGGCCGCATGGTCGAGAGCCTCGCTCAGGGTGGACGGGGTCAGCGCACTGGTGAGCGTGATCAACGTCCGTGGCCCGGCTACGAAGGGCGCCTCCAGCGACGGGAGTTCCGCGGACCGGTCCACAACCGTCTTCGAGTAGAGGTGAGTTGCATGGGCCAGCGTCAGCGCTTGAATCCGCTGCCGAGGCAGAGCCCGACCGCCGACGCGGCGCAGGATCGCCTCGCCGACGGCGACCAGCGCATCCAGTGTCAGACTCGCTGGGACCCCGATGGTGGCCTTAGCGCTACGGACGAACAGCACCGCGCCCAGCGCCGGCGTGAACGCAAACACCTGTACTTTGTGGGCGTCACAGGTCAACCACGCGAGTGCCGCCGCAGCGTGCTGCGGGTTGCTGCACAGCTGCGTCAGCTCGGCGGGCGTCATTGCCTGCACCTCGGCGGCTGCTTCGATCTGCGCAGCGCTGATCACCAGTCCAGGCCCCGGTACGGCGCCGCCCTTCTCGGGCGCTGGCCAGGACACCGCGAGGGCCGTCATCGAGCGGTGGCTGTGGGCGAGAATGACCTCAATGGCGTCGGTGAAACTGAACCCAAAGATCGGAAGGGCGTCCTCGTCGACTGCGCGGGCGGTCGCAGCCATGCGTCGCAGCGTCATCGTGGGGTGCTCGTGATCGCCGGGATGGATGCGCCAGCGGCGAGCACCGACGCTGAATTCGACGCAAAGGCGAGGATCGTTCGGCGGCCGTGACGCCATAACTGGTGTATCCGGGGCGGCGTATAACGCGGCGGCAGCGAGTTGATCCACGTGCTCGGCGCTGGCAACGACGTCGCCGCGGGGCGGCCGGCGCAGGCTCCGGAGCCACAGCGGGGCGAGGTGCGCCGCCCACGGTGCGGCGCCGGGCGCGTCCATCGCCGCAGCAAGGACCGCGCGCACCGAGGCCGCGGTGAAGGGGGCCAAGGCGGCGTCGATGACCTGCCAATGAATCTGCTGCTTGGCGCGATGGTGCTGTCCACCATCGCGTCGCTTCTGGACCATGCCAGCATCTTTGCGTTTCGCCATCGGATTCTCGACTGCATTCGATCCGCAACGAAATTCGCGAGGCAATTTCACGAAATTGGGTCCCATTGCGCTGTCCGTACCGCGACATGGCGGTAGCCGTGTGGCCTGGTAGGGTTGTCCGCTGTCCTCTACGAGGACTGTGTGCGCGTGCGGCAGCGGAGCGACGGATAGCTGCGTCCGCCTGAATTGAATACGAACTCCTTTACACGTGAGGCGTGAATGTCGGGCACACCGGCTGCGGCTTCGGCCCGGCAGTTTCATGGTCTCTTCGTCGGCATCAACAAGTATCGCTTCAAGACAGTACGCCGGCTCGCATCAGCGGCTCGCGACGCCAAGGCCCTGCACGCTGTCTTCTCCGACAACCTCGGCGATGCCGGCACCACGCTGCTCCTGGACCGTGACGCGACCCGCACCGCCCTCGTCGACGCACTCACGGACTTGCGAACCCGCAGCACCGCCGACGACATCGTGGTCATCTCGTTCTCCGGCCACGGCAGCACCACCCACGAGTTGGTCACCCACGACGCTGACCCGAACAACCTGCCCTCGACCGCGCTACCGCTCGATGAGTTCATCGACCTGGTCAGCGCGATCCCGGCGCGGCAGTTGATCGTGATCTTGGACTGTTGCTTTGCCGGCGGCGCGGGCGCGAAAGTCCTCAACTCACCGCTGGTGCCGCGCGGGGCCGTGCACGGCGTGCCCGAATCCACCGACGCGCGGCTGGAGCGGATGGCGGGCACCGGCCGGCTGATCCTCGCCGCCGCAACCGGCGAGCAGGAGGCGTGGGAGGACCCGCACCTGGGACACGGTTTACTCACCTACCACCTGCTGCGGGCCCTGCTCGGCGAAGCCGCAGCAGGCAGCAGTGAGCACTTGCGCCTCTATGACCTGCTGGCGTTCGTGACCCGAGAGGTCAAGGCAAAGGCGTCCGGCACTGTCGCCGCGGAGCAGGATCCCAGCCTGCGCGGCCAGGTGGACGGGGAACTGATGTGGCCGATCTTCGTCGATACCGGCCCGCTCTACTCCTCGCAGTTCCCGTCGTCGGTCCTCGCCCCGGTCACCCGGGAACTCGCGAGCCTGCGTGATCACGGGATCCCTCAGGCGGTTCTGGACGCGTGGGCGGCGCGAATCGACGCGCTCAACGACCTCCAGGTCGACACCATTAATCAGGGCCGGCTGCTAGCCGGGGAGAACCTCCTGGTGACGGCCCCCACGTCCTCGGGCAAGACCATGATCGGTGAACTTGCTGCGATCCGCGCCGCGCAACTGGGCGGCCGGTCGGTGTTCTTGCTGCCGACGCGCGCGCTGGTGAACGAGCAGTACGCGAGGTTCTCTCGCACGTACGGGCCGATTGGGCTGCAGACCATCCGGGCCACTGGGGAGACCGCCGACGACGTTCCCGCGCTGCTGCAGGGGCAGTTCGATCTGGCCGTCTTGACCTACGAGAAGTTCGCCGGCCTCGCGCTGGGCAACCCGCACCTGCTCAAGCTGCTGTCGGTGATCGTCATCGACGAGGTCCAGACGATCGTCGACCCGGGCCGCGGCGCCTACCTCGAATTCTTGCTGACCGTGCTCAAAGCCCGCCGGCCCGAAGGCGTCACGCCGCAGGTCGTCGCGCTGTCCGCCGTGCTCGGAGACCTCGGCGGTCTGGACAGCTGGCTCGACGCCAATGTCATCGCGCGTACCGAGCGGCCCGTACCGCTGCTCGAAGGAGTCCTCGGCCCCGACGGCGTCTACCAGTACATCGACGCCGACGGTGAGAACGCCTCCGAGCAGGCCATCGCCCCGGTCGGGTGGATGCGCAGCAGCCAGGACGTGATCATTCCGCTGGTGCGCAAGCTGGTGGGCGAAGGCCAGCAGGTCATCATCTTCCGCAACATGAAGGGCAAGGCTCGCGGCTGCGCGAACTACCTCGCGCGCTCCCTCGGGCTGCCGCCGGCGAACACGGCCATGGATGCGGTGGCTGGAGGGGACCCGAGCGCGGTGCTGACGGATCTGCGGCACTGCCTGGCCGGTGGCGTCGCCTTCCACATCTCCGACCTCGCCCGCGATGAGAAGATCGCCATCGAGGACGAGTTCCGAGCCCCGGACAGCGGCCTCCGCGTCCTGGTCTCCACCACGACGCTCGCCCAAGGCGTCAACCTGCCCGCCGAGACCGTGATCATCGTCGAGTTGGACCACCCGACCGGGCCGACCTCGACCGCCCCCTACACGGTCGCCGAGTACAAAAACATCGCCGGCCGGGCCGGGCGACTGGGGCTGACCGACGGGGGCCGCGCCGTGCTAATCGTCAGGCCCGGCGTCGACACCGAACGCCGCTGGCGCGACTACGTTCAAGGAAACCCCGAGGACCTGCGGTCTCAGCTACTCGATCCGCAACAAGACATCGCAACGCTATTGCTGCGCGTGGTCGCCGTCGCCGCCCGCCGCGAAGGCTCGACGGGCCTGAGCGAAACCGACGTCATCGCGTTTCTGTCCAACAGCTTCGCGGCTCACCAGCAACGGCTCTCCGGTGCGGCAGACCCGTTTCCCGCGGCTACTGTCTCTGCCGTGCTCGCCGAGCTGGCCGGGGCCGGCCTGCTCTCCTCCGGCACGTCGGGGATTGAGCTGACCGAGCTCGGGACCTACGTCTCGCAGAGCGGCTTGAAGGTCGCATCCGCCGTCCGGGTCGCCCGCGCGCTACGAGCTGTGCCGCCCGGCGCTCTCAACCGCGTCACCATCATCGCCGCCGCGCAACTGACCGAGGAGGTCACCAGCGCCCGTCCTTCGGTCAACGGGAAGGGATGGCAGCGGGAGCAGGGCACCTATCTCGGCGAGTTGCAGCGCCACGGGCTGGCCCGGCCGGTGCTGGAAGCGATGCCCGGACACGAACGCAAGACGGCCGCAGAACGAGCCAAACGCGCGGTGGCCTGCATGTGGTGGATGTCCGGTGTCCCGGTCGGCCAGATCGAGCGGCAGCTCATGGTGCACATGCCGCGCAAGGACGCCGCCGGTGTTGCGCGTGCAGCCGCCGACCGCACGCAGAGTGTCGTCGGCACCGTCATCGACATCGCCCGCTGCCTGCACCCCGGCGTAAATCTCGACGAACTCGCCCGGCTCCTGCCCGTCCAGCTCGAATTCGGCATCCCGCCCGCACTCGTACCGCTGGCCCAACACGCCGGCGCCGCCCTCGACCGGCCCGACTATCTGCGCCTTGCCGCAGCCTCGCTCACCGACCCAGAAGCCGTGCTCGACGCCGAGGACGAGACGCTGCTGGCCTGCCTCAACGGCAACCAGAGCAAACTCCGCCGACTACGCAAGGCCGCGCGGGAAGCTCGTGACGGCGATGACGACACCGATTTCGCCGACTTAATGCCCGTAGCTACTGACTAGGATCCGACCGAGAGCGAGCACCCCATCATGAGCAACGACGCCCCGGCCGGGGAAACCATCGACGATGAGGAAGACCACTGGCCGGCCTTCGACATCACCCCGAAGGCGTACGAGGAAGCGGTCGCCGCGATCGCCAAGTCGATGAACTTGGATATCGCCGGTTGGCAGGTCCAGCACCTCGAGTCGATCAAGGCCCCCGACGGCGTCTACATCATGGATGTCACGGCCCGTTTTCAGCTGGCGGGCATGGACTTCCTCATCCTCTTCGAGTGCAAGCGGCACAAGACGCGCGTCAAACGCTCCGACGTGCAAGTCCTGCACACCAAACTCCAGTCCATCGGCGCGCAGAAGGGCGTCGTGGTGTCCGCCGCCGGATTTCAGCGCGGCGCCCTCGAATTCGCCGAATTGCACGGCATCGCCTGTGTCCGCCTGGTCGACAACGCCTGGAACTACCTGACACGCCACACCACGACGGCGAATCCGCCCTCCCTCACCGGCTCCTTCACCGGCTACGCGATCACGCCGGACGACGAGGACTACGACTTCACCCTGCTCACCGGGAACGCCGACAACACCCGCGCGGCGCTGATGCCCCGGGGGTAGCCGAACACTGGCAGCAACATCAAGGGTGCCGCTTTCGGCTCCGACGTCCGCGGACCATCGCCGGCCAAGCACAAGGGGGTGGTCGTCGCGTCCTGCGTCTTGAAGGTGGACGATGTCGTTAACCGAGCTCCGGCTCGCTCGGCTCTCGGTAGGCGGTTGGCGCCTCGGCTTGGCTCCCAGCGTCGATGCTCCCGGCATCTGCGTCGCTCGGGTGAGAATGATCCGGCAGCGCACGGTTCTGGGTGGTCGCGGAGATGGCGGTTGTCAGTCGGTCGACGTTCGCCGAGAGCGCGGCGATGCTGGCCTGAACCGCGACTGCGGTAGACGCGGAACGCGCCTCCACTGCCTGGTCGAGCAGGGCGCTGTAGAGGTGGCCGGGCCCTTGGGTGCGGTTCGTGGTGCCGCCATTGAGCGTATAGAATGATGCCGACGACAACGAGTTCTGAGCACTTTGGCTCTGGATTTGGGGACCGCGTTCGCCTGTGGGTGGAGCGGTCCTGTCGTTTGTCAGGGAGAGTTCCCTACCCGTCGCGGCGTCGTGAATGGTGGCGACGCTCGCGACCCTGCTCCACCACTGCGGTTCGTCAAAGACAAGCGCGCGTTGGAAGGCCCAGGCGGTCACGTCGGGCAGCCAGAGTGCGGGTTGGTGGCGGTCGTCGACGTGTTGCAGCCGCATCCGGGCGTTGATGTGCTGTCCGCGGACGAGCCGTCGGTAAGTGGTGATGTCGGGCAGGTCGCTCGGGTTGACCTTGCGGCCTTGGAGCTGGGTGTCGAGTTGTTCGCGTGGGCTGGCGCGGGTGTCGAGCACGACGTCGCGGACCTTCTGGTCGTTGAGCTGGCGCAGCAGCTGGGTCAGCGCTGCTTGCCGGGCGGCTTCCTGGTGCTCGCCCATGGGCGCTTGGGCGATCATGAGGGTCCAGCCTGCGTGGGCTTCGGTGGTGTCGAGCATGTCTTCGATGGGTTGGATGTGGCCGCGGCGGTAGAGGTCGCTGGCGTGGAATTCCCCGTGGGGGTCGGCGGCTTGGCGGGCGGCGGCGATGACGTCAGGTAGGTCTTCGGCGTCGACGAGGACGGCAGCGAACAGGTACGCGCCGGGGTGCTGGTGCAGGCGGATGAACGCTTCGTCGACGAACGCGACCGGGTGTGCGGTCATGGCCGGATCCCGTTCCGCCGGCAGACAAGTACCGTGATCCAGCAGATCGTGCGGTCACGCATGCGGGTTTCAGACATGGTCTGCCTCCGGCTCGGAGCGGTCGAACGGTGGGTCGAGCTCGGGGTCCTCGAGGACGCGTTGCCGTGCTGCCTCGGCGTGCGCGGTGAGTTCGTCGGGGACGGGCCGCGCGTGTGGTTGCGGGCGGGTGGCGTCAACGGCGCGGACGCGGGCCGCAGTGGCGCGGACGGTGTCGGTGAGGCTGTTGGCGTCGTCGGCGAGGTTTTGTGCGCGGCGTGCGGTTTCGGCGGCGGCGGCGAGTCCGGCGTATCGGGTGGGTAGCGCCTCGGTGTACCAGCCGGCCCATGTCTGGTGCTGGCCTTCGAGGTCGTGAACGCGGTCGCGGGCGGTGTCGATGCGCCCGCGCGCGGAGGCGAGCCGGTCCTGCAGCTCGTCGACGGTGGTGTCGGCGCGGAGTGCATCGGTTTTGGCGTGCTGGTGGCGGATCGCAGCCCGGGTCTGCAGGGGGCCGGCGTGCCACCATCGCGGCTTCATGGTGTCGGCGTGGCGGGCGGCGGACGTGGCGGCGGTCTGGGCGGTGGCCAGGTCAACGCGGGCATCGCGTAGGTGATTTTCTGCGCCGACGAGCTGAGTGTGGGCCACACGGAGTTGCCCGGCCACGTATGTGGGAGCGGTCTGATCGGCCTCGCGCTGGGCTGCGATGAGCGCGCGGAGCTGGCCATCTGTGGCGGTGCTGATCTGCCCGGAGAGTGTGGCGACCCCGAGCACGGTCTGCGCGCGTTGCCAGGCGCCCCACCGGCCGACGTCGCGGGTCGAGGGCTCCGGTCCGATGGGGTCGTCGCTGGTGATGGTGTAGCGGTCGCGGTAGGCGGCGATGACGGCGGCGCGGCTGGCCCACTGCCGCCGGCCCGGTTCGTCGTCGGGCAGTGGTCCTAGCGCCGTGGCCCAGGCGGGTTGTTCGGCGGCGGCTTGTTGGGCGAGGGCGTCGATGCGGGTGTCGCAGATGGCGGCGACTTGCCGGAGCTTGTCGCCGATGTCGCTGCTGGCAGCGGTTATTCGCTGGGTGTAGGTGCCGGCTTGGGTTGGGCTGAGGGCGATGGATGGGTCGGGTACGACGTCGCCGTATTTTTCGTGGATGCGGTAGCCGAGTACGGCTGCGACGTCGCGGGCGCTGTGAAGTTCTCGCTCGGCTGCTGCTGTAGCGAGGACATATTCGGGGTCGTATCCGGCAGCGGCGAGGGTCTGCAGCCGGTAGGCGAGCACGGACATGGCCGGGTCGGCGGCGAGGTTGTCGGCGACGGCGGGTCCGGCCACGCGCCGGACGATGGCGGTGTATTGGTCGGTGCTGGTGCGGGCGGTGAGGTCGTCGTAGATGGGTCCCCAGTGCCGCAGGGTGTCGGCGTCGGCCCACAGGGTTTGTTCGGTTTCGGTGCCGGAGCGGTCGGTGCCGTCTCCGCGCAGGATCTCGGCGAGCACGGTGATCCCGGCGGTGGCCGGTGCGGGTGGGTGCGCTTCGGGGGGTTCGTCGGCGGTGACAACGGCGAGTTGGTTGAGGAGCCGGCCGCGGGTGGCCATGACGTAGAGTCGGGCGCGGGTGGTCGCAGCGTCGATGATGGCGCGGGCGACGTCAACGGTGCGGCCTTGCGCGGAGTCGACCGTGGCGGCGTAGGCGAGCTGGACGTGGTCGGCGACGTAGTCGCCGGGCAGTGCGGTGGTGGCGTGGTCCGTGGTGTTCTCGACGAGGAGAGCGCCGTCGGGGCCGAGTTTGAGGATGCGCCATTGGGTGCGGTTGGCGACGAACGTGTCGCCGGCGAGCAGGGTGCGGTTGTTGCGGCGGGTGACGATCAGGTCGCCGACGCCGGCGTGGGTGCCGTCGGCGAGGGCGACGGCCGGGCCAGGTTGCACGATCCCGGCCCGGATGAGCAGGCGCCGGGCCTGGGTAGCAATGTCGGCCGCTTCAGCCTGAGTTTCGACCAGGATGAGGCTGGTCCGGCCCTGCAGGACGTCGGCGGCCCACCCGTCGAGGACGTGGGAGATGAGGTCGGCGCGGTGTCCGGCGATGACCCGGCCGCGGCGGTCGTACTCAGCGAGCACAGTGGTGTCGCCCTCGCGCAACCGCAGTGAGGCCGGGCCTTCCCACGGTTCCGTGAAGCGGCGGACCTCGCGCAGCTGCGTGGTCGTCCCGAGGGAGGCGAGGTAGCGGAACATGCCGCCAGGCCCGATCGCGGAGATTTGTTCGGGGTCACCGACCAGAATGAGCTTCCCGCCGACGGGCTGGAGAAGCTGGCTGAGGCGGACCAGGTCGAGGGTGGAGGCTTGCGAGGCTTCGTCGATGATGACCCACTGGCCCGGCTGGAACGCCCAATCGGCCGGCGTGGTGCCTTCGGGTGGCATCATTTGGGCGTGCAGCCACATGGCGATGTTCTCGGTGCGGATGCCGGGCTGGTCGCCGTCGCGGGTGGCGTCGGCGAGGACGAACGCGGCGTTCTGCCCGACCGTCAGTCCGAGCACGGGTATGCCGGCTTGGCGTGCAGCGACACCGACAGCGCGTTGCAGGTAGGTCTTGCCGGTGCCGGCCGGGCCGACGATGCCGGTGACCCGTCGGTCGTCACCGACGGCGAAGTGCAGCGCGGCGCGTTTCTCCTCCGACAGGTCGAGCCGGTCAGCGACCGCGTCAAGTAGCGCCCAGGGTGCCGCGGCGGCGCCGCGGCCGGTGGAGTAGGCGATGAGTTCCTTTTCCGCTGCCAGGACCGGTTCAGTGGACAGCTTGAGGTCCCGGTGGCGGCTGTAAATGCTCTGCCGGTCGGAGCCGCGGACCAGGGTTTCGCCCCACTCGAGCAACGCGGGCGGGGTCAGCACCCGTAGCCCGCCGGCCCGGGTCTGGACGGCCTGGGCGGCGTAGCGCTGCACTTGCCGCCAGTCCGAGCGGCGGTCCGTGGTCGGGCTGACGTGCAGCTGACGGCCAATCGCTAGTTCAAGGTGGTCGACGCTGAACACGGCCCGTTCGGCGCTGAGTTCGTCGACGGCGCGTTCGACGGCCAGGTGCGGCAAACGCCGGACCGCCGCGGTGACAACCGCGGACCGCTGCTCGTCGCGCTCCAGACCAAGCTGGACCGCGGCGGCGTCCAAGTCCTGAAGCCGTACGCGCTGGCCGGTGTGATGGCGTTGCGCGAGGCGGATGACCTGTCGTGCTTGCTGGTCAACCGGGTCGACGGTGCGGCCTGCGGCGATGCTACGTACCTCAGCGGCGGTGTTGAAACCCGCTTGCCGGTCCTCGCGTTGCCACCGGGTGACGGCTTCGAGGGTGGATTCGGGGCCGTCCTTGGGGCGACGGGTGCGCAGGGTGGCGTCCTGCGCGGAGCGCCGCCACCGGCCGGTGGGGATCCACTCGCGGCCGGTGCTGGGGTCGCTGTGGCGGCCGTCGAGCTCCGCCTCCACGGCGCCGCGCCGTTTCGAGTAGTGCAGGATCGCGCGCGGGTCGAACCCAACGATCTCTCGGATCGGCGAGCCGGCGCGGGCGGCGAACCGGACCCCAAGGCGCCGGCCGAGTTGGTGTTCGACGGCGCGTTCGTAGGCGATCCGGGCGCCGATGGTGGCCTGGTAGAAGGCTTTGCTGTCGAGCGCGAGCCACGTCTCGCGGCCGTCGCGGACGACGCGGACCTTCGAGCTGACGATGATGTGGGAGTGCAGCTGCGGGTCTTTCTCCCGGGACATGCGGTGGTCGAAGACCGCGGCGGCGAGCCCGTCGGTGTCGACTTGCACGATGCCGTTGGTGCCCAGCCGGGTGAACGCCCCGTGCGTGCGCAGGTGCTCCAGGGCGGCGCGTACACCGTCGTGGTGCGACGCCATCACGTCGCGTTTGACCTGGTCGTTGCCGAATGCCCACAGCAGGCTGACGCTCTTGACCGGGGAAACGGTGACGTCGAACCCGGCGACCGGGTGTCGTTCCGGGGCGGTCCAGATCCGCAGCCACACCTGGGCGATCTGCTCGTAGGTGGCATCTTCGGGCAGGGCTTTCCACGCTTTTTCGACGGTGGCTTGGCGGGCGTCGTCGTCGAGGGCCTCGAATTTGCGCCACAGGCGGCCGAGCTGTTCGCCGGTGTCTGGGTGGCTGCCCTCGCCGATGAGGTTCTGCAACTGCTTCTCGGTGACCTGTCCGTGCACGCCGAACAACGCCGAACTTTGGCCGGCCCACCACCCGGGCGCCTCGCCGTGCGCGCGTGGGTCGGCGTGGTAGGCCACCGCGGCGCTGGCTCCGGCGGGCCGGAAGTCGTGTCGGCCGGTGGCTACCTGCTGGGTGAGGTAGGCGATCCCGGCCCCTGGCGAAATGCGGGTTACCGAGAGCATGCCGCCGACAGTAGGCACCCGCCAGGCGCCTTTGCGACATTGGAATGCCAGGGGGTGTGCTAGCTCTGAGAATGGGTTAAGAGTGGCTTGATATTTGTGCTGATGGGAGATGGTCTGAGCAATGTTGAACGATTGAGGGACCATTTACAACTAACATTCAACGATTGCTAGGTGTGGAAGGTTGGCCTGTGAAATAGGTAGCGTCGTTGCTATGGCTAGCAAGGGAACGAACAAAGCTATTGAGGCGTTGCAGCGGCGGCATGAGGCGGAACGTGCTGCGCTTCAAGCGGCGACGGATGCCGGTGCGGCGGTCCGCCGCGCACAGGAGCGACGCGCGGCGGAGCTCGCGCGACTCGATGAGGTGGTGGCGGATGCGGAGCGCGGCGCGGATGTCGCGTTGGCGGTGCTGGCATCGCTGATGGCACCGGATATTGCAGCGGTGTTGACGGGGGAGACACCGGCACGGGTGCGGCTGGGCCAGCAGCGAGCATCGGCCGACGACGTCAGCGCGCGGGTGGGTGATCTGACCGACGGTGCTCCGCTAGCGCGGCGCCGGGGCCGTCCCCGTGGGAGCGGACGGCCCGGGTCAGGGGCTGATTCGGCTGAGGTGACTAGGCCGGTGGGTGGCGAGGGATCGTTAGGGGCGTTGCCGGTGGCGGTGGGTCCGGAAGGGTCGGCAGGGGTGCCGTCTAGCGTAGGAAGATGAGGGCGAGTACGAGCAGGGCGGCGGCGGTGAGGGCCAGCCCGGCTCCTACGACGGCGATGATCGGGCCGGTTCGGGCGATGCGGTGTCCCCACTTGTCGTCGTTGATCAGCGGCATAGCAGCTCCTGTGTGGATGCGTCGGTGAAGACTAGGCCGTAGCGTTCGCAGGCCGCCTCGATCTGCTGGGCTGTCGTGGGGTCGTGGCTTTTACCCGGGGCGGTGAAGGGTTCGATCTCGGCGGCGAGTGCAGCGAACTCGTCGATGTCGAGCGTAGCCATGTAAGCGGTATCGCTGGGCATGGTGGGCTCCGTCTTCGCGTTAGTGGCGTTGAGGTGGCGTGCTCGGGCGGGTTAGACTGGACGTGGCCTTCTTCCGGCTTATGCCGGTGTGTTGGTCGACGTTGGCCGGCGGACTTGGCCGTTGCATCTCTTCGGAGGTGTTCCCCGTGAGGGGCCGCCGGCCTTTTACATGCCCGCTTAAGCTGTGCGGTGGCCCAGGCCGGGGCGCGCGGCCGTGAGCGGCGGGTGCGGCAGCCTGCGGCGGCGTGCTCGATGCGCGTCGACGCAGTCGGCACACGCGGGACGGTCGGGTACGCGTTGGGTGATGATTGCCCGGGGACGCGTGGAGCGTCCCCGGGCGGGCACATCGATTAGAACGGGATCGGGATTTCGTCCCAATTGATCTCGGGTGTGATGGCGTTCATGAGCGAAACGGCGGCGGGAAACTCGCGGGTTCCCTCGTGTGCCTTGTCGGCGGTGAGTCGCGCGTCGAGGTCGGCGGGGATGTTCGCGTATTTGCGGACTTCGTCGATGATGGTCGCGGGTGCTGTGACCTGGGCGAAGTCGCAACCAAGCTCGTCGTCCGGGGTGTCGAACGGGCAGTCATTGTCGGTGCGGTACATCTGGAAGAAGTAGGACCCTAGGTCCTTCTCCCATCCGACGACGACGCAGGAGATCTCGCTGTCCAGCGGCGCGAGTTCGTGACGGCTCATGGTGATAGCCTTCCCTTTTGATTTGTGTTGTCGACGTTTGTTAGGGCTTGGCCTCCCTAACGATTTAATGGTACCGCATGAAGCGTTGCCTATCAATGTCTAACGTTCTTATGTAGCCGTTATTTCGTCTTTTCCCTGGTAAGAGTTAGCGCGTGGGAGCGTGAGTTTGCGCAGGTCAGCAACGTGACGACAGGGGTTGTTGCCGCTTTTTTGGCCGGAGGGGGCGAGCTTGCTCGCCGGGTTGCGGACGGCGGGAGCCAAATTTGGTGTGGGGGTTTCGAGTAAAAGATTATGCGGGGTTTGCATAATGTTTTAGGAGCCCACAGCGGGTTTGGTGGACGCCGTCCGCAACCTACAATCGTGGCGCACGCTACGGCCAGAAAAGAGGCTTTGACAGCGCGGCCGAAGGCCGCTCCGGCTTACCGGCCCGCTAGGGCCGGCCGGGGTAAGCCAGGGCTGGCGCACCAAGCCCGGCCGGTGGTGCGGAGAACTCGGGTTCTCCGCACCAGCGCATCTCAGCGTCGCCCGTAGCCCATCACGACGCGGTACTCGCGAAGGTCGGCGGGGCTGGCCGGGTCGTAAAAGTCTTTCTCCCCGGTCAGGACGGGGCGGGCACGCCGGTGAGAGTGGTTGGGGCCGGCGTCGCGGCGCGTGCGGCGGTCGGTGAAGTCGAGGTCGTGGAACATGGTGTGCCTCCCCTGGTGGTGAACCGGTGCGGCTGCCTCCGGTGTGTGCCGGAGCTGCTGCGCTGACAGGACCGTGGAGAACCGGAGCGGCCTGCCGGTGGACAAGCCATCCAGGCCCAAAGATCTTGGAAGCCTCGGTGGGCCGGCGCAGCGAAGCCAGCCGGCCCACCGAGGCGACCGGTGCGGCGGAGCAAGCCGGTCCAAGATGTTTTGCCGGCTTGGCCGCCATCGGCCGGGCCGGTTACCACATCAGGGCCGGCAGGGCGGCGGCGTGGCCCCGACGGCGCCACGTATCCGTCACCCCAGGGGAGGCGCGCATTTTTCGCCTCGGCGTACGCCCGCGACGGTCACCGTGGCGTGTCTCTGGTCGCTGCGACTTCGTATCGAGCGCACCGCTGATGGCGCTATCCGGGCCGGGCGCCGTTGGCAGCAAAGTGGTCGCGGGAAGCAGCCGGTACGGCGCTGCGCGTGCTGCTCACGGAATCGCGGAACTCCGTTGTACACGCCGGCGCAATTCCCGCAGAGACAGCGGGTACCTGGCGCCAGCGCGTTGCTCCTTGAGAATCGCCACGTCGCCGAGCTTGGTACGAAGTTTCTCTTCCTCGGCCTCGGCTGCTAGGTACCGCTCGGGCGCCACCTCGAGCAGGTGCAGCCATTGGCGTTGTCCGGCGCGTACGCAGACACCGAAACAGTTGTTGTGGTTGAAACCCTGCTCGTACAGCCGTGGCGGCTTCAACCCGACGGCCGTCGCCCACTCGAGCATCTCGTCTTTGCTCAGATAGGGAGGCTCACACATCGGGAAGCGAACGGTCCACGGGGACCAGCCCCGCGCGATGGCAGGTACCCGGCGCTGCTCGCTCCAGTCGATCCCTACATGAAGCACGGTGTGGTCGGGGTCGGCGTTCTCGGTCAGCCACCGCCGACAGGGTTTCTGCTTCAGGTGCACCGAGCATGGAGCGATGCGGGAATTTCCCACGAAGCGCTGATCGGCGAAAACCTGCCACGGGGTGCGGCCATCAGCGACGATCACCGGGTCGACGCCGAGGTGGGCGCCGGCGTCGGCGACGAAGCGCCATAGGTCGGGGTCTTCGGCTTTGGTGTCGGCGGCGAGCAGGATGAGATTGTCGGTGCCGTGCTCTTCGGCGACGCGCATGGCGGTGGCCCAGCTGCCGATGCCGCCGGAGAACTGCACGATGTGCAGAGTGCCTGCCGGGTGCGGTGCCGCGCGTGATGTCGTTGGCGGTTCGCCGCGAACGGTCAGGCTCATGTGGGCAGAACGCTGACCGTGTTCGTCAGCGGCGGGCGACGTCGTCTCGGTCATGGCTTGGCCGCGGCGAGGGTGCGCAGCTCGACGGCGCGGGTGAAGACGCCGCGGTCGGGCACGCTCCAGCCGTCGCCGCACCGGATGTGCTCCCGCCCGTCCTGGTCGACCACGACGTACCATCCTTGCTCGCCGCGGGTCTGACGCTGGGGGTCCACCGGCCCGTGCTCTTTGAGGTAGGCCGCGACTCGAGCGGTGGCCTGCTCTCGTAGACGTGTGGTCCACCGGCATGCGGTGCTGGTAGACCAGCCGGGGTGTTCGCAGGATTGGCAGGCGAGCGAGTCCGCGGCTGCGGCGACGACTTCCGGGTCGACCTGGCCGGGGTAGGGCCGGAAACGGTAGGTGTCGACGTGCCGCTCACGGAAGTTGATCGGGCCGGGTCGGTTGCCGTCGCGGTCGTGTGGGTAGCGGTAGGCGACGCTGGCGAGGTTCTGTCTCCACAGCATCCGACCGGTCTTGTCTGCCTCGCCTGGCGGGGTGATTTTCCACGCGAGGGCGGCGGTCAGGAGCAGGTCGAGGTGGTCGTCGCTGACGATCCAGGCGCTCATCAGTGATCCTTTCGTTCTGGGGTAGCGCGGCTCGGTGACCGCGAGACACGTCTCAGCGGGCGTGGCGCACCAGACGTGGTGGCCTGCGGATTCGGCGCCGGGGTGGTGGTAGGTCATCGGTGCGTTGCCCGGCCGGGTATGAACCGGCCGGGCAGCTGGTGATGACTACCGCCGCAGAGTGCGAGTGGCTCGCTCGGTGGATTCGGTCGTGACGGTGAAGCCGGCCGTGGCCCCGGCGCGCAGGGCATCCGCCACGGCGTCCTCGTCAGCGGTCTGGCCGTTCAGCTGCTCGTCGGTGACGGTAAGGGTGACCGTGTAGGTGGTGAAGGGAAGCAGTACCTGATCCAGCGCGTAGGTGTCGATGAGCTCGCGGTAGAGGCGGCGGTACTCCTCCCAGTCGTAACCAAGCTCGCAGGCTTTCCTGATCGCCTTCTTCAGACGGGCCTTCGTGACCAACGGGTCGACGCCCTCGGCCGGGGTGAACCGTTCGTCGACGGCGTCCGGGGGGCTGCAGAGCTCGCAGGACGGATCGTTGCATCCGTCGTCGGACGTGGAGCGGACCGGCTTGAAGGACAGCCCGTCGTTCAAGGCCTGCATGGTGACGTTCTCGGCGGTCGAGCACCAGCCGTGGTTACTGGCGTGTCGGCGGATGCTGGCCAGGACGTCGGACAGGTAGACCGAGCCCTCCGGCGCGGCCGGCCGGCCGTCACCGGCGGAGGTCTGCTCGGCCGGGGTGGCCGAGGTGGTCTGGTCGATGACGTTCTCAGTCATGCTGGGTGCCTCCATCAGGCTGTAGCTGATGCGGCCCGCCCTGCGGGATCGAGTGATCCCGGCGCTGGGGGTGCCGCGCTGACGGGGCCGGTCAGAGCCCGCACGTGGGCTGAGGGGTGCAAGCCCCGATCGAGTCAGAAGATCTTGGCGTCGAGCAGCGCGAGACGGTGTGGGCCAAGATGTTCTGCCGGGGCTTGCACCCCCGCCCTGGGTGGGCTGACCTCGGGTCCCTCAGCGAGCGGCTCCAGACGCCTCCGGGGTTTGCTCGCGGAGGGTGCGCGCGCCGTGCAGCCGTTGAGGCTCCTGTTGCTTGGCGAGGGGTAGCGGGTCGAGCAGCCGGAATTGCCTGCCCGCCGGGGTCGAGGATCCTCGGTCAGTGACCGGTGGTGTCGTGAGTCAGTGAGGGCGGTCATCGCTTTGCCCGCCTGTGCATGTCGCGTGCGGTGGCAGAGTGCGGACCAGGCGGTACAGCGACGGGCCGTCGGGGTAGCGGTGGTAGAAGTCCTGCAACGCCGTTTGTGCTTCGGCTTCGCGGTACGGACGGGCCGCGAGCCGGTGCACGGAGTCGACGACGTGGTTGAGGAAGTAGGCCGGCCAGGTGAACATCCGCATCGCGGCTATGCGCCCGGTGTCGGCGTGCACCAGGAACGTGAATGTCCGGCTATGAGTGCCGCGCGGTATCGGTTGAGCAGTGAATGGGTCGTTGAGCCGGTGCGGGTTGAACGGTGCGTTGTTCCACGGCGAGTCGCCGTACTTGAACAACAGGAACCCGTTGACGTCTTGCTCGGTCCAGGCAAAGCGTGGTGTGCCGGACTCGACGGCGGCGATCTCACGTCGGCTCGGGTCGGTCAGGAAGAGGGCCAGCCGGGTGTCACCGTCGGAGTCCAGCCAAAGGTGCGAACCTTGCGGCCAGCTGGTGCGGTCGGCGACGAAAAGATCGCCGATGCGGTAGAGGTGGCCCTCGTCCACGGCGGTGCCCGGGGCGGGAAGGTGCGATGAGCACGAGGCGCCTTTGTTGTGGTGCCAGCCGCGGTGGGGGTCGGTGATCAGCCACCACGGCTGGCCGGGTTCGAGCCGGTGTCCACCGGTGTCGCAGTGCCGCACGGCGGGCGATGAGAGGTAGGGGCCGGTTACGGATATGGCGTTGTCCATCGATTTCTTTCTTGTTGGTTCTGCATGACGGCGGTCTGGTGGTGATGCCGGTAACGCGGTGTGGGGGTGCCGCGTTCTCGTGCGGAGATCTGTCGCTGCTGATGCGCTGCGTACATGCGTGTAGGTCCTGGTGGGGATGCCGCCGATGCGGTACCCCCACCAGGACCCGCGGGAGATCAGTGCAGCGAGAGCAGGGCGAGCAGCGGCGTCTTCTCCAGCACCGCCAGCGCGGCGACGTGAGCGGCGAGGAGGCCGGCGACGTGCACCACCGGGTGGGTCAGGTGGTGGGCGGTCTTGCGCAGCGACCGGCGGTCGGTGGCGGTGGTGGTCGGCTCGGTGGTGGTGACCTCGGTGTTGTCGTTCATGGCGCTGCCTTCCGGATAGCGGAGGGTGCGGCGTCTGCCGGTTGGCACCGGGGTTGCCGCGCTGACAGGCCATTGGGGGGAACGGCACGGCGGCGGCTGGCAAGCCAGCTCTCAGGTCAAAAGATCTTGGAAGCGCAGCACGGGAGGAGCGAGGGAAGGTTGGTGCTGCGCTTCCAAGATGTTTTGCCGGCTTGCCTGACCGCTGCCCGGGTCGGTCATCACTGAGGACTGGCGAACGCGGCGGCCGGGTGTCGCCACCGCGTTCGCCGGGCCGGCTGCGCCGGTCGGTTCGCCGAGCTGATACACCCGGTGAGCACCAGGGCGGCTACATCGCGCTGCCCCCGGGTCCGGCACCAGCTTCACCCTCATCCGCGGTGTCGTGGGCGGCGCGAACTCTCATCCGGTGAGTCGATGGTGGCGATGCCCAGATGCCGTGGGGCCTGCCGCCTACGACACCGAGCACCAGGGCGGACCGGGTGACATGGCCGAGCGTGCCGCCCTGAAGGGTTCTCCGGTGAGCGGCGAAGCCGAACAGGCCGATCGTCAATGACGAAGGGCGGGCTACTCGGCGATGGGGTGGCCCGGCCAGCGTGCCGCATCGGGCCAGAACTCCGTCTCATCCGGGCCGACGACCGGTTCGACATCGAACCAGGAACAACTCAGGTAGATGTGCGCACTGCCAGGCTCGGCGTAGCAGTCGCTGCACGGCCGTGCCAGGTGCGGCGTGCGGCACTCGGCGCTGTGCTCGAAATACCAGCCGCGGCAACAGGTCACCACTTGTACACGGGCCGGCGTGAGCCGGCGCGAGGCGGTGACGCGCGATCGGCGGGCCCAGCCGTAGAGAGATACGCGGCCAAGGCTTCGACGCAGGGCGGATTTCAGGTTCGAGGTCATCTGGGCAAACCTTTTGAACGACGAAAGGCCGGCCCGCATACGCGGGCCGGCCTTGGCGTGGATGTGCTTAGCGGTGATGAAGGAGCTGCGGGTCGGTGACGGTGTCCGGCCAGGCGTCCGCGGCGATCTTCTCGCCATACGGGCTGACGACCAGGTCGCCACTGCGCTGCCGGCGGGGTGCGCTCGGGGTGGGTGCGTTGCTGCTGGGCAGGGGCGTGATGTTGGCCGGCGTGATGTTGATGACCGGCTCGTCGCTCTGGTCGAGGTACGGAGTCATCTTCTTGACCGTGACGAGGACGTCGGTGCCGGGGCGCAGGGAGCGGGCGAGCAGCATCTGCTGTTCGTCCCAGCAGGTCACCTCGAACTCCATTGGTTGAGTGGTAACCCACTTGCCCTTGTCGCGGTAGCCGGTGCGGTGCACGATGCGGAACTTGACGAAGGCCCGCCCGCTGCTGTTGGTGTGCCCCTGCTCGCTGCGGCCACGAACGGTGCCTTGGATGAGACTGGTGAAGATCTGCTTCGACGGTTCCTGGCTCATAACAAAAGCTCCCCGAGATGATTCGGACGTGTCAGTGGGAGACTGGGGCCGGCCGGGTGGCCGGCCCCAGAAGCCGGTCAGGCCGGCTGCAGCTCCCGCTCGGAATCCGCGGCGGTGGCATCAGCGGTGGGATCCCAGGCGTTGCCCGCCGGCCGGTCGTCAGGAACTGGCTGGGCACCGGCGAACCGCATCGACAACGACACGTTCTCCGCCGTGACCTCCAGGACGCCGCCGGGGGTGCCGTCCTGCCGGATGAAGGGCCACACGTCCAGGTCGTCGCGGGCGTTGACCACCACGGTGTCGCCCTTGCCCAGCTCGGCGCACCGTTCGGCGAGCTCGCCCCAGACGGTGACCTGCGCCCACATGGGGGTCTTGTCGACCCACTGACCCTCGGCCTTGCGGCGGCGGTTGTGGGCGACCCGCAGCCGGCACAACGCCTGTCCGCTGGCGGTGACCTCGAGTTCGGGCTTGGCGGCGAGGTTGCCCTCGAAGATGAGGGTGAACTGCGACATGTGCTGACTCCCGTTCAGGTGATGCGGTGCGGCCTGTGCCACGACTCGGATCGGGTGATCCGGGCGCCGCGGGGCCGCGCTGACGGGGCCGGTCAGAGCCCGCACATGGGCGCAGGGGTGCAAGCCCCGATCGAGTCAGAAGATCTTGGCGTCGAGCAGCGCGAGACGGTGTGGGCCAAGATGTTCTGCCGGGGCTTGCACCCCTGGCCTGGGTGGGCTGACCTTCGGGTCCCTCAGCAGCGGAACCAGCGAACGTCCACGGACCGGCCCAGCCGGGATGCCACGACCGCTGCCCGCCGTCGCCGTGGGACAGCCGTCCTTGCATGCCCTCCGGGCCGCCACTGCGCCAGCGCGCAGTCCCCACCGCAGAGCTCGGACAGGACGGCCGAACGGCAGGTCGTCTGGCCCGCCCGCATTGGGGGTGAACGTCATCGCATCGTGGGCCGGGCCGAACTGGCTGCTTGCGGTGGTGACGGCCGGGCAGGAAGGCGTCAGATGTGTGGTCCCGGCCAGGTGTGCGCCGGTGCCCTCCGGACATGACGTCCGGCGGCACTCTGCCGGTCACCGAGACGTCGGGGATGACGTAGCCCGGCTCGCCACCCGGACGACAGCGTGCGCTGGACCTCAGCGCGTCCCAGCCCCGTGCTGAGAGCGGCTTCGGTGAGTTCGCGGCGCACGGTCGTCTCGTCCATGGGAGTGTTCGCGGCCAGTTGCCCGAGCCGGAAAGCGGCCCGGTTCAGCGCGTCGTTGCGGCCCCCGCCGCTGAGACGTCGGCCGTCGCTGATGACCGGCCGGGGCGCACGGCGCACGCGTTCGGCTTCGCCCTCGAGCGCTGCTTGCACGTAGCGGTCCAGGTCCGCGATCGGGGCTGCCGGTGGGCTGAGCGGTGGCGGTGGTGCAGGAAGTACCAGGGCACGCAGCTGCGGTGGGCAGACCGGCAGGTCCGCGTGCTGCCAGGACTGCTGGAACGTGTACCGGGTTCCGGTGTAGTGCAGCGAGGGCGGGGCGACGACCAAGCCGCCGCGACCCCGCCAATCCACCCCCGGTGCGATCGCCACCCGGCTGGCCAGGTCGCTGGCGGCGTACCACAGGTGCCACCCGGACCCTGTACGGATCAGCGGCCCGGGCGGTCGGACCAGGTTGAGCAGGTCGAGAACCACGCGCAGGCCGCTGTTGGTGTCGATGTCGCAGACGTCCAGCACCGTCCCGGTGACCAGGCCGATGTTCGCATCCGGCCACCGCGACCACCACGCCCGGATAGCTTCCGGCTGCCGGGAGGCATCGTGCAGGCCACGACGCACGCGGGGATGCTTGCCGGGTGAACCGCAGGCCGTGCCGGCTCGGCAACTGCACACACCGTCAGCGCCGGGGGTGTGTAGCGGCAGGACCGCGATACCCGCCGCGGCGTAACCGATCGCCGCGGCCACCAAGTCTGCCGTCGTGACCGGCGGTTGCAGATCGCCGCTGTCGATTGGATCGGCCGGCCTGGAGGCGCTCACCGTTCACCTGCACAACGCTGGCACGGCCGGGCCGCGGGATACACCTGCAGCGTCCGTCTCGGGATGCTGCCGCGGTCGGGTGGTTGGCGGCCTGCGACCAGCAGGCGCGGCGCCGGACGCGCAGGTCGCTGGGACCGGTCGGCGAGGCGCACGTAGGACACGACGTTGCCGTAAGGCGCGGCGGGACAACGGTGACCCGACCTCGGCGCTGGCGCCGAACGCGGATCACAGATGCCAGGTCTGTGTGCGAGACGAGGGGGGTGAGGCACAACGGCTCCTAGGGTGACGGCGGTGCTGCACGACCGCGCAGATGAGCAGGCCGACCGTTGGTATCGGCCGGTCGGTCTGACAGTCGGCGTTGGAGGAAAGTGGTGGAGGTCGGGTTGGCCACGGTCACCGGCGGCGGTCACCGTGACGCGCGGTGCCGTGTTCCGCGGTCGCGGAACACGGCACCGCGGTGCGCGGTATCGCATCGGCGGCAACAGCACGGTCGTGTGCCCCGCCGGTCAGCTAGCCTCTGTTGTCGGTGCCAGCGGCGGGGAGAGGTGCGGCGACCCGGCCGGCGGCGGCCGGCAGGCGGGCGGTCAGGGCCGGGTTGTCCACCGACCTGGCTGCGGTCCGTCGATGGGGTAGCTGGGTTGGTGCTCGTGATCGAGAACGGTGGCATCAGGACAGCTGGTCTGCCACGGGCCGTCTGCTACGGCCACCGCGTGGCAGTCTGCGACGGTGCAATACCGTGCGATGGGCTCGAAGACGATGCCGTAGTGGTCGGCGTCGTCGGTGCTGACATACAGCGAGAGCGGTCCGTCGGGGTGCAGCACCCGGTGCACGCCGGGTGGAACGTTGATGAGGTTGGTGAGCTGCAGCGACCAGCTGGCTGCGGCGTCGCGGTAGTGGTCGCTGTCGGTGCCGTACGCGTCGGCGAGCTCGATCAGGTGCTGTTGGCAGGAGGCGACGGTGGTGGTGGCGTCGCGGCTGATGTCCAGCCGCACCAAGTGGGGTCGGTTCCCGCGGGGCTTGAGTATCGGGGTGGGTACGGCGGGGTCGTCGTAGCTGGCCGGCAGCAGCGCGGCGAGGTCCATGCCGGTGGAGGTGGCTGCGCCCCACGTGTAGGCGCGATCGGTGACCGTGGTGACGATCGCGGTCCACTGACTGACCGGAATCGCGTAGTTGTCGCGGTTGAACAGTGCGTCGTCGTGATGGTCGCGGTATGTCCGCCCCCGGCCGGTCAGCAGAGCGTCGAACACTGCCGTGACGACGGCGTCGACCAACTTATGCGGGCCGGGAGCATCACCGTGGATCTGTTCACAGATCGTGTCAAGCTCGGTGCTTGTCAGCGGACGCCGAACAGCGGGTGTCGCCGTCGGCGGCGAGGTAGGGGTGAACCAAGGGTTCATGGCGCAACTCCGGTAAAAGGGATCGTCTTTGCACGCCGACCGGTGGTGTGTAAGGACGGTGATTGGCAGAGTGTTTGCGAGCGGGTCACCGCGATGGGGCTCGGCGCTGTGCAGGACATCGCGCGATGAGCAGGTGCTGGTCAGCCCTGCGAAGGACATCAGCGGCGTTGAGTGCCGGGTAACTGGGAGAGTCGCGCACGGCAGGGCTGATAGTCGGGGCTTGCGGGGAATGCCGGCGCGAAGCGTCTAACAATCGGCGGGATGCTTGACGGCCAGCAATGGGTCAGCCGATGACGGCCAGGGTGGTGGCCCGCTTGATGGGCCAAGACGCGGCCCCGGGCGGACGCCGCGCTGTATCCCTCAGCCGTTCGGCGAGGAATGCAGCGCGGCGTGTGGGTCAGGCTGCGTCGGAGAACTCGTCGAGATCACGCCGCTGGTCGGTGTCATCGGTGGACACCTCGTTGCGGTCGAACGGTGCCTCGATCACCACGGCGTCCGCACCGTTCGCCGCGAGCACATCGACGCCGTCCTCCTGCTCCGTGGAGACGGACGTCTCCTGCGCGTCCTCGTGTGTCGCGATCACGTCGTCGGGCTCCTCCTGCTCCGTGGAGACAGGCATCTCCTGCGCGTCCTCGTGTGTCGCGGCTGCGTCGTCGAGCTCCTGCTGCTCCGCGGAGAGGGGCATTCCCTCCGCGTCGGTGATCAGCGCGATGTCAGGAGTTGTGACGTCGTCCTCGTCGTCGTCTTGATCCTCGTCGACTTCGTCGTCGGTGGCGGCCGTGGCCGTGGCCGTCCAGCTCAGGTAGAGCTCCTGTTCGTCGTCGGTCAGCGGGTACTTGCGCTGGCGCAGCTCGTCGTACCAGGCGACAGCCTCCGTCTTGTCGATCCACATCCGGTGCGGATTGGTGGTGCCGTTCAGGTTGTATTCCAGCGTGCAGATGTACTTGGCGACCAGGCTGCGGCGTAGCCGGTCCTCGCCGGCGTCGGCGAGGGTTTTGTTGTCGGAACCACCGAGCGCGCGGTACAGCTCGTCCAGGTCGGCGGAGCGACTCATCATCTTGCCGAGGGTGGCCGCCCGCAGTGCCAGCAGGAACAGGGCGCGTGCGCCCTTGGCCGTGCCGAACTTCTCGACGATGAACTCGCGGCGTACCGTCGCAGCCAGCGTGAGGCGTTCGAGGCGTTCCTTGGCCTGCTGTTCGGCCAGTTCCTTGGCGGCGATCTGTTCGGGGCTCAGCCCGCGGTGCGCCGCCGAGACCTCCTGGCGGCGGGTGTAGCCACGCTGCGCCGGGTCGTCGCAGTACACGACGGTGCGAGCTTGGCCGCCGTCCTTCTCCACGAAGGCGTGAAAACCGGGCTGGGTCTTGACCGCCTCGACGTCGACCGGCTGACCGTCGGCATCCAGGAGCACATCCGCGCGTACCGCCGGGCCGTCGTAGCCGAAGCCGCGTGGCTTCGGCGTGACGTCGACGCTTTCCAGCACCAGGTGCGCCTTGGCGATCTCCTTGTTGCGGGCGTAGGCGCGCTTGTCGCGCAGCCGAGACAGCTCGTGCCTGAAGGCGTACTCGTCGCTCAGCTTGTCCAGCAGCTTGTTCTGGGCGTCCGGGTCGTCACCGAACTCTTCCAAGGCGAGCGCCTGGTCCAGGGTGAGGGTGCCGGCGTTGAGTGCGCGCTGCGCGGTGGCCGGCAGGGCCCGGGCCTTGATGGCGGTACGGACCTGGTTGACGTCGGTGCGGCGGGCGTCGGCGATCTGCTGTTCGCTGAGGCCGAAGTCAAGCAGCATCTGGTAGGCGTCGGCCTGTTCGATACCCTCGAGGTCCTTGTGGTGGTCGTTGAGTTCCAGGAACTGCAAGATGAGCTGGATGTCGTCGTCGGTATCGGCGATGAAGCACGGCAGCTCGAAGCGTTCGGCCTCGATCGCTGCCTGGCGGCGCCGCTCGCCCTTCACGACTGCGAAGTGCTCGATGGGCTCAGCGTCCTCGATCAGCTTGCCGCTGGCGTCGACGGGCGAGAAGAACCCGATCGAGCGGACGACCAGCGGGGCACGGACACCGAACAGCCGCACGGAGGCGATCAGGTCGTCCATGTCACCCATCTGCCTGCGCTTGAAGCCCTGCGGCTCATGAACGAAGCGGGCGTCGAGTAGTCCGGCACGAAACGGCAGCTGCTGGCCGTCCTGGCCGGTGTTGAGGTGCACTGGCCCGTCGACGATCTCACCGATCAGCGCGGGCTCGATCGCGATCAGCTCGGTGCCGGCGTCGGAGTCGGACTCGTCGAACGCGGCGACGTCGTCGTCGTGGAAGACCTCAGTGTCGTTGGCGATGGTGGTCACGATGCAAATACCTCCATGGAGCAGTGATGAGTGCTGCGCTCGGGCGGGCGCCCGAGCGGGGCTGGCCTGATCCGCCACGGGCCGGCCGATCGGCGTGAACCCGCAGGGCCCACCCCGGCGGTCACATCGCCGGGGTGATGGCTGGTAGGGGTGGGCTTGCGGGGGCGCGCCGCGGGCGGCCAGGATCAGGGGCCAGCCCACGCCGGCACCCGACCCGCAGCCGACAAGCTGACGAACTTCCAGCTCTTCAAGGCATGTCGTTCTGGGCTTGGCGCCCATCGCGCGGGCAGGCCGGTCGCCGGTCCGCATAGCCAGCGCCGGGGCCACAGCAGGGGTCAATGCGTGGTCGGTCGACGTAGGCGGTGCGCGGGCACATGGGCACGTACGACGCTGGCTACCAGCCGGGTTAACCGGTCACCGGGTCCCTGGTGGACGGCACGTTTGCATGCCACGGTGGCTAGCGCGTGTTCGTCGCGGCGCCAGGCGCACCAGGCGGCCAGTGTCGCGGGTCCGGCGACGTAGCGGTCCGGGACGCGGCGGGTCACATCCAGCCATAGATCGCGTTGCCACATGCACGCGCACACGGCGCCCCATGCCGTCTCGAGGGTGTCGCGGTGGGTCAAGGTGAGCGCCAGTGGCGCCAGCTGCTCGGCGGTGAGGCGCTGGCCCTTCTTTGCGCTGCCCAAGACGTCGTCGAGCAGTCCGGCGACATCTGCCGGCAGGGCCGCCAGTGCGGTTTCCGTCTCTGCCTGCGACACCAGGTCAGGAGCGACCAGGGTGTTCAGGGCCTGCCGTGAGGGCAAGGCCACGATGCCGTCGACGGTGAGCTGGGCGGCGACCGGGCTGGTGGCAGAGTCGATGTCGATGCCGCGGCTGGCCTTACACGAGCAGCTGTCGAGCAGGCACACGCATCGGGAACCGGTGACCCAAAGCAGGGTGTGCAAGGGCAGGAAAAGGTCGATGATGCGGCCCATCGTGGTCAGGGTGGGTCGCATCGGGGGTGGGCCGTAGCCGATCAAAGCGACCTGCGCGCACGGTTCGGCCGGGGCCCGCAGCATCAGGTGCTCGCTGAGCGTCTCGGCGGAAAACCGGATGGGTTCGGCAGCCACGGCGAGGATGCGGTGATCGGCGCCGAGATAGACCGCGACGACCTCATCGACCGGGTGGTAGCCCAGCAGATAGGGCACGGCGCCGAGCAGGTCCTGCGGGCTGCGGTAGGTCGTGTCGGGCAGCGGGTCGGTCATGATCGAAGGGCTCCTTTCGTGAAACGAAGGGGATGGCAGGGATGCGCCGGGTCGTCAGCGCTGCTGGGGGGCGGCGTTGATCTGCTGGCCTTCGGCGTCGCACTGATGCAGTTACGCCCGGTGCGGGCCGTGACCGGCCAGTCGGCTGCGGTTGTGCACCTCTCCCCGCCCGGCGGGGAGGCCGGCGAGCCTTCACCGGACCGGCGTCACGGGGCTCCGGTCGGCGCCTACGCGGTGGGGTCAGGCCGTGGCGGGAGCGTGCCGAGCACCCGCACGGTGGTGGTGGCCCTGATCGGCTTGTTCTGCGGGCCTCGCAGGTGCGGTCGGACCACGATCCAGTCCCGCAGTGACCGGTCCGGTCCGTAGGGCTGATGGCGCCAGTGCGGCGTCACCCACCAGCGGAAATCGCGCTCACGCTCGCTCCCTGTACCGGCGTTGCCGTGCTGGGCTGGCGCAGAGGCCGATCGGGTGCCGCGGATCCGTACCAGCGCAACCTCAGGCTCCGGCCGCCGCGCGCGCTGGTAGGCCCGGCGAATCGACGTGTCGACCTTCGCCGGGGTTGACTCGGCGAGGCGCTGGCGGATGAGTCGCCACGTCGTCACCAGCGCCGCCGCAGGATGGGCGGCGGTGACGGGCTGCCCGGGGCGCAGCGTGACCGCGAAGACAGGGATCAACCAGCCGACCTCTGTGCGCAGCTGCTGTAACGGCGCCGGTGCGAGGCCGTCACCGATGCTGCGGTAGCCGACGAGTTGCACCGCGTCGCCGTGGCTGCTCCACGACGCGGCCACGCACCGCCGGCGGGCGTCGACCGGCTGGGCCCACGCGACGAAGCCGTGCGCGGCCGGCAGATCACCGGGTACGAACCCCAGCCGCGGCAGGACCTGGGCGGCGTTGCGCGTCAGGACGGTGAACTCGTCGTCGACCCAGTACAGCCGGGCGATCGTCAGACTTGCCGTTAGCGGTGTGCGCATCGCGTCGTGGCCGAGCCCGAAGGGCAACGCGACATCACCGGCGATCAGTGCGGCCAGCCGGTCACGCACTTTCGGCAACGTCGTGGCCGGCAACGGGTGCGGCCCCCAGCGCCCATCGACGCTCAGGGCGCGGCCGGGCCGCAGCGTGGCGAGGACCTGTCGCAGCATGGCGGACAGGTGGGCCACCACCTCGGCGGCGAAGTCCATGCCGTGGCTCAGGATCCGCTCCAGCAGGCCGGCGAGGTTGCGGGCTTCGACCAGGGCGGCGCACTCGACGCACGCCGCCCAGCGGGTGCCGTAGTCACGCACCAGCGAGCCGCCCGGAGTTTCTACCTGCACCAGGACCCGCTGGGTCGTCGCGTAGACGAACAGGATTTGAGGGTCGGTGCAGAAGTCGCAGACGTAGGTGGCCTCGACGGCGTCGGCCGCCACCGGCACGGGCGGGTGGTCTGCGTCCTTCCAGATCGGATGCTCGAAGGACACGGTGCCGGAGGGCAGCTCGGCGTAACGGTCGAGTGGGCTGCCGCAGGTGCCGCACGCGAACCGCGAAGCGCGCGCCTCAGCGGTGCGGTGGTGCTCGGGGCCGGTATGGCTTGGGGGTATTCGCGTGGCAGTGGACGCAGACGGGGTGTGGTGCCGTTGGGGCGGCATGGGATGACCTCCGGAAATGCCGGACAGGGCGCCCACCGAAACGGTGGGCGCCCTGCAACGGCGGATGAGGAGAAGCTGACGGGGTTACCTCAGGCGGCTGCGGCGGCCAGGTGCAGCGCCTTCGATGCCGTGGTCTCCATCCGGTAGGCCATATCCGCGTCCTGGATGCTGCGTGCCACGGACGTGACGGCCTGCATGACCCCGCCGGCGCTCAGGTCTGCTCCGGCGATGAAGTGCGCGAGGATCGCATCCTGCTGGTCTTTGGTGTAGTTCAGCTGCTGGGAGACGACTTTGATGGTGGCCTCCGGCTTGCGGACCGTGACGCCGGCGGCGCGTTCCAGGTCGGCGACCGCGCGGGCGACGAAGTCGACGTTGAGGTAGGCGCGGATCGTGTCGATGGTCTGGGCGGTGATCAGGTCGAGTAGCTTGCGCATCGTCTCGGCCGAGGGGTCGACGATGCCGTCCTCGTCGGTGATGCGGGCACCGATGTGGGTGCGCCCGACCGCGCCGCGTTCAACGGTCTGGCCGTTGCGGCAGACTTCGATGCGTAGCCACGGGGCCAACGAGTACCGGCCTTCCCCGGTTTCGGAGTTCTGCAGTAGGAATCCGCCGGAGATGACCGGCAGGTCGCTGCCGCGGCGCCCGTCGAACGGGCTGCGGTAGTTGCGCAGCAGTTCCGGTGCCATGACCTGTACGTCGGGGGAGACGAACCGCACGTACATGCGCCGGTCGGTCAGGTCGCAGGAGGCGATCTGCACCGCGACGCCGGCCTTCTCGATGCCCTCGATCGCTGCCATCAGCACGTCGAGGTTGTTGATCCGCAGATACTTATCGGACAGAAACGCCCGTGCGGTGCCGTCAGCACTGTCCGGGGTCCGGCGCAGGCAGCGCACCAGGAAGCGGCGGTCGTCGCGATCCAGCCAGCTGTTGACGTTGATGTCCAGCAGCGGCACGTTCTCGGCGGCCAGCCGGCGCAAATAGGTTCCGGGGATGGCGAGCTTCTTGGCGACGCCGCCCAGCGCGACGTCGGACAGAGCGAAGCTCCCCGCGGTCAGGTCCACACCCGCCAACGTCAGGACCGGTGCGGTGCGGGCGATGATCAGCTTGCCGCCGTCGGCGTGCATGGTGTCAGCGCTGGCGTAGACGTCCACCGACCGAGCATGTTGATCTCTGAGTTGGGCGATCAGGCTGTTCATGCCGATGTGGCGATTCGGCGCCACGGCGAGCGTCGGCTGAGCCATGAGTACGGCCTTTCCGTGCAAGGCCGCCACCGGTGACGGTGACGGCCGGCGGGCACGCTCGTCGCAGGCCGTGGCCGGCCAGGGGGCGAGCGTGTGCTGGCCCGCGGTGCCGGGGCCGTGCCCGGCCGGCCGGAGCGGCAAGGCGGCCAGGGCGAGGAGATCTTTGGCCGAAGGCCAAGATGTTCTCGGACCGCCTTGCGCCCGGTGCCGGGTCGGCCACCGTGCCCCGGCCAGCACCGCCGCCCTCGCCGTTGCCCGATTGGGATTCGTGGACCGTCGAGGAACCGGTAACCAACCCGGAGGTCGGGTCTCACAGACGGCACGAGTGTCGGTTGTGTCGGGCAGGACTGAGTCAGCTGCTGGTACCACATCCGCAACAACGCCCACCTGCAGCTCCCACGGAGGCCGCTACCTCAGGACGGGCGCGGCGCTGATACCGAGAGTCCAGGTAGCGCCGACCCGGGCCGGGTATCGACCGGTGCTCGCGCGGTGGCCCGGAAACCATGGTGGTGATGGATCGTCGGTCCGCAGGTGGCGCCGCAGCACGCGACTCGGGCGACGTGCGGTACCGGCGGGAACGTCGATGTAGCGCTCTGAGCGCAGCCGGACATGGTCGACGTCAGAGCTGAAGGCGACGTACGTCCCGTGCAGCATCGTGCCGCCGAGGCGGTCACAACACGCCACCGAGACGGGATACCAGCCAGTCACGGCGTAAGTGACGACGTGCCCACAAGAAAGGTCGAGGTCGAACACACAGCGTCGGTGCTGCTCGCGGGGACCGACCGCCGACGGCGCGGGAACCGGCGCGTTGCCGGGGTCGTGGCAGGGCCGACAGAGCGGCCCGAGGTCGGCGTCGTAGCCGGCGTCGCAGGCTTCGCACACGATCCGCAGGCAGCTGCGGCATTCGCCGGCAGCGGTGGTGTCCAGGTCGGCGTTGCAGAATCCGCATGAGCCGGCCATGCAGGTTGTGGTGTGCTGCCCTGGACGATGGCGGTGGCACGGATGCTCAGTCACGGCGACCTGCACTGACAATGGCGGAACCATGGTCGTCGCGACGCGGCCGCGCGTCGGCGGCGGCAGGTACCGGGCAGCGGAGCTGAGGACGGCGTATATCTTGGCGGACGGTCATGATGCGCGCCCGGTGAGCTCGGCCGCGGTGCGCAGAAACTCGCGATAAGCGTGGTCGGCGACGTCGACGACCACGGCGAGCACCCTGCGTGGCAGATCGCCGGCGTCCCGGAACACCTCGGGGAGAAGCTGGCCAGAGGCCACGGTGATCTGGTCAGCAATGGTGACCATGACCAAGAAACCGCCGTCGCGGTAGTCACCGCTGACGGTCGCCTCGATACCGACTGCGGTGACCGGTGCCGCGACGCGCAGGACCTGCTTCTCGCAGCAGTAGTCGATGAAGGCGGCGACATCCGTGCCGAAGTCACGACCGGCAGGGTTCATCAGCGCGAACAGAGTCGACAGCTCATCGGTGTCGGCGTTGTCGACCGTGACCTGGTCCAGCCGGGCCAGATCAACCCAGACGGTCAGTCCAGCGCTATCCGGGCGGACTGCCCAGTTTCCGGTGCGCCGCCGTGCAAGCGCTGCACGAAAGAGGTCTCTGAGGAACATGCGTTGCTCCCGGTATCAGTCAGGGCGCCCACCACATGGATGGGCGCCCTGATTTGGCAGATAGAGATGTGGGTTAGTCGGTTTCCTCGGTGCGGAGGAGTCCGAAGGATCAGCTGGTGTATCGCCGCGGGTTGTAGAGCTCGATGGCGGAGTCGACGGCATCCCGGTCGGGGCTGCGGGCACCGCGCAAGTCGCTCACGGTCCACGCAAGCCGCAGTACCCGGCCGTAAGCCTGCACGCTCAGCTGGCCGGCATCGAGCAACCGCCGCAAAGGCTCTGTGGCCGACGCCGGGATACGGAACGAAGGTCGCCTCAAGACGTCCTTCGTAATTTCGGCATTGGTGGAAAAGCCCTCCGGCGCCCACCGAGCGGCGGCGGCCGCCCGGGCCGCAACAACCCGCGCCGTGAGCGTGGCGGTTGACTCACCTGCGGTGGCTTCACCGGCTGTCGCCTCGATGATGGCGACAATGTCCAGCCGGTCGGAGATCGCCCGTAGCTGATTGCGGTACCGGCGGCGTTCCGGTGTGCTGCACCCGCTGCTCGTGCTGTGGGTGGCCGGGCAGGGACACGGTCTGGAGGTCACGATCAGCTGAACGTCGGCAGCAACGGTGGTGGTGCCTCGTGCGCGAGCGAGCTGCACGATGCGGCGGTCGAGCGGTTGACGCAGCGCATGCAGGACCTCTGGTGCGAAGTCGGGGGCGTTGTGCAGCAGCAGGACGCCACGGTGCGCCAAACTGACCAAGCCTGGTCGCTTTCCGCCGAGCATGCTCGTCACCGACGTCTTCGGCCCTGAAACCTGCAACGGCGGGCGCCGGATCAGTGCGTCGACCGGGTAACCGGCGGCGGCGTGCAGCGCGCTGACCTCAACGGCATGTCGGTCGTCGAGGTCCGGCACGAGCGAACGCAGGTACTGGCCGATCAGCCTGACCGGGAGCTCCGGTGCGGCGGTGACCCCGAGGTGATGCCGCCCCGCGGCGGCGACCTCGAGGGCGAACCGTGTCGGTTGCATCCACGCCGGGAGCGGCGGCAGGTCCGGCTCGGCCTGACCAGCAGTGCCCATCGCGTGGTCTTGGCCCGGGCCGGGTGGAGCCGGTTCGGTGCCGACAGTGGCCCAGGTAAGCAGTTCGGACAGGGTGTTGACGCCGATCACGCGCACACCGGGTACCAGCATCGCCTGTCGGGCGTTGGCTGCCGGTACCACGACCGTGCGGTATTCCCGCTCGGCTGCTGCGGCGACCAGGGCGAGCGTTTCGGGGACTGGGCGTACTGCTCCGTCGAGCCCGACTTCGCCGAAGAACATTGCCTCGCTCAGCGCGGTGAACTGAATGTGACCAGCGGCGGCGAGAACCGCCGCAGCGACCGCCAGGTCAGAACTGGGATGCACCGGCCACAGCCCCAGCGGAGCGAAGGAGATGATGATGTTGCGGTCTGGCCAGCTCAGGCCACTGTTGGTGATACCCGCGTACACACGGTCGCGCAGCTCAGGATACGAGGCGCCGTCCGGGCCGACCGCGACCAGAGTGCGGCCGCCGGTCAGCGCGCTCACCTGGACGATCGCCTCCCGAGGGCCGCCTGCGTCAAGCGTCAACGTCGCCACGGTCAGCGCCGTCATGCCGACCACTGCGCTGAGCAAACGCTGTGGGGCATCCCCGCCAGGGCGTGTCGGATCCCCGGCGGGACGTGGTCGAGCGAGAGCTGCTGGCCCGCGGGTACGTCGCGGGCGTTGTCTTCGATAGCGGACAACGAGGGCCTCCGTAGTGAGTGCGGTCCCGGCGACCACGCGTTGCGGTGGCTGCCGGGAGGGACGGCACGAGCCGGCCCGCCCGGCGGGGTGCCGGTGTCCAGCCCCGGCGCCGCAGATGGGCGACGTCGGTGCAGCTTCGGACCAGGAGCCACGCTGTCGCGATGGTTCGCCGGTGGCTTGACGACGGCGCGCACGGGCGGGACCGTGCCTAGTCCCTTCCCGCACAGTCGTCCGCGCCCCAGACGCCGGCACCTGCCGCAGCACCGCCGCCGGTCCGCGTCTGTAGCGCCCCGAGGATGACCTCAGCGACACCCAAGGCCCGCGCGCGTAGCTCGTCGGCGGCCTCCCGGACAGAAAACTCGTCGTTCTCCAATCCGGATCTGTTCGCTTCGTCGCACAACCGTTCCGCCTCGGTCTGCATGGCGTCGGCTGCCGCTACCAGATCGAAAAACGTAGTGCGTTGTGTGCTGTGGAACACCGCGCGCAGCCCGGCGATGAACGCACGCGCCTGACCAGAGTCGCGTAACCGGATCTCCCCGTTGCCGGTCGTCACGATGTAACTGCCTGCTGGATCGTCGGTGCGCCACTGACGCAGGAGCCCGGCGTCGGCGAAACAGTCCAACGCGGTGTCGACGTCGGCGACGTGGCCGTGGGAGTCCTGAGCGCTGATGGGAGATGTCATGCCGGTCACCAGTCCCACGAGGGCAGAGCATCATCGAGGTCAGCGTCAGGATCGAGCAGGAGATACTCGGCGCCGAAGCGGTGCGCGTACTCCCAGAGCTGCCACACCGCCTCCGGCACGGTGTCGGGGTGCCCGTAGCGGTGCTCGGCGAGGTCGCTGGGCACGACTAGCAGCCAGCCGCAGCCGGTGTTGTAGGCGGTGACGCCGTCGTAGTCGTCTAACCGAGCGCAGACGTGGTAGGGCAGGTGGCCCGTGGACAGGTCGAGCATGCTCATGATGCGCGGACCGCCAGTCTTGAGCCTCAGCTGTCCGCGAGCGCGGTTCAACCAGCCGTGCAGTTGCTCTTCGGTGCCGGCAACCTGGATCCCGTCCTCGCCGTTGGTCGTGATGATCGAGTACGTGCCATCGGGATCGGGTTCGTCGGTATCCTTGGAGATAGCGAATGTTTCCGCTGCGTCGAGGACCGTGACATCGTCTTGGGCCTGGACGCCTTCCAGCCTGATCAGCATGTTCTTCCTTTCGCTGCTGTGGATGATGAGTTGGAAGTTCTGGCCCCTCGCCGCGGTGATGTGTCGCCACGACTGGTGCTGTACGCATAGCAACCAGGAAGAGCCGCGTGCGTGGACCTCGTACCGCTACGCCGGTGTGACGTCGTGGGGCAGCAGGCGCTGGCGTTCCAACGCCAGCAGCGTCCGCGCGGGGGCGTGCCAGCAGTCGTCACCGATGACCGCGGTTGTCCGCCCGTCGATCAGCGCGTGTAGTCCGGGGATCTGCTCGGCGTAGGCGCCGCCGATCGCTTGCAGGTCGGCGCAGGCGCGTAGCGTGGCCTCACGCATCTTCTTGGTCCAGGGGGTGCGCTGATGGCCCGCGAGGTGCGGTTGCCCCGCGAGGGGGTCGCCATCGTGACCGGGCGCGCCGTAGTCAGCCATCCCGCACGAGCAGCCGCGGACATCGTCGGTCGGGATCGGGAGCTCGCGGCGGCGGGCGCGGCCGTAGATCGGCCCTTCGCACAGGTGGTAGCCGAGCCACACGACCGGCGGATGAACACCGGCTGCTTGCGCAAGCAGGGCGACTTTGTCGTAGTCCCAGGCACGGCCGCCGCGTTGCTGGCGGTGTCCAACGACTTTCGGATGCGTCAGCGTGCGCCAATAGTCCGGGTGGACTCCGGTGGAGGCGACCAGGTCCTTCTCATCGGCGAAGCTGCCGGCGGTCAGGGCGTTGGGCAGCTGGTCGAGCAGCAGGTGGGCCAGCTCGCGGCGCACGGCCGGCACCGCTGGATCATCGGCAGGAGCGAGGCGCAGGGCACGGGACGTCGCTGTCGGCGCGTTAGGCAGCTCGGGAAGCGCGGCACCGGCGGCGAGGTAGTCCAGCAGCACCGCGGCGAGGTCGCTGAGCATTTCCTCGAAGCCCCGGGTGCGGTCCTGATAGTCACCGACGGGCAGCCACCGGCCGCCGCCGCGGTGCGCTACACGGTGTGCCGCCTCGTGCAGCAGGACGAGCCGGGCCCGGTGCCGGCCGGCCAGCGCGGCACGGTGGATGGCGACGTCGCCGGTGCGCGGGTGGTAGAAGCCGTCGGAGCATGGCGACTCCTCACTGTCGGAGTACACCCTGACCCGATCCAACGCGAACGCCCCGATGGCCCGGCGGACGAGCTGCTGCGTCTCGTTCAGCACTGTGCGTTCGGCGGCGGTGAGCTGACGCAGAGAAACCCATGTCGTGGTGTCCCGGGTGCGTTCGTAGTGGCGTACGCGCCGGGTCCGGGCGATCTCGACGCCGAGACGGTCCATGAACGCCCGCAGCTGTTCGTGGGGCAGACCCGAGGCGTTGAGTTCGGTGTAGCCCTTGTCGACCAGGTCGAGCTTGGCCTCCTCGTTGCCCGAGGTGGTGAAAAAGCACTGGGCAGGCAGATGGGCGCGCGCCCACGTCCGCCACGCGGCCCGGGCGAGAGGCAAACGGATGTCGGCGAAGTATTGCTCCGGCTCGCGCAGCTTCCCACCGCCCAGCACATGCTGGGCGAATCGGTCGATGACCAGGTGATCCTCGCTTTCGGCCAGGATGGCGCGGACCGCGTCGCGCAGGGCGCCGGCTTCGATGACCGTGCGGTCGCGGTTCTGCAGGCCCTTGGCGTCCAGGGGCAGGTCGTAGGAGGCGAGCAAGCCCGGCACGGTCGAGACCAACACACCGCCGATCCACACCCGGCCCGGCGCTCCGTCGAGTACGCACGAGCCGTAGCCGGACGGTCGCTGGTAGTCGGGTTCGCTCAGCGGCCTGAACCGGCTCGTAGCCTCGAGGGCGAGGTCCTGGGGGCAGGCGACGGTGAACATCGTGCCGCGAGTGCGGTCACTGCGGTGCAGGCGGTAGACGAGGACTTCGGTGCCGTCGGCGGATCGTGACGGCACGATGCCGTCGAGCAGTCGGCGGCGTTCGACGGCCGGGGTGAACCCGTAGCCGACGGTGTCGCAGCGCACCTGGCCGACCTCAGGGCTACGGGCCAGGACGAGGCAGGCGAGTTTCTTGCCCTCGCCGAACTGGCCGATCTGAGCGTCGGTTTTCGTCGAGTAGCCGAGTACGAGTCCCTCTTCGGGGATGCCGGGGCCTTCATCGCTGATGGTCAGAACACCGTCCGCCCACCAGATACGGGCGGCGGGGTCCTCGTCGAGGGCGTTGGCGATCAGCTCGCACAGAGCTCGCGCGGGTGTCCAGGACTTCACGTATTCCGGCGAGATCGGGTACGCCAGCGTGTCCACCGACTGTGGAACATCGGTGGTCGAGCGATGATTTGCGACGGTAGCGGGTGCGAAGTTGTCCACGAAGCAATCTCCTTGAATGAGTTAGAAGCCGGGCTTCGGCCGTGGTGCCTGAGGCGCGGCCAAGGCCCGCCCAGAGGCGGGGCACATTGCGAAGATCGGAGCTCGAGCACGCAGCGGTGGCGTCCGCTGATGGAGGTGTCGGCGGCCGCGCCAGGGGGCCGGTGTCTCAGCGCCGTGAGCGCTGAGACACCGCCAATAGGCCGCTAGCGGAGAAGGTCCTCGAGATCGGTGCCGTCGGGCAGTGGCCAGGGCAGCGTCGCCGGACTGATGCCGGCGGTGAGCACGAAGCCGATCAGCTGCGACATGGTGTTGTCCGGCCGCGCGTGCATAGCCCTGGCCAGCGCCGCCCAGGCCAGCGCTGGCTCACTGCGGCGCCAGGCATTCCAAGCGACCAGGTTCGCTAGCGCCGCCACGCAGTGCTCGGGCACGCGGCGGACCAGGTCGAGCCACAGGTCGTGCTGCCAGGTCTCACCCGTGGTCGCCAGCCATGCCGCACTGCGACCGTCGTTGTTCTGGAGGGCCACCGCCAGATACGCCACCTGCTCATCGCTGAGTCGACCGCCGGTGGACGCGATGTCCAGGCTGGTGTGCACGACGGCCACCGGATCCGGCAGTAGTCCCGGTACATGGCTCAGGGCGGCCGCGGTGCGTTCCTGCGCATCGGGGTCCGGCTCGATAAAGGAGCCGAAATCCTCCCGCGATGGCAGTGCCACCCGGCCGCGAAGCGTCATCTCCGCGGCAATGACACTGCCGGCCGGATCGAGGACGGCGCCCTGCTCGGGTGTGCAGGGACACCCATCGTTGAGGCAGTAATACCTGCCGTCGTCGACCAGCAGACACGCCTGGACGGTGACCGCCATGTGCAGCGAGTCCGCGATCTTGGTGAGCCGCTCGCGGTCTGACAACGGTCCATAGCCCACGACGAAGGCGCGGCTCGCGTCCGCGCGGGACGCGGCGGTGCTGCTCTCGGCGACGATCATCGCGTCCGGCGCGTGCCGGCCGACACTAAGCCCACAGGCGAGGCGCCCGTCGTCGGCGATGAGCACGACGACGATGCTCTGCTGGGGGTGATATCCCAGTACGTACGGGATGGTGGTGAGTAGGTCGGCTGGGCCGTGAACGATTGACGGTGCAGGGTCGAGCACAGCAATCACACTCCTGAAGGGCTCGGCAGGTACCGCGACCCCCTTCACCTGCGGCAAGTGGCTCACCGGTGTACCGCGATTGGAGAAGCCATCGATCGCGGTACACCGGTTCAAAGCGGGCACCTGGGGGTCGCGCTGACCCCGTGCGCGGACCAGCCCTGACGGCCCGAGGCAGGCCAGGGTCCAGACCGGCCCGCCCGCCAGCAGCCACCTCGCATTGGGCTGGGACCGCGATGGCGGGTCGGCCGGGTGCAGCGCCCTGGCCGGCCCGGGACGGGGCTGGTACAAGCGCTTGCGGGCAGCGACGACCACCGGCTGCCGGAGCCGAGCCGGACACCCCCGAGGCATGGCTGGACATTCGGGCTGGCCCGGCGTGCCGATGCCGCTTGCGAGTGTTAGCTCAGTGGCCGGCCTGGTTCAGCTCCGTGATGACCTCGCTGGCCGACGTCACGAGGCGGGCAGCAGCGTTGGCCCGCAGGATGCCGTGACAGCCTGTCGACATGACCGAGGTCACGGGACCGGGAACGGCCATCGCGGGACGGCCCAGCTCCAGTGCCCGGCTGATCGTTTGTATGGCTCCGCTGCGCGGTGCAGCTTCGACGACCACCGTGCCACCGGCAGCAGCGATGAGGCGGTTCCGGATGCTGAAGCGGTGTCTGAGCGGTTCGGCACCGGGTGGCCATTCGCTGACCAGCAGACCGTCAGCGATGATCCGGTCGAACAGTGCGGAGTTGCCGGCGGGGTAAGGGCGGTCGATCCCGCAGGCCAGCACGGCGACGGTTAGGCCACCGGCGGCCAAGGCGCCCTGATGCGCGGCCGCATCCACGCCGAATGCGCCGCCAGAAACGATGCTCCGCCCCCGGGTCGCGAGCTCGTAGGCGAAGTCGGTGCTGACCTGCACCCCGTACGGGCTTGCCGCTCGCGCTCCTACGATTGCGACGGACCGCGCGAACGCTTCGCTCAGTGACCGGTCACCGCGAACCCAGAGACATAGCGGCGGTGCGGTGTTCTGAGCGACCGGGCCGGTGGATCCCGGTTCGACTACGGCCAGGTCGTTCACCTGTGCCGGCCACTCGCTGTCGCTGGGCACTACCAGCCGCGCGCTGAGCCGTTGCGTACGGCGCCACGCGATCTGGGCCGAACGGCGCACGTCACTTCGGGCCGCGCGGGCCTTCACCACCGCGCGCAGGGCTGCGTCCGGGGTGTCTCCGGTGAGCAGGAGGTCCAGGACCGTCGGTGCGCCCTGCTGCTGGACCATGGACCAGACCGTCGGATGGCCGGGCTCGGTGAGCATGGTCAGGGCGGTACGGGCGATGAGCTCCGCCTCGTCTGAGGATTCCGGTATCGCGGGGGCTTCGCTATTTCTCATGGAGTTGTTCCCTTCTTCAACGCATACGGATGTCCTGCGGCCAAAAGAGGCCGCAGGCGTCGATTTCGTGTTCAGCAGCTGGGGTGTTGCGACGGAATGTCGAGAGGTGCTCCGGCTCTGCGGCTGTGATTCGTTGCGCTACTAGTCGCTGTCACAGGTGGTGCTGATCTCGCCGTCAGCAACGGCGTGCACGTTCGACGGCGCCGCAATGGCGCTCCAGCCGAGGCCATCGCACACCAGCCAGCACACCGCGGTAGCTGTGCTGACCCGGACCACGTCACCTACCGACAGAGACCGCAGCTCCTGACGCCGGTAGCGGCAAGCGAGCTCGAAGGCAGAGGCGGTGTCGAGCGTCGGGCAGCTGTCCACCAGCGTGTCCGGATCGATGTTGAGCAGGCAAAACGTCCACTCCGCGAGCTGTTCGGCCGTGGTGTTCTGCGGCAGGGCCCGAGAGAAGGCGAAGGCCGCAAGGAGCTGGCGTTCATGGCGGAAGGAGATGAATTGGTCAGCGGCGTTGTGGTAGACGGTGACGTGGAACATCATCAGGAGACCTCCATCCGGGGTGGTGCTGCGAGGTGGCACAAGAGAGCTGGTTCGTGCAGGGCATCGGCTGGCGTGGCCTCGCGGTGCGACCCTGCGGGCCAGAAGCCTGCGCAGTAGGGCTGAGCTGTCGGCACGTCACCAGGACGGTCCTGCGGCCCTGCCAGGAAGCGGCGGCTAGCTCGTCGTGCGTACGTCGCGGGCCCGCCGGCGCGGCGCTGGCCGCTGGGGGTAGGTCATGCCGGGCTTGAACAGCGTGACCGTGCCGTGTTGCTTCGCGTGGTAGAGCGCGATGTCGGCGTCGGTCAATGCGCTGGACCACGGTGTGGTGGCCGCCGCGTGGGCGACGCCTGCGCTGCCACGGACCTGCACCGACCCGGTGCGGCTGGTGGTGACGATGGCGGCCACCGCGTACGTCGCGGCCTGCAATGCCTCCGCCGCGGTGCAGTCGGCCAGGATCACAGCGAACTCGTCGCCACCGAGCCTTCCCGCCCATCCGTGGTGCCGTGACGCGAGGTCGTTCAGGCGCGCGCCGAGCGCACTTAACACCTGGTCACCGGCGGGATGACCGTGTTCGTCGTTCACGGACTTGAAGGTGTCGAGGTCTACGACGATCACGAAACGCTCGCGGTCATTGGTCGCGCTGTACGCCTGCTCGAGGCCGGCCCGGCTCAGTACGCCGGTGAGCCGGTCGCTTCGGACCTGCTCGGCCAGTGCGGCATTCTCTCGATGCAGGACGCGGATGGTCGGCGTCGCGCCGAGTCGGCCGAAGACCGCGCCCAGCGCAGCTGCGGCAATGCTGGCAACCAGGGTCTTACGCATGAGACTGCCCCTCACGGTAGGCCCGCCCACGTAGAGCAACCCTCGGGCCGCGCATGGGTCGGGAAGAGACACAGGGGCCAGGAGGTGATGGCCCTGCCGCCCGACTAGTTCCGGGCATCGGTGATCACCCCGCGGGAGGCGGATTCGACCGCCCGCTCGCGCCGCCGCAGCAGAACGTGATGGGGTCAGACGTGGCGGCCCGGACGGTCGGCAGCCGTCCACGCCGAGGCGGCGAGCGCGTGCTGGCCTTGCCGGCCGGGGCCGGCCCGGAGAGGCGGGCGGCAAGCCATCAGGGAACGAGAAGATCTTTGGCCGGAGGCCAAGATGTTCTCGGACCGGCTTGTGGCCGCCCCGGGTCGTGCCACCGTGCCCGGCCAGCACCGCCGTCCGTCTCCAGCAGGCCTACCGGACCCGCGCGCTCTGCCGTCATGACGGCGTTCGTGGGTGCCTGCTGGATGCGGTGCGCCGTGCGGCACGGGCTTCGTTATCCGTGGCCTGCCACGTGCTGAATCTGCGGCCGGCGATCCGCTTCAGAAACACCGGAATGCGATTGGCCGCCATCCCCACCAGCGGCGGGCCCATTACAGCAAGAAGATCGGAGGCGCGCTGGGAAGACCAGCCGGCCCGGTCGATCGCGTCCTCGTCGGGGAAAACGTCGGCAACCCGGTCTACCCCCGGATTCAGCGAGTGGTCCTGAACGCCGCCGTAGGAGTACACCCAATGAAGATTGGCGGGCGGATCCGGCTCCACCAGACGCCGGAACCGGTCGACTTCCTTGGTATAGCAATAGAAATTGACTCGCGGGCAAGCCCGACAAACGTCGGTCCAAGCGCGCAGGTAATCGTCGGAGAAGAAGTCGCCCGAGTCATGAATCCTGACCCACCGGCCTGCAAACCGCGACGTCTGCAATTCAGCGGTCATCGCCCGCTGCCAGCCCGGGAGGTCATCGAGCACAAAGCGCAGGTTCGCCTCGTGGCGGCCGCGGACGACAGGCCACAGGTAGGCACCGTGAAGGGCGTAGCAGACCTGTCGACAGATGCCCGCCGACGGACACGTGTTGTAAGTGCGCCCGTCCGGAAGCCGCCCGGCCCACGCAGGCAGCGTCCACGTCCACACGCCGATGTCCTTGAGTCGGCGGTTGCTCTGCGTGAGGAGTCGAGCGGCGCGAGTCGATCGCCGGTCGCGAGAAGCCGATGTGTCGACCGGCCAGAGAGTCAGTTGGTCGCACGTCGCGGCTCCGGCGGTCGGGGACGACACACGATCTGGTTGCTGGCGATCGTCAGGGGCGGTGGCCGACGGCTGCGCAGCGCTCATGGTTCCCGCAGCCAGCGACCGGTGCGCGCGTCGATGCGCAGCACGCTGTCAGCGTCTCGGTCGCCCCATGCCCCCCAAGCGATTCGGGACAGGCAGGGCGCGACAGCGTTGTCGAGGATCGCCAGGGTCGGGTCGCCCTGGTCGATGACGCTGCCGTCGGCCAAGGTCACCCGATGCAAGAACCAGCCGGCGCTCGACTCGTCGCCGCTGGCCACCTCGTAGGAAACGGCGGTAGCGGCAATCGAGCGAATAATTTGCCCGGCTTCTGCGATCATCTCGGACGCTCGGAATGACGACGTGACGATCTCGCGCACATCGCTTTCATCTAGGCCAAGTTCGGCGTTAGCCTTTGCCGCGATCCGGCGAGCGGCAGCCAAATCGTGGCCCCAGTACCAGGGTGACGCGTGCGGCCCGTTGCCCCGCATGGGGGTGTGGCCGGGTTCGTCCTCAGTGACAATTGAAGGGATGAATCCGTGTTCGGTCTTCATGGTTTCGTCAATATAGAACGCGTGCCTTTTAACGACGTTCGGAAAGTGTTTCATCAGTTCACCGTTGCTTTCAGAATGTGAGTTAAGGTTCGCGAGCATCGAGGCAAGGAATTAAAGAATCGGTGTCCGAAGCCGCCGTGTGGATTCGGCGGAAGCGGCGATGCGGTAACCGCAAGGGAAGCCATGCCGCGCCCGAAGCTGACGGCCTATTCCAGGCCGTTGAAGGTATGAAGCAGGAACGATGTTCAACTCAGCGCTTCGCAAACCGGGTACAGTGCCCGCCAGCGGATTCAGCGTTCCGACTGGGCGGAGTCGTCGAGCGCTACCGCCTCGGCACAAGAGATGCGGCCACCGAAGTTGCCCTGGCAGTACGGGTAGCCTCCAGGCGCGCCACACAACTGGCAGTCTGTGATGTTGGGCGGGTCCTCGTCATCGGGGTTGTCGGCTTCGATCGCGCTGTTCGCGCACCCTGCGGGGCACCGGTCGTCACTGCTAGCCGTAACGGCAATAGCGGTGAGTGACCAAGGGCACCAGTCGCCGACGTCGTTGCTGTGATTGATGAAGCGACGCCGGCTGAAGGTCTTGGCTTCGTTCGTCGGTTCGGTGCCGAACTGGCTGACGATCTGAGCGATGATCTGCGGAATCGGCGAGGCCGCGATGCGCCGAGTGAGGCATTCCATCTCGCCGTTGGTCAGAGCACGCCCGGCCCAGCACTCGATCTGATGACGGCTAATGATCACAGCCGACGTCGCATCGACGGGTAACGTGCGGCGAGAGTCGACGGGCGCTCCGGCAGGACCGCTCGAGGTGTGATCGTCGGCGCTCATGGCAACCTCCATGGAAGGCGATGGTCCGGGCGGCGCAGTGTGTGCCGCCCGGGAGGGGACGGCACGACCAGGCCCGGCCAGGCATCGGCCGTGTCCAGCCCGCCCCGGCACCCCGCGCCAGCCATCACGCGCGTCCGCTGCTCGGCACCGCGTGGTTACGTCGAGGGGAACCTTGCGGGGTGTTCGCCGGGGTGTGGCTTGACAGGGTCCTGAATGGCCGGGACCGTGCTCCGTCCCCAGACCCGGGGGGCGCCCACCGCCGGCGGCTTTCGCGCGATGCGCTCGGCCAAGGCCGCGATCTACAGGGCCGTCGGAGGCGTAGGGGTGCCGACCGCACGACCTCTCGGAACCAACTTGGCTGTCTTGCCCGCGGTTGCCTACGTTGAACGCACTACGGCAGCGCAGTGGGTTCGCAACGCCGGGAGATGGGGCGTGGCAGGTTCTGGCGGGGCGGCGACGCGTCCGTTCAAGGACAGCTCGCCGAGCCGCTCAGCGAGCCCAATCGAAGATCGGGCTTAGTGCCGATCGACGCGGGAAGCGTGCTTGACTGGCGGGTTGGCGCAGATAGTTCCTCAGGAGATCCGTCACGCTGCGCGCAAGAATTGAACCAGTCGTCGAGCCTCGGTATGGATGACCATACCCGTGGGGTGGTGTGATTTTAGGCTGTGTCGTACGGTGGTGGTCGTTCCATCTTGGTCCCCGCCTGAGCGGGGTTGATCCAGCGTCAGACACCTGGACGCCAATGACCATCTGGTCATTGGCGGCTCGTGGTCCCGGCATCAGTCCGGGATGTCGCTCCCGATCCGGCGATACCCGCGTGAATGCGGGTGCTGTGTTCCCCGACCCGTGTCGGCGGTGCGCTGGTGCGGGTTGCGGTGTGCTGTGGCGCTGGCCGACAACCCCGATCGGCGAAGGGAATACCGGAGTGCAAAGCTCACCGCGGTTCTTTTGCGGCATCGACTGGGCGGATCAGCTTAACGACGTCGCGGTCGTCGATCGGCGCGGCGAGGTCTTGGCCCGTGCCCGGATCAGCGCCACCCCGGACGGGGTGCGGCAGCTGTTCCGCGTGTTGGACGGGTTGCGGGCCAGTCACACCCACGGTCGGCGGCAGGTGCCGGTGGCGATCGAAACCAATCAGGGGCTGCTGGTGCACGCGCTGCGTGCCAGGGGCCAGCCGGTGTTCCAGATTCCGCCGAGCGAGGTGGCCGGTCAGCGGCGGCGTACGTCGCGGGCGGCGAAGAAGTCCGACAGCTCGGACGCAGAGCTGCTGGCCGTGATGTTGCGTGATCGGTGGGGCCTGCTGCGGGAGCTGCCGGCAGTGAGCCCGGACGCGGCGGCGCTAACGGTGCTCGCGTTGGCTCAGTATCGGGCGCAGCGGCTGCGTGAGCAGTTGCAGGCCCGCTTGCGGGCGCTGTTGGTTCAGGTGCATCCGGTTGCGGCGCGCGCGTGGGACGGCCGCGATCACGGGTTGCGGCGCGCGGAGGCCCGCGCGGTCCTGGCAGCTGGGCCGACCGCGGCCGCCGCGCAGCGCATCAGCGTCTATCGGTGGGAGAAGATCTTGACCGGGGCCCGGCTGCGGTTGCTCGAGCATGAGGCCTACCGGCTGCACGAGTTGTTCGCCGCGCCGGTGCTGCAGCTACCCGCGGCGATCGAGGCGGCGACCGCGGTCGAGGTACGCACGCTGCTCGCGGCCTTCGATGACGCCTGCAGGCGTGCCGACGAACTCACCGCCACCCTGACCGGCGCTTTCGAGGCGCATCCGCATGCGGTCACGTACCTGTCTTTCCCGGGCTGCGGGCTGCTGACTGGAGCACGGCTGCTCGCCGAGCTTGGCGACGACGCGCACCGGTTCGCCACTGCGAAAGGGCTGCGCGCCTACGCGGGGCTTGCCCCGTTGACGTGGGCTAGTGGAACGGTACGACAGGTCACCCACCGCCGGATCTGCAACCGCCGTTTGAAGATGGCGTGCCATCGATGGGCGTTCAGCGCACTCACCCACTCGCTGGGTGCCCGCGCGTTCTACGACCGGCGCCGCGCGGCCGGTGACTCCTACGCCGGGGCGCTGCGGCGCCTCGCCGGGCGGCTGCTGTCCGGCCTGCACCACTGCCTGGCCGCCGGCACCGTGTACGACGAACGGATCATGTTTGCGCCCGGCCGGGCGGCCAGCTGAGACGCGGACGTCCGGGAGGTGCCCGGTGATGCCTGCGGCAATCCCGAGCCGGCGAGCTCTGACGTGGGAACGGCACCCGGGCACCTCCCCGACCTCCGTACCAATGCGGCGCGGCAACGGGCGAGCCTGTTCCTTCCGCCCAGAGCGGAGCCGGCGGTCGCAGGCACGGGCGCAGGTACGCGTCGCTCGACCCACTCGAAAGGAACTTGCATGATCGACGAGTTGAAATTGGTACCGGTCGTCATCGGCCGGGCGCGTCCCGCCACGGTCGTCCGCCTGGCCCGCGACCTGGTGCCTGCGGCGCACCACGACCGGTACCTGGCCCAGATAATCGGCTCGGCCGTGACCGGTCTGGCAGACGACTCCGAGCCGGTGGTACAGCGCCTCGTGCACGGTTGTCTCGACCTCGGCCGCGCGCACATCGCGGAGCACCCCGGGTACAGCTACGACAGGTCGGACGACGCGGCGGCCGCTTTCTGCGGCGCCACCTACTTCGCGGCGTGGCTCGCCGGCACCACCGTAGCTGCGCGATGCGCCGAGGATGACCTGACCATCGGCGACGGGATGCTGCAAGACCTGATTACCCCGATCGTCGAATGGCTCGGCCACGTCCCAGGCGACACCTCGCGCGGTGCATCACCCCTCGCGGACGGGATGCGTCTGCGTCGGCACATCACCACGCTCGGATACCTACAGACGCCGGTGGGCCGGCCGCTGCTGGCGTTGGCCCGGACGGCCATGGCTGGAGGTGAGACGCGGATGGCAGCTCTCGGGCAGTTCACGTTCGATGTCGTCAACGCGTGGAACGCGCGCACCACCGGCATGCTTGAGACCCTGCATGCGGCAGTCAGGAGATGGCAGCCGGGATCCTGAGGCAGCCGCGTCAGCGGCCCGGCGCCAAAGTCCAACACTGACCGCTCTCACACTCTCTCCGCAAGGTCGTCTCTTCGGCGATCGGCCGTCGGCGTGCTAGCGGATGTCCTGGCCAATCGCCTCCATCCGGTCGAACCGGACTGACGAGGGTGAGCTGGTTCCCGGGTGCTTGTACGGTGAGGGCTGGCCCCTTTCACTCAGGAGCATCGATGGCATCGCATGCACGGTGGAAAGAGGTCGTCGAGGGGCTACGTGCCTACGCCGGACCTGCAAGCGAGGAACAGCGTGTCCTCGCCCTGCATGTCGGGTATCCCCTTGCTGATCGGCTTCCTCGGCCTGTGGCAGCGGTACTGCTGCGTCGCCGGCTCCGTGACGTCCTGCACCTCGACTCGCCCCGGCAGCCGACTCGCGGCCAGGTGGACTACGTCGAGAGCCTCGCCATGTCACTTCGCCGTCGCATCCTGACGCCTCTCGACGACCAGGAAATGATCGATGCATGGGTCAAGGTGTTCCACGCCCTGCGCGCCGCGCGGGCTCTGCAGCAGATGCGGCCTTGCCCCGGCGACATCGTTGAGGTCGCCGAGATTGTCGGCGACGTTCCAGCGGAGATCTCGTCGATCAGCATGGACGGCCAACTGAACTTCAAGGGCGGTTGGGGCTATCGAGGTCGTCCTCATGCGGTACGTATGCGTGCCCGCGCATCGGCACCTGGGCCGGCGTATGACAAGGCGCGTTACCAGGCGGCGCAAGCGGCGGCGTCACGTCGGGAGCCGGGACGAAGAATCAGCGCGGCTGACCTCCGGGAGCTAATCGAGTGCTATGTGCGCGGCGAGCCGACTCTCGCCGACGCCGCGGCGCTGTCCGAAGAGCTTGAAGGTGCAGTCGACGAGAAGCCGCTCCAGGCGGTCTTGGAGCGGCACCCGCAGATTCTCAGCCACCTGGTGACGTCGCACCACGGCGGCTACGTCATGCCTGAGACGTGGTTCGGGATCCAGTACCGTGCGGACTTCCTCGTCGCGGGAATGACCTCATTGGGGCTGCGGTGGACGCTTGTTGAGCTGGAAAGCCCCCGGGCGCCTTTGACGATCGCTGATGGGCAGCCGTCGAAGCAGCTACGGAAGGGTCTTAAACAGATTCGGGATTGGCGCGAGTGGCTACAAGAGAACCTTGACCATGCCCGCAAGCCTCGGCGCTCACAAGGACTTGGTTTATTCGGTATCCGACCTCAGGCTAGAGGGCTCGTCATCATCGGCCGCGGCCAGTTGAGTGCAGAGACCGACGTGATGCGTTCTCAGTTATGGGAGAAGGATCAGATCGACGTGCGCACCTACGACTGGCTCGTCAGGGAGACACAAACCCCGCGAAAGGTGTTCGGTGTATTAGATATCGAACACGACGACGAGGCCGATATTTTCTAGGCGCGGGGCGGGAATTTGTGATGCCGCCAGCATCGAAAAGCGCCGACGACGCTCAGCGGTGGCGGGTCTACACAACTGACTCATCGTGGGCGAGAAGCGAGCGCAACCGCGGAGCGGCCGCACATGCGACGGCGAGGCGAGAGGACTACCGTCCATGACCATCTCGCACCCCGACAACGCGTTCAGTCCCGCCACTGCGCCACCGGCTCCAGCACTCGACCCTGCCGACACTGTCGAGCGGCGTCCGCGACACTGGCCTGCTGCCCTCGGACCTGAGACAGCGCACCTTGTCTGCGGCAGTTGGATGTCTTGACATTACGGAAGTCTCTCAGCAGTAGACTGCTGCGCGACTAGGGACATGCGACAATCTTGACATGACGTCCGCACGCGACGAACTCCTCCGTCACGAGCCAGAACTCGACTCGTATGTAGCCGCACTACCTCTCTTCCATGGCCAGCGCAGATCCGTTCTCACGTTAATCTACACAGTCCTCCATGAATTCATGGAGGGTTCCTTTGACGGAACAACGCCACCACGACGTAGTACGGGTGAGGCACTGATCAATAGATTGGCTCATGTTCTAAGTCTCGTGGTGCGATGCCCCGACGAACAAATCGGGACAAACGCGCGAAATGCTATCTTGGCACTCGATTCAGCGAACGCGACTTTAGACGTCGCTCAGCTCCTACTCTACGGTCACGCATGTGAGCTTTTTCCGGAGCTCCACAAGGGCTGGTACTTGGCGGAACAACCCAGTGCACGGCAATTCACCCTATTGCACCCAAGTGAAGATTTCAAAAAAGCGGAAGAACGTGACGTATTACTTTCCGAGCTAGCCTTGCCCTTATGGTTTAAGGGGCCACTGGGTTCAGGCTTCGAGCGAATCCATGGAAAGATCCTCGCAAACAAAGACCAAGCCTACGGCAAGGTCGTGCCCTTAACAAAGCTCTATTACGAGAGCATCCTCTCGACCGAAAAGCCATATTTCTATGACGCCTCCCTGCAGGACGCTATCGGAGTTTCTCTGCCTGATCTAAAAAACTTCCTCCGAGCCATGGCTGCCGTTGCACTTAGCTGGCTGACTGCCGCCGCGGAGGCTGCACGGAGAGCGACGAACACTGGCCGCCCAAGGAATAGGGAAAAGTGGCTAGGTGAAATGCTTGAGTGGACTTCCCCGTTAGTCAATGCCAATTTTCTCGAAGGCCTACTTATTGCAATAAGTGGAGTTTCCGAGCAGGCGGCGGTAAAGCTTCTAGAGTTTTTCACGCTGGACAGTGAGGCCACGCTGGCAAGCGACGGGTTCTTCCCTCCATTTCATTATCTCAAGGGAGAAAATGCGAGTCGCCTTGTGATTTTTAGTCCACATGTTCTACTGCACATGGCTTCCCAGCGCAATTTTCTCTACGCTTATTTCAAGAACGATTCCCAGGGCTTCGACGAAAAGATCAGCGCAGACCTTGAGGCGCTCTTGTTGGATGACATCGAGGCTGAATTCTCTCGCATTGAGGGAATGCTAATCGCTCGCAACAAAGTCTGGAAACGCTCAAAAGTTGCCGGCGAGTTCGACCTAATCATTTACGATCCGAGTACGAACTCAGTAATGCATGTTCAAGCCAAAGCGCCAATCCCGCCACAGGGTGCTCGAATGGTGACAAGGCTGGAGGGGCGGATGCGTGAAGGGCTGTCGCAACTGGAGAAGTTCCGCACCCTGCCCCCCGGCGACCAAGACGCCATAATCTCGGAAATTTTTAGCAGGACAATTGAGGGCGCCGACGTGCACGACGTCCTTGCCGGTAGAACGAGCTTCGGCACGGCGGCAGTGTGGAGTAAATTGGATAATGTGACACCCGTGAACCCTCCGTTGCTGCGGGTGGCGATAGACGGCATTGCCGCCACCGGCAGCACCTTTACTATTCCCGCCTTGGTGACGCAGCTCGTAGCCTTACTTGATGAAATGCCGGAGAGCTTTAGCTCTTCATGGAGGTATGAGACGGTCGCATTCCGATCAGGAGGCTCGGCAGGGGGAATCGCGGTAAAGCTGCCACTATTGGACCTGGACAGTAAAAAAATCCAAAAACAGCATATTAAGATATTCCTTTCTCAGGATTGAGAAATAACCTCCACCAAGTGCACTCTCATCGGCAGATCAGCGTGTCCACGCTCAGAGCGGCGGCCGGATCGGCGGATGCGAACGTGAATCCCCGTCGTAGAGCGTGGCCGCTAGCAGGGCCCAGGTGAAGACGCCATCGTGCAGTTCGACGGCGACCCAGCCGAGGGCGTAGGCATCAACGCCGATAACCCGGGTCATGAAGGCGCCTGGCGAGTGGGCAAGGCGGCGATGGTGGCGGCGGCGCCGTCCGACACGGGTGGTCTTTTCCTTCTCGTGATGCTGGTTGTTGCGCCGGCGTCGGCAAGGCGCTTCTGTATGAAGCCGTAGGAGGCCTCGAGCAGGGCTGCGAGCTGCCGGATCGTCAGCCGGTCTTGCTCGTAAAGCTTCTTCAGAAGCGTCAATTCTTTCTCACGGTCGCTATGGGGCAGAGAGCGGAATTGATCGGTGTAGGTGAAGCGGTGCCGTCGGGCAGGACGGGCCTGCTCTACCTCGGTGGACATGCGTCGGTCCTTTCGGGGTGGGGTGGTCGCAGCAGATGGGCGTTGTGGGGCTGTATTGGTTCAGAGGCTAAGTTCGACGTAGACGGCGATGTGATCCGACGCTTCGTCTTCGCCGGCAGCGGCGGGCAAGGTACGGAAGGTTTCGGCGGCGACGTGCGGGCGCATCGCGTCGTTGGCGAGGAGGTGGTCGATCGTGAGACGGACTTCGCCGGGTTTGTCGACGACGGTTGCCTCGATGGAGGCGGTCCGGCCGTTGGTCTGCCAGGCGAGCTCGGAGATCAGGTGGAAGCCGATGCCGTCCTCGCGCACCGTGCGGTGGGGGTTCCAGTAGCCGACGAGGCTGTCGAGGGCGTCGGTGGAGTGGACCCATTGTCCGGCGATCTGGCGGGCCTTGCGGCGGCGGACCAGCGGGGTGCACCGGTCGGGCTCCCAGCGTGGGTAGTGATCACCGGAGGGCTGTTCGTTGAGGTCGCCGCCGAGGATGACGGGGGTCGGGTCTTTCGCCCACCGGTGAAGGCGGCTGGCGGCTGTGACGCGTGCGTCCGGGGATTCGCCCGGGAAGTGGTCGACGGCGGCGATCAGCTCCCGGCGGCGGCCGACCTCGTCGCGGCTGTCGAGGACGGCGAACCGGCAGATGTTGACCTGGTCGGTGAACGGGTCGGGGTCGCTGCGGTCGATGAAAGACCGTGGGATGAGGCGGCTGGTGTCGTAGAAGATCGCGGGTGGGATCGGTCCGCGGTCACCGCGGCCGAGCAGGGCGCCGTAAGGGATGCCGAAGACGTCGGTGATGGCTTCGGCGGCCTGGTAGAGACCGATGTTTCCTGATGCTTGATACTGCTTGGCCTCGCAGAACAGGATCAAGGCCGGGGGTTTTGGGGCGCGTTGAAGAGTGTTCTGCAGGCCGGTGAAGTGGTGACGGCGAGTTGTCCTGTCGTAGCCGCCGGCTTCGTAGTTGTAGGTGACGGCGGGCAGCAGGATGGGCACGACGGTGGTCCTTTCGTGACATGACCGGACGGGGCGGGAGAGAGTTGCCGCGGGCGTGAAAGGCATCGCTGGGCGGAACCACACATGCCGGAGAGCGGGGCGGTCGGGGCTTGTTTGAGTCAGGTGCGGAGCCGTTCGCGCAGCGCAGCCCAGACCTGGCCCGCGTCGGGCGCACGGCTGATCTGCTCGCCGATCTGTGCGGCCGCAGCTCGGTACGACGGGTTGGCGATCAGCTCACGTACGGCGGTGCCGGCCTGTGCTGGGTCGGTGATGGCGATGCCGGCGCCGGCTTCGACGACCCGCTCGGCGTTCTGCGGCTTCTCCGCTCCCCGAGGAAGCAGCACCATCGGAATGCCGTGACTCAAGGCGGCCAGCACGGTCCCGGCGCCGCCTGCGGCCACGATGACCGAAACTCCCGCGGCCAGAAGGTCCGCCATCGGGGTGAAGCCCAGAAACCGCACGTGGCCGCGCGGGTCGGTGAGCGGGTGCGTGACGCCCGGTGGCACCAACGCGAGGACTTCGACGTTGTCGAGCGCGGCCACGGCATCGACGAGGGCATCGAGTAATTCGCCGTCGAGCAGGACGGTTCCGAGGGTGACCAGCACGCGCGGATGGGATCCGGGTGCGGGCAGCAGGGGCTGGCCGGCGTTCATGGGTGCGGCATACGGCTGCGCGCGGATGGTCAGCCGGTCAGGTGGCAGTACATGGCCTGGTTCTTGCAGAGCTTGCGGCCACGGGTCGACCAGCGCCAGACGTTCGATTCTGGCGATCCCGCGCCGCACGTACTGGGGGACGAGCAGGTCTTGCATGGCCGGCGCCAGCGCGGGCGGCGATACGGGCAGGCCGATCGCGTGCTGTATCCATGGCACGGCCAGCGCGGCGGCCAGCATCGGGCCGATGGTGTCGTACTCGTCCGCGACGATCAGGTCGGGACGGATGCGGTGGGCGTGCCGCAACGCCTCGTCGAACGTCGTTTCAATGCGGGTGGAAGTGAACAACTGAGCGAGCGCGGAGATGTCGCCCAGGTCGGCTCCGCCGGTGCGCCGGGCGTTCTCCGTCAGCAGGATGTCAATGTCGGGCCCGGTTGGCAGGACCGCGAGCTTGCCCACGAGGTGCGCTATCGACGCCGGTACGGCCACGGTGACCTGGCCGCCGGCCGCGGCGATCGCGTGCGCCAGCGGCAGCAACGGCATGACGTGGCCGGGGATCGGTACAGCGGTGACCAGCACCCGGCAGCCGGCTTGTCGCGGCGCGGTAGCCGGCGTGGACAACGACGGCGAGCCATCGGTCCCCGGACTGGGGAGGGAATACATCGAAAGTGCCTTCCTCGTGGTCGTTGAGGTCGCCTGGTGAGGGCGCCGACGCAAACCCAGATGGCCGGGTCGCCGTCGGGAGCACAGCTACCAGGGGACAGCAGTAGCCAGGCGGAAGTAACTCGCCGTTCGTCCACGGGTAGAGGTGTGACCCGGGGATGGCCTGTCCGGCGGCAACCCGTCTCGAGCATGCCGAGGAGTGCGGGCCGCCGAACTGGCGTCCAGTGCCGGCGGTCAGCTGACCCTGGTGCGGTGCTTCGCCCGTGGGATGAGTCGTTGGTTGCCGGTCGGGCGCGGTGTGCCAGTGCGGCAGGCAGCCCGGCACACCGCGCCCCCTCTCACGTAGGCGTCAGCCGGCGAGGGCCCAGTGCCGCTTGATCGTGCTCGCAGGGACGGGGCGTTGCCGGTGTGGCTTGTGCTTGCCGTCGATGGCGCCTTCGATCCACCTGGCGTAGTAGGTGGCGTCGGTGTAGACCATTGCGCCGGTGCAGGTGGATTCGTCTGTGCCGCGGCTGGCGCTGCCGAGCAGCGCCCAGGCGCCCGCTCGGGCGCTCAGGGCGGGACCGCCGGAGTCACCGAAGCAGGGCGAGCCGCCATTGGCGGCCGCGGCGACGCAGAGCTCCCCGGCGGTGATCCCGGCTACCGCACACGTCGAGGATCGGGTGAGGCGGGTGTCGAGCTGCTGCAGGACTGGCGGAGGTTGGGTGGCGTCGTAGGTGGTCTTGCCCCAGCCGAGCAGCCGGACCTTCTGGTTGGCGCGGGCCCAGTCGGCGATCGGGACCGTCCGGATGGCCAGGCCGTCGGGGATCTTCACGGTGATGACGGCGACGTCGGCGACCCGGTCCGCGCCGGTCATCCAGTCCCACTCCGGGTGCAGTTGCAACCCGGTGGCGTTGGTGGTGACCAGCTGATCGAGGTGGGTGGAGCCGGCTTGGACCTGCACGTTGGTGAACGGGGCGGGCTGGTTGTCGCCCGGGAGCTCGAAGCAGTGGGCGTTGCTGACCACCCCGATGCGTCCGCGCGCGGTGCGGACGAAGGTGCCGGTGCACTTCGCGGTGCCGATGCCGGGGAATGTGGTCGATACCCTGGCCGCAAAGAGGTAGGGCTCGGTGGCGTCGCTGCCACCGATGATGAACGGGGAGACCTCGCCGTCGTCGGGCGGTGTCGCTGAGACTGCCGCCCGAGCCGGCGCGGCGGTCTGCGGCGGGAGTGCCGCGGATGCCGGCCGCGGTGCCACGGTCAGCAGGGAGGCGGTGGTCATGGCTATGGCGGTGAGGCCGCCGAGCCAGGTACGTGACGTCAAAGCCGCGTCCTTCTTCAGGTGAGGGGTAGGCCGGCCTACGGGTGCAGGCCGGTAGTGCCCGCCGTCGTCTTCGGCAGCGGGAGCTGGAGTCGCCCGAGGCGACGGGGGTGGCGGTGGCAGATCGCGTTCTGCGCGCCAGGGTCGCCGGTCAGATCACGGATCGGTCCGCAGTTGTTGGGGCGGCAGCCACGGCGTGTGTCCGCTGTCGGGCCGCGGGGCTTTGATCTCGTGGCGGATGGCTTCGATCCAGGCGCGCAGGTTCGCCGGAGGGTGCGTCATGCTGCGCACGAGCAGCACCGCTGCCTGGTCGGCGGTGTAGCCGGGCCCGGGTCCCATGTCGCCTAAGTAGTCGGTGTTGCCGAGCACCAGCGCCACAGCGAGGCGCACCGCGATCGGCCAGTCGCTGCGAGGATCGTCGTCGTTGATGTCCGTCGCCCAACGGCAGCGGGCGGCGACCTCACGGCCGAATGCGTCAAGCGGTAACGCCGATGCCGTGCTCAGAACCGCAGCTTGGTCGGGAGCAGGTTGTTCGACCGCCGGGGTGTCGGGGATGGCGGTGGGGTGGTCGTTGAGGTGATCGGACAGAACGCGGACGAACCAGGTGGCCGGCACCAGGTGGTCGTCGCCGTACGGGTAGGACTCGGCGAAGTCCGGGTGCAGGGCACACCGTGCGGTCACGGCCTGCTTGCCGAGGTGAAACGAAATCTGGTCGGCGCCGAACCGGGGGCTCATCGGCGAACTCGGGGATACGAGGTGCTCTCGGCCAGGACCGAGACGACCGCGTGTGTCACTTTCCGGTTCTGCGTGGCCATCCTCGAGCTGCCTGCGGGACGTAGTTCTTCGATGTGCTCGGAGCAACGTGGCCGCGGAGTCGACCGATCGTTGGTCCGGCGGCGGTCCAGGTACTGGGTGTAGGTGCGGAAGCCGGGGCGTTGCCAGGGTGCGACGGCCGGCTGAGCTACGCCGGCGTCTGGGTCGGTGGAGCCTGCGGCGAGCAGGTCCCCGGTGGCCGGGTCGAAGACCAGCGTGCGGCTATACGAGGCGTATGGCGGTGGTGCCGGAGTCGTCACCGCGGTGGTGACCGTGATCCCGATGCGCCCGCTGGGGTCGAAGGTGCCTTCACGAACGACGGTGTGAGGGTGGGCGGTGAGCAGGCGCAGCACGCCGCGGCGGGTCGGTAACGGCACGACCCGGGCGGCGAACAGCTCCGAGATCTGGCCGAACAGGTCGATGCCGTCGTTCGGGGGTGGGCCGAGTAGTTGCCGGCGTACTGCGCCGGGGTCGCTGGACAGAGGACCGTCCCAGGGGGCCGCCTCGGGCTGGATCCACCTTTCGTCGCGTTCGGTCGTGCACCCGTGGGTTTCGTCGAGCGCGTAGGACCGGCCGCTGCCATGGTTGTCGGTCCAGGCGGCGAGGTGCCGTATGGAGGTCGGGGGCCGGCTCGCCTGCGGCGTGGTTGCGGTGGTCGGTTCGACTTCCCAGCGGCGGACCTCAACGTAGTCGAAGCGGCCGCGGTCAGCCTCCCAGGGTGTTGCGCTCAGATCGTCGGCCATCTGCAGCAGTCGCGTGGCCGGTACGGTCGCCGCCGCAGCGCCTGCAGTTGTACTGGCCGTGGGTGTGGGGAGGGAAAAGCTGGGCCTGGGGGCGGCGTTGCCGGCCCATCCGCGGAGGTGGGGCACCGTGTCGATGGCGCGTTCGGGCAGCAAAGCACCGGCCGCGGTGACAGCGCCGACGGCGATCAGGACGCCGGTGCTCACCCACCAGGGGCTGCGTGAATGCAGGGCACCGGCCGGTGCCGGGCCGGCATCTGCCGTGAGGGCGCCTGGGCGGACGGGTGCTGCGGGTGGTTCAGGCTGTGTCATGGTTCCTCAGCTGGTGGGAGCCCCACGGGGGCCAGGTGAGATGGTGGTGGCAGGTCTTGTGACCGGGGTGCCGGTGGCGTCATGCCGGTGAGCCCGAGGGCCCGCTGCGTGGTGGCGGATCGAGCGGGTCAGCGCCGCGGTAATGCCGGCGGGTGGGGGCTCCGGGCCACCCCTCGATGTACTGCCGATGGGTGATATCGCCGATGTGCGGCGGGCAGATGTCATCGCCGGGCTCGATGGTGAAACCCCACTCCCCGGATTCGACGTAGTGGTCCCAGTGCCCGTTGTCGTTGAAAACGACCAGGTTGTGGCCCGTGTGCTCGGTGAGCATCCGGAACACGGCGGTCGTGGCGGCAGCTTCGTCAACCGCTGGACGACCGCTGATGGTCACCGCGGCGCCGGGCTGGCCGGTGCTGCGGCCCAGGCTCAGAGCGAGGCGGCAGGACAAACACACCAGGTTCAGTTCGCCGCCGGAGATGGGTTTCTGCCGCGGAGCGGGGGTGGCGCCGGCGAAGACGATGGGCGTCGGTGGCCCGGGCCAGCCGGTGACGTAGTCGGCGAGGGCGATGTCCGGTGGTGGGCCGATGTCGGGTGAGGCGATCAGGTCGGTGGGCGTGGCCGCGTACTTACGCCAGACGGGTGACACGCCGGTCAGGACGCACAGGTCGTGGTTGGGGTGTTCGCTGAGCAGCCGCCACGTTGCCCGGCTGATGTCGCGGTGCTGCCAGGCGGGCAGGCCGGCGGCGATGATCGGGACCGTCAGCGTGCTGGGCTGGGCGGCGTACACGACGGAGCTGCCCAGGCGCAGCGCAAGCCGGCAGGTATCGCAGATCAGGAACACGCTGCTGCTGATGGGTGTGGCGTGCAGCCGCCGGCGGGTGTGCAGGGCTTGGGTATGGGCGCGGAGCCCGTACAAGACACCGTCGAGGTGCACCTCGCTCCTCATTACCGAGATGCTGACGTTCGCAGCAGGCGCTGGGGCATCGGGTGGTGCGGGGCTGCGGTGGCGGGCGGGTGGTTCGCCGTGCAGCATGGCCGAGAACCGGTGCCGGTCCAGTGCCCGGCGCCCGGGCTGGGTGCATACGCCGCGGTGCGGCTCGCGGAGCTGGTCGGTGAGGTCGAGGGCAAGAGTGGCGAACAGAGCACGCCCGGGGGAGCCAGGGGGTTCCAGCTGGGCGGCGTGCGCGTCGAGCAGATAGTCGGCGAGGTCCTCACGGGCGCAGGCGCCGGCCATGGCGGCGGCGACGATCACCGTGGTCAGCAGAGCCGGCCGCGGCCAGTCGTCATGCTCAGCGGGCACCGGGATTTGCCGTAGCCCTTGATGCGCCAGCGGACACAGCCCGTGGGTGTGCAGCGCAAGGTAGGCGTACAGGTGGTCGAGCATGCATTCGGCGTCAGCGTGAGCGCGGCCGCCAGCGGTAATGCATACCGCGACGCCTGATGCCGCCCGGGAGGGGATGCCGTCCAACGGCAGGATGCCGATGCGCACCGCAGCGTCGGCCAGGATGGCGCGTTGTCGTTGCTGGTGCCCGTTCGGGTGCAGCCGGGCGCTGGCCGCAGTGGCGTACTGCGCCCATCGCGCCACTGTCGGCCCGGCATGCGGGGTGTCGGCGATCCACTGCAGGACAGTGTCGATGAGAAGTTCGTCGTCGGGCGTGGTTGCGGGGTCCCGTCCTGCCAGTTGCGGTGGCAGCGACGCTGAGGCGCCATCGTCGGGCGTGTCGCCGGGGCCTGGCGCAGGGCTCGCGGCCGGTGGCGTCTGCTGCGCAGGCTCGGTGTTCGGTTCGGGAGCCGGCTGGTTGGCCTGCGGCCCGTGGGCGGGGGTTGAGGGGTCCGGCATGGCGCTCACCGGTCATGCCGTGCGGGTATCGGGCCGGGAACGCGGGCGAGCGCCCCGTATATCGACGCCAGCTCGGGCTCGACGACGGTGTCGCTTTCGGGCCGCCACAGAGTGATCGGGCTGATTCCCGGTTCGACAAGCTCCAGGCCGGTGAAGAACCCGGCGAAGCGGTCCCGGTCGCGCAGGATGAAGTCGTACTGCGACAGCTGCTCGCGGATGACGTCGTCGAGGAAGTCACCGGTGGCGTGCGATGCTGCCAGGTAGCTGCCGGGCGCCAACTGTCCGAGCAACTCCCGTACGACGGCGTACGCCTGCTCGTCATCGGTGATGAAGTGCAGCACCGCGACGAGCATGACCGCGATGGGCTGGGTGAAGTCCAACAGCTCCCGGGCCAGGCCGATGATGTGTTGAGGGTCGCGTAGGTCACCGTCGATGTAGGCGGTGGCTCCGGCTGGGCTGCTGGTCAGCAGCGCTCGCGCATGCGTCAGGACAATGGGATCGTTGTCGACGTAGACGACCCGTGACTGCTCGGCCACGGCTTGAGCGATTTCATGAGTGTTGTCCGCGGTCGGCAGGCCGGTGCCGATGTCCAGGAACTGGCGGATCCCGGCGTCGCCGGCCAGGTGGCGCACAGTCCGCTTGAGAAAGCCGCGGTTCTCGAATGCGGCGGTGCGGATGGCGGGGTACTGGGCCTCGATCTTGTCGGCAGAGGCGCGGTCGACGGCGAAGTTGTCTTTGCCACCAAGCCAGTAGTTGTAGCGGCGTGCTGGGTGCGCCGTAGTGGTGTCTATATGAGGTTCGTGGTAGGTCATGAGCTGCCTCGAGGTTGGTGACGGAGCGGAAGACGGTGAGCGATGCTGGTCATGACGCACCGGTAAGAAGCAGCCGCCACCAGCGATCGCAGCGTTCGTGCCAGGGGCGTGCAGCGGCAAAAGAAGAAACGGGAGCGCCGAGCTCGGCAAGCGACGGCGGAAGCTGCCCCCGCGCGCAGATGTCGTCGTGCGTCGTGCAGGCCCGGGTGAGGACGCGGATGCCGTAGACGGCGAACTCGCCGCGTTCAGCGGTGCCCGGTTCGGGAAGGAGTAGTTCATCGGCGAGCAGGCGGGCCTCAGCGTCGTCGTCGCGGCGGCAGGCACACAGCATGGCGACCAGCCACATCAGCAGAGTCGCCCCGCCGTTCGCCTCTTCGGCGCTGTGGAACTGGCTTCGCCAGAGATTCACCGCTTGGGTGGCGGTGCGGATGGCTTCGCCGCAGCGGCCCCGGACGTGCAAAGACTGCGCGTCGCTCAGCACCTGCATCGGCGAGTTCGTATCCGCGACGGCAGCGTTGTCGGGCGGACGGCGCCGGTCCGGCTCGGGTACCAGGTCGCGTGAATGGCCGGTAATGCCGGGTTCGCCGTGACGTGGCGACAGCGGCCGTGGTCGTGGCCGCGGCATGTTGCGGCCGGCGCGGATGCTGTAGTGCAGCCAGCGCAGGTCGCCGGTTAGGGCGCTGTGCAGCGCGGCGGCTTCCAGCAAAACCCGGTCGTCGGGCGCCAGCTCCGGATGCAATTTGCTCAGATGCAGGTCCAGCAGGGCGACGGCGCCCTCGCGGTCTCCGCTGGCCAGCAGTTGGCGGGCCAGCGGGATCGATTCGGCCAGGGCCTGCTGCTCGTCGGGGGTCATTGGCGGGCTCGGCTGCGGGCGGGCGCTTGGTAGGCGCAGATCTGCTGATGTTCGCCGGCGTCGGCGATCGGGGTGAGGACCGCGAGCATGTCCGGCTGCCCAGCGAGCTGGGGCGGGTTGACCTGCGCGGTTCCGGGGCGGGGGTGACAGGCGTCGAGCATCAGCCGGTACAGCTGCAGGACCGTGGCCACCGTCGGTGCGTCGTCGTCAGTTGTGTCGGTGGCGGTCTGCCAGGCGAGGGTGATCTGGTCGAGGGCTTCGATGCAGCGGCCTTGACGGTGCAGGCAGGTGGCGTGGGCCACGCGGGCTTGCAGGGCCGGGCCTGCCTGGCCTGCGGTGTGGTGCCGGGTGATGAGCTGACCCCAGAGATCGGCGGCCTGCTGATGGTGGCCGGCGTCGTCCAGCACGACGGCGCGGGTACGCATCGCGGACAGCGCTGCGGCGGCGGTCGGGGTGCAGGCATGCTGGGCGAGTTGGCACGCCCGTCGTGAGATCAGGTCCCTGACGTCGTGTGGATAGTCGCGGTTGGCTGCCGCGTCGGCGGCGATGCTCACCAGATCTGCGGCGTCGAAGCCGATGGCGAGCAGCTCGGTGACGAAGCTGGCCCACTGCGCCGCGTCCGGATCGGGCTCGGGTGCGCCGGCGGTTGCGGCCGAGGTGTACGGCCGGTCGGTCGCGGTGGTGACTGGCCAGCGGCTGTTGTGTGCCGTGCCCGCACCCGGGATCCTCGCCGCGGCAGTGCTGGCGGACGTCGAGTGGGAGCTGCGAGAGCGGCTCATGGCGTCACCACCACCGGCGCAGCCGATATGGATGGCGCGCAGCGGGTGGCGAAGCGACCGTGGACAACATTGGCGGTAACGGCGACCGCGACCAGGATGGCGGCAACAGCTGCGATGGTCCACGTCCGCCGCCGCAGCTGCTCGACGTGGTGTTGCCACTCGCGGCGCATATTGTCCACGGTGGGACGAGCCAAGGCCGCCGTCGGCCCGGTGCGGTCGGTGGAGTTGAGCCATCGGTCGGCGCGGGTGTCGTTGAGCGGCGGCTCGAGCCCGTTGCGCGTGGGGCGCGGATCGACGGGGTTCATGCTGTGGTCCCTGCGGTGCTGACGCCGAGGTAGTCGGCGAGGCGGGTGTGGGTGTCCGGGTCGGTCATGTCGTGGGTGGAGAACGCGATGCGGCCGGCGTCCAGGACGCTGATGCGGTCGGCGACGGTGCGGGTGAACTGCTGGTTCTGCTCGGCCAGCAGTACGGCGACCCCGTCGTCGGCGATGCGGGCGATGATCTGCGCGAGGTGGTCGACGATCCGCGGGGCCAGGCCCTCGGTGGGTTCGTCGAGGAGCAGTAACCGTGGTTGCAGCAGCAGTGCCCGCGCCATCGCGAGCATCTGTTGTTCCCCGCCCGACATCTGCCCGGGGTAGCGGTGTTGCTTGCCGTCCAGTGCGGGCAGCAGGCTCCAAATGTCGTCGTGGGTGAAACGGTGCCCGTGGCCGGTGCGGCGTGCCCCGGTAGCGGCGGCGAGGTTCAGGTGTTCGGCCACGGTGAGGGTGGGCCACAGCCGACGGCCCTGCGGTACGAGCGCAAGGGTGTCGCTGCCTGCCTGTCGCTGGCCGGGCGCCGGTGCGATGGTGCTGCCCGGCAGGGCGGGGTGCAGGCCGGCGAGCACGTTGAGCAGCGTGGTCTTACCGGCGCCGTTGCGGCCGAGCAGCGCGTGGACCGTGCCCCCGGCTACCTCGAGGTCGACGCCGGTGAGGACGGGGGCGCCGCGGTAGCCGGCGCGTAGCTGGTTGACCGATAGCACGGCTTGGCCGCCGGTGCGTGGGGTGCGCGGTGTGCTTGCCGTGGGGGTGGCGAAGTAGGCGCCGGCGACGCGGGTGTCGGCGCGGATCTCGTCGGCGGTGCCGGTGACCAGATGCTGGCCGGCGGCGAGCACGGTGATGGTGGTGGCGACGTCGAAGACCAGCGGTAGGTGGTGGTCGACCAGCAGCACGGTGATCTCGGGCGGCAGGCCCCGCAACGTCGTGGTGAGCTGAGCGATCTCGCTGGGGTCCAGTCCGGCGGAGGGTTCGTCGAGCAGCAGAAGCCGCGGTCGTGCCGTGAGGGCCATGGCCAGCTCGAGGCGGCGTTGCTGGCCGTAGGACAACGCGCGCGCGGGTGTGCCCGCGTGGGCGTCGAGGTGCACGCTGGTCAGCGCCGTCTGCACGCGGCGACGGCGCTCGGCGGCGCGTGCACGGCGGCCGATGGTGCGAGCGGCGAGGGCGAGGTTGCCGGCTGCGGTGAGCTCGCCGATGACGGCGGGGTGCTGAAAGGTCCGGCTGATGCCGTGGCGGGCGCGCGCGGCCGCGGTCAGCTGGGTGACCGGCCGATTGTCGAGGGTGACGGTGCCGCCGCTGGGGTGCTGGCTGCCGGCGATCAGGTTCAGCAGGGTGGATTTCCCGGCGCCGTTGGGGCCGATGATCGCGTGCCGGGCCCCGGCCGGTATCTGCAGACTGATCGGGTGCAGGGCGGTCACGGCGCCGTAGCGGCGGCTGAGCTGGTGCAGGTGCAGCAGGGGGACGTTCATGCCGGGCTCCCTGTGGTGAGGGCCGGAGACACGGCCGCTGCCCGGGTACGGTGCCGGACGCGGTGATAGGCCAGGGGTCCGTAGACGGCGGTGAGGAACAGCAAGCCGAGCCAGAGCGGGCCGCCGCCGAACGCGTTGGCGGCCCAGTCCCGGGCCGCGATGACGGTGAACGCGCCGGCGATGGCGCCGGTGATGCTGGTGCCGCCGATCGCGGCAGCCAGGAACACCACTGTGGCGGTATCGAAGCCGAGGTCGGCGGGAGACACGTAGGCGTTGAGGGCAGCGAGCAACGCGCCGCCGATCCCGGCGACCGCGCCGGCGATGGTGTATCCGGCGGTGTGCGCCCGCAGGCTGCGGTGTCCGAGCGCGGCCATGCGGGCTTCGTGCCCGGCCAGGCCGCGCAGGATCAGCGCGAGCCGTGACCGTGCCACCAGCAGCACCGCGGCGACGGTGACCGTGGTGACAGCGAGGACGTACCAGTACAGGTACGCCGGCTGCGTCACTGGCACGGTGCCGGGCCAGACGCTGACCGCCGGCAGTTGGAGCCCTTCGTCGCCGCCGGTCAGGCTCGTCCACTGCGACGCCAGCAGCGCGACGGTGCCGGCGAACATGAGGGTGATGAGCATGAACGCGGTACCGCGGGCCTGCAGCAGAAACGGTGCGGTCAGCGCCGCAGCTATGGCAGCCATCAGCGCGCCGGCAGCGATGTGCAGCAGAGCGTTGGTGTGCCCGTGGATCGCGAGTAGGGCTGCGGTGTAGGCGCCGACACCGGCGTAGGCGACCTGCCCGAACGAGGGGAGCCCGGCAACTCCGACGAGGAGCTGGGTGCTGACGGCCAGGATCGCGTAGATCAGGGCGGTCGCCGCGAGCACGACCAGATACCGGTTGGCCAGGGCGGGCCATGCCGCGGCGAGGATGAGCAGTCCCGCCAGGGCAGCGACGCGCGTCGGCCGGGCCGGCCGGGCGCGGGCCGGTGACGGGAGCTGGTCGGGGGTGGAAGCTGCGGGGGCGGCGAGGACGGCTCGGCCGCGGTGGGCTTTGACGATCAGCATGATCAGCACGGGCACGAACAGCGCGAACGATGCGGTGCCCGGGGCGAGCGCGACGCCCACGGTTTGGACCTGGCCAACGAACAGCGCGGCGGCGAGGGTGGCCTTGATGTTGCCGGCGCCGCCGAGCACGACGACGATCAGCGACAGCGTCAGTACGTGCGTGTCGGTGCCCGGGGCCGGGCCGATGATCGGGGCGCCGAGGGCCCCGGCGGTCACGGCGAGGGCGGCGCCGACGGCGAGCGCACCGACGCGCACCCCTCGGGTACGGATACCGGTGGCGGCGGCCATGGCGGGGTCGGCGACCACGGCGCGTAAACGGGCTCCGGTCAGGGTGTGGCGCAGTACCAGGTGCAGGGCGACCGCGATCAGCGCGGCGACGGCAATGAACGCCAGGCGGTAGAGGGGGTAGCCGTACCCGAACAAGTCGACGCTGCCGGAGAGAGCGCTCGGTGGCTCGGCCGGTAGAGGGCTGCCGCCGAACGCGGCGTTGAACCCGGCCATGGCGAGAAAGGCGATGCCGAGGGTGACCATCGCTTGCCGGCGGTGATCGTGCACCGGGCGCAGCAGCACGTCCAGCAGCACCCCGCCGCCGGCACCGACGACCAGCGCCGCGCCGGCAGCGAGGACGAGTCCGAGCAGGGTGCCGTCGGACAGGGCATAGCCCAGGTAGGCGCCGAGCAGATAGAGCGTGCCGTGGGCCAGGTTCATCACGCCCATGACGCCGAGGATCAGGGTCAGGCCGACGGCAACAGTGAACAGCAGCAGCCCGTAGGCGTCGCCGTCAATGCTGGTCGCCGCGAGTTCTGCCGCTGTCACGGCACGCTCCTCTGCTTCTTCCGGAAGGGGTGGGTCAGTGGGTGGGGCGCACGCCGACGGCGGTGTACATGGGCCAGTGGTAGGCCCACACCTGCGGGTTGGTCATCGCGGTGCGCAGCGTGTCGAGCTGCTCGCGGGTGACGCCGTGGCCGAGCAGGCCGGCCTCGAGCTGGCGGCTGTTGCTGGCGTGCAGCAGCATCCCGGCTTCCCCGCCGGCCCACAGCTTGTTGAACACGCTGGTGGTGATCCCCCGCAGTCCGGCGTCGGCCATGGCGGCGGGGATGCGCCGGGCCCAGGCCGGGTCCATGCCGTTGCTGGTGCCGAAGCTGATCAGCGCGTGCTGGAACGCCGTGAACGCGTCGGCGACCTCGTCGGAGGCGGCGACGATCATTTCGTCGAGGTGGGTGCAGTCCCAGTCGGAGACGACCAGGAATCCGCCGGGCTTGAGTGCGGTCACCGCTCGGGCCAGGACCTGCTCGCGTTCGGTGAGGTGCATGAACAGCAGCCGGGCGTGGATCAGGTCGAAGCGCTCTGTGCCGAACTTGTGGGTGGTGATGTCGGCGTCGACCGCGGTGATCCGCTCGTGGGCGGGGATGCGCACGGTGGTCTGGTCGACGGCCGTGACATGCCCTTGCGGGGCGCCTTGGTCGGCGAGCCAGGCAGCGATGCTGCCGGCTCCGGCCCCAAGATCCAAGCAGGTGCTGTCGGGCGCGAGGTCGAGCTGCTCGAGCACGGCGATGCTGTGGCCGTCGAGGATGTCGGCCAGCAGCCGAACCTGGGTGGCGCCTTCGGTGCTGGCGGAGTCGAAGGTGTACTCGCCGGCGGCGGCTGCGGTGGTGTCGGTGGAGGTCATGAAAGGGCCTTTCAGCTGCCGAGGGTGGTCAGGGTCTGCTGGGTGACGTTGGCGCGGGTGCGGCCGTCGAAGGCGACTTTGCGCAGGTACCAGGCCTGCACCGGGGAGTGGCCGACGGTGCCGAGGCGGAAGCTGCCGCGGGGGCTGGCGATCGCGCCGAGTTTGCCGATTGCGGTGTTGATCGACTCGCTGGTCGGGTTGGCGCCCGCGGCGGCGATGGCCTGGTCGAGCAGCAGTGCGGCGTCCCACGCGGTGACGGAGTAGATACTCGGCGGCGTCTGGTACTTCTGCTGGTAGGCGGTGGAGAAAGTGCGGTTGTCGGGGTTGTCGAGGTCCGGCACGTAGTTCATGACCGTCTGCACCCCGTCGGCGGCGGCGCCTTCGGACTTCAGGAGAAAGGCGCCTTCGGTGAGGAACCCGGCCCCGTACAGTGGGATGGTGAGTCCGGACTGCTTGTACTGCTTGACGAAGTCGACGGCCATCGTGCCGGCGTAGAAGCAGTAGACGGCCTTCGCCCCGGAATCCTTGATCTTGTTGAGGTAGGGCAGGAAGTTCACACTGGTCGAGCCCCACGGCGTCCAGGCGGGCTTGCCGTCGGGGTTGGCAACCTTGCCGCCGGCCTTGGTGAAGGCGTCGGTGAAGCCGCCGAGCTGGTCCCAGCCGCCCTGGTAGTCCGGGGCCATCAGATAAACCGGGCCGTTGACGGTGGTGCGGATGTGGTCGGCGATCGCGGCGCCGGTCTCGCGCGACTGCCACGAGGTGTGCCACACGTAGCCCAGGTCGGCCGGTGTGAGGGAGCCCGGGCGGCCGCCGGTGCCGATGAACGGCACCTTGCGTTGGTTGGCGATCGGGGCGATGGCCACGGTGGGGTCGGCGCTGGCGGTGCCGACCAACACGGTGGCGCGGTCAGCATCCAGGAGTTTCTTCGCCGCGGTCAGGGCAGTGTTCTGGTTGACGCCTTCGTCCCCGGTTGCGGTGGTGACGGTGTGACCGCCGAGTGTGCCGCCGTGGGAGTCGAGGTAGAGCTGCCAGCCGCGTTCCATGTCCACGCCGAGCGCCTGGTAGGGGCCGGTCTTCGGCCAGATCAGGCCGATGCGGATGGTCCCGTCGGTTCTCTGGTCGTCGGCGAGGCTGGAACTGCTGCACCCGGCGAGGGTGATCAGCGCTACGGCCAGTGTCGCAGCGAGGCCACGCCGGGCACGAAGCCCGATGGTGCGGGGTGGGGAGGTCACGGGGTCTCCTGATGCTGGTGGAAGGGGTGGTCAGCCGGGTTGCGCCGACGTCCTGGTGTCTCCGGGTGGTGCACGGGGATGTCAGGCGCGGTAGGGCAGCTGGTGCGGGGTGCCGGTGGGGACGGCACGCAGGCCGGGGTTGAGGATTTCGCCGATGCGGTCGCCGAGGCGTTCCAGCTCGAACTGCACCTGGGCGGGGTCGAACTGTTCGGCGACCATGACCATGAAGATGACCAGGCCGTTGCGGGCTCGCTGGTAGATAGTGCTGCCGGAGTCCATGTTGGTCAGGTGGTTGATCACCGGACCGGCTTTGAGGAGCTGGGCGGTGCTCTCCAGGACCGCCATGGTGCTGGAGATGCTGGCGCACAGTTGGTCGCGGTTGGCCTCGTCGACGCTGCGGGTCGCGGCCAGCGGGATGCCGTCGGCGGTGGCCGCGGCAGCGTGCATGACGTGGGGGACGGTGTCGGCGAACGTGTCGAGCAGCTGGTTGAACAGGTCCTGTTGCTGCGCGGTGGTGCGGTGCAGCAGGAGGGGTTGAGTCATGGCACACACCCGTCTTGAGGTCAAAGGGTCGGAGAGGGGAAACGGTCAGCTAGCGGAGCGGGAGGCGCGAGTGGCGGCCGCGAAGGCTGCGAGGGTGCCGCTGGTGGTCTTCGGATCCTTGTCGCTGATCAGTGGCCGGTCAGCGAAGCCCGGCGGCGGGGCGCTGCGCACCCGTTTCGGTAGGCCACTGCGCGTCCTGCCTGCTGCCGTCGGCTCAGCGGCCGCCTGAACGGCGGCGTTGGTGGTGGCGGCAGCGGCTGGATTCGGCCAAGTGGGGACGAACGATGGCAGGGGCTGCGTGGCGTTGGTCCCTGCGCTGAACCAGGGGCTCTCGTCGCACACCCGCTGGAAGATCAGCGTTTCTACGGTCGGCGATGCCGTGGCGCCGGCCGGTGCGGAGCCGCCCGTGGGGTAGTGCACGGTGGTGGCGAGGGCGGGCAGTAGCTGCGTGGCATCAGCCGGCATCGGCTGGGCCGGGACCGGTCCGGGCACTACCGGAGGCGGGGGGCCGCTCGCAGTGGCGGGTGCATGAGGAACCCAGACCGGTTCCTCGAGGGTGAACAGCCGGTCCGGGACACTCAGCTCCACGATCGTTCCGAGTTCGTGCCCGGAACGAATATCCACGCCGAGACCCAGACGGGTCGCCAGCCGACCCACGACGACCAGGCCCATCTGCTTGACCGCTTGCGGGTCAAGGTCGGGGGCACTCATCTGGTGCAACAGGCCGGGAATCAGCTCGGCTCGTACACCGGGGCCCTTGTCGATGATGGCGACGCGGAGCCTGCCGTGCAGTACGTCGGCGACGACCTCGACCGCCGAGCCGCGGGGGGAGAAATCGACCGCGTTGGCGAACAGCTCGGTCAGCAGGTGCACGAGTTCCTCGACCGCTTCGCGGGCGATCATGATGCCCGCGTCGACCATCGGCTCGATCTGCCGGTAGTCCTGCAGCCGCCCGGCCGCACCCCGGATGACCTCGAACAGCGACACCGGCGCCGGGGCCGGCGCAGGATTCCACTGCCCGGCGATGATGAGCAGATTTAGGATGTAGCGCTGCGACTGGTTCGCCTGGTGATCGACCGGGAAGATCTTCTCCAGGCGTGCCGGATCGTCCTCGTTCTGTTCCAGCGCATCGATCAGGCTCATCAGTTTCGCCACCAGCCCCTGCAACCGGCGCGCCACGTTGGTGACGATCTCCGACACCACCGCACGAGCCTGCGCTTCCTGAGCGGCGGCCTGATCGGCGATCCGGCGTCCTTCAGCTTCCTGACGGGCCAGCCGGTCAGCGATCTGCCTGGCGGCGGCCTGCTGGCCGGCCAGGTCCAACGCGGTTGCGGACACCTCGATGAAGGCCCGCCGCACCGCGGACACTTCATCGGTGGCGGCGTCCGCGGGGGCATCCATGACCTGGGCCACCAACGCGGCCGGGGACATGGCCTCACGAGCGCCGCTGGCCAGCCGCGCCACCACCGCCGGCAGATGGGTGTTGGCTACCGTGCTCGCCTGCGCCTGCAGGGCACGCAGCGGGCGGGTGATCGACGCGGTGACCCACCACCCCACCACACCCAGTGCCGCCAGCACGATTATCACGCTGACACCCAGCCACAGCAGGTTGCGGCGCTGTTGATCGCGTTGACTGGTCACCGAGGCGAGCAGTTCGGTGTCGAACTGGTGCTCCGCGGCGTGTAGTTGCTGCATGCGGGCGTTGGTCGCGGTAACCCAGTTGCCAGTGCTGCTGTCCAAGTTCAGCGGTGCGTTCGCCTGAGCCCGCGCTGCGACGCCTTGTAGCCGCTCACCCGCCAACGCGGTCTTGCTACTGGACTGCCCCGCGAGTAGCGCTTGCCAACCGGCAGGCGCGATCTGCCGGAACGTCTCCAGCGCTTCGTTGAACGTGCCCTGCGCGCTGAGGATCTGCTGCTGCTCGGCGGCCGTCAACGGGGTCTTTCTGATTGCGGGCAGGACCGCGACCTGCATCAGCCCCAGCGCTTCGATGGCCTGCGACACGGTGGCCGTGGCCCGCAGCCCGTTGGCGGTTTCCGCGTCGACGCCGAGCTGGCTCAACGCGGTCCGGTAACCACCGAGCTCCGCGGTCAGCGCCCGGTACCGGAAAACTGTCAAACTGCCGGCCGTGTCCTGCCCGCTGCGGACCTGCTCCCGCAATAGCGGCAGCGCCGTCAGCTGCGTGTCCAAGCGTTGCAGCGGTGCCGCAAGCCCGGCGGGAGCCTCAAGATCTTGCTGTGCGGCCACGAACTGCGCAGTGACCGCATCGGTGGCTTCCGCCTGCCGGCGGTATGCCTCGAGTACCCCGGGCCGGCTGGGCTGGGCGAAGACCGCCGCCGCTGCCACGCGTTCTCTCTGCAGCTGTGAGGTGAGCTCACCACCGACAACGCCGATGCTGACCAGACGGCGCGCCTGTTCGGCCTTTCCCGCCGCCAAGGCTCCGGTGACCCCAATCAGCAGCGCCAACGTCAAGATGGCGATGAGCGGGATGGTCAACAACAGCGTTAGCTTGCTGCGGATTGGACGGTCCGCCAGCCGTTGCCATTGACGTCCACCGGCCCGCGACAAGGCCCCATCTGCGGCCGTCATGCGTGAATCGCCAGCATCATCGTGCCGGCCGCCGTATCAACGTGGCCGTCGCCGGATGGAAAGTCCATCGTCGCCTGTCCTGGAACACCGGCTGGGGCGCGTGCCAGGAGTCCGAAGGAGTTTGATGCGAGCACCTCGCAGGACCGCGCGTCGATAAGAGCGGTCAATCGCTGGTGGAAGGGGGCGATGCTGGCTGCTCTCAACCTGCCCGCGGTCCGCGCTGGGAGGCAGGGATACCCGTCTGCACAGCGTGGTACGGCACAGCCCTTGCCCAGGGGGGACTGCACATGCCGCGACAACAGCGTCTGAGCGCGGTCCCACAGCGCCCGATCACGGATACGCGATGGCGCGGGGAGGTTGCTCGCCGGCCGAGGGAAAGACATGGAGGAAGTCGTCTCTCGTTGCGTGGGAACGGAAAAATGCTGAGCGGTGGTGTCCCGGCCGGCTGCGGAGGGAGCATCAATCGACACACCGCCGTGGGACTGCATGTGGCGGTGGAGAAGCTGATCGGCTGGCTGCATCGGGTGCATCGCCTCCTTCTCCTTCGGCTCGGGTCGCATCGCGGGCGAAAATGTGCCGGGGCGACGTGCAGCAAGTTCACGTCATGGTGCGTATGTCTCCGAGGCGGGCGGCGATGAGAAGCACGCCCGCCCCGGAGCAGCTGGGGAACGGCGAGGTACGTGGTCTAGCCAGAATCAGCAGCTGCCGGAGAAGTGTGTTCTTGCCGACCATGTGCGCTCGTGTGGCTCCACGATCACGCATCGCGAACGGAGGGGGAAGGTCATAAAAGGGGGAATCTAGGGGGAATTTAAAAGGGAATAATATGAGGCGTTTTAGCCCCTGACCTGCGGCAACACACTCAAATGCCAGGTCAGGCGAAGATCGTCTTCTGCAAGGTGGCTACTCGTGGGTGGCCGTGGTCTGCTAAAAATTTGGAGAGGTGCACGCCAGGCTGATCATCGGAGGTGTCATCATGGCGATCAGTCCTTACGTGTACAGGCTGGTCCTCGCCGAACGCATGCTCGATCTGCGTCAGCAAGCCGGCCTTAAGACGGAGGAACTGTCCAGCGTTTCGCGGATTCAGCGCCAGAAGATTAGCCATATTGAGACCGCCAGGCAGCGAGTGGATCCAGAAGTTATTCACCAGCTTCTAGCGCATCTGGACGTTCAAGCAAGCCAACTCGATAGCGTCATGAGACTCGCGGCTGGCTCAGCCGAACCCGGCTGGTGGGAGCGCTTTGACGACGAGATGGGGCCTCGTCAGGCCCTCGCCGCCGCTATCGAGCAGGGCACCTGTAGCATCTTCCAATTCCAGCCGTTCCTGATGCCAGGACTACTTCAGACCCGGAACTTCGCTGCCGTGCGGGCAGTCGCGGATCGGTCGGCAAATTCGCGCCGTTTCTCCAAAGCGCGAATGTTGGAAGCCCGCGAGAAACGCCAAGCCATCCTCGATGGTCCGGACGCCCCGCGCTTCGAAGTCATCATCGACGAAGCGGTTCTTCATCGCAGGTCGGCGCCGGCCGACGTCATGCACGAACAAATCGAGCACATCATTGGTGCCGCACTCAATAAACGCTCGGTCACCGTGCGCATTCTTCCCTTTGAGGCGGTGTCGAATGAACACGCGCAAGCACGCACCGCGTTCACGCAGTACGCGTTCATCGACCCGGAAGCACTCGACATAACGATGGTCGACACCAACGTAGAGGACCACCTCTACCAGAGCCATGACGCAAACGACAAGGACAAACTGACCGTCTTCACCGGTCTCGCGTCCGAGCTGCGCGAAGCAGCCTTGAGCCCGGCCGAATCCATCGAACGCCTTACCCAAGCGGCTGAAGCTTTTCTGAGTAGGAGATGAATCATGGACACCACACGTCAGGTGAAGGGAACCTTCAAGGGCGCCCATCCGGACGACGACGCGACATGGCCGCCGATCGGACGGTGGTTCAAGTCCAGCGACTCCGGCGGTGGCGCCGAGTGCCTCGAGGTCATGCTCCTCGACGACGGGGGCGCGCACGTCCGCGACTCCAAGAACCCCGACGGTCCAGTTCTGACCTTCACCGACGCTGAATTCACGGCGTTCGTGCGCGGCGCCAAGAACGGCGAATTTGACCGTTAGCCATGCGGCGTTGTCGAGGGCGATGCGGAAGCGGCGTAGCAACGCTGGGTGCGCATCGCCCTGACTGCGGTAACGAGGTCAGATGGTGGTACTGGTCATTGGCGGCCCGAGGAGGCGACGTTGGCAACAAAAAATCCCAACAACTTACTCCGCGGCTACCGTGAGCGTCTTTTCGGGACACAAGCGGCGATGGCCGAGGCGGCCAATGAGCACCTCGCGCCCACCTACCTGCTGACCGCCAACCACATCGGTAAACTCGAACGCGGTGTCGTCGACCGCCCCAGTGCTCCACGGCGGTCGGCATTGCGAACCATCTGCGGTGTTCAGACCGACGCCGAGATCGGGTTCGAAAAGCACAAACGGCAGGCGGGTGTGCCTCTGCCTTCACGATTCCTGGCCACCGAAGCGCTGCCATCGACCGGGCCAGCCGCCGTCGTCGCCGTGAGCACCGACAAGCCGAACCCCAACCTGACTAGCGCATCCATGCCTGCCGGGTGGCGAATTGTTGGTTACCTCGCCGTTCGAGACGAGGCGCAGCTGCCCGCAGAGCTCTCGATCGTCGCGGCCAGCGCCGCACAGCAAGTGCCGGGCGAAACGATCATCCCGCCGCCCTCGCCACCGGTCCCTGACCTCGGCGACTATCCGAGTGGGGAATGGAACAGCTTCCTCACCGTGACCCGCTTGCTGGCCAGCCAGCGCCAAGCAGTCGCGCCAGCCGCCCTGCTCAGCCTGGTCGAGGCACACCGCGACTGCCTCGCCATGCTGTTTCGCCAAGCCGAGTACGACCCGCTACGCAGCCACATCGGCGCGATGGTGGCGGAGGCGTCCATCGTCGCCAGCCGCCTCTGGAGCGCCCAAGGCAACCGGCCGATGGCGCTGGCCCACTGCGCCCGCGCCCGACAGCTCGGCGACGACCTCGGCAACCATGCCCTAGCCGCAACCGCGCGGATCTTCGAGAGCAACCTGCGCTCAGACGCAGCAACCCTTATCGGACGCTCCGGTGACATCGCCGACGGACTCCGACTACTGCAGGAGGCCCAAGCGCTCTCCGCCGACCTCGGCCCTACCGCCCAGGCCCGGCTTGCCGCAGAACAGGCCCAAATCTTCGCGGTCCTCAAGCTAACCCGCGAGTGCGACGACGCCCTCGAACGAGCCCGGGTCGCCGCCGCCGGCATCGCCGAACGCGACCGGTCCGGCCTGTTCTCCGACTGGAACGCCTCCCGACTCGGCGTCTACGAAGGAACCTGCCGGCTGTTCCTCGGCGAACCAAAGAGGGCCGCCCAACTGCTCGAACAGGCTGTCGAGCAGTTCAGTTCCGACAGTAGCAACGTCAACGTCGGCCTAGCCGCTCAAGTCGACCTGGCCAGCGCATACGCACAGACCGAGGACCTGGACAAATCCTGCGCCATCCTCGGCGACGCGTACGGCAAGCTTGTGGCCATCGGCAACCAGCGTGGCGTCGATCGCGCCGAACGGGCCCGTGAACGGCTCAACCCGTGGAATTCCGAGCGCGTCGTTCGGGACTTGGACGAGCGAATGGTGGCCTGCCGGGCTGCCTAACAGGCCGTCAGTCTTTCCCGGTTAACCGAGATACTGCTGCGACGACATCCGGAGCGGACAAGCGGTCCAGGATCGCGTCGGGCCCGTGCTGGGCCAGCTCGTCGCGCGTTACTCGATGAGTCACAGCGATGACGCGGAAGCCGGCATGCCGGGCACAGGCGATGTCGTTGGCGGCATCTCCGATGACCACGGTCTTGTCCGGGTCCAGCGGACGTCCGAGGACATCGGCGTACCGGCGCCGGATGACGTCGGGCAGGTCGAACCGGTCGCGGGCGTCGGAGCCGAACCCGCCGATACTCCAATCGATGTAGTCGTCCAAGCCGGTCGTGGCGAGTTTGATCTCCGCCGCCGAGCGCAGGTTCCCGGTCAGCACCGTTTGAACGAAGCCGGCGTCATGGAGCGCTCGGATCGTCTCTTTCGCACCCGGGTAAGCCGGCTGGTCGCGGGCGAGCTCCTCGCGTCCCTGTTCCATGACGTGGGCGAGGTGATCGGGGAAACAGGCGACGCCGGCCTCGGCGGCTCGCTCATCAATCCCGGAGGCGATAGCCGTGTCGATCACGATCGACTCGTCGGTATAACCGTGCACCTTCGCCGTCGGGAACACCACCGCCGACTCCGCCAAAGCGTAGGTCCTGGCGACGGCCCGCCGCAGCCACCGGAGATCAGCGGGAATCAACGTACCGTCAACGTCCCACACCACGAGCCCGGCATCTGGATTAGTCACGCCGTGCATCATGACACTCACCGGCTTCCGGGGCCACGACGCTCATGCCGGTGAGGCGTTCTGCTCCGTCGGCAACGGCTGGAGGGCCGTTGTGGGCTCCGTTCGTCGTCGCCATAGCCGAGCGAGACGCTGAAGCCGCCATCGAAGCGGCCAGGCGTCCCTTCTGCCTAAACGTAACGTGCCGAACCATGGAAGTAGAAAGTCTACCGCGAATCGAGCTCTTAAATTCATTCGGGACGAGAAATGCCTTCGTCGCGAATTTTCATCCAGAGCTTGCCTAAAGTATTCTGGCCTGATCCGTCTGCTCCTTCACCCCAAAAGTAGTCGGTTGGCGAATTCTCTACGATTTCTTCCTGGCCACTTTCCTCTAAGGCTTCGCGAACTTCGGGGTGCTGTGAAAGCTTAGTTCGCAGAATAGCCTCAACCACCGCGACTTTTTTACTTCCCCAGTCTGGATCTTTAAACGCTTTGTAAGTTTCGTTCGCCAATCTTTTTGCTTGTAGCGGGCTGCGGGCAGCGCGAATCGCCTCACGGCCGTCTGAATCGACGCACTTTGCAGCTTGGTAGGCGTGCTCGGAAGTCGGGTAGAGGCTTCCATCGAACTCAATTATGTGTGCAGAAAAGTTGTTGAGCGCGTAGAACTTCGGCGTATAAAAATTAATTGGCATTTTCTCAACCAGCAATCTTGTGGAATCCAGTTGCCAGGCGTATCCGGGCGGCTGCTGCTCGTGAAGCATGATTTTTGCGCTCAGCTATCACGGGATTCACCGCTCTGGCCTAGACCATCCAATAGGGCGGCGACGCATCCGAGTTGGCGATGTGACGCTAAGGCGGAACCCAGATTTTCGATCTCCTCAAGGATGCGGCCGGAGCCGGTACTTCGCGCCGCTGGCAGTGCCTCATGAGCGGTGCTAGCCGCCTGTTCGAGCTGGCCGTCGGCAAAGTATGCCATCGCCAGCCGACTCTGTGCAGCTGCGCGGTTTCGTTGGAAAACAGGTGGTAGGTCACGAAGGCCTTGCTCGTAAAGCGGAATTGCCTTCTTCGCTCTACCTGTTGCGAGCCAACACGTTGCACGCTCAATCTCGATGTGTCCAGAATTGCAGTACGAACCATGCCCGCCCCTGGCGTCGCCTACAGTATCGCTGGCTGCCCAAGTGTGTGCCTCATCCAAGAGCTGCTGAGAGCCTTTTTCGTTGCCATCTAGCGCGTGACCGTATGCTTCTTGGACTCGGATCGCCGCTCGCATGGGCGTGGCCAGGAGTTCGTCATCCCGACGTGCCGCCCGCGCGAGCCCGATTACTGCCGCCGCATCTTTGACGGCGGCAGCTTGTTGGGAACGGCGAAAGGTCGTCCAAGCCAACATTTGCCTATCGTCTGCCTCGTAGGCTAACTCTAGTGCTTGGCTTGTCCAATGACGTGCCTGGGCAATGCGACCTGAGTCTTCATATAACCAAGCAGCAGACTCGGCGTACTGCGCCCCGAGTCGAACGACTGCCAGGCGTTGTTCGTCGCGTAGTGCTTTACGTAAAGCATCGATTACGCTGATTTGGCTCAGCACGCTGGCCAGAGCGAAGCGAGGGCCGAGAAGATTATCGGTCTTGACCTGGGCGTGCCACTGATCCCGTAGGTGCACGAGGATCTCGTCGAGATGGGCAGGGGAGGTCACCGTCACACGGCTACTAGGGTCCGGCCGCTTTACGGCCTCAAGCACCATGTCGGAGTGTTGGCCGGACGCGAACGCCTCAAGGAACGGCGCGACGCCCACTTGGAGGAGATCGTGGCGACTTAGTGACACGGACAGTTCCCGGCCATCGAGCTTGACAGACAACGTCACTGTGCCTGGGCCGCCGCTAGGCGTTCGGAGGTCGTGCAGGCTCTGCGACGAAGGGAGACCGCGAGACGTCATCGACCCCGCAGGCTTCTGACCTGTATGCGGGAGCTCACTGCCTAATCGGGTAGGCGACGAGGTAACGCCTTCGCGTTGCTGTGCCACCGGGTCATGGCCACCGGCACGAGCCTTGGAGCGTCTAGCGAACCCGATCTCGGCGTCGGTTTCCGCCGCGCAAATCCGGCGAAGTGCTGCCCTCCGCGGAGCGCTGGGCTGCTCGACAGCCCCGCGCTCGAGCTTGCCGATATCGTTCGCGGTCAACAGGTATGCGGGCGCAAGATGTCCGTTGGCCGCATCAGCCATAGCTTGCTGCGTACCGAAGAGGCGTTCACGAAAGCCCTTGAGCAGGTGGTTAGGTACGGAGTCCTTGGCCATCAACGCCTCCTGAACGACGCATCACGCGAAGATTCGCCGGCCACACCGCGCGAGTCTAGCGTGGAGCCCCATACATCGAGCCACGCGCAGATCACCAAGCTCGATGGTGAGTGTAGGCAGTCCCGCTGGGGCCTGGGTACGTCATCGTCCAGGGCCGCGAACACCAGCCCCAGCCCGGTCCACAGGGTCACCATGGTTGAGCGCGGGTGCCGTGGAGGTGATCGGCGCTCAAGCCTCACGGGCCGCCGCAACTCCGTCTTCGAACCAGGTTTGCTCCTGCTGTTTAGATCATGGATGCAGATGGATCCGCCCAGGTGAGAGGGCTTATTCCCCCTTAGATTCCCTAAGAATTCCCCTCTGTATGGCGTTCTCCAGCGTCTTGCGATGCGTGACTGTGGAAGTCGGATGTGGTGGTGCCTCACCAACCATCCACAAAGTCGGAGTATGTGCGGACCGACCCTCTGAGATCCGGCTCAAGGAGGACAGATGGCAACGCCTATTGCTCGCCCGCTCGCGTTCGTCGCCTTGATAGGGCCGCCGGGGGTGGGTAAGAGCACCGCTTCCGGCCGGCTGAAAGCGACAGGCCAAGCTGGGGTGTTCCGGTTGCGAGAGTTCGCGCAGCTGTCATTTTCCGCCGGTTGGATCGCTCGAGAAAGATTTCTCACCAATGACCATCTAGGCTGGTTCTCGGACAACACCGTCGAGGCGTTAATCGGTGAGGCGTTCCTGCGTGGACGTTTCCCGCTGTGTTCGTTAGTTGTGTGCGAGAACTTTCCTGGAACGGCCGAGCAGGTACACATTCTGCGCCGTACGGCACAACGGTTGGGTGCTTCACTGTCCATTATTGAGCTTAACGCCGACGACGATATTTTGCGAGTACGGGTGAACAATCGATGGGTATGCGGTACATGCGAACCTAATCTTGACGGCCGGCCGCATCGTCCTGCGACGCCCGATCTGGAGAACACCGGCCGGTGTCGTAGCTGTGCGCAAATGCTTTCGCGGCGTGAGAGTGACGACCCGAAGGCCTTCTCGCGGCGTTTGGAGCGATACCGCAACCGGCTGCCCGGTATCCGTGCCGCCGCCGACTCCTTCGGCATCCCGTACCGCCACATCGACACGACGAATGACGACCCGGCCGACCTCTTGTTCTTACTTCGTGACTTTTCTCCGGCCTGTCTAGCTGGGGTTAACAACGGCATCGACAACGTGGGCGCCACACCAACACCAACACCGGCACGGTGACGTTCTCACCGCGTCTTGCCGCCTGGAAGCCTCCTTCGAAAGGAGCACGATGACTGCCACCCCCCTCGGTTTTCCCCGCACGGTCCGCGCTACCGGCTCACTACCCCTACTGGCTGCCCATACTGGCCGAGGCGCAACTGATCGATACGGTCACGCGCGACTGCCCGCCGGCGCCAGAGCCTCCGACCCGGGCCACGTCGACCGCATCGCCTACGGCCGTTTCCGCAACCTGTACCTGTACATCACGAACGCGTGCCAGCTGCGCTGCGAGCACTGCTACATGGGCGAAAGGCTGGACGAGGCACAACGTATGTCCCTGGACCAATCGCTGGGAACGCTGCACTACATGAGAAAGATGGGCAGCTCGAAGCTGACGATTCTCGGCGGAGAGCCGACCCTGCACCCCGACTATGTGACGGTCATCCGTGCCGCGAAGGCGATGGGCTACGAACAGGTCATCACGACCAGCAACGGTCTGGACCCGGCGATGCGCAAGTTCGCGACAATGACCCCGGAAGACTTCGCATATGTGCAGATCAGCCTCGACGGAGGATCGGCAGCGAGCCACGACCAGATTCGCGGCAGCGGCCGTTTCGCCGAAACCCTGGCCAATGTGGCACGCCTGGCCGCGGCCGGTTTCGACACGCGTCTGATCTGCACGGTAAACAACGTCAACGCCGGCGACGCCCTCGATCTACTGGGCATCGCGGATGAACTCGGGGTATCGCTGGTCAAATACCACGTGTTCAGCACGATCGGCGCCGGTTCAAGTCACGGCGGCCAGCAGATGGCTATGACACCGCGCGAGTGGATCGACTTCTACAAGCGACTCGAACACGTTGCCGGCCAGTACCGGACCCGGGTCTGGTACCAGCCGACCTTCGCTCTTCGCGAGGACCTGCCCCGCTACGCAGACCAAGGCTATTACGGCTGCATCGGCCGCACGCTGGACCGGGCGTCGATCTTCCCGGACGGCCGGATGTACGTGTGCTCGTATCTGTTCGACACCAACCTGTTCTACGCCCAGTTCGACGACGGGCAGCTACGTATGAACAGCGGCGACAACGAGTTCGACCTGTTCACTCAGCCGTTGTCGCGCCCGAGCTGCGGGTCTTGCACCGCGGGTTGCGGTGGCGGGTGCCCGGCCGAGCAGGTCGTCATGAACACCTCGGCGTGTGCCGAGGACACCGAGGTGGTGTCGGTGTGCCGGCTGTGGAAGGCCGACGTCGTACCCCGGGCCGCAGTCGGCTGACCGCCCGTTGTGTATACCGGCGGGGCATCAGAGTCCGCCCCGTAGGCAAACCGAGAGTAGGGATCCAGATCTCCATGGCGAACGAGAAGAACCAGCGCGCCCAGGTCGACGTGCACCTGATCCTGCGCCGCGGCGACGATGTTCTGCTGGGTCAGCGCATCAATACCGGCTTCGGGGACGGCTGCTGGCACATGCCCTCCGGACACGGCGAGGACCACGAATCGTCGCTCGGCGGACTCGTCCGCGAGGCCGAGGAGGAGACCAGCATCATCATCAAGCCGGAGCACGCGCGGCTCGTCCACGTCCTGCACCACTGGACCGGATCAGGACGCATGGCCCTGTTCTTCGAGGTCACCTCTTGGTCCGGGGAACCGGTCGTCACAGAACCGGACAAGTGCGCCGCGTGGGAGTGGTTCCCGCTGGACGCGCTTCCTCAGCAGATGATCCCGTACGGACGTCAAGCGCTCGAGCAGTACGCCGCCGGCGAGCTGTACTCCGAGCGCGGCTGGCAGGAGTAGACGATGACAGCGGACCGTCCGTTGGACCTGGTGTGCTTCAGCTACCTCGCCGCCGCGAACGTGCTGACCGTGGACGCCTACCCGCGTGCCAACGGTGGCGCCGTCGTCACCGAGATCGCCGCATCCCTGGCCGGCGACGGTCCGCTGACCGCCGTGACCGCCGCCAACCTCGGCCTGCGCACCGCGATCATCAGTAACACCGTCGGCGGCGACCCGTCCGGAACACTCGCCCTGGCCTGGCTCGACGAAGCGCGGGTCACCCACCAGCTGCGACCGGCCTTCGACAAGATCAGCCCCCAGCTGACGATCATCTCCGATACCCGGACCAGGACGTGGTTCGCCGCCCTGCACGACGCCTACACCGGCCTGGCACACGTTCCCCTGGACCTGCTCGGCCAGGCGCGCCTGGCCTACATCGACTGTTACACGGTCATCGCCGGCGCCGCCGAACGCGCCATCCGCAACGCAGGCACCACCCCGCTGCTGCTGAACCTCGGCGGCGACACACCCACACCGAACCTGATCGATGCCGCGAACGAGCGCACCGTGCTGGCCGTCCAGACCAGCATCGACGAAGACTCCGTCGACACTGCCGTCGACGTCGCCGCCACTCTGCGACGCCGTTTCACCACTCCCACGGTCATCGTCACCGTCGGGCGACACGGTGCCGTTGCGGTCACCGACGACGGCATCGTGCGAGTACCGGCGCCGACGCCACGGGCACAGATCCGGCATACCCACGGTGCGGGAGCCGCGTTCTCTGCCGGCTACGCCCACGCGATCCTGTCCAGCGCCGACCTGCCGGAAGCCCTCGCCGCCGGTTGCGCCGCCGGCACTCGACACTGCACCAGCCCCGCAGCCCCCATCCCCGTGCGGCCATCGGCTGCTGTCCCCGTATAAGGAGCCAACGGATGACTGAGGACCTGTTCACCTCGCTGAGCACCATTGACTGGACCGACCTGCCCGCAGTCGCGGCGGCCAGCCGCACCGTGCTCGACGCGCTCGACCACGACCGCGGTGCCCTCCAGAAGCTCGTCGACGCGGCCGTCACCGACCCCGACCTGACCCGGCTTCACGAGAACTACGACATCCTCGACAAGATCGTCATTCACGACGACCCGACCGGCTGGCGGCTCCGCCTGCACGTCTTCCTGCCCGGCTACTTCGATCGGCCGCACACGCACCGCTGGGACTACGTCAGCCGCGTCCTCGACGGCAGTTACCAGCACACCCTGTACGGGACCGCCGACCAGTTCGGTGCCTCCGACGATCTCTCCGGGATCGACCCCCGGACCTTGATCGCCCGCATGGTGCGCACCGAATCGGCAGGCAGCACCTACACCCTGCACCACAGCATGATCCACTCCGTGGTCGCGGCGGATTGGACCACGACCCTGATCGTGCGCGGCCCGGCTGTCACCGACCGGTTCGTCGTCTCCGACCGAGAGAACGGCACCGTCTGGTGGCAGTACGGCGCGGCACGGGAAGACCCCGCGGCTCAAGCCGCCAAGCGTATGAGCGCCGCTCAAGTCACCGCGAGCGTGCAGGGACTGCACGCTCGCGGCATCTTCGGCTAGACCGCTGCCGTACCACCAGAAGTTGCGCTCCACCCAACGAGCCCCGGCCCGCGGAACTACAACCTCATCAACAGCCGATAGGGGCCGGCGCTTACGCCGGGCCGCGGCCGGCGTCTGCTGACACGCGTTCTGCCCCCAGATGTGATGCCGGGACAGGCGGCCCAGCTTGCCTCCCGCCGCTGCATCACGCTGCCCGCCCACGCCGATTCGGCAGGCAACGTGATCCCGGCTCACAACCCCTTCAGCCTCGACGTGTGGCGCGCCCGCTTAAGCCTGAGAATTTGGAGACCTGGTGCGACTCGACAACCCGGGCAGTGACGCTGCTCCACCGACAGATCACCTCACAGCCTCCTTCGACGCCGTCGTGGTGGGCGCCGGACCGGGCGGATTATTCGCCGCGCTCCGTGCGCTCAGCGGTGGCTCCCGCAAGGTCCTGATTGTCGATGGCGGCGACGACGTCGCCGAACGGCTCCGCTCACGCCTTGACCGGCCGGACGACTCGCAGGTCATCACCACGGGCTTCGGCGGCGCCGGGCTGTTCTCTGACGGCAAGCTGTGCCTGTCGCACCGCATCGGATCGACTATCGCCCATCGATTCCCGGCCACTCAAGTCCTCGAGCGGCAGCGGGCAATCGATGAGCAGATCCGCTCGGGCGATGCCGCACCGCTGCTGGGTAGCGACGCCGCCGCCACCGACCTGCAGCGCAAGGCAAACCGTACCGGGATGGAGTATCTGCACTACCCGATCCGGCATGTTGGCAGCGATCAGCTGCCCGGAATGCTGCGGCGCTTGCGTGCGACGCTGGCCGCCCGGGCAGACATCCGATGCCGCACCCGGGTCGTCGACGTTCGCCCGAGCGGCCGGCCCGGGGCGCGGTGGACGCTGCACCTGCAGTCGGATCGCGGCGTCAACGAGGTAGCCACCGATCATGTCGTATTGGCGCCCGGCAAGGTGGGCGCGGCCTGGCTCGACCTACTCGGTACTCGGCTGGGTCTGTCCCGCATCGCCGCGCAGCCGAAACTCGGGTTCCGACTCGAGGGACCGAAGGATTTCCTCCAGCCGCTGCTGGCGGTCGCCGGCGACCCGAAGCTGATTTGGAACGCTGGTGGCGGTGCCGAGGTCCGCACGCACTGCGTGTGTTTCGGCGGTGATGTCGTCCCGGCGAAATATGACGGCCTACTGCTGGTCGGCGGGCACGCAACCTCCGCTCACGACGCCAACCGGTCGAACACGGCGGTGATCGCCACCGCCGGCACCGCTTTGCCGCTGAGCGCCGCTGACGCGCGCGGCATCGTCGCCGGCATCAACGAACGGCACGGCGGCGTGATCGCCCAGCGCCTGGGCGACTTCCTCGAAGACTCCTCGCCCACACGATCACCGGCCAGCGCTGCTCGCCTGTTCACCCCGAGCATGCCGAATGCGGGCGGCGGTGACCTGGGCGCCGAATTTCCTGCTGCGATTGTCGCGCTGCTCCGCGAATACCTGCACAAGCTGGCAGAGCTGTGCCCGCAGGCCCTGCACCCGGACAACCAGCTCTACGGGCCTGCCGTCGAACGTTGGGCAACGCGCTTCGCGGTCTCCGACGAGATGGAAACCGAACAGTCCGGCCTGTTCCTGGTCGGTGACGGTCCCGGCCTGACCGGCGGCATCATCGGCGCCGCCGACTCGGGATGGCTGGCCGGCGACGCCATTGCCGCCCGTTACGCCACCACCAGCAGCTAACTCACCAGCCGCCGACCACCCCCCTGGAGGCCATGTCATGTACGCCACCGCCCCCGGCACGTTGAGCGCCGCGAACGGCCCGTTGTGGACCGGGACCGACTTCACCGCGGACACGTTCACCGTGACCCTCGACGATGCGCAGATCACGGAGGTTGCTGACGCCGTCGCGTCGGCACGCCGCCGCTGGACCGGACGAGACCTGACCTTCGACCGCGAGCTGGGCCCGCACGACTTCCCACTGCCGCGCACCAGCATGACCCTGTCCGACGCGGCCGCCGAAGTCGCCACCGGACGTGGCTTCGCCCTACTGCGCGGGTTGCCGGTCGACGGGATCAGCGAGCACGACGCGGCGATCCTGATCCGGGGGCTGACCGCACATCTGGCGCCGATCGCGACCCAGAGCCGCACCGGTCACCTCATCCGGCACGTCCGCGCCACCGGGCAGGCCTTGGGCGATGGCATCGTGCGCGGTCACGAGACCAGCAACCGGCTGTGGTTTCACACCGATGGAGCCGACGCCGCCGTGTTGCTGTGCCGCCGCCGTGCCGCCGAGGGCGGACTGAGCCGGCTGGCGTCGGCCGCCGCGGTGCACAACGCCATGCTCCATATGAACCCGGATGCGGTGGCAGCGCTGTACGAGCCGTTCCACTTCCACATGGCCGGCGGCAACGTCGAGGGCCTGCCACCCACCTTCATCAGCCCGATCTTCTCGCTCCATCAGTCGAAGTTCAGCACCCGCTACGTTCGCCACACCCTGCTGGAAACCCCAGCCGTCACCGGTATCGCGCTGAGAGAAGACGCCCTAGCGGCCTTCGACCTGCTGGAGAACGTGGCGGCCAAGCTCTGCCTCGACATGGAACTGCGGCCTGGTGACCTGCAGGTCGTTAACAACCACACGGTGCTTCACTCTCGCACCGCGTACCGCGACGACGACGAAAGCGGCCGGCACCTGCTGCGGTGCTGGATCACCTTGCCCGGCTACTCTGGCCGCCGGCGCGGACCGGTGGATGAGGCGCTGCGATTTGGCTGGCTTACTGATCAGCAGCAGCGCGAGGCCGCCGCAGCCCGGACCGCCCCGCGCACACCCTCTGCCGCCGGCCCTCGCGGCGAGTAGAACGCGTGGATTCGGTGCCAACCTCATCCACTGCGGCTGCCATTCGGCTCACGCTGCAACAGTGCGCCCGCCAGCACGGAAGCCGTCCCGCCATCATCGACCGCCACGGGGCCGTGACGTTCGCGCAGCTCTGGCACCAGGCCCGCATGCTGGCCACCCAGCATGCGTCACCACCAGGGACGGTTGTGACCATCGCGTCCACATCGACGGCGGCCTTCTTCATTCGTGTCGCCGCGGTGTGGTTGAACGACGCCGTCCCGCTGCCCATCGATGCCAAGGCGCCACCGCTCCCGCGTCAGCACGGGAGCCGTATGGACGTCGATGGCGTCCACCATTGCCGACCGTGGAAGGCCGTCACCAGCGTGGCCGAGGGCAGCTACCGACGCCTGGTCAGCGGCGGAGAACCGCCCACCAACGCACGTAAAGCGTTCGCCCTTGGGCTGGGCGCCGACATACCAGGGAACACATCGGGTGCTCAGGTCGCGTTGTTCGCCGCCCCCCTGCACCTCAACGGCCCGTTCGAACTCGCAGTCCGCCACCTGCTCCTGGGCGGCACCGTGGCCGTGCTGGACCACTTCGATGCCGCAGTCTGGACCGAATTCGCTGCCAGCGTCGGAGCGCGGTGGGCGTTCCTCGCCCCCATCCAAATCGCCCGGCTACTCGATCAGGCCAATCGCCGCGAGCTGCGCACTGCGCTGGCTGGTCTGCAAACCCTGCTGCACTCAGCCGCCCCATGCCCTGCCCCGGTCCGGGAGCGACTACTGCGCCTAGTCGAACCGCACGTCGTCGCGGACTACTACGGCGCCGCTGAGTACGACGGCACCTTCGCCCGCGCGGCCGAGGGCCAAGCCGGAGCCCGGCCGATTCCCGGCGCGCAGTTCCGAATTGTCGACACGAGCGGCCAGCCGGTGCCCACCGGATCGGTAGGCATCATCGAAGGCCGCAGCACCGCCGGCTGCCTCAGCCACTACAGCGACGAGCCATGCAGGACGGATGGACTGTGGCGCACCGTCGGCGACCGCGGGCTGCTCGACCGCAGCGGCCGACTCATCGTCACCGTCACCGCCACCGCCGGCCGGGCGATCGTCGGAGGCGTCAACGTCGCGCTCGCCCACGTTCACGCGGTGGTGGCCGCCCACCCTGCGGTGCGGGACTGCCAGGTCACCGCCACCTCGGACGACACCTACGGCCAGGTCATCTCGGCTCGCGTCACCACCCGAGCACCGCTGGACCTAGAAGCGTTGTTCGCCCACTGCCAAGCCCACCTGCGCCCCGCGGAGCGGCCACGCCACTTGCACATCGCGCACACCGACCAACCACTATCGGAGGAGCGAGACCATGCCGTCACGGTGTGACCTGTGCACCGCGATCGATCCCACCGGCGCAGGCGGGCCGTTAGAACACCACCTGCACGCTGACCAGCCGCGCACCATCGTCCGCACACCAGATGCGACGGTTATCCCCACCATCGGGGCCTTCGTGGCCGGCTACGTCCTCGTCGTCCCGACGCGGCACACCACTTCGATCGGCATGCTGGCCTCCGCCGAACGCCGAGCCGTTCACGAACTCACCGAACAACTCGCCGAACGGATCGCCGACGTCTACGCCAGTCCGGTGGTCGGCTTCGAGTATGGGTTCAACCTGCCCGGTGGCCGTCGGATCGAACATGGCCACCAGCACCTCCTGCCGTCGACCGCGGGCCCCGCACTACGCCGATACCTCGGCTGGCACCTTCGCACATCACAGGTCGACTCAATGGAACACCTTCCCGGAGGAGCTGACCAGTCGTACATCAGCGTCTTCGAGCCCGGACACCCGCTGAGCCTCTATCCAGTCGCCAATGACGCCGCGCCCCGAATCCGGCTGCGCGAAGTCGTGGCAATGCTCGACCCCCAGGTCGACGCCCGCCGCTGGGACTGGCAGAGCGATCCCTGCGCCGATCTAATGCGCCGGACCGTCGACGACCTCCGCGGCTCCGTCCGCGATCGTGGCCCTCTTGCCGGGGCGGGCCAGCGATGAGCTGGGACCTAGCCCGCCTGTGGAGCGCGGTCGCTACGGACCAGCCCCAGCGGCTAGCGCTGATCCACGGCGACCGCAGCCTCACGTGGGGACAGTTCGACGCCGCTGCCGCCAGCTTCGCCGCGACCCTGCGAGAAGCCGGTGTCCGCCGCGGCGACGTGGTGGCCATGTGCCTGCCGAATGTCCTGGAATACCTGGTGCTGTTCGCGGGCGCCCTGCGATGCGGCGCAAGTCCGTGCGGCGTCAACTACCGCTACCTCCCGCACGAGTTGTCCGCGTTGCTGGCCAGGCTTCGCCCCGCCGTGGTCTGCCATCTGGCCGGCAGCGACGCAGAGCACCTCGCCGTCGCGCAGCTACCCGAGGTGCGGCTCTGGCATGCCGTCAGGCCGGTCACCGCAGGATCCCTGGACCCGCTTCTGGAGTCAGGCGGGGATAGCGAGCCGATTCAGTCACACCCCGATGATGTCCTGCTCAAGTGCACTGGCGGTACCACGGGCGCTCCGGTCGCGGTGCGATGGCGCGTCGGCGACGTCCTCGAACAACTCAACCGGCACAACCCCTGGCATCGGCACGACCTGACCACGCCGACCCTCGTCCCCGCGACGGTCGGCGACCGGCCACGGCTGCTGGTCGCCAGTCCGCTCATGCATGGCTCCGGGCTGAACCGGGCGCTCGGCGCGCTGTGCGCCGCAGGCACCGTCATCACCTTGCCCCGCTCGTCCTTCGACCCAGCCCAGCTGCTCGACATCGCCGCGAAGCGACGCGCGACTGCGCTCGCCATCGTCGGTGACGCCCACGCCACGGCGCTGGCCGACGCCCTCGACGCCGAACCGCACCGCTGGCGCCTGCCCGCGTTAGCGACCATTACCTCCTCCGGGGCAGCGTGGACTCAGCCGGTCAAACAACGGCTTCTGACGCATCTTCCGCACGTACGGCTGAGCGAATCTCTCGGTGCCACCGAAGCCACGGGGCTCGGCTTCAGCACCGCCACCACGGACGCCGTGCCGGCCACCGGGGAGTTCACACTCGGGCACACAGCCCGGATCTTCACCGACGACGGCGTGCCCGCCAAGCCCGGCGAGACCGGGTCGATCGGCGTGAGCGCACCGCACCCGGCGGGCCTGCACCTGGCCGGGGCACTGCCGGACGAACGTTTCGTCAGCCACGACGGCCGCCGCTATCTGATGTCCGGAGACCGCGTCCTGGCCATCGACGAGAACCGGTTCAGGCTGCTCGGCCGCCCCGACGACTGCATCAACACCGGCGGCGAGAAGGTCTTCGCCCCTGAAGTGACCGACGCACTCTTGCGCCATCCCGGTGTCCGCGACGCCGTCGTCCTCGGCGTCCCCCATCCGCGGCTGGGCAGCGCTGTCACCGCGCTCGTTCAGCTCCGGCCCGGCATCACCGTCAGCGACGTGGCAGCTCATGCCCGCCATGAACTGGCGGGCTTCAAAGTCCCGGCCATCGTGCTCGCGGTGCCCGAGATTCCGCGTACCACGGCCGGCAAGCCCGATCTCACCGCAGCCCGGTCTGCGGTGCCCGCGCATCTCAGGAGGTCGGTGTGATCACCGCTACCCGGGTCGACCTCGTCGCCGTAGCCCGCCGGGAACAGGCCCTGCTCACCGCAGCCCTGGCATCGGTCTTCAGTGATCGCGACCTCGACACGCGCATCAGCCGGGCGCTGGGATATCCGGCGTGGCCGCAGCCGTTGACCTTGCTACCGGACCTCGGACCCGAGCTGACGACCGCAACACCGCACCTCGCCGCCTATCTCGCTTTCGCTATCGCGGCGGGCCACGCCACGATCGCCGAGATCGCCAGCCACGGCTGGCCCGACAGCCCGGCGGCGGCGGACGCCGCGTGGCTCCTGCTGCAACACGCCGACGCCGACAACGAACAGCGCCGCGGGCTGCTCCCGATGCTCGCCGCCGCTGTGGAGCGCGGACACGCCGACCCCCGGCATCTCGCGCTGCTCACCGATCGCGAACGCGCCGTCCGCGGCGAAACCCAACGGTACGGGACCCTGCGGCTGATCCGCGACGACCAACCAGCGCTGCTATATCCGCTGGCCGGCACCAGCGCCGACGCGGACGCCGCCCGCCGCGCGATCGGCCTGCCGGACCTCGCCGACGACGCCCAGTTCGCGTTCTCGCCGTTGACCCCCTACGGCACGGCCCGAACGTGCCCCACCAACCCCTGGCAGCCCCGGGTCCTCGACAGCCTGCAGGCAGACCACATCGCAGTCCCCGCCGATCGCCCGGACCCGCTGCCGGACAACGCGATCAAGGTCTACCTCGGAGCCACCCTGCGCCACCGCAACCAGATGCGCCGCGTCCGCGACGCACTCCCGGCTCCGTTGGTGTCCAGCAGCCGGTGGCTCGACATCGATCCGCTGACCCGGGCCAGCTGCCAGCTGGACGCCGGGCTCGCGCTCAACCAGCTCGCCGCTCGACTGTGCCTCGCGGATGTTGCCCGCTGCGATGTCCTCGTCGCCTTCGCCGAGCACCGGCGAAGTCACGGCCTTGGCGTCGAGATCGGCATCGCTCTTGCCCACCACAAGCAGGTCGTCATCATCGGCGAACCCCGCTGCTCCTTCGACATGCTGCCCGACGTCACCGTCGTCGCTGATGTCGATGACGCCGTGCACGCAGCGACCATGCTCGCCTGCGCCGCACGACGGGAGCCGGCATGAGCCGGCCCCCGCGCGAACCTGGGACGCTACGCCTCCTGCGGCGCGGACATTGCGAGACCGGGAAGATCAGTCCACACGTCCTCCACGCCCGCCTGCTGCCGGCGCTCGTCCGCGGTCAGAATTCCCATCTCAGCTCGCTGCCAGGCCGGCAGGTAATCCACAGCCACACGGCGCGCCACATAGTCCATCAACGACGTCGCGATCGGAAGCTCCGGATCGTCGGTGAGACCTGCCGGCATAAACCGCATATTCGTGAACTTCCCGACGAAGACCTCCGGCGGTGCCCCTGCGCGCAGAGCCAGAGAGATGGCTTGCCCGAGGGCGTCCATCATGCCCGCCAAGGTCGAGCCCTGTTTGGCCATGCGGATCGTCAGATCCTGCAGCGAGCCGTCCGGCGCCGTCATGGTCGTCAGATAGCCCTTCTGGTCGTCAACGCTGAACCGTGTCGTCTCTCCGCGACTGACCCGCGGCGCAGCACGATTTGCTTGCCTCGGCACCAAAGAATTGGACATTCACTCTCCCGTGTGGCGACGTCTCAAACACAACCAGTGGGCACCATACAGCCTTTCTGGCACCACATGTTGTGGGCGCGCCAGGAAAATCGGCGGGCGGGAAACGTGATTCCTACTCGGCTTGGCCGACCCGGAGTTCACTCGCTGCGCCAGCCTCGGACGACGTCAGCCGATCGCAGGGAGGCCCCGCCCAGAGTCGGCATGACGGTTACGGGAAGTCCCGATGCTTCGCCGACGTCCAGTCTCGAAGCCAGCCCAGTCTGCGATCGACAACTCAAGGCCGCACCCGCCCACCACGCCCCGACGAGTGAAGCGAACCCCGTGGCCTCATGCGGTCGGTGCCTGCGGTGACGAAAGGACCAGCTCGATGAAGAAGATCATCCTGTTCGCCGGTGTCGACCCGCTGTCGACCGGTGAATCCGACTATGCGTGGCACCCGTTGTCGGTTCTGTCGATCGGCTCGGTCCTTCGAGACCGCGGCTTCGACGTACAGATCATCGACTGCCAGGTCGACGCAAATTGGCGTCACATGATCCGCGCTCATGCAGCAGATGCCTTGTTCATGGGCGTCACCTGCATGACCGGCCCCAGCATCGGCAACGTTCTAGCGGCCATCGAGATCGCGCGCGACGTCGCCCCGCATACCCCCCTGATCTGGGGCGGCTATCACGCCACCCTGGCCCACCGCGGCATCCTGCGCGAAGGACTTGTCGACATCGTGGTGCGCGGCCCAGGTGAACACGCCGTCCTGGCCATCGCGCTGCGGCTGGCCGACGGCGCACCGCTGTGCCCCGAGTCCTTCGCCGACGTACCCAACCTGGCCATGGTCGACGGCCGTACCGCCGTCACCCTCAGTGGCGGCACTGAGTCGAGGATCGTTAGAACCAGCTATGAATTCCTGGGCGACATGAACGCCCTGCCCCCGATGAACTACCAGCTCATCGATCCGACCAGGTACTACACCGAAACCGTCCAGGACCTGTCCTACATCACCAGCTATGGCTGCCCCTACGGGTGCGCCTTCTGCTCAGAACCCCAGACCAGCACACGCAAGTGGAAACCCCTAGCGCCGGAGCGGGTCGCCTCGGAACTGGCCGCGCTGTGGCGCAGGTACGCGCCGAGCCAGATCAGCCTGCTCGACCCGAACTTCTCCACCAACATCCCGCGGGTCGTTGACATCGTCACGCTGCTCGAGCAACAAGACCAGCGACTCGAACTGCGCGCCAACATGCGCACTCGCGACGTGGTCAACCTCGCCAAGGTCATCGACCTCAAGCGACTGCGCAAGGTGGGATTCTCGGCCATCTTCCTCGGCTGCGAGTCCGGGTCCGACCGCATGCTCAAAGCCCTTCACAAGAGTGCGACCGTGGCCGACACCCGCAATGCCTGCCAGTTGTTGGACGAGGCCGGCATCATCCAACTCAGCAGCTGGATCCACGACCTTCCCGGCGAAGAGGTCGAGGACAGCCAGCAAACGCTCGAACTCGTCACTGATCTGGCTGCCTTGCCGCACAACCGGCAGAAGCACCACTTCTTCACGCCATTTCCCGCCACGGAGCTCTACGAACAGCTATTTGGCAAGACCGAGGACGACAACCGCACCCAGGCCGAGTGGGCCGCAAGCGACACCTACGCCAGTTCGGCTCTGTACGCCGGCCGTCCCGAATTCCGGACGCGGGTCCTCGACGGCCTCACTGCACTCAAGCGGCGTTACCCGCACGCCCTTGAACGGGCGCTCCCGCGACGGTAGTGCTGGCCACGTGACGCCCCAATGCGAACTTGACGTAGGAGGAGGCCGCCGTGCTGCGCACCACCCGCCTGGCCATCTACGAGATTCAGGCCGCCGAGAACGGTCGGTTGGTCACTCAGTACGGCGACTTTGATGCCGCGTCCTACAGCAAGATGAAATATGGCCACACCGTACCCGCTCGCGACTACGGCTACCGGCTCGCCAGGATGCTGACAGAGGCCAACCCTGCCCTGCTGGCCGACGCGGACACGCCGGTGGTCATCTACGGGCCCGCCACCCGGCACACGCCCAAACCGGCCCAGGCGATCGCCTTCTACCTCGCCCAACTCCTCAACCACTGGCGCGCGGAACATCGGCTTCCGCCGGCCCTGCTGCACGATATGAAGCACGTTCGCCAAGGGCCGGCTGTGCCGTACTCAGCGCTCAACCACGATCAACGGCGAGATGCGATGGCCGCCACTATCGACTACGCCGATCCCAATGTGGTCCGAGGAGCGCGCGTCATCTGCGTCGACGACCTCATCGTTACCGGCGCCGTAGAAGCAAAGATGGCTGAAACACTAGAGCTCCTGCGGCCAGCAGAAATTCACTACCTCTATGCGATCCGCGTTCACTCGAGCCTCGCCGCCACGGATCCGGAGGTCGAAGACCGCATCAACACGGCAGGCAGGCCCTGTCCCGCGCTCTTAGCCGAGTTCCTGAAGCATGACCAGTTCCTGCTGAACGACCGGGCTTTGCGATTGCTATTGACGTGGCCTAAGGAAGATGAGGTGTATGCGCTTCTAGTCAGCCAAGGTGACCTGTTCTTGGAGGTCCTTCTAAATGAGATATCCGCTACAGGATTCCAATACTACGACTTCAGCCGTCACCTTGTTCAATGCCTGTGGAGAATCCTGGAGGAGCGACAGCATCCTTGGTGTCTCGCAGTAGCGCGATCGGGTCAGCGTTGACGCACCGCAGGGCAATCTACTTCGCTCAGGGCGTTCGCCGCACGGATGATCCCCTACCCACTGAGAGGAAATGGATGTGCCCTGCCTCCCGAAGTCGACTCGAGGAGGGTCGTCGCTATGAGACGCTGATCCGACGACACCGCTCTCGCGCTGCGACCTCGGCGTGCCGCCCGGCAACGAGCACGACGCAGCAGGTGGGCGGAGTGGCGAGCGGAGGTGTTGATGGCTGTCGAACGGCAAGGTTGGACGCCATGGGCCGCCGACTGGCCGGACCTGAAGGCAGGCGTCGGCTGCAAGCTGTGCTCTTTTCTTGCCACAGAAGATCCCGATTGGGGCATACGGATCTACACCGGTCGGGTCGCGACCGGCTTCTTGAGCGTCCGTGGCCAGATTCTCGGTTACTCCTGGGTCATCTGGAACAACGGACATGTCTGCGAACCAACCGAACTGTCGCCAGCCGATGCGCGTGCATTTTTTGCCGATATGCTCACGGTTGGAAGCGCGGTCGAACAAATTTTGCAGCCCGCCAAGATGAATTACGAAATTCTTGGCAACAACGTCCCGCATTTGCATGCCCACGTTCTGCCCCGCCCGCAGAAAGACCCCATTCCTCGCGGCGCGCTGCCGTGGACCTACCTCGACGATGGTCGGCATGACATCGGCAAAACCCAGGATCTGGCCGCCGAAATCCGCCAACGACTCAAAGAGGGATCGGGCGACTCGACCGCAGCGGGCACAGATCCGGCCAGACCGGTCTGAACGTTCCCAGGCTCATGCGGCCACGCGGCGCAGCGGTTCGATCAGTCGTCGGGAAATCGCTGTCTATCCACGACAGCCCAGATTGCTGCTCGCCGGCCTCGCGCTGATCGGGGCACGATCGTGGCGACCGTACGGCGGATCGGCTCGCGCAGCGGTGCAGACATCATCATGTGCCCCGAAGTCGAGACCGGTAATCCGGCGACGCCTGCTACCGGCAGCGTTGTGCTCGGGAACTTACTGGGCCCTCACCGGCTGTCCGGCAGACCACGCGCCCGCCGGTCCATCCTCGATGCAAGCCCCACGACGCCTCCAAACCCCCATCGGCCCGCCGACGTGTACTGGTCGATTTCCGGTCAGAAGGTGTCGCTGCTGGTGGGCCGGCGGCCGAACGGGCCGGGGTTCCGGGTACGGACGGCACATCGGTGAAAGTCGCATCGATATTCGTATGTGGTGGTGCGGATACGGGTCGGTCACTCACCCGGGCGACGAAACCGCCCGGCCCGGCTACCCGATCGGTGCGGCCAGTGGCCCGCGACTGCCGGCGGTCGGTACCGATAAGGCACGAGCAGCCCGGACGGGACTCCGGTTTCCGCCGGTGGGCGTACACCCTGTCCCGGCTGCCAGACGACGTCCTACCCGAAGGGAACAGCCTGTGAACGATGTGGTGCAGGTGTTGTCGCCGCAGGCCGCGCGGCGTCATATGGTCGAGCGGCTGCAAGCGGCTCGCCGGATCACCAGCGAGCGGGTGGCGGCCGCGTTCAACACGGTGCCGCGGCACAAGTTCGTGCCAGCCGGCACCAGCGTTCAGGACGCATACGCCGACGACGTGGTGATCACCCAGCGCGGCTCGGACGGCAAGACGTCGAGTTCGATGTCGGCGCCGTGGCTTCAGGCCTCTCCTATCGATGTCAATTTCGGACCCGTGCGGATCTTTCAGAGGTGAGTGCCGGTGAGCGCGACGACGGATAAGACGCCGCTAAGGGATCGGATCCCTCAGCAACCCGGGCCGGCTCAGGTGGAGTCGGTGTTGCCGGAGTTACGCGCGGCGGATTGGGAGATGGGGATCCGGCGTCGGGCGGAGACCGGGGTGTTCGGGGTGTTCGCCGAGCTGCCGGGCCTGGTGCGTGAGGCGGTGGTGATCAGCTGGCGCGCTGATCGGGTCCGCACGCTCGTCGTGGCCCTGGCGACGGTGGTCGCCGGGGTGATGTCGACCTTCGGTCTGCTGTCCACCCAGCGATTCCTGGTGCACCTGTTCTCGAGCGGCCCGACACCCGATCGGGTGAAAGCAGCATTGCCGGCGCTGCTCCTGCTCGCGGCGGTGACCGCGGCCCGCGGCGGGCTCGGCATCGTGGTCGGGTATGCGCAGAACGGGTTAACGCCGCGGGTGACCCAGGCCGCCGAGCGGCGGCTGTTCGAGGTGACGTCGGCGGTGGAGCTGGCGGCATTCGATCAGGACGCGTTCGCCGACGACATGGAACGCGCGACCCGCGGCCCGGACAGCGCCGCCACCTTGGTGCAGGAGACCTCCAACATGTTCGCCGGTCTGGTGAACCTGTGCGCGGTCGCGGTGGCCGTCGCGGTGATCAACCCGCTGTTGTTGGGCGCGTTGCTGGTGGCGACGGTGCCGAATGCGTACGCGGCCTTGCGGGCCGGGCATCTGCGGTATGCGACGTTCGTGGCCGGTTCGGTGCGTCGGCGCCGGATGTGGGTGCTGCAACGGCAGATGGCCGAACGCAACTCGGCGCCGGAGCTACGCGTCTACGGGCTGCGTAGTTTCGTGTTGGGCCAATTCGACCGGGTGATGCACGCCCAGACCGACGTGGACCTGGATCTGGCGCGACGTACAACCACGATGACCAGCATCGGCGCCACGATCAGCGGTCTGGGCCTGGGCGGGGTGTGGCTGTTGCTCGGGGTGCTGTTGTCCGACGGGAAGATCCCGCTCGCCGCGTCGGTGACGTGCGTGGTCGCGGTGCAGGCCGCCCAGCGCGCTTTGGCGGCGGTGACGTTCCAGCTGGACCGGGTCTTCACCAACGGTCAGTTCCTGAAGCAGTACGTCGAGTTCCTCCACCGCGCCGGCGACTACCTGCCCGCCGCCGCGACCGGTACCCGCCCCATGCCGGCGCCACTGCAGCAGTTGGCCGTGCGCGGGGTAACCCTGCAATACCCGGACCGCAAGGACCGGGCGGTTGACGGTGTCAGCCTGACCATCGAGGCCGGGCAGACGGTGGCGTTCGTGGGGGAGAACGGATCCGGCAAGTCCACCCTGGCCGCGATGATCGCCGGGCTGCGGACCCCGACCAGTGGCATGATCGAGTGGAACGGCCAACCGTTCGCGGACCTCGATACCGAGGCGTTGCGGGCACGGATGGCGGTGGTCATGCAGGAACATCACCACTGGCCGTACACCGCGGCGACGAACATAGCCATGGGTGACCTCGCCACGATCCCCGAGCAAGCCCGGATCGAAGCCGCCGCACGGCAGGCCGCCGCCCATGAACCGATCACCGCCCTGCCGCACGGTTACGAAACCCTGCTGGACCGCACGTTCAAAGACGGGCAGGAACTGTCCGGCGGGCAGTGGCAGCGGATCACCGCCGGACGAGGCTTCTACCGCAACGCCGAACTCCTCGTGATGGACGAACCGTCCTCGGCACTCGACCCGCGCGCCGAACACGCCCTGTTCCAATCAATCCGCTCCCGGCAGGGCACCAGGACCACCATCCTGATCACCCACCGGCTCGCCAACATCGTCGACGCCGACCGGATCTTCGTCCTGCACGACGGCGTCCTGGAAGAACAAGGCACCCACGCCGAGCTGATCACCGCCGGCGGCCGGTACGCCACCCTGTACGCATTACAGGCCGCCGGCTACCAACCACGCGAGGCCACCTCGTCGCAGTCGGCAGCCGTCGATGCGGATCAGGCTTGACCGGCGCCGGCGAGGTCATGGTGGAGCGGTCACAGGACAGGCTGGACCCTGCCTGGGTACTGACGGCGGTCGTCGCGGCCCGCGACGCGTGGGTGGCCGAGGCCACGGCGGTCCTGCAAACCGATCCGCGGGTAGCAGGCATGGTCCTGGTCGGTTCACTCGCCCGCGGCGACAGCGACGCGTTCAGCGACGTGGACCTGATCGTCGCAGTCGACCCGCCGATCCCGCAGATGCTGCTCACCGACCCGTTCGCCGCCCTCGGGTTGCCCGGCGTCGCGCTCTACCGCAGGCCGAAGCCGCGCAACGCGCCGGCTGGCGGCGGCTATCTCGCCGTGGCGGTCGAGCTCGCCGGTCTGCCGGTCCTGTTCGACGTGTACCTGTGGCCGGCCACGACTGCGGCCGTCCCGGCAGGCGGGCGAGTGCTGACCGAACGGACTCGTCTGCCCCGCACTGGGCTGGGCCTGCTGGACCTGCTTGCTACCTGCCCGCCGGAGGACGCGTCCGGCTCCGATCCGGATGATCCGGCCACTCTGCTCCTGCTGGTCCAGCTGGCCGCGAAGTATCACGCCCGCGGCGATCGGCGTCGCCGGGCTGCGATCTGCCACCAGCTGCACATCAGCGACATCACCGATGCCAGCGAACTGCGCAGGCTGCTCGACACCCGGCTGGCCGCTATGCGGCCGCCACCGGGGCGGGCGCTGGCCGCGGTTCGGCGGCTACTCGACCTCGTATCCGTCTTGTTGAAAGAGGTGCTCGTGTCCACCAGCCCCGACGTGAAGGATCGCACTCCCGAACAGGCCCGGCAGGAGCTGGTCGACCAGCTCACCGCCCGAGGGTGGATCACCCAGCCCGCGGTGGCCGCGGCGTTCGCCGCGGTGCCGCGGCATCTGTTCGCCCCGGAGGGCACCAGTATCGAGGCGGCGTACGCCGACGACACCGTGGTCACCCGGCGCGGCCCGGACGGGAAGACCACCAGCTCGATCTCCGCGCCGTGGCTTCAGGCGTACATGATCGAGGCCGCCGCGCTGAGCCCGGGATCGCGTGTGCTCGAAATTGGCTCAGGTGGCTACAACGCCGCCCTGCTGGCTGAGGTGGTCGGCCCGGCCGGGACGGTGGTCACCGTCGACATCGACGCCCAGGTGGTTGCCAACGCCCGGACCGGGTTGGCCCGGGCCGGCTACCCACAGGTTCAGGTGATCTGCGGCGACGGCGAGCACGGATACGCCGACGGCGGCTCGTATGACGCGGTGATCGTCACGGTCGAGACCAGCGACGTACCACCGGCGTGGATCGGGCAGCTCACGGCCGATGGTGTATTAGTGATCCCGTTGCGGATGCGCGGGCACACCCGCTGCCTCACGCTGCGACCCGACGGTGATCACCTGGTCGCGACGGCGGCGGTGCAGTGTGGGTTCGTGTCGATGCAGGGCCACGGCCGGGACCCGGTACGCCGGATCCCATTGCGTGGCGAGGACGCCGTCCTGGTGTTGGACGACACCACCACTCAGGTCGATGGGGACGCTTTGCGGGCGGCGCTCGACACGCCGGGCGTGCTGCAGTGGTCGCCGGTGACGGCCGCGCTCGACGACGGCAGCGCGTTCGAGTCGGTGCACCTGTGGCTGGCCAGCCAGCCTCGCCCGTACGGAATCCTCACCGTCGACCGGGAGAAGACCGCCGGCCTGCTGGACCCGCAGGACCGGTTCTTCTGCCCGACCCTGCTGACCGGCGACAGCTTCGCCTACCTCATCCTGCGCAGACAGAACGCCGAGACCCTTCAGTTCGGAGGCCACGGCTACGGACCTGCCGCGGACACCCTGGTCGCGGAACTGATCGACCTGCTGACCGTCTGGGACGAGCAGCACCGGGTCTCGTCCGGGCCTCGGATTACCTTGCACCCGACCGGTAGCCGCGTGCCCGACAGCGGCGGATTGCGGCTGTTGGTGCCGCGTCGGCACACCACTACCGCAATCACCTGGTCCGGCCGCGCACGATGACGACCATCGACCACACGGCCGCGGCAGTGCCGACACTGGTAATCATTCGCGGGAATTCTGGCTCCGGGAAGTCGACCGTCGCAGCCGAGGTTCGCCGCCGTTACGGTCGGGGCTGCGCGCTGATCGAGCAGGACTATCTGCGCCGGGTGGTGCTGCGTGAGCACGGCGCCAACAGCACCCCGGCGGTGGCGCCCGGGTTCATCACCGCGATGGTGCGTGCCGCTCTGGGGGCGGGCTATCACGTCGTCCTGGAGGGAATTTTGCACACCGGCCAGTACGGGGCACCGCTGCGGGAGCTGATCGCCGAGCATCCAGGGCGGTCCGCGGTGTTCTGGATGGACGTGTCGTTCGACGAGACGGTCCGCCGGCACGCCGGCCGCCCCGGCATGGCCCACATCAGCGCGGAGACGATGGCGTCATGGTTCGCCGCAGACGACCTGCTCGGGGTCGACGGGGAGCAGCAAATCGCGCAGCAGTCCACCGTTGAGGACAGCGTGTCGGCGATCCTGCACGGCAGCAGCCTGGCCGAGGCCGCTGCCCTGACCCCGTGCCCGCGGTTGTGTCGGCGCTGCGCCGAGAAATGTGGCCCCGCCGCCGATGACCTGCGGCCGGGGACGAGGCCCGGCGTGGGGACATTCGTCGACCGCGCCGGTCCGCCCGAGGGGTCACCCGGTGGGGACAATGGTGGTCCGGAGGCGGGGATATGGGAGGCGATCGCGGCGTCGCGGGCGTGGTTGGACGAGCACAACGGCACGGCCGAGCCGGAACTGGGTCTACGGATCCTCAAGATCGTCGAGGAAGCTGGCGAGGCCGCAGCAGCGTGGATCGGCACCGTTGGCCAGAACCCCCGCAAAGGTGTAACCCACGATCGGCAGGACGTGGCCGACGAGCTCGGTGACGTCGCGGTCACCGCTTTGGTCGCCGCCGCCAGCCTCGGCTTCGATCCCCGCACCGTTCTGGCCCAGGTAGCGGGGAAAGTCGTCGGCCGGCTCGGTCCGCCGCCGGCCGACAAGCCGGTCGACTCGCCATGACCGCCGTTGGCCCGTCTCCGGCCTCACCCGGCCAGGCGTCGCAGCCCGCCGGTAGCCGGGTCCGGGCTGGTAAAGCCAGCGAGCGCCGGTTCTGGTCGGCGTACGCGATCAGCGCGCTCGGCAGCGGCGTCGGAGCGGGCGCCCTGCCGCTGGTAGCCATCCTGGTGCTCGGCGCCTCGGACTGGCAGGTTTCGCTGCTGGCGGTGCTGGCCGGCCTCGCCGGGGTGGCGCTGGCCGTGCCGTTGGGACCGTACATCGAGTTCCACCACAAGCGACCCGTGATGATCAGTGCCGACCTCATCCGGTTCGCCGCCCTGGCCAGCGTTCCGATCACCGCCTGGGCGGGCATGCTGAGCTACGGGCAGCTGTGCGTGGTCGCCGTGCTCCAGACCGCCGCGACGATCGCGGCGAACGCTGCCGCCCAGCCCTACCTCAAAACCCTGGTCCCCGTGCGGGAGCGGGCACGGGTGAACAGCCGTCTGGAGACCACCACCTGGACCACCGGCGCTCTGGGCCCGCCGGTCGGTGGGCTGCTCGTGTCCGCCACCAGCCCGATCGCCTCCATCGGGATCGACGCGGTCAGCTACCTGCTCGCCGCATGCGGCTGGCGGCGCATCCGCCACCACGAACCGCCACCACCACAGGGCGCCGGGCGGCGGCAGTGGCGGGCCGACACCGTCGCCGGCTGGCAATACATCTACGCCCACCCAGGCTTGCGGCGACTGTTCGCCAACGCGATGCTGTTCGGCGGAGTCATCATGGCTTCCTCCCCGTTGATCGCCGTGTACCTGCTGCGTGAGCTGCACTTCAGCCCGCTGCAGTACGGGATCGCGCTCGGCGTGCCCTGCGCCGCCGGGGTAGCCGGCTCACTGCTCGCCCCGACTCTGATTCGCCGCGCCGGTCTGGGCCGGACCCTGCTGTACGCAGGATTCGCCCGCTGCCTGTGGATGGCGCCGATCCTGCTCGCCTCACCCACCACGGCGGGTCTTGTGCTGATCATCGCCTCTGACAGTGCGCTGCTGCTGTGCGCCGGGATCTTCAACCCGGCCTTCGCCACCTATCGGATGAAAGTCACCGCCGACACCCACCTGTCGCGCGTCGTCGGCGCTTGGGCGATGTCCAGCAAACTCGTGCAACCGGCCTGCATCGCCGCCGCCGGACTGCTCGCCGCCGCCGCAGGCATTCGCACGGCCATCGCCGTGCTGGCAGTGGTGCTGCTGGTGTGCCCCGTGCTGATGCCCTGGACGGCACTGCGCCCGGCGGGCCGCACCGCACCGCTGCCCGCCCCTGGAAAAGTCGGCTCGCGGGAGTATCTGCTGACCCCGGCTCACCGCTCCGGTGCCGGACAGAGCGGAAGTGATCAGCGATGACCACGGCGCCCTTGGAGGTCCTGACCGGCGAGCGCGTTGTGGTGCGCGCTCCTGCACCTGGCGACGAGCATGCGCTGGTGGAGATGGCCACCGACCCGCGGGTGCGCCGCTATCTGGGCGGCCCCAAGGATCAGGCGGCTGCTGAGGCCGATGCCGCCCGGAAAGTCGGCGAAGCGCGGTGGGGTCAGTTCGTGATCGTCGACCGGGCCGCGGGTGTGGTGGCCGGCAGCGGCAGTGTGGCCCGCAAACGCGGGCCGTGGGAGATCTCCTACCAGCTGCGTCACCCGTTCTGGCGGCGCGGGCTGGCCGGTGAGGCCGTGGCGTTGGTCCGTGACTGGTTCTTCGACACCACCGAGGAGTACGAGCTGATTGCCACGACTCAGCAGGCGAACCTGGCCTCGCAGCGCCTGCTGGAGCGTCTCGGCGCGGTGCGGACGGGCAGCTTCGAGCAGTACGGGCTGACCCAGCTGCGGTTCGACTTTCACCGACCCGGCCGCCGCGCCCCCTGATCGCCGCCGCCGTGACGTTCTGGCCTGACGGCCCCGACCCTGGAGGAGATCGTCGTGACTGACTACACCGCGACGCTGCCGCGCAAACGCATGGGCGCCGGCGTCGTGTTCACCAACCAGGACGGGCACGCCCTGCTCGTCGAGCCGACCTATAAACCGAGCTGGCAGATCCCCGGTGGCGCGGTCGAGGCTGACGAATCACCGCGGGCCGCCGCGGTCCGCGAGGTCGCGGAGGAACTCGGGCTTGACGTCACGCCCGGTCGGCTCCTGGTCGTTGACTGGGTGCCCGCCCGGGATGGGCGCACCGAAGGACTCATGCTGCTGTTCGACGGCGGCCACCTCAGCCCGGAGCAGACCAGCGCGATCCGGCTGCCCGGCGAGGAACTACACGACTGGGCCTGGTCCGACCCGCCCCAGGCCGAGCAGCGCCTGTCCGGCCTGCTCGCCCGCCGCATCGCCGTCGCGCTCGAGGCCCGCACCAGCGGGATGACCGTTTACCTGGAAAACGGCCACCGTTGACGCGCAGGAGAACGCCGCGGCGAGCCGGACCAATCGAGGATTGTCGCCGACGCAGCGTCCTGCACGACGAAAGGTGATGTGCATGCAGCGGATCGCGATCCTTGGTGCCAGCGGCGCCGGTAAGACCGTCTTGGCCCACACTCTGGGCGCCCTGCTTGATCTGCCGGTCACCCACCTCGATCAGCTGCGCTACGACTCGGACTGGAACGTGATCCCCGAACCGGACTTCGTCGCGGCGCAACACCAGCTGGTGGCCAACGCGCGGTGGATCGTCGACGGCAACAGCCTGGCCAGCCTCCCGGTGCGCGCTGCCGCGGCGGACACCGTCATCGTGCTCGACCCGCACCCGCTGGTCTGCCTCACCGGGATCGCCGCCCGGCGGTTGCGCTACCGCGGCGGCCAGCACGCCGACGGCGTGTACGACCGGGTCACCCTCGAAGTCCTGAGATACGCGGCCACGTACCGCGCCCGGCATCTGCCCCGAGTCCAGGACTGCCTACGCGAGCACGCCACCCGGGCGACATTCGTGCATCTACGCAGCCGTCGCGCCGTCACCCGCTACGTGGACCAGGTCCGCGCCGTCGGCAGGAATTCTTGATGACCGGTCTGCACCGCTACCTCGACGATCCTGCCTTCGCCGCCACACGCTTTGTCGTCATCGACTTCGAGGGAACCACGCCTGCGGGATGCCCGGCCGAACCGATCGAGGTCGGCGCCGTCATCCTGCGCCCCACCCCGGGCGGCATGGAGTGCGTCAGCCGGTTCGAGGCGCTGATCCGGCCGCCCGCGCATGCCCCGTTGACCGAGGCAGACACTCGGCAGACCGGGATCACCGCGCCGATGCTCGCCGGCCGGCCCGCCGCCCCGGCCGTCCTCGCCGGCCTGGACGCGCTGCTGACCGACCCGCCGTACCTGCTGGTCGCGCATCACGCCTGCACCGAGGCCGGAATCTTGCGCCGCTACGCGCACGCCTGCCCGACTGCCGCCGCCGCGCCGATGCTCGACACCCTCGCCCTGGCCAAACGGTGCCGGCCTGGCCTCGCGTCGTACGCCCTCGATGCCCTACTGACCCTCCACGGGATCGGCATCCCCGCCAGCCGGCATCGCGCGCTCGCCGACGCCGAGGTGACCGGCCACCTACTGGTCCGGCTGCTGGCCGACGGCGCCCGAGCACACCGCTGGTGCCGACTGGACCAGCTACGAGACCTCGCCGGCCAACCACCACCCGCCAACCCGCACCCGCAGGAGTTCTTGTTCTGACCGTTGCAGCGGCGCTTGCGGTCTGGCCCACGAGGCGGGAAACCGCGATGGCAGCCATGAGCGAGAAAGCCCGCGCAAACGCCCCCTCCTCATCACCGTGACCAGGAGAACGATGAACCTGAGCGACGACACGATCAGCCGGGTCCCTGAAGACGTCTACCTGCACGACGCGCGGCGCGGGCCGACGCTGCACTACTCCGACCCGGCCGCGATCCACCGGGACCTGGCCGCGTTAGACGTCCCCGACGGCGCCCGCGTGCTCGAAGTCGGCACCGGCACCGGCTACTCGAGCGCGCTGCTGGCCGAGCTCGCCGGCCCGGCCGGGCACATCGTCAGCATGGACGTCGACGATCACTTGGTCCAAGCGGCGAACCAGCTGCACGGTGAACGCGGCATCGGCACCGTCGTCACCTGCCATACCGGTGACGGCCTCGCCGGGCACCCGCCCGGTGCCCCCTACGGCCGGATCGTCGCCTGGCTTTGCCCGCCCCGGCTCCCGTCCTCATGGGTGCACCAGCTGGCGCCCGACGGCCGGATCGTGACCTGCCTGCCGGTCGCGCCGCTACCCTCGGCCAACATCATCACCACGATCACCGTGCACGCCGGCCGGCCGCACGCCGACCAGCTGACCTTCGGCGGCTACGCTCAAAGCCACCTGACCCCGATCGACGACGTGCACACCATCCCGCCCCGCTGGGTCGACGCCATCATCGGCCAGCCCGAGCCGTCCTGGATATCGATCAGCTGGCGCGTCAGCGACCCGCACCGTGACGGTGCCCGCGCCGCACTCCACCAGCTCCAGCGCCCCGGTCACACCGGTAGGTACGAGCGCACACCGCTGGACTGGCGGTCCTTTACAGCGTTCACCGCAGCTCTCGCCGACCCGAACCTGACCGCTGTCTCGCTGCACGGTCAAGGCCGCGGCATCGGGCACACCACCCCGACCTCGGCCGCGATCATCCTTACCGACGGCACCATCGTCGCCGACCACCCCGAATCGGTTTCACTGCGGACGCTGCACACCTGGCTACGGCGATGGGAACAGGCCGCCCGGCCGGGGCCCGACGCTTACACGACCATGCTGACCCGGGCCGAGGACAACGATCCGCCCGGCTGGGACCTACGGCTCCGCATCCGGCCGGGAGACACGAAACAGGCGGCCAGGCCATGACTGCGCAAAGCTCCTCGAGAGCTGCACACCTCGTCGCAACCTGCCCATGCCGCCATACACGAGCAGGGCGCTCGACATGGCAGTGACCGATGACATCGCAGACTTTGTCGACGCGTCCGCACCGGGGCTGGGCCAGGCCGACCTGATCTTCGTGTTCGGCTCCACCCTGCCGGACGCCGTCACGCCCGCCCTGCGGGCGTTCCGAGCCGGGCTGGCGCCGCTGATCGTCCTGACCGGAGGTCCCAACCGCCGCAACCCCGCGATCGTGGAGAGCGACGCACACGCACAGCTGCTCAAAGCACGGGGGATTCCGCCGGATCAGATACTCATCGAACGACGTTCTCGCACCTCCCACGAGAATGTCTCGTTCGCCCGTCCTCTCGTCGAGGAACGCCTTCACGCGCCACGAACGGTGATCGCCGTCGTGAAATGGTGGCAACGCCGACAGATACACCTGGTCGCGGCAGGCCTGCCGTCCGTCGAACGTATCTACGCCGCAACGTGGAACCCTCCCGCCAGAGCCGACGGGCGACCCTACGACCGGACCACCTGGGCGTCCAGTTCCGACCGACCGCGCATCGAAGACGAGTTCGGTTACCTAAGGAAACTCCTCGACAGCGGTGATTTGCCTGCGCTATCCCGCACGGATGCGGGCTGGACCCCGGCGACGCCCAGCAGGTCGGATCCCGCCGTTCCTCGGCCGATGATCCGCACTTGACCAACAACCGAGGTCGGCGGGTACCTCCTGCGCGATCGTTGTGCGGCAGAAGGAGGCGCTAGTGACGACGCGACCGGCGACCAGAGTCTTGATGGCACTGGAACCGGCCTTCTACGACCTGATCTGGTCGCGGGACTTCTCCAGAATCCAGATGTCTCATGAGACATCAGCACTTCCAGCCTGATGCAGTCTAAAGGCTGTCGTTTCACTGGAACGCCAGCCTTATAGCCGTCATTCAAAGCGCTGTTGCGGCGTGCCTGTCTCGGCGGTCCGCGAAGAGCCCGCGAGGGGTACTGCGATCAGGGCTACCGTCGGTGTTGTTGCAGTTCCGAAATGGGCGTCAGTGTTGTTTGGCGGTGAGGGCGAAGGCGAGTAGGCCGGTGGCGGTGAAGTCGATCGATGCTTCGTTGTTGGCGGAGATGCGCATGTCGTCGACGTAGTGGGCGTCGTCGCGGTCGAACTGTTCGAGTGAGGCGGCGGCGCACGAGCTGGGAGTGCGGTCGGTGAGTAGTTCGTGGACGCGGTCGGCGGAGTTCGGGCCGTTGACCACGGCGCCGACCATGCCTGCGTCGGTGCCGGGGATTTTCGCCAGTGTCGCGATCTGGTCGTGGGGGCATTGGGGGTAGGTGGTGCCGACTCCGATGACCAGGGAGGTGCCCCAGCCGTTGGCGCCGAGCACGATGTTGCGCTGGGCGGTGGCGAAGGCCGCGTACCGGCCGTCTTTGAAGATGTGTTCGTAGAGTTCGGCGGTGGCGGTGTAGCCGAGCTGTCGGGCGGCGTAGTCGGATCCGCCGTTGCCCGCGGCGGCGCCCATCGGGTTGCCCGCGGCGGCCTTGACGCCGGCGTCGAGGCGTCGCTGCAAGTCACGGCGCAGGCCTGCGGCGTCGATCTGGGCTGCGGGGATCGGTGTGGCTGCCAGGGTGCGGGCGAGTTCGGTGTCGGCTAAGGCGCTGACGTTGTAGACGCTCAGCGCCGAGTCGCCGCCGTTGTCGGCGTTGACCTTCGCCCAGTAGGTCGCCTGGCGCAGCCGCTCAGCGGCCTGGGGGTCGTGCAACGTTTGGGCGGCCAGGGCGAGTTCAGTGGCACCGAGAGCGAGGTCGTCGGTCCAGCTGTTCTCCGGGTAGAACGTCTGCGGTTCGGCCGTGACCAGTTCGCCGACGTCGTCAGTGCGGGCCAGGTCGAAGATCTGCGCGGCGGTGGCCAGGTGTGCTCTGGCCCGGCCGGGCTCGGTGGCTGCCTCGGTCTGAGCGGCCAGGGCGAAGGCCGCGGCGACGCGGCCGGCCAGGTTCGGGCTCAGTGGCTGTCCGGGGTCGGCGGCGCGGAAGACCGGCCGGTAACGCTGGAAGTACCTCTTGTCGCCCGGCTCGACCGCGAGCCGGTCGTCGGTTTGGGGTAGCCGCCAGGAGTCGTGATCGCCGAGGAAACTGCGGTCGGCGGATTGCAGACCGCTACCGATGCCGACCTGGGTGTAGAGCGTTTCGGTATCGGGATCCCACATTTTGTCGAGCCAGTCGACGCCGTGGCGGATTTCGGTATCGAGGCCCTCCACGGGCATGTCGCGTTGGACGGTGAGCATGCTGATGAGGGCGTAGGCGGTGGTGTGGGTGAACTTGAGGAAGTCCCCGGCGTCATACCAGCCGCCTTCGACATCGACCGGGCCGCCGGCTTCGGTGAGGGCAGCGGTCATCCGGCCTTGGGCGTCGAAGCGTGGCCTGTCGTAGACGGTGGCGGTGCGGTCGGCCAGGTGTGCCGCTTGGCGCTGCCACACACCGGCGACCTGGTCGGCACCGTCGCGGTGGGCTTGGAAGTACGTGATCGAGTCGCGGGCCAACGGCGCGAACAGGTGCTCCGCGGTCTCGATGTGAAACGGCGGGGATTGGGCGGTGACCGGGCCGTCGACGCGCAGCCGGTAGGTACCCGGCCGGGTCAGCGCGCTCAGGTCGATCGGACGTACGTCGCGCAGGGTGGTGTTCCAGGCGCCCCGGCTGGCGCCGAGCGTCGGCGACAGGACCTTTCTGCCGGAGGGGTCGATCACGCTGACCCGTGCCCCGGCAGCGTCGCGTGGCGCCAGCAGAGCAGCGATCTTGACCTCGCCGGAGGCGTAACCCACCTGGTCGAGGCGGATGAATGCGTCCGCCTTACGCTGCGGATCGTTGGTGCACGCTGCTGAGAAAAGCAGGCCTGTGGCAAGCAACGGTACGAGGACGCGACGAAGCCTTGCTGCCTTGTGGGTCACGAGTTTGAAGTATCTTCGCCGGCGATCACGCTGTGACGGACTCGTTGTGTGCAAAAGACGCTGGGCGCGAGGCGTTGGACGGTGCTGATACACGGGGGTAGCGATCACATCAGGGTTCGTAGTGCTGCGGCGACTCCTTGCGGGTCGCTGAGGTGCGCGAAGCGGCTCTCGGCCGACGGTGGGGGGTTGCAGCTGGCCGCTGTGGCTGCGGTGGAGAGGCTGCGGGCGGGCTTGGAAGATGCGGTGGGCTGGTCGAACCATGACCGGTAGGCAGCCAACAACGCGGGGTCCCGGCGCGGTTGCGCGAAGGGGCGGTACGGGTCGGTCACCTGATCGATGCCGGCTGCGTTGATCACGCTGTCCACGGTGGCGGCGATCGCCGTGGTGGGTGCGTCGATGGTGAGGATGGCGTGGACGGCGAAGTCGCGGGCGAATGCGGTGGCGAGCCATGCGGACGTGGCGTGACCGACGATGATGGGTGCCCGGCGCAGCCCGAGGCTGTGGATGAGCTCGGCCAGCTGGGTCGCGAGATTCGTCGGTGAGCAGTTCCTGCGTCTGGGGGTTTCGCCGTGGCCGGGCAGGTCTGGGGCGATGATCGTGCCGTCGGTGGCGAGCTCGGCCGCGAGCGGCCACCACGTGGTGCGGTCGAAGAGCAGGCCGTGTAGGAGCAGGACGGGACGTCCGGTGGTGCCCCAGCGGTCGTAGACGAGCAGGTTTGTGGGGCTTCCGTAGGCGTGGGTGGTGCGACGCGGCGGGTTCGGTGACACGGTGATGGTCCTTCTGGGGCGGGCGGACGCGGGAACGCGCCAGTCGTGCCGCAGAAAGGGAGCTGCGGTGCACTGGGCGCGGGTGGTGCCTGGCCGACGTGGGTCGGCCGGCTGTCACACCCGCAGGACGCCCAGCAGTTTCAGGTCCGCGCCTGCTGTGCTGATACCGAAACTGGCTAAAGACGTGGTGGTGCTGTCAAGGCCGGAGACGCGGTGAATCAGCGCGGCGGTGGCGATGGCCGCGGCCGTGGCCGGTCGCAGGCGCTGAGTCGGGCTGGGCGTCCAGTCGCTGCCGTGATGATGAGCGTGCCCGGGCAGGCTGGCCTCGGTATCGGCGACCGGTCCGGCGAGCCGGTGATCGAGGTTGTGGACGTTCAGGACGCCCGCAACGGTCGGCTGTGGGCGGTGGTGGGCACTGCCGGCGGAGACGAGCACGGCGGCACCGAGCAGGATCAGCAGCATCAGCAGCGCCGGGATCCGGACGACACGACGCAGCCCGGCGACGCTCGCGGCGTTGCCGGGTCGTGTCATCGCGTCAGGATAGGTGGCCACGGTGATCGTCGCCTGTCAGGCGGCCGCGGCTAGCCGGTCGCGTCGTTCGTGGGACAGGTCGCTGTGGTGTTGATCGCCGGGGTGGCTGTCCGGGTCGACATGCACGGTAGCGCCGGTCAGTCGCGCGACGTTGTGGGTGAGCTGGTGCTCGGCGTCCGCGGCGATCTCGTGGGCGGCGAGCAGGCTCAGGTTCGCGTCGACGACGACGGCGGCTTCGGCGTGCATGCGGTGCCCGATCCAGCGCAGCTTGATGCCCGAGACATCGCGAACGCCGGGCACCGTACGCAGCGACTGCTCAGCTTGATCGACCAGTTCCGGGTCGACGCGGTCCATCAGCCGCCGGTACACCTCCCGGGCGGCGTCCTTGAGGACGAACGCGATGGCCACGGTGATGATCAGCCCGACGATCGGGTCGGCCCAGCGCCACCCGAGCGCTGCTCCGCCGGCGGCGAGCACGACGGCCAGGGAGGTGAAGCCGTCGGTGCGGGCGTGCAGGCCGTCGGCGACCAGGGCGGCGGAGCCGATGCGCCGGCCGACGGTGATGCGGTAGCGGGCGACGATCTCGTTGCCGATGAAGCCGATCACGCCGGCGGCGAGCACCCAGGGGATGTGGGTCATGTCCTGCGGGTTGGCCAGCCGGTCGATGGCGGTCCAGGCCGCGGCGATCGACGAGGCGGCGATGACCGCGACGATGACGATGCCGGCGAGGTCTTCGGCCCGGCCGAAGCCGTAGGTGTAAGCGCGGGTGGCGGCGCGCCGGCCGAGCAGGAACGCGATACCGAGCGGGACGGCGGTCAGCGCGTCGGCGACGTTGTGCAGCGTGTCGCCGAGCAGCGCCACCGACCCGGAGAACACGAAGATGACCGCTTGCAGGGCGGCGGTGACACTGAGCACGGCGAGGGAGATCCACAGCGCCCGCAGGCCTTCGCGGGACGACTCGAGCGCGGAGTCGACCTTGTCGGCGGTGTCGTGCGAGTGCGGGGTGATCAGATGCTTAATCCGCTGCCACCCGCTGCTGTGATCGTGGTCGCTGTGATCGTGAGCGACGTCGTCGTGGGTGTGCACGGGCCCTGATCCGTGGCAGTGGGCCTGATCGTGGTCGTGCTCAGCCATCGGAGGTCCTTCATACGGCGTTGGCGTGCGGGCGGTCCTCTGCATAGTATGTGCTCATGTACGCACGCGACAACGTTGCAGGTGCCCAGAATGGGCAACAGCGCCTGTTGAGCGGTCCGGTGCTGCAGCGGGCCGCGATGACGTTCGGCATGCTCGCCGACGCGACCCGACTGGGTCTTCTGACCGCGCTGCTGGACGGGGACCTGGACGTGACGGCGCTGACGGCGGCGGTGGGCGCGGCTCGGCCGGCCGTCTCGCAGCACCTGGGCAAACTGCGCCTGGCCGGGCTGGTCACCGTGCGCCGCGAGGGCCGGCGAGCGTTGTACGCGGTGGCCGGCCCCCACGTGCGCCGCCTGGTGACCGAAGCGCTGTACGCCGCCGAACACCAGCTCACCGACTGGCCCGCTCATCACGAGCCAGATCCTCCGGTCCCGGCGCCGCGCTGACCGCCGAACCTGGTCCCGATCGTCCACGTTCCCGGCAGCGGCCCTCGTTTAGCTGGCTGAACTCGCGGCGGCCGGCGAGCGCAGCGTGACTCCGCCGACCGGTGACGAGGGAGTGGCCTGCGGAAATCCCTCGCTCACGATCAACCGTGAAGAGCGGTGCTGTCAGCCCGCCGCGGTGGGCGCGGGGGCGTGGGCGTGCGGCTGCGAGCTGTCCCCGCCGGACTCGGGCAGGTTCTGATCGGTGTGCTCCGCGTGGAACAGCGCCTCGGACAGCAGTGCCCGCACGTGGGTGTCGGCGGCGGAGTAGTGCACGAACGTGCCTTCACGGCGGCCGCGGACGAGTCCGGCCAGGCGCAACTTGGCCAGGTGCTGGCTGACCGCGGTGGGAGCAGCGCCGACGAGTTCGGCAAGGCAGGCGACCGACGACTCGCCTTGCAGCAGTGCCCACAGGATTTTGATGCGGGTCGAGTCGGCGAGCATCCGGAAGCCTTCGGCGGCGAGGTGGACCTGCTCGTCGTCGGGCATCCGGAAATCGGGCAGCGAGGTATGCACACGAACAGCGTAGCGGGAATCACGGCACTCATCTGCCTAGCTGTTTGGCTACCTACGTGCATACGCAGGTAGTGTGATTCTCTGTGACTCTGACAACGACCCCGCCCCGAGCCGCGACCGCCGGTCCACCAGTAGTGCCGCGGCGGCTGGCCGCCCGGCTGTTGGCGCTGACCGAGATCCGCTGGGCGGCAGTAGCCACACTGCTGTTCGCTGCCGGCGGCGCGGCGCAGCTGGCCGGCGCTCCGTCACCGGTGTGGTGGGCGCTGTACCTCGCCTGCTACGCCGCGGGCGGTTGGGAGCCGGCCCTGGCCGGGCTGCGCGCGTTGCGCGGTCGGACCTTGGACGTGGATTTACTGATGATCGTGGCGGCGATCGGTGCGGCCGGGATCGGGCAGGTCTTCGACGGGGCGCTGCTGATCGTCATCTTCGCCACCTCCGGTGCGCTGGAGGCGTTCGCGACCGCGCGGACCGCCGACAGTGTGCGGGCGTTGCTCGACCTCGCCCCGGAACAGGCCACCCGGGTCGACACCGATGGCGCCGAGCAGACGGTGGGCACCGCGCAGTTGCAGGTCGGCGAACTGATCCGGATCCGCCCGGGTGAGCGCGTCGGTGCCGACGCCCTTGTGGTCGTCGGGGCCAGTGAGGTTGATCAGGCCACGATCACCGGTGAGCCGCTGCCGGTGGTCAAGCAGTCGGGCGATGAGGTGTTCGCCGGCGCTCTCAACGGCACCGGCGCCCTGCTGGCTCGGGTGCACCGGGCGGCCGGGGAGTCGGTGATCGCCCGCATCGTGGCCCTGGTCGAGCAGGCCTCGGCGACCAAGGCCCGCACGCAGCTGTTCATCGAGAAGGTCGAGCAGCGGTACTCGGTCGGTGTCGTGGTTGCCACCCTGGCGTTGTTCATGGTGCCGCTGCTGGTCGGTGCGGACCTGCGATCGACGCTGCTACGGGCGATGACGTTCATGATCGTGGCGTCGCCGTGCGCCGTCGTCCTCGCGACGATGCCGCCGCTGCTGTCCGCGATCGCCCTCGCCGGGCGCAACGGGGTACTGGTCAAGTCTGCCGTGGTCATGGAACAACTCGCCGACACCACCGTGGTGGCGTTCGACAAGACCGGCACGCTGACCGAGGGCACCCCCCGCGTCGCCGAGATCCATGCCACCGGCGCTCTCGACGCCGGGCAATTGCTGCGCTGGGCCGCGGCCGCCGAGCATCCCAGTGAACACCCGATCGCCGCGGCAGTGCTGGCAGCCGCCCGCGACCGTGGCCTCGTCCTGCCGGCCGCCGACGACTTCACCTCCACCCCGGGCCGCGGTGTGCGCGCCATCGTCGACGGGCACGTGGTGCAGGTCGGCAGCCCGGCCCTGCTCGATACCGTGACCGGCAGCGCCGGGGGAGTCACCGGTGAGGTGCGTGGCGTTGTCCAGGTGACTCAAGCCGCCGGGCGCACCGCCGTTGTGGTCATGGTGGACGGCCTGCCGGCCGGGGTCCTCGCGCTGGCCGACCGGATCCGCCCGGCCGCCGCCGGCACCGTCACCGCCCTGACCGCGTTGACCGGCACCACACCGGTGCTGCTCACCGGCGACAACCCCGGCGCCGCGGGCCGGCTCGCGACCGAAGCGGGCATCACCGACGTGCACGCCGGGCTACTCCCCGCGGACAAGGTCGACCGGGTCCAGGCGTTGCAGGCCGACGGGGCGCGGGTGCTGCTGGTCGGTGACGGAGTGAACGACGCCCCTGCGCTGGCCACCGCCGACCTCGGCGTGGCGATGGGTTCGCGCGGCTCCGACCTGGCGCTGCAGAGCGCAGACGCGGTCCTGGTCCGCGACGACCTCACCGCCCTGCCCGCCGTCATCACCCTGTCCCGGCGGGCCCGCCGCATCGTCGTGGCGAACTTGGTCATCGCGGGCACGTTCATCACCGTGCTCGTCGCCTGGGACCTGTTCGGCCACCTCCCGCTACCGCTGGGAGTCGCCGGGCACGAAGGGTCCACCGTCATCGTCGGACTCAACGGCCTGCGACTGCTCGCCAACCGGGCCTGGCCGCAACCCCAGAGCCGTCAGCGGTGAGCCGCCGAGCCCGGCCCGCAGCGACTGCCGGCGCCGACTCACGTTGCACCGTGACGATCTGCCGGGGCGGACAGTGCGGCACCGCCAGGATCCCCGGCCTGGACCACGGCGCCCAACTGGCTCACCTGCGCCGCTCACTGGCCGAGGTGGCACAGGTCCGCGTCAGCGGCTGCCTCAATGCCTGCGAACACGCCAATGTGATCGTCATCCAGCCCTCGGCCGCAGGCCGGGCCGCCGGTGGCCGCCCGGCCTGGCTCGGCATGGTCAACGATGCCGACGCCGGCGCCGACATCACCGCCTGGGTTCGCGCAGGCGGACCCGGCATCGCGGATCCACCCGGCGTGCTCGACCTGTACGTCTTCACGGCCACCCGCCGGGTTCGTCACGCGCTGAGCTGACCGGGATCGCCAACTCCGATATACGGCGCTGAGGCTACGGCCGACTGGATCAGCGACGCCGGCCGCGCACAGGACCGCCGCGAGACCGGTCGGATTGCTGGGCCCAGTGCCGTCGGCGCGCAGACAGCCAGGGCGCCGCCCTACCGATCGCACCGTGCGAGCGCCATGATGACGGCGTAGCCGATGACCGGGATGAAGTAGGGGATCACATCGATCGGTACCGAGAAGCAAACCAGCCACAGTCGTACCGGACTCCACGGAGCTGGGTCCGATCGCCTGCAAGTCACTGAGCAGGCGCAGTAGGCCCGGCAGCAGCCGCTGCATCTCGCTCAGACTTGTCCGGCTGCGCTGAAGTCGTGCGGTCGTCTGCCGCCGGGCATGGCCGGCTCCGTTGCTTCGGCGACTTCGATTAGAACCGTCACCCGCTCCCGTAGTGATGTGACTGCGGAATCTCTCCCACCCGTGTGCCAGATACCCCCTAGGGGTATATGGTGATGCGTGGAGGTGGTCGATATGCCAGCAAGCGAGCATGATCATGAGGTTTCGCAAACGCCCGAGTCGCCGCATACCCCGACAGGTGAGCCCATGCGCGACAACGCGAGCCACGGCGGGCACGACGACGCCCCTCACCACGTTTCGGTGTCCACGCTGACCGCCGGCCATCAGGGGTCCGGCCACGACATGGCAGGTCACGGTCATGCGGGCGGGCATCAAGGGCATGACAAGCACGCCGGTCATGATCCGGAGGCGTTCCGGCGCAAGTTCTGGCTGAGCTTGATCCTGACCGTGCCGATCGTGCTGACCAGTCACATGGTGATGGACTGGTTCGGCTACTCGCTCGACTTCCCTGGCATGTCCTGGGTCGGCCCGGTGCTGGGGACCGCGGTGTTCTTCTACGGCGGCTGGCCGTTTTTGGCCGGCGCGGTCAGCGAGGTGCGGGACCGCGCGCCGGGCATGATGCTGCTGATCTCGATGGCCATCACCGTGGCCTATACCGCGTCGATGCTGACCAGCCTTGGTGTGTTCGATTTGGACTTCTGGTGGGAGCTGGCCGCGCTCGTGACCATCATGCTGCTCGGGCACTGGCAGGAAATGAAGGCGATCGGTCAGGCGCAGGGGGCTCTCGCCGCCCTTGCCGCGTTGCTGCCCGACGACGCCGAGAGGCTGACCGGCGAAGGCGCGACAGAGCGGGTGCCGGTCGCTCAGCTGGTGGTGGGCGACACGGTGCTGGTGCGCTCCGGCGCCCGGGTGCCGGCTGACGGTCGGATCATCGACGGCACCGCGGAGCTGGACGAGTCGATGATCACCGGGGAGTCACGGCCGGTGGCGCGGACGGTGGGTGGGCGGGTCGTGGCCGGCACGGTCGCCACCGACTCGACGATCCGGGTCCGCATCGACGCAGTCGGCGACGACACCGCACTGGCCGGGATCGGGCGCCTCGTGGCGCAGGCCCAGGCGTCCAGCGGCCGCGCGCAGGTGCTGGCGGACCGGTTCGCGGCCATGCTGTTCTATGTCGCTACGGGTGCGGCGCTGCTGACGTTTATTGCCTGGTCGGCGCTCGGTGATGTGAACCAGTCGGTGGTGCGCACCGTGACGGTGCTGGTCATCGCCTGCCCGCACGCGCTGGGTCTGGCGATCCCGTTGGTGATCGCGTTGTCGACGGCGATGGCGGCCAAGGCCGGCATCCTGGTGAAGGACCGCCTCGCGCTGGAGCGGATGCGGACCGTCGACGCGGTGTTGTTCGATAAAACCGGCACCCTGACCAAGGGCGCCCACACCGTCGCCGGGATCGCCGCCGCTGTCGGGTTCACCGACGACGAGGCGCTGCGTATCGCCGGGGCCGTCGAAGCCGACAGTGAGCACCCGCTCGCCAGGGCCCTGACCGCGGTCGCCCACGACCGCAACCTGCACGCCTCTGCCACTGGCTTCCGGTCGCTGACCGGTCGCGGGGTGCAGGCGGTGGTCGACGACCGGACGTACGCGGTAGGCGGGCCGGCACTGCTGCGCGAACTTAGCGCCACGGTGCCCGACGACCTTGTCGAGGCCGCGCAGCGCTGGTCCGAGCGGGGAGCTGCGGTCCTGCACCTGCTACTGCTCGAGGAATCCGGCAGTCCGCAGGTCATCGGCGCGTTCGCCCTGGAGGACGAGATCCGGCCCGAGGCGCGTCAAGCCATCGAGCAGCTCCGCCGCCAAGGCGTCAAAAAGATCGTCATGATCACCGGTGACGCCCGGGCGGTTGCCGAAGCGGTCGCCGCCGACCTGGGGTTCAGGCCGGGGGTGGACGAGGTGTTCGCCGAGGTGCTGCCCGCGGACAAGGATCGGGCGGTCGCTGAGCTGCAGGCGCGTGGCCTGATCGTGGCGATGGTCGGCGACGGCGTCAACGACGCGCCGGCCCTGGCCCGCGCGGACGTTGGCCTGGCGATCGGGGCAGGAACGGACGTCGCGATCGAGTCCGCCGGGGTGGTGCTGGCCTCTTCGGACCCGCGCGGGGTCAGCAGCGTGATCCGCCTGTCAAAGGCCTCTTACCGCAAGATGATCCAGAACCTGGCGTGGGCGGCCGGCTACAACGTCATCGCGATCCCGTTGGCCGCCGGGGTGCTGGCCTGGGCGGGGATCACGCTGAGCCCGGCGATCGGGGCGGTGCTGATGAGTGCCTCGACCATCGTGGTCGCGCTCAACGCCCAACTGCTGCGCCGGGTACGCCTGGCCCCCCACCAGCAGTGACGACCAGTGGGGCCTCGATTCGGGGCCAACGCCGGCCTGCGACGTGCGAGCGGCCAGGTGGTCAATCCACCGCCCGGCCAGACCATAAGTCGCCGGTCGCTGATGAGGGGTGGAGGACGTCGGCGATGTCGCTGGGGGCCGAAGATGCCTTTGCGGATCGGCGCGCTAGCGTGGAGGTCATGACCCATCGGCCGACAACAGACATCAGGCGTAGCGCCCGATGGCTGTTGCTGATGGGCACCCTGTTCGGCCTGGCGGCGATGCACACGCTCGGCCATACCGGCATGCAGATGGATCAGCCCGCCCACCACGAAACACCGGTCATGACGTCGATCATGGGTGCGGTGCAGACGTATCTCGAGCCGACGGCGCAGATGCGCGAAGCGCCGTCGTGTACCGGGGATCACTGCCCGGGCGATGACGGTGCGATGAGTCAGTGGAGCGTCTGCCTGGCAGTGCTCGGCGGCTTGGCGGTTTTCGCGTTCCTGTTGGCGGTATTGATCGGCGGTCGGCGCACCGGGACTTCAGCGGCTGGTCAGGCAATGTCTCCGGCGGTCGCCTCCCGGGCGCCCCCGGACAAGTGGTTTGGGCTGACCATTGCATCGACAGCGGTGCTGCGCATTTAGAACAACGGATCCAGGTAGGCGGTCTCATGTCCGCTGCCTGGGGCGTTCGTGCGCACGTTCCCGTTGTCGATGTGAAAGGTTCACTGTTTCCCATGATGCGTAATTCCACGCTGCCCGCTGCCCTACTGCGTCGCGGCCTTCTGGCTGGCGCTGCCGTCACGACGACGCTTGTTCTGTCCGCCTGTGGCGGCGGTGACGACTCGTCGTCGGGCTCCGGCATGGACCACGGTGGCATGGCCGCTACCAGCGCTCCGGCTAGCGCGGCGGCCGCGTTCACCGACGCTGATGTCACCTTCGCCGAGTCGATGATCCCGCATCACCAGCAGGCCGTGCAGATGGCGGCGATGGCCGAGACGCGGGCGTCGAACGCTGAGGTGAAGGAGCTGGCCGCCAAGATCAAGACGGCGCAGCAGCCGGAGATCGACGCGATGAACGGCTGGCTGACCGCCTGGGGCCAGCCCTCGCCGATGGCGAGTATGGGCTCTGACATGTCCGGCATGGACCACGGGTCGATGCCGGGCATGATGAGCGACGCCGACATGAAGAAGTTGATGGGCGCCAAAGGCGCGGCGTTCGACAAGCAGTTCCTCACCATGATGATCAGCCACCACGAAGGTGCCATCGAGATGGCCAAGCAGGAGACGGCGCAGGGCTCCAACGCCGACGCCAAAGCTTTGGCCGAGAAGATCGTCACCGATCAGCAGGCAGAGATCACCACGATGAAGGCGATCCTCGGGCGCCTCTAGGCCCAGTTGACACGCGCCGGGCGCCTGGCAACAGGTGCCCGGCCGTGCCTCGCCTGACAGCTCGACACCATCAGCACACAGAAACGTCGCCGGACCGCGCCCTCAACGCGAAAGGGGGTCGAAGTTGTCGGGCGTGTGGAGCTCGGTAACTGTGATTCCTCGGCGCAGGTGAGCGCCCACGGAGTGGGCTTGAGTGCTACCGAACTCACCGAGAGTGGCTCGCGGATCTCGGTGGTAGCGGCTACCGTATGCCGCGTGAAACCGGCTGCAGCGACGACGGAGCGCCTCGCTCGCCTCGTCCTGCTGCTCTGCACACTGTTCGGGTTCGCTGCGTTGCACACTGTCGGTCATGCCGCCGTCAGCGAGCACCACACCGTCACCTTCACCACGACGGCGTCCGGCCCGGCTTTCGTCTCCGCTGCCTCACCGGTCGACGACGATGACTGCGGCGGTGACGGCTGCACTCATACAGTGGCGATGCCAGCCGACGCGTACGGCGGCTCGTCGCGGTCAGACGTCTGCGTCGCCATTCTCAGTGTCATAGCGATCGGTGTGCTGCTGGGAGCCCGGCTGCTGATGGGCCTGGCTGACCGGGCATCTGCGGCCGACGGCCGACAGTTGGTGCGAACATCCCGGTCCAGTCGGCGGCCGGCCTGGGGTCTTGCGGTGACGGCCGTCGCGGTCATGCGTACCTGAGTCGACCGGTGCTGGGCGTCCATCGCCTGATCCGTTCGACCTGTGTCGTACCGCGCCCCGCACGGCGTACACATTCCCCTGATGCCTTGAGGCTTGCGATCACCCGATCGCCGCGTGGCGCCACGTGCCGTGAGCGGGCTGAACCGCTGGGCATGCCCGGCACGTAGGACGCAACGACGAACTGCCTGCTGGCTTCGCCAGAGGCTGCCACCCGCTGCGGCCCGTCCGGTGCGTTGCTTGCCTCGACGCATGAAGAAAGGACCCTGTCTTCGTGTTGCCAAATACCTCCCCCCGCCGATCATCGCTGCGCGTTCTGGTGTGCGCCATCGCGAGTGCGCTCGCGGTCGCTGCCGGTGTCGCGACCCCCGCGTACGCCGCCCCGTCACCCACGGCGATCGAGGCGCAGATCGACAAGGCCTGGAACCAGCTCGAGCCGGTCATCGAGCAGTACAACCACATCCACAGCCAGTTGCAGGTCAACCGCAACCAGCAGAAAAAGCTGGTCAAGCAACTCAAACCGTTGCAGAGCAAGGTCGACGCCGCCCTGTCGAACGTCGGTGACCTAGCAGCCCGGGCCTACATGCAGGGCGGCCAGTCCGGACTGACCAGCATGCTGGTCAGCGGCTCGCCGTCGGACCTGACCGACAAGCTCACCTACCTCGACCTGATGGCCCGATCCGAGCGTGCGCAGGTCAACGATGTCATCACTTTGCGCGACAAGTACGCCACGAGCAAGAAGACCCTCGATACCGTCACCGCAGGCTTGGCCGCCCGCGACGCCGATCTGGCCGGCAAGAAGAAGGACATCGAGAAGAAGATCAACGACCTGCAGAAGCTGCGGATCAAGGCCTACGGCAGCGCCGGGGGAGCCCGAGGCGCGTTGCGGACCGGGGCCTGCCCGGCCGAGTACAGCAACGACCCGGGCGGTAAAGCCGCCGCCAAGGCGTGCAGTCTGATCGGTAAGCCCTACATCTGGGCGGCCGCCGGACCACGCGGATATGACTGCTCCGGGCTGACCCTGACCGCGTGGGCGGTCAACGGGGTATCGCTGCGGCACTACACCAAATGGCAGTGGTCCGACACCACCCCGGTGAGTCGCGCCGACATCAAACCCGGCGACCTGGTGTTCTGGTTCAGCGACCTGCACCACATGGGCATCTACGTCGGCAACGACACCGTCGTGCACGCCCCGCACACCGGCGACTACGTCCGCATGGCCGGCCTGGACGACATCGGACCGATCGCCGGTTTCCGCCGACCGAGCTGACAACTGACAGCAGGCGCGATAGCGGCGAGCCCGGGAAGCGGCTCGCCGCCCAACCGCACCCGCGGCGAGCCCCACGCACCACGGTCACGGCAGTGTTCGCCGCCCGCCGCCCGCCGCCCGCCGCGCTTGATCGCACTGGCCGACCAGGAGGTCACATGAGTGCCGGTCACACCCACACCACCGCTGACGCCGACGACAACGATTTAGGGCGACCACACGCCGGGCGGCTAACCATCGTGTTGCTGGTGCCGGCAGCCATCATCATCGCCGTGGCAATGATCCTGCTGTGGCCGGCCGGCATCGAACGCGACCCCGCCGCACCCGACGACCGGGTCAACGGCACCGTCACCGCGGTCCAGCCGGTCGACTGCGCCACCGAGCCCGAGATCCCAGGCCCGGCAGGTGAAGAGGGCTCGTACACCCAAGACAGCGTGTGCGGCAGTGTCACCGTCAAGGTGACCAGCGGCGCGAGTTCCGGCAGCACTGTCACCACCGACATCCCCGCCGGACCCGGCGCGGTCACCGTCGAAGCCGGCGACGACATCGAACTGCTCTACCTGCCGGACTCGCCGACCGGGCAGGCGTACTCGATCTACGACCACCAGCGCTCGACCCAGCTGTGGATCCTGGCCGCCGCCTTCGCCGCCGCGGTCATCGCCTTCGGCCGCTGGCGCGGCCTGAGCGCCCTGGCCGGCCTCGCGGTCACCTTCGCTGTACTGCTGTGGTTCATCGTCCCGGCCATCCTTGAAGGCCGATCGCCGCTGTTGATCGCGATCGTCGGCTCCGCCGCGATCATGCTCACCGTGCTGTATCTGACCCACGGTTTACACATGGGCACCACGGTCGCGGTCGCCGGCACGCTGGCCGCTCTGACCATCACCGGTGTGCTGTCGGCGCTGTCCACTGGATTCACCCACCTGACCGGCATTTCCGACGAAACCTCGAACTACCTCAACATCACCCACGCCGACGTCAACATGCAGGGCCTGCTGCTCGCGGGAATCGTCATCGGCTCGCTCGGCGTGCTCGACGACGTCACCGTCACCCAGTCCGCCGCCGTCAGCGAACTGGCCCGCGCCAACCCGGCCTACGGCTTCCGGCAGCTGTACCGCGCCGCCGAACGCATCGGCCGCGCGCACATCGCCTCGGTCATCAACACCATCGTGCTGGCCTACGCAGGCGCGTCACTACCGCTGATGCTGCTGTTCGCCGCCGGCAACGAGCCGATCGGAGCCACCCTCACCACCCCGCTGATCGCGCAGGAACTCGTCCGCAGCATCGTCGGCACCCTCGGCCTCATCGCCGCCGTATCCATCACCACCGCTCTGGCCGCAGCCACCGCCGGCCGGCCCCGGGGGACACGGGAGAAGGTCAAAGCCGACAGGTCGCCTGGAAAGCAGGGCGCGCCAGCAGATCCATGGATGGCGTTCGTGGACGGCCCGGACGGTGGAACGCGGTAAACCAGCCGGAGCCGATGAAGGACGCTAGCGTCGGCCTGCGGGAGTCAGTCCCCGGTGCTCCCGCTCTACGTGCCCTTGACCTCGTCAATGCGGGGGGACAGCACGCCGTCGAGGGTGACGGTAACCAGCCGCCGGCGGGCCGCCGGATTCGGCAGCGCAGCCGCCGCAGTCAACGCGTGCAGGCAGAAGGTGGCCAGTTCACCGGCCGGTACGTCGGTGCGGGCCACACCGGCACTGACAGCTGCGGCAATGACTCCAGTGACGAGCTCGTGCAGCCGTTGTCGGGCGTGGTGCATGTGTTCGGCGCGGTGCAGCGGCGCCGCGAGCTCCATGCCGTGCCCGGCCGGCGGGGACGGTTGGTGGCCGTCTCGGCCGCCGCTGGACAGTTCGGCGTAAGTCGCCAGGACCGTTCGTAGTCGCTCACCGGGCTCAGCGCTGAGGGCAGCGGTGTCGGTGAGCTGCCGCAGGTGCTCGCCGACCTGGCGTTCGTGCCAGGCGACCATGATGGCTTCCACATCCGGGAAGTACTTGTACAGCGTGGCGCGGCCGATACCGACCTGCCCAGCGATCTGGGACATCGTCACGCCCATGCCGTGCTCGTTCACCAGGGCGGCGGTGTTGTCCAGGATCGCCGCCCGCACGCTGCGGCGATGCTCGTCGACGGTGTCGTTCCACAATCTCGGCACACACCTAGCGTACGCACCGACACCGGGGCGTCAGAATGTCTTGCATCGAGACAGAGTGTATTGCAAAATGCGGATGTGGAGTTGCCGAGTCGAGGAGTCAAGATGAGCCAGAAACAATCCGGTGAGCCTGATTCGTCTGCCGGCGGCGGGCCCGACGCCGGCCACGAGGGCGTACCGCGGTGGGTGAAGATTGCCGGTGTCATCGGCGTCGTGGTGGTCGCGCTGGTCGTCGTCATGCTGCTCAGCGGGCACGGCCCGGGTCGACACATGCAACACAGCCTGCAGGCGCCGAGCGTGCCGATGATCGACCACCGGCGATGACCGTCCGGCCCCGGCTGCGGAAGCTGATGCTGGTGGCTCACGTCGGCGCGTCGGTCGGCTGGCTGGGGGCTATCGCCGCGTCGCTGGTCCTGGCCGTGCTCGCGCTGACCGTGGCCGACCCGGCGGTGGCGTGCGCGGCCTATCTGGTGCTGGAGCCGCTGGGCTGGGCGGCGCTGGTCCCGTTCAGCCTCGCCAGCCTGGTCACCGGTGTGATCCAGTCGCTGATCTCGACGTGGGGTCTGGTGCGCCACTACTGGGTGCTGATCAAGTTGGTTATGAACGTGTTCGCCACCGGTGTGCTGCTGCTCTACATGCAGACCTTGGAGGTACTCGCCGGCCTCGCCCGCCGCGCCACCGAGGTAGGCGCGGCGGTGTCACCCACGCCCTCGCCGGTGCTGCACGCCGGCGCCGCCATCGTGCTGCTAATGCTCGCGCTGGTGCTGTCGGTGTTCAAACCGCGCGGGCTGACGCCCTGGGGCTATCGGGAGCGACGAGCGTCGGGCCGCGCTGCAACTCCGTAGAGCCGACTGGCCTGGTGGCTCGGGTAGTTACGGCGGTACCGCCACCTTCGTGCGGGCAGGCGCTCATCCGTGCGTGTCCCCTTAGCGCTGAGCTGTGGCAGGTGTCCGTGGTCACTACGCCAGGCTTATCCCGACACATCGCCGGCCGGCGGCCCTCCAGGCGGCGCACCAGTCCCGAGCGTGACGGACGTGGGGTCCACTTCGCCCCTCGAAGGTGGCGGCCGTTGCTTCGACGGGTCCAGCAGATCACCTACAGTTGGTACAATTCCGGCGCAATGACCAGCTGCGCCGGCCCGAGAGTCCTCATGTTCCGCCTGATCATGCGTGTCGTCACAGCAGCCTTGGTGCTGCTCTGCGCAGCCGCAGTCGATCATGACGCGGCGGGTTCTCGGGCACAGCATGCCCACGCGTCGTCGTCGACGCGCCTGGTCACCGCTGTCACGCAACCGGCGGTGGACGTCCCCGTCGTCCGAACTCCCGGCGGCGGCGAAGCGCTGGCGGACGAAGCGCCGCATGCCGCGCATCTTTGCCTGGTATCGGCAACACCGCCCCAGCCGGGTTGGGCAGTGGCGGACTTCGTGCTGCTGGCCTTGCCGGGCGCGTTGACCAGCGTTGCCTCCCGCGTGCGCACCGCCCGGTGCAGAGTTCCACGGCAGCGCCATGTGTTGATGGAGACCAGCGTCTGCCGGACGTGATCGCCGGGCGTCGGCGTCACACGGGCCGTCTGAGTTCGTAACGGACCACCTGACTTCTGCACCGCTGTTGCCGCTGTCGCGGCCGGCGGGGTGCCGACGCATGCCCGCGTTCCCTGTCTTCGCTGACCTGATGCCGCCGTGCCCGTAACCGGCCGTGCCTCAGGTAGCAAAAACACGTCCAGAAAGCGGACCCCATGATCGACATCGTTTCTACGCGCCCGTCACACCTGCCCACCCCGAGCCGGCTGATCTCCGGCGTGGCCTGCAACTCCCTCGAGCAACTCGTCGGTAACACCCCGGTGCTGTGGACACCGGAGATCACCGGCACGCCCGGGCGCGGGTTCTGGGCCAAACTCGAAGGCCACAACCCCGGCGGGATCAAAGACCGCCCCGGAATGCACTTGATCAAATGCGCCCGCGAACGCGGCGACCTGACCCCGGGCGCGCTGGTGGTCGAATCGACCTCCGGCACCCTCGGGCTCGGGCTGGCCCTGGCCGGCAACGTTTATGAGCACCCGGTGACCCTGGTGACCGACCCCGGCATGGAACCGTCGATGCGCTACCTGCTGTCCGCCTACGGTGCCCGCGTCGAGATTGTCGACCGGCCGCACCCGGTCGGCGGCTGGCAGCAGGCCCGCCGTGACCGCGTCGCGCAGCTGCTCGCTGAAGATCACCGCAGTTTCTGCCCTGATCAGTACAACAACCCCGACAACGTCGACGCCTACCAGCAACTGGCCCTGGAACTGGTGGCTCAGCTCGGGCGCATCGACGTGTTGGTCTGCAGTGTGGGCACCGGCGGGCACAGCGCCGGCATCGCCCGGGTCATCCGCGAGTTCTACCCGCACCTGCGCCTGGTCGGTGTGGACGCCACCGGATCGACCATCTTCGGCCAGCCGGCACGAACCCGGCTGATGCGCGGGCTGGGCAGCAGCATCCATCCCCGCAACGTCGACTACGCCGCCTTCGACGAAATCCACTGGGTAGCACCAGGTGAAGCGGTCTGGACCTGCCGGCAGCTGGCCGCATCGCGGTACATCACCGGCGGGTGGAGCGTCGGCGCCGTGACCCTGGCCGCCTCTTGGCTGGCGCGCACCCTGCCCGACGACATGCGCATCGCCGCGGTCTTCCCCGACGGCCCGCACCGCTACGCCGAGACCATCTATAACGACGACTACTGCCGCCGCCACGACCTGCTCCAGCGCCGCCCGGCCCACCAGCCGGACGAGATCGGCGACCCGCGCGAGCGGGAAGTGACCCGCTGGACGCGCTGCACCCGCGTCATCGACCCGTCCCACGCCACCGCCGATCAGGCCACAGCATGAACGCCACCCTGGCGCAGGTGCGCTCCTTCAACCGGCCGGTGCGACTACTGCTGATCAACCAGCTGAGCATCAACATCGGCTTCTACATGCTCATGCCGTATCTGTCCGGCTACCTGTCCGGCACCTTGGCTATGGCCGCGTGGACAGTGGGCCTGATCCTGGGGGTGCGTAACCTCAGCCAGCAGGGGATGTTCCTGCTCGGCGGTAGCCTCGCCGACCGGATTGGCTACAAACCCATGATTCTGACCGGGCTGGCGCTGCGCGTCGCCGGCTTCGCTCTGCTCGGCTTCGTCGAATCGCTGCCCGCGCTGATCGTCGCGTCCGTGCTGATCGGCCTGGCCGGGGCACTGTTCAACCCCGCCGTGCGCGCCTACCTGGCCGCCGAGGCCGGCGATCGCAAGACCGAGGCGTTCGCGGTGTTCAACGTGTTCTACCAGGCCGGGATCCTCGCCGGGCCGCTGGTAGGCCTGGCGTTGATCGCTCTGGACTTTCGGTGGGTGTGTGTCACTGCGGCGCTGCTGTTTCTGCTCCTGCTCGTCCTGCAGGCGCGGGCGCTACCGGCTCGGCGGACACCGCGTAGCGAGCCGGGGCGCAGTATGTTCGGCGACTGGCGGCACGTGCTCGGCAACCGGCCGTTCCTGCTGTTCAGCGTGGCGATGGTCGGCTCCTACATTCTGAACTTCCAGGTTTACCTTGCCCTGCCGATGCAGGTCCGTCACGCCGGCGGCGGCGAGGCCGGGGTGGCGGTGCTGTTCGCGGTGTCCGGTCTGCTGACCGTCGCCGGGCAGGTCCGGCTCACCGCCTGGATCAAAGCCCGCTGGCGGCCGGAGGTCGCGATCGTGCGCGGGCTGTGGCTGATGGCGGCCGCGTTTCTGCCCTTGGCTGCCAGCGCCGGTATCGGGCCGCCGGGCTCCGGGGGTTCCGGCGTGGTGGTGGCTCTGCTGCCGATTCTGCTCAGCACCGTGCTGCTGACGCTCGCCACGATGATCGTCTACCCGTTCGAGATGACGACTATCGTCGCGTTGGCCGGCGATCGCCTGGTCGGCACGTCCTACGGCCTGTACAACACCATCGCGGGGTTCGGCATCGCCGCCGGGAACCTGCTCACCGGCGTGGCTCTAGACGTCAGTACCCGGCCCGGTCTGGCCGCGCTGACCTGGGTCGCGCTGACGGCAACCGGTGCCGCCTGCGCGCTCGCCGTCGGGCTCCTCGCCCGGGGCGGTCACCTCGCCCCTGCCTCGACGGCCGACCACCCCGCACGGCAGCGGCGAGGTGTGCGGGCCGAGGCGGAGCAGTCTCGCTGAGCCGCCGGTAGCGGAGAGACGGCCGCCCCGAGAAGTCCTTCGGGTGCGGCCGCCGCCACCCCGCTTGGTACCCCAGGGGGGTATGGGTATAGTCTTCGTGGTGAGGGCGGCACAGGGCCGCTCGCTTGTTGTGGAGGAGACCGTCATGGCGACCGAGAAGATCTACACCGTGACCGGCATGACCTGCTCGCACTGCGTCAACTCCGTCGACGCCGAGCTCAGGCAGATTCCCGGCGTGACCGAGGTGAAGGTCGACCTGACCTCCGGCGCGGTCACCGTCACCAGCGATGCGCCCCTCGACGAGACCGCGGTCGCCGCGGCCGTCGACGAGGCCGGATACGAACTGACGAGGTAGTCATGAACACCCCTGTCAAGCTGGGAGCCTTCGGTCTGGGGCTGGCGGTCGTCTTCACCGCCGCGCTCGGCCTCGGCCGCACCATCGGCCCCACCCCGGCGCCCGCCGCCACCGCCGCCCACAACCAGCACAACAAGCCCGCAGCTTCGGCCGGCAACACCACGACAGCGGTGCCGGCCGGGCTGCAGGTCACCCAGGACGGCTACCGGCTCCAGACCATCAGCGCCGCTCTCGCCGTCGGTGCGCCGCAGCCGTTCCAGTTCCGCATTCTCGGCCCCGATGACAAACCGGTCACCGACTACACCCGCAGCCACGACAAGGAACTGCACCTGATCGTGGTCCGCCGCGACCTGTCCGGCTTCCAGCACGTGCACCCCGAGTTGGCGGGCGACGGCACCTGGTCGATCCCGCTCGCCGTCGCCGCACCGGGGCAATACCGGGTCTTCGTCGACTTCCAGCCCGCCACGCGTACCGACGGGCTCACCCTCGGCGCCGACGTCCCGGCGCCGGGCGACTACCAGCCCCGCCCTCTGCCGCCGGCCGAACGCAGCACCACCGTCGACGGCTACACCGTCACCCTCACCGGTGACCTCGTCCCGCGCGGCTCATCGCAGCTGACGCTGTCGGTGCGCAAGCACGGCGCACCGGTCACCGACCTGCAGCCCTACCTCGGCGCCTACGGTCACCTCGTGGCCCTGCGCGACGCGGACCTGGCCTACCTTCACGTGCACCCCGACGGGGAACCCGGCGACGGCAAGACCGCTGCCGGACCCGACATCGTCTTCCACGCCGACGTCCCGTCGACCGGCGCCTACCGCCTCTACCTGGACTTCCAGCACGGCGACAAGGTCCGCACCGCCGAGTTCACCGCAACCGCCGGCACTGCTCTGCCGCGGGCGAGTACACCCGCCGACAGTCCGGCCCCGGCCGCCCCGTCAGCAGCCGCGTCCGGGCACGGCGCCGACGGTCACACCCACGGTTAGGAGAAGCATCATGGCGATCACGCGGCCGCTCCCGGTGGCCCCGAACCAGATCGAATTGTCGATCGGCGGCATGACCTGCGCCTCCTGCGCGTCGCGGATCGAAAAGAAGCTCAACCGCATGGACGGCGTCACCGCCACCGTCAACTACGCCACCGAGAAGGCGTCCGTCACCGTCGACGGCGAGGTCAACGCACACGACCCTGGCCATCGCGACGCTGGGCTGGTGGGTCGGCACCGGCAACGGGTGGACCGCCGCGTTCACCGCCGCTGTCGCCGTGCTGATCATCGCCTGCCCGTGCGCCCTCGGCCTGGCCACGCCGACTGCCCTGCTGGTCGGCACCGGCCGCGGCGCCCAGCTCGGCATCCTCATCAAAGGCCCCGAGGTGCTGGAGTCGACCCGCCGGGTGGATACCATCGTGCTGGACAAGACCGGCACCGTCACCACCGGCCGGATGACCCTCGCGGCCACCCTGGCCGCCGCCGGTGAAGACGACAACGAGCTGCTCACGCTGACCGCTGCCGTCGAGGCCGCCTCCGAGCACCCGATCGCGCAGGCCATCGCCAAAGCCGGAGCCGACCGGGCGCCGCTGCCACCGGTGACCGGGTTCAAGAACCTGGAAGGGCTCGGTGTCACCGGCACCGTCGACGGCCGGCAGGTGCTCGTCGGCCGGCCGCAGCTGCTGCGCGAACACGGGTACACGCTGCCCGCCGACCTCGAGCAGGCACTCAAGGCCGCACAGCAATCGGGGCAGACCGCGGTGGTCGCCGGCTGGGACGGCCAGGCCCGCGGGATCCTCGCCGTCGCGGACGCGATCAAGCCGACCAGCCGGGAGGCGATCACCGGGCTGCGCCGGTTGGGCCTGACTCCGGTGTTGCTCACCGGTGACAACGAGACCGTCGCCCGGGCGGTCGCCGCCGACGTCGGCATCGACGAGGTGATCGCCGACGTGTTGCCGGCCGGCAAGGTCGACGTCGTCAAACGGCTGCAAGATCAGGGCAAGGTCGTCGCGATGGCCGGGGACGGCGTCAACGACGCCGTCGCTCTCGCTCAGGCCGATCTGGGCCTGGCCATGGGCACCGGTACCGACGTCGCCATCGAGGCATCCGACCTGACGCTGGTGCGCGGTGATCTGCTCGCCGCCGTCGACGCGATCCGGTTGTCGCGGCGCACGCTGCGCATCATCAAGAGCAACCTGTTCTGGGCGTTCGCCTACAACGTCGCCGCCCTGCCCCTGGCCGCGGCCGGGCTGCTGAACCCGATGATCGCCGGTGCGGCGATGGCGTTCAGTTCGGTGTTCGTCGTCGGCAACAGCCTGCGGCTGCGCCGCTTCACCAGCATCACCGCCCAGTAATCTGGCGGCTGTGCGTTGCCCTGCGTTGCCTTGCCCGTCGGCAGGGCAACGCCGTCACCGGGGAGAACCGGCACTGCGCTACGGATCAGGACTTGACGAGGCGCGCGATCGCAGCGGTCGCTTCCTTGATCTTCGCGTCGGCGTTGCCGTCGGCGGCCGCCTGCATCACACAGTGCCGCAGGTGGTCCTCCAACAGGCCCACCGCGACCGCCTGCAACGCCTTGTTCGCCGCCGAGATCTGGGTGAGGACGTCGATGCAGTACGTGTCCTCGTCCACCATCCGCGCGATCCCGCGGACCTGACCTTCGACGCGTTTTCGGCCGCGCCAACAGCGCCTGCTTCTCCGCGGAGTACCCGTGCGGCCCGGTCGGCGTCGCCTCGCTCATGCCCGTCAAAATACCCCACACCCGTATGGGTGACCTCCGCGGCAAGGCCCACAATAGATCACCCGGACGCAGCTGCCGGACACCAGCCGGTCATGTCGTAGCCTGACCGGTATGAACCGCCGCCGGCCCGACATCCACACCTGGGTGCTGCGCTGGCTGCTGGTCCTAATCGTTCTGGTCGGTGCCGGAGTTCTGCAAAGCGGCCACTGCCTCACCCACACCGCCCGGGCGGCCACCACCATGATGATGGCCGCGCCGGCGGCACACCTGAGCACCACAGAGTCCGGCGGACACGACCACCTCCACGCGGACAGCAGCGTCGCGCCGCATACGCACACCACCGCCGACGAGTGTCACCTCGAGCCGGCGCCGAGTACGGCGGCGACGATCACCAGCAGCACGCTGGCCTCGCCGTCGACCGCGATCCGCATTCCTGCGGTCGAGGTGCCTGTCCCGGTGAGAAGGCCGCGGCTACCCGTCGCGATGGCACTGACAGAAATAGGTATCAGCCGCATCTAGGACATCGGCCCCACCGCGCCCCTGGCAGGCGCGGTCCGCCCTCGGCCGGCCACCACGCCGGCTGTCACACCGCGCCCCGTGCTCGGTGGTGTCCGCATACTCCTGCGCTGAAAGCCGATCCACACATGAATCCTTACGCCATCCTGCTCACCGGGCTGGTCGCCGGTGGCGTGTCCTGCGCCGCCGTACGAGGCGGCCTGCTCACCGCCATCGTGATGCGGCAGCGCCGCCCCACCCCAGCACCCACCGCGACCGGAGTCGCCGCTGCCGACCCGGTTACGGGACTGGCCGACGACCTGACCCCGGTGGCCGGGTCCCTCACCGGCGAACTCCTCTCCCACACTGTGCTCGGTGCGCTGCTCGGTACCACCATGCAGCTGTCCGTCACGGTCCGCACCCTGACCCCACCGACCGCCGGCGTGCTGGTCGTCGTGTTCGCCGCCGCCCAACTCGGCGTCCCCGGCTTTCGCGGCCTGATCATCGAACCACCCGCCGCCTGGTCCCGGCTGGTGCGCGGCCGCACCGGTACCGCCGCACCAGCGTTGCTTGGCCTGCGCACTGTGCTCATCGCGTGTGGCGTCATGCTGTCGGTGCAAGCCATGGCATTGGCGTCCGGCTCCCCGCGCGACGGCGCCGTCATCATGGCCGTGTTCGTGGCCGCCACCGCCCCCCTGATCACCGTCCTGGGCTGTGTGGCCCGCAAAGCCGCCGGGGCCTGGCGTAGCGGGCTCGCCATTGTCACCGGCCTGGTCGTGCTCGCCATGGGCCTCTACACCGCCGACGGCGGCCAGGAACTGCTCGGCTCCCCGCTCGCAGCCTCCCGCATCGCCGAAGCCATCGGCGGCGGACCCGCCCCGGTGACCACCCGAGCCGTACCGGATGACGCCCCACCGCTGACGCTGACCGCCGACGGGACGCAGCAGGTCATCGTCACCGCGATCACCGGCGCCTGCCAGCCCGCCACCATCGTCATCGACCTTGGCGTTCTGGAACTCGGCAAGCAGCACTACTCGTGCAGCATGGGCATGTACACCGGCCGGCTCACCGTCCCCGCCAAGGAATCCGCATGACGCCGCCGTCCGCCGCCGTCCTTCGCCGGTCGAGGGCAGGTGGGCAGTGATGGCGAGCAGCCTGCCGCCGGTGCGCGCCACCCACCAGTTTGCGGCTCGGGCCGGGTCGTGGAGCTACGACACGTGGGGAGCCAACGGCCGACCGGTCGTACTGATCCCCGCCGTACTGTTCGACCGGGCCACCTGGTGGACCGCCGCTGCCGACCTGCGCCCGTACGCCACCATGATCGCCGTCGACCTGCCCGGACATGGCAGCTCCAGCCGCCGCGAGCGCTACGACGCCGATGAACTCGTCGACGACCTCGCCGAGCTCATCGCCGGCCTACAGTTGCGGCGGGCACCCGTGGTAGTCGGACACGGGCCATCGGCGACGTTGGCCACCCTATTCGCCGCCCGTTACGCCACCCACGCCGTGGTCGCCGTCGACCCCTGCCCGCCCTCGGCACTGACGACCGACCTCGACGCCTACCTGCACACGATGGGCACCCACGCGATTCCCGAGCAGTATCGCTGCATGATCGAGCCGGCCGGCGACCGCGACCTGCTACGCGCCTACGCCCGCGGCCTGGGCAACCGGCGCCTAGCCACAACGACCACAGGGGTCACCCCGGCCCGGCTCGCCGTCCACAGCAGTAGCCCCGACCTACCCGTCACCGATGCGGAAGCTGCCCAACAGTGGCATCACGAGGTTTACGGCGTCGCCGGCCGTTTCGCGCATCTGAGCGCCGCAAGCCGCTTCGCCAGCCATCTGCGAGCTTTGCTCTGACCCGCCGGCAGCCTGCGCCGCCCTTCACGACGGTCCGAGGATTCGACCATGAACAGGAGCACCTTCACCTCATCCCCGCCGCCTGATGGGGGAGACCGTCCGCGATCTAATCATCATCGGTTCGGAACCGTCCGGGGACACCGCGGCCCTGTACGCGGCCCGCGCGAACCTCAAGCCTCTGATGATCGAGGGCGCGCAGTCAGGTGACGCGCTGATGACGACCAGACAATATGCAGGTGCAGGCCGAGAAGTTCGGCGCCGATTTCATCACCGACGACGTGAGCCGGGTCGAGCTGTCCGACAACCCGACCGGGCCGGGGACCGAGGGCCTCAGACCGTATGGGTCGGTGACCAGCAATTCTTCGCCCGGGCGGTGATCCTGGCGACCGGTTCCGCGTGGCGCCCGATCGGGTGCCCGGTGAGCAGGAGTTGCTCGGGCATGGCGCGTCGTCATGTGCCACCTGTGACGGGTTCTTCTTCCGCACCAACCTCGCGGGCGTGTTCGCCGCCGGTGACCTGGTCGACCACACATACCGGCAGGCCATCACCGCTTTCGAAACCGGCTGTGCCGCCGCGCTCGACGCCGAGCGCTTCATCGCTTCCTTCATCGAGCTCTGACGCGACTCTGCGCCTGCCACCTCCGTTCCCGCATCAGCTCAGCGGCGCGGGCCAGGCGGAGGTGGCATGCGCTAGACCATGATCGAGAGATCACCACGAGGCAGGCGAGGACTACCACCACCTTCATTCGCGCAACCCCGCGCATCCAACGTCGCGACCGGCCGGTACCACCACAACCGCCGGCGCCCCTGGCTGACACACCACGCTCTGTGCCTTACCGGATCAGGGGACTCATCCGAGCTGCGCTCACCGGCCGACAGATCAACACGGGCCGATCAGCGTGGCCGGCAATTGGCTTTGTCCTCGACGGCTGGCCAGGTCGGTGACGCTCCCGGAACGGCTGTCTAGGTGCTCCCGCAGCGCCTGATTGTCGTGGTGCAGCGCTGCGATGACTGTGGCGGCGGCGTCGAGTTTGCTGCGCAGCGCGGTGCATTCCTCGGCCTTCTTCCGCAGCTTGCTGCGAAGGTCGTCCAGATCCGCGTCGCGGCGGGTCTCGCCCTGAGTGCGCCGGCCGTGCTCGGCGACGTAGCGATCCCACTCGGCCGTGATGTCGGTGGCCCGGTTCATGGTGGCCCGGCTGACGCCGGCCTCCTTGTAGAGGTTTTGTTTGGTGAATGCCCCGTCGGTGTGCAACGGCCGGCCCGCTTTGAGCCGATCCATCGCCGTACGCAGCGCCGTGCGCGCATTGTCAGACACCGTCATCGCCGTTCACCTTGCTCTTGGTCTGCTTCGGCGCCGTCGCTGACGGCTCGGTCGATTACTGCTTGGACGTCGTCGAGTTGCCGTTGAATAAGTGCGCTCCGGGCGGGCGGGAACTTACCGTCATCGACAAGTTTGAGCAGGCTGCGCTTCTCGGCGGTCCAGATGGGCACGTGCTCAACGCCGATGATGCTGTTCGCGCAGCGTCCGGGTTGACAGCGGTCGATCAACGGGCCGCGGTGCCCCAGCGGTAACTCTTCAACGGCGTCGAGGCACCTGGCACCGACCGGGTTGCTCGGGTCTGCGGCGCAGTGGTTGAGCTTGCCGAAGCGGATGGGAATCCGTGCCTTGCGGAGCAGGTCATGTTCGACTCTGGCGTCGCCTTGACGTGCCTGGCCGTTGGCGACCATCTGTTGCGCGGTTTCCCGGATCGCGTCGAACGTAGCCGTGATCTTGTCGGCGGCCGGGCCGAACCCGATGACCTTGCCAGCGTGGTGCTCGTCGTAGAACTCCCTGAGCGTGGCGAAACGGGCCTGATCCACAGCGGTGCCTAACAGCTTGTCCCACTGGGGATCGGATGCTGCGTAGCCCTCGGTGACACGGTTGGCGAGCAGACGGGTCGCCACGTGTTTGAGCTGAATGCCCAGGGCGATCTCCGCGCCGGGTTCGGTCGCGGTCAGCATCGCCATCGTCTTGCGCATCATGTGTGGCCGGACCGACCCGCCGGGGATGCGCAGACCGTGGTCGGCCGTCGCGGCGTTGACGTGCCGGATGAAGCTGCGCACGACATCGGGACTTTTGAACTCGAGGCCGCGTTTGGAATCGCTCGAGGTGAAGATGAGGCTCGGGTGGCTGGACAGGGCTTCGGCGACGGTTATCGCTTCGGCGACCGGCTCGATGATCCACCATGCTTCGCGCGGCCGGCTGGGATCGTGTTTGCGCTTGGTCGACATCAGCGCTGGGGCTCCGTAGTGCTCGCCGACGGACCCCCGGACGATGTCTCGGATCTCGGAGTCGCGCATCATGCTCATCGCCGCGACGAACACATAGGTCGCGCCCCGCAGTGCGATGCACTCGCTGTCGGTGGTGCGCGGGCACAAGCCCGGATGCCAGGGACGCGGGCTGCCGTCGGGCCCGGCGACGGCCGCGTGCTCGGCGATCAGCCCTCCGCTGATACCTCGGCCGGCATCGACCGCAGCATGAGCCGTAGCCTCGAACTTCTGCCGGATGACCGACGAACAACGCAGCTTATTGACCCCGTAGTCGGGGTGAACGCCGATCAGCGCGGACAGCAGGCTCCAGTTGATCGTCCCCGGCGTGCCGGCCGGTGATCGGGAGGAATGCACGGGTATCCGATTCGCAGACTCAGCTAGGTAGCTCTCCAACCGCTCGTCTATCGCCACCCAGGTGCGGGTTCCCTCGGCCAGGAGCCGGCGGTAGCGTTCGCGGGCGGCGAGGATGTCCGGGGCGAACTCGTGGATGTACGTCCACGAGGCGCGGACCATGGCGAACCATGTCTCCGGCGCGATGTTCGGGGTCGCGAGGTCATCACTGCTGGGATTCTTGGCCACCTGACCGGCGGTCTTGCCAGGCCACGGGTCACCGACGAGGCCGCCGCCTGCCAGCAGCGGGTCGAGTTGGTGCAGCAGGCGGATCGTGGACACATAGGCGGCCAGGCTGCCGGACGTGATCTCTGCGGCGCGGTCGTCGAGGAACGCGGTGAGGTCGCTGGTCTGCCAATCCTCCAGCCTCGCGGGCAGCTCTCGTTGCTTCGCCCACCGGGCGAGCCGCGCAAGGCGGTACGTATGGGCAGACATGGTGGAGACTTCAACCGGTTGAACGCCGAGGAAGACCCCGGCACGTAGAACGGCAGGGTGCTGTGGGTTGAGCATCGCCATCGCGATTTCGCGGGCCCGCAAGTTCCAGACGGGGTCCTGCATCCCAAAGAAGGTCATCCGCCAGCTGGACCGAGCCTTGTTCGCCGGCCTCACGATGGCGTGCATCGGCCACTCGGCGGTATCGCCGAAGCGCGGGATCGCCACTCCGTTGATCAAGGAGTGGGACCGCAGGACCGGTTCGTCAGCCACGAACACGGAGCTGCTTGCCGATTCCAGCCAGGCGCGGTGTTGGCTCATTGATCAAACTCCGCGTGGGTGGCGAGGGGGAGTTGCAGTGTCAGTCCCTGCTCCTCGATCTGGCGTCGGGCGAGCGTGATCTCGTTCGGCGTCCGTTCGTCGATTACAGCCTTGAGGTTGGCGTAGCTCTGCCCCCACAACGCGTGGAAGTGCTGCGGCGTCAGCTGCAGGCGCAGGCGCTGCAAGTGCCGGGCGAACAGCAGCAGCTGCGGCAGGTTGGAAGGCAGAATGAAGGCGTTGGTGCACTCCAGGCACCGCAACGGCGCGACCGCGCACAACTCGCCGGCCTTGCTGTACGGCGAGGCGAAGGGATCGCGGCAACTGGTCACTCCCATGTCCAACTGACCCGTGATGATCTGCTGCGCTTGCTCGCCCGAAATCCCCAGCGCCGCCCGAACATCAGGCTCATCCAGCTTTGCGGCGGCCTCATCGTTCACGATCACAGGGCCGTGCAACGCGGTGTCCAGCCACCGGCGTTGGGCGCGGTTGACCACATTGCCGGAGATGACATGCAACGTTGTTCCGTGCGCGTAGTGGCCCATGAAGGTCTGGAAAGTGTGGTCATCGGCGATGTCAGCGACGACGCCTCGTCGGGCTATCGCCTTCTCCACCTTGACCGACTTGCGCATGCGGCGGATGTCGACGGGTTTGGAGACGGTGAGCCCCCGCGCAGCGACCCACCGACCAAAGGTCGAGGCAGACGCGCCGTTGGACGCGAACGGCCTGACCGTCAGTGTGCCGCCGAAAGTGACCGCTCCCCACTGGAAGATCCGCTCCCTGCCAGCCTCGCCGACGGCGAGCCGGGCCTTCTCGGTGACTGCCAGCAGGCGTCGCAACACTTCCGGAGCGTTCAAAGCCCCCGCCTCGGGGTGCGGCGTCGGCGCAGGGGCGTCGAACTGACGGTGCCGAGTCCATCCGGCTCGCTGCTTGTCCATCGCGAGGCGCACGCCCGAAGGGGTGAACTCCACATCCTTGACACGCAGCCCGGTGAGCTCTTCGGGCGCATGACCCGTTGCCGCGACCAGCAGCAGCCGGAACGCCTGCAGATCCTCGTGCCGCGGGTAGAGCAGAGCCACTAATGCGACCATGAGCTGGTGGGAGAACAGCCGATCGGTCGGCTGCACACCACCCTGCTCGACAATCTCGACGAGCTGGGCCGGGGCACTACTCAACTTGGGCACCCGCGGACGGATCTGCGCGAAGGTGGCCGTGCCGTTGTCCAACGCCCACAGGAGATTGGCCGGGCTGTGCCACCCGTGCTGCTCAGGGTGTCCGAGAGCAGACGCAAGCAGGTCACGGCCACGCCCGAGTCGCTTCTCAACGGCGCGAACCTGATCCCACGCCGCTCGGATCAGGGCCTGTTTCTCCTGCCTGGTGAACTCGTCGAGTTCGTTGCAACGGCCGTGGGCGACGGGGACGGGCGTGGACAGTAGCCGACGTACGGAGGCGGCAACAGTGACGTCGTCGCGTGCGGCCCGGAAGCGGATCAGGGTCCGAAGATCGCTGGCGTAGGACCAAGGGCTCGTTGACCCCTCACTGAACTCGGTGGTCAGCGCCCGAGACCATTCGTGAATCAAGAGGGCCAGGTCGGGAATGTCCCTGGCCAGCGACAGCGCCGAGGGATCGTCGCTGTGCAGGTCCGCATATGCGGCGAAGCGGCGGATGGAACGCCGGTAGGCCACAACCTGGCCCTGCGAGACGCTGCTCAACTCCGAGTACGCCACCCACTCATCGGCGAGCTCCGTCGCCAACGCGGCGCATCGATACCGGCTCGGATCGAACACTACCGGCGAGCGCCTTCCGCTCTCGGGGACCACCTGGCGCAAGCCGATATGGGCAAGCTGCTGGCCGGATTCCCGGGGCGCGGGGGTCGGCTCTGTGTATTCACCCCGCCGAGGCAACGCTCGCCGCCTTCCGGTCCGTGGTCAACGCGTGCAGGCCGATGGCGGCGTACGTCGCGCCGTCGTGCTCCGCCCAGTCGGCGAACGCGGCGTCGATGTAGGTCCGGGGATCCTCCAGATACCGCAGGTACGAATAGGTGCTGGCCGGCCGTTTGTGCCCCAACCGGCGTTGAACGGTCAGCACCGGATGAAGCGAGATGTGCTCCGCCGGTGTCGGCAGTCCGCGTGCTTGATTGTGGTCGATCTCTTGCTGCACACGCCGACGCTGCAGGAACCGCAGGAGTTGGAGCGCGAACGTGTGGCGAGCGTCGTGGAATCGCCACGGCTGGGCCGGGAGCACAGGAGTTCTCGGATCGTCTGCGTGGAGCAGCATCCGGCTCCAGGCGTCCTTCCGGATCCGATCCCACGACGACGGTCCCAGCATCAGTCCGCCGTGGCCGATGAAGACCGCCAGCGGCTCCAACCCGCGTTCAGTCTCCCGCACGGTGATCCGTCGCAGCTGCGGGCTCATCGTGGACATCACAAATGACCGGCGACGTCCCCCCAGGTTTCCCGAGAGTCGACGCTGTTCGGCGTTGATCGCGGTCACGACGAACAGATCCTCGCGGCGCCGGGCCAGCGACTGGGCCGAGGCAGCCGTGAACTCCTCACGTTCCAGCAGCAGGTAGTGCGCCACCATCTCGAGAGCGGCCACGGGCACATAGACATCGCGGCGTAGCCCGTACTTTGCGCACTTCTGCAACTCGAACTCCACCGGCTCACCCCGGCCCTGCCCCTGCTGCAGCTCAGGGAGTAACAGCGTGGACCACTCCTGGAGCCGCATCCCCGTCAGCAGCGCCAACTCCAAGCCGGCCCGGCTGCGATGTGGAGCCCGGCCGCGGAAGGATTCGCTCACCTCGCCATCAGCGCGCTGACCGCCGAACCCCACATCACGGAAGTACAGGTACTGCTCGACCGTCATGTGGCGGACCTTCATCTCTCGCCGTTTGCCGGTCTGCAGCGAGTTTGTAGCTTCACGTTGACCACCCCGGCGCGTCATCCGGAACGGCCGTCGTCGGACCAACCGTTGATCGAGCAGGTACCCGTACAGGGCGTTGATCACCGTCGCTTCGCGGTCCCACGTCACCCCCTCGATGGGCTTGTCCTGCAACTCCGTTCGCGCTCGGCGGTAGGCGACCAAGTCGCCCTCCGTCGCGGACAGCAAGTCCGCGCCGCGGCCGTTGAGGAACGCAATGAGCCGGCGGACGATGTACGCGTACGCACGCAACGTCTTTGCGTCCTTGCCGTCGTACGCCAACGCCCGGAACCAGCCGCAGGCGGGCTCGACCGGCTGCATCGCCTCATCAAACAGGATCGGCATGCCGTCCGGCAGAGACCGGTGGTCCAGCGTCGAACCGACATCGAACCCCGGCGGCACCGGCCAGAGACCAAGCATCCGCCGGTCCACGCAAAAGATTTCCACTCATACCTCCGGTAGAACTGATAACAGGAGGCTGGGAGCACATGCCCTGGGGGTGAGACATCTCCGGACTATGGAGAGAACGGGACAAGCGCCACGAATTCCGGCGCCGCTTCCTCACCGGCACACCAGTGAGCTGGCTGGTGTTCCTCAACGCGCCGACCTCGGCCCTGACTGCCGTCATCAGCCTCGCCCCGGCGATCATGGACGAACCCCGCCGTCTGGCCGACCTTGCCGAACGAACCCGGCCGGGCAACGGCGCCACGGTCTACGCCTACCTGCAAGACCAGCCCCACGGCTACGCCATGCCCATCACCCGCGTACGGGAATACCCGGCCCATCCGCTGCACGTCCTGCGGGAGCAGATCCCGGACTTCCCGCACCCGCGCGGGCACACCGTCATCGACGACGACTCGCCGCTGGCTTCGGTCTACGACACCTTCACCGCAACCCACCACTGCGGGAAATGACCTCGAGCACACAAACGATGGGAACATCATCTATGGCTGACAGCACCGACCCGAGCCCGGCCGGCGGACTGCGAATCGGTGCCTGCCAGCCCCCGGAGATCATGGCCGACACCGAAGCCGCCCTGGCGTGGATCGAGGACTTCGCCCGGCAAGGCGCCGACAAAAATGTTGACCTGCTGCTCTTCCCGGAATGCTTCCTGCAGGGCTACCTCTTCGACCCCGACCACGTCAGCCGGCACGCGATGGACTTCACCTCGCCGGCCTTCACCGCTGTGCTGCGGCGCCTCGCCCCCATCGAGGCCACCGTGGTCGTCGGCGTCATCGAAACCGAGCACGGCAGGTACTTCAACACCGCGGCCGTCGTCACCGGCGGCCGGCTCATCGGCCGCTATCGAAAAACCCGTCTGATGCCCGGCGAGACCATCTTCGACCCCGGCGACACCTACCCGACCTTCGTGCAGGGCGGCGTTCGGTACGGCATCAACATCTGCTCCGACACGCAGTTCCCGGAACCCGCCGCACAGGTCGCCGCGCAGGGTGCGCAGGTGTTGCTGGTTTCCCTGATGATCTTTTGTGTTCAAGAGGTCAGGGGAGGCGTGGAGTGGGCGAGTGGCGTGTGGTGCGGGTGCCGGATCCGGGTGGCTGGGGCCCGCTGTCGGAGGACGTGCTGGGGGTTCGGGACCTGCCGCGGGCGGTCGCGGGGCTGAGTTTGCAGGCGGGTGATCCGGTGTTTCTAGCGCCGGATTTCACGGTGGACTTGGACCTTTTGGAGTTCGTGCGCTCGAACGACTTCCGATGGTTGGAGCGGGAAACGAAGCGGAACTACGCGACGGACATTCGGCTGTTGCTGGACTTTTTATGGTCGCGTGGGGTGCCGTGGCGAAAAGCGTCTGTGCGGGACCTTGCGGATTATCGGGCGTGGCGGTGCCGGGCACCGGAGAATCCGCGGCGGATCAGCGGTGCGAAGTGGAATCGGGAGGCGGCGGCTTTTACCAAGTTGTTCCGGTGGGCTCGGGTGTCGCCGCTGCCGGTGGACGTGTCGCGGCGCGAGGACCGGGCGGCGCATGCGGTGAGCTCGCGGGTGTCGTGGCTGACGCCGCGGACTTGGGGGCTTTGGTCGAACATCGGGCTGCGGGGCCATATTCGTGGCGGGGTGGCGGCGTTGGACTGGGCGTCGCGGGCCGAGCTGCGGAACACGTCGTTCGTGCAACTGCTGCTGAGCTCGGGCCTGCGCCGTCAAGAGGGCGCCTCGCTATTGACGTTCGAGGTGCCGACGCAGCGGTTACGGTCCGGCCGGTACTTGCACGGCCGGGTGGCCGGCGCGGTGACCCGGTCGAAGAGGGACCGCACGTTCTACGCGGGCGTGGACGCGGTGGGCCAGGTTGAAGCGTATGTCCAGTCGGAGCGGGCGTGGGCGGTGCAGCGGGCGCAGGAACAGGGCCGCTACGACCGGTTGCCGCTGGTGCGGCGGGTCACGAACGTGTCGCGCGGCCAGGATCCGGTGGTGCGCTGGCGGGAGCTGGACGGCACGGTTGGCCGGCAGCGGCTGGGTGGGCTGGGCTGGAGGGAACGACAGTGGCTGTTCATTGAGGGCCCTGACGGACTGGAGCCGGCCTGGTTGTGGTTGACGGAGCAGGGCACGCCGATGCCGCCGGAGCAGTGGAACGGCGTGTTCCGCGAGGCAAACCTGCGCTGCGAGCGGGAGCTGCTGACGGCCGAGGAACGCGAGGTGGGGCGGGGTTTCCGGACGGCGGAGGCGCGAGGCAAGACGCCATACGCGACGCCGCACGCCTGCCGACACTCGTTCGCGCTCTACATGCTGATCGTGTTGAACCAGCTGATGGAGGCCCGGTTCGGGCTGACCGCGGCGGACCGACGGGACTTCGCGTTGCTGTTCGGCGACCCGTGGTTCCTGGTCAAGACGTTGCTCGGGCATTCGGACGTGGAGACAACCAAACGGCATTACCTTTCGCCGGTCACGCACCTGCAGCTCGAGTCGATCCTCGCCGCGGCCGACGACAGCTCGGACGGCGCCGACGCCCCGCCGGAGCGGGTCGAGGATCTGGACGAGGTGTTCTCCCGGCTGGCCCGGGAGACCTCTGGGATTCAGGACGTGGACACGCTGGTCGACGAACTGCCGCAGGAAAGCCGGTGACCGGGCAGGGCCATCGGGCAGCACGGCCGCCGGCGGGCTACCGGGTCGAACCCGCTCTGGCCGCGCAGGGCCTGATGGTGACCGTGATCAACCACGAGGGACACGCCGCAACGTTCGACTTCACCAACTTGCCGGCCCCAGAGCCGATGCGGGGTTCCCTGGCTGCGGCATTCGCCGCGCAGTCACGTGGCTGGACCAGCATCAGGACCGCTGAGAGCTACTGGATCAGGCTCGTGATCTTCACGCGGTTCCTGGCCGAGTTCGAGCGGCCACCTCAGGATCTGGACGAGGTGACCGCGGCGATGTTCAAACGCTGGCGGGCCAGGAACGTCGGCAACAACGCCGGCAGGATCACGTTGACCGCGGTTCGAGCGTTGCTGCGACGAGACCCGAGGCTCCAGGTCGGTGCGGTGGCAGAGGAGCTTGCCCGTCGCGTCCCCGCACCCGAACCCAGCAAGCAGTCGTATGAGGACGCGGAACGTGACCGGGTGCGGCTGGCGGCCAGGTGGCAGTTCCGGACCGCGCTGGTGCGCATCCGGACGAACACCGGCCTGCTGCAACGCTGGCGGGGCGGGGAACTGCCGGCCGGCAGCCGGGAGGAACGCATCGGCCAGATCCTCGACTACCTCGCCCGCACCGGCGACGTTCCCCGCGGGGTCGGGCACAGCGGCATCGTCTACGCCCGCAACCGCAGGCTGCTGGGCGGACATGCCGTGGAACTCACCTGGGGAAGGCTGTTTCTCACCCGCCCGGAACTGACCGCGTTGGCGGTCCTGCTCACCGACCGGTTCGGCTGGAATCTATCGGTCTTCGACCGGATGCCGACCCCGGCCGCCACGCCGTCGGCAGGCGAGAAGCGCTCGGTGACCTACCACGTTCAGGTGGAGAAACGCCGCAGGGGCGGTGGCCACTGGTTCGACACGGAGAACATCACCGACTCCGGCAGCGGCTCGGCGGGACGGTTGATCACCGAGGCGCTGGAGGCGACCGCGCACGCCCGCCGCTTGGCCGCCACGTTGGCACCCGGCGTCGACCTGTTGATGACCGCCCGCACCGGCCGGGTCGGCAATGACCACCTGGAGCTTGACCGCCCACGGCCGGTCGGGCCGCTGAGCTTCGGAGTCTCCAGCGACGACGCGATGAGATGGGTCCGGCACCACAGTTTGGACGGCTCGCCGTTTCAGCGCACCCGCCGCACAACGGTGGTCCGTGAGGGTCCGCTGCAGCACACTCGGGGCACCCACGAGAGCGTCTATGTCCTGCCTGACAAGCGGGTCCAGCGCGCCTCTTTCGAGGTCATCGAGGCTGGCGCCCAGGAGGCACTGGAACAGGCCCGCGACATCGTGTTCAAGGGCCACCTCGACGCGGAGCCGGACGCGCGGCATCAGCCGACCGCGACGGCGGACTGCGCGGACGAGAACAACAGCCCTTGGCCTGCCCTCGGTGGGGGCTGCGGGGCGGACTTCCTGCTCTGCCTGGCCTGCCCCAACGCTCATGTTCATCCGGGCCACTACCCTCGCCTGGCGCACTTGCACCAGCACCTGCACAGCCTGCGCTCCGCTCTCCCGGACAGGCACTGGAACCCGCGCTGGCGTGATCACCTGCTGCGGCTGGAAGACCTGCGCGGCAAGGTCGGCGCTGCCGTCTGGAAGGCCGCGCTGGCCCAGGTCACCGCAGACGACCGCACCCTGATCAGACTCCTGTTGGAAGGACACCTCGCCCCGTGACGACCGCCCTCGCCGTCGAGGACGACCGGTATGCGCTGCCCACACCCACCCCGCGCGACCCGGTCGTGCTGCCGCACCGGATCAGCGCCGGAAACCGGCATCCCAACTCCTGCTTCCGCGACCTCATCTGGTCGCTCGCTCCGCTGATCGACAACCCCAGCACGAAACTCACCCAGATCCGCTGGGCGCGGTGCCCCGCGGAACTGCGCGAGCAGGTCAAGGTGCTCGCCTGGGTCATGATCAACGGGGAGCTGAGGGCCACTTACCTGCGGACTCGCGGGGCACATGCCCGTGCCCGGAGGTCGGCTGTCTCCATGGGAGGGAGCGTCGCCGAGTGGATACTGCTGGCTCGGTGGCTGCATCGGCGCGGCATCACCGACCTCGCCGCCTGCACCCACGACGACTGGAGCGAGTACGTCGCCGATCGCCGCGCCGGCGGCAGCCCCCGCAAGCGCATCGCGCGGGTACTCGGCCAGCTGACGAGCCTGTGGGCGTTTGACCAACTCGCCGGCAGCAGCATCGGCGTCATCCAGCCCCCGTGGGAGACCGAGGGCGTCGACAACTACCTCCCAGCAGCCGACGGCGCCGGCAGCGGCGAGAACTCCACCCAACCCCTCGACCCGAAGGTCATCGGGCCACTCCTGGTCTGGGCGATCCGCATGGTCGACGACTTCGCCGACGACGTCCTGGCAGCCTGGTCCGAGAACCGCCGTCTTACCGACCTCGCCGACAAACCCTCCGATGGCTCCGCCGGGCGAACCGCGCTCACGGCAACCCTGCTGCCTCTGATCGCCAGTGGAGCACCGCTCCCGACGATCAAACACCACAGCGTCGACGCCCTGGCCCGCACGTTTGTCGCCGCGACCACCGGCGCCAGCCTGCGGCAGGTCGACTGGTTCAACCAGGCGCACGGTCTGTCCGCGCTGGCCGCCCAGCGACCCGGCGGATGCCCCATGCGGGTCCCGGTCACCGGCATGATCGACGGGAGGCCATGGCGGGAACATCTGGACTTCGGCGAGGCCAGTGAACTGATGCGACACCTCGGCACCGCCGCCATGATCATCTGTCTCTATCTCACTGGCATGAGACCCCAAGAGGTGCAAGGGCTGCGGTCGGGCTGCTGTCCCGACCCTGAACCGGCCGCCGACGGCACCCTCGGCCGGCACCTCATCCGCGGGCATCACTATAAGAGCGTCACCGACGACGACGGCAACCACATCTCCGCCGGTGAGGAGCGCGGGGTCCCGTGGGTCGCGATCACCCCCGTCGTCCACGCCATCCGCGTCCTGGAACGCATCGTCCCGGCCGGTGAACTGCTGTTCAGCGCCGCCCACCACGACTTCACCCACCAGCGCGGCAACCACGGCGCGTTGAAGAACGTCGGCCTGCGCTATCGCATCAGGGACTTCATCCAGTGGGCCAACCGTGAAGCCCACAGGCAAGGACTGTCCGAGCAAGTCGTCCCCGACGATCCGCACGGCGCCGTTGCGATGTCCCGCCTCAGAAGAACGCTGGCCTGGCACATCGCACGCCGTCCCGGCGGCCTGATCGCCCTCGCGATCCAATACGGGCACATGCGCACTGTCCTGGACGCACGCACCTCCAGCGGCTACGCCAGCCGCAGCAACGGCGGCCTGCACAGCGTCCTCGACGTCGAAACCGCCCTCGCTGCCGCCGACACCGCCGCCCAGCTCCGCGACCGCCTCGCCGCCGGCGAGAAGATCTCCGGACCTGCCTCGCGTCGCGCTCTGACCGCCGCGACCACCGCACCCCGCTTCGAAGGCCGCATCGTCTCTGCCCAGTATGCGAAGAAGGCGGCCAAGTACCTCGCCCGTGACGGTCTGGTCCTGTTCGACAACCCCGACGCGATGCTCATCTGTGTCTTCAAGCACGCCAACGCGCTCTGCGACCCGGACCCCGACGCGACCGCGCCCCGCCAGGACGCCTGTGAGCAGGGCTGCGGCAACGCGATCCGCAGCGACACCCACGCCCGAAGTCTTCGCGAACGAGCGAACGAGCGAGACACGCTCGCCGCCTGTTCCCCAGGACCCCTCGGCGCCCGCTTCCGCCGGGACGCCGCCCGGCTCCGCGCTTTCGCCGACACCCACGACGCCTCCGCCCGCACGGCAGGAGAGCTGGAGTGACCGAGCAGCACGACAACGAACGCGCCCGCATCCGCGCCGCCATCCACCGGCTCCTGACCGGACAGGCCACCACCTCCAACGGCAGCCTCACCGTCGTCTCCCTCGCTCTCGAGGCCGGCGTCCACCGCATGGCCCTCATCAAGCGGCACGCCGACCTCAAGACCGAGTTCTACGCGCGGGTCCGCACCGAAACCCACCAGATTCCGGACACGGAGAAACGACTCCAGGAAGCCGTCAAAAGGCTCACGAAGACCGTCGCGGACCAGGCCGCCGAGATCAACAAACTTCGGCAGCTCGTCACGAACCTGACCCTCGCCAACACCGTTCTCCGCGCAACGGCAGACCGCTCCGAAAATCCCGCACCTGCCCGCGACGCAACTGGCGCGGACATCCTGGCCGAGGTCCCCGACAACCTCATCCACTTTCCGGTGATCACCGACTGAGGCGACGGCAGGAACCGTTGTCCGAGTGTGCCGCCATCGTGGCCGGCTCACCTTCGTCGGCAACATCATCGAGACCGGCACTGACTCCTACCGTCTCGCCCACGCCCGCCTGCGGCAGCAAACCGCCGCCTGACCGGTGCTGCGCCTGCACCGCATAAACGGCTGACGTCCGCACCGCCATTCATCCGTCGAGTCCGCTATCATCGCCTGATGGCGATGATAGGTGAAGGTGCGGTCACAGCACATCCAGGACTGGAGCTGGCCCCGGCCGCGGCGTTGTTCCGCAGCCTGGCTGACCCCACCCGCCTGGCTATCCTGCGCCGGCTCGCGGAAGGAGAGGCCCGGGTGGTCGACCTGACCGCCCAGTTGGGCATGGCCCAGTCGACCGTCTCGGCGCACTTGGCCTGCTTGCGTGACTGCGCCCTTATCACCGGCCGCCCGCAGGGCCGGCAGATGTTCTACGCCCTGGCCCAGCCGCAGCTGCTCGATCTGCTCACCGCCGCCGAAGGACTGCTCGCGGCCACCGGGCACGCCGTCGCTCTCTGCCCTACCTACGGCACCGACACCTGTGAGGACACCTGCCGATGAGTGCCAACCCGCTACCCGATGTCACCGGCCCCGCCGCCCGCCGGGCGATCCGCTACGGCTGGTTCACCATCGGCTACAACCTCATCGAAGGCGTCATCGCCGTCACCGCCGGCCTGGCCGCCTCCGCCGTCTCGCTGATCGGGTTCGGCATCGACTCCGGCATCGAGGTTGCCGCCGCCGCGGTGGTCCTGACCCGGCTTACCGCCGAACTACGCGGCGGGCACGCCGACGAAGCCAAGGAACGCCGGGCGCTGAAGTTCATCGCGTTCACGTTCTTCGCTCTCGCCGCCTACGTGATCGTCGAAGGCATCCGCGACCTGTTCATCGGCGAAAAGCCCGAGACCAGCCTGGTCGGCATCATCCTGACCGGTGCGTCGATCATCATCATGCCGTGGCTGGCCCACGCCAAACGCAAAGCCGGCCTGGCCATGAACTCGCGGCTGGTCATCGCCGACGCCGCCGAGACGAAGCTGTGCGCCTGGCTGTCGGTGTCCACCTTCGCCGGCCTGCTCGCCTACGCCCTGCTCGGCTGGACCTGGCTGGATCCGGTCGCCGGGTTCGTCATCGCCGGGTTTGCGATCATGGAAGGCAAAGAAGCCTGGGAAGGCGAACTCGTCTGCGACGACGACGATGACGACTGACCGCCCACACCCGCACTGAACAACTGCACGCGACGAAGGAGACCGGTGAGCCTGTCACTGCTCGGCCAGGCCGCCGGCATGTTCGCCGTGACCAACATCGACGACCTGCTCGTGCTCGCCGTCTTCTTCGGCCAAACCCGCGGCCACAAAGCCGGAGCCTGGCGCGTCGTCGCCGGGCAATACCTCGGCTTCCTTGCGATCCTGGCCGCCGCGATCGTCGGCGCCCTCGGCGCCGGGCTACTCCCCGAAGCAGCGATCCCCTACCTCGGATTGCTCCCACTCGCGCTCGGCATCCGCGCAGGCGTGAACGCCTGGCGGCACCGCAACGACCCCGATGACGACGCTGAGCAGGAACACGACGCCGGTCCGTCAGCACTACAAGTCGCTGCCGTGACGTTCGCCAACGGCGGCGACAACATCGGCGTCTACGTCCCGGTCTTCACCGTCGCCGGCACCAGCGGCATGACCGTCTACGCGATCGTCTTCCTCGTCGGCGTCGCGATCTGGTGCGCCGCCAGCTGGTTCCTCGCGACCCGACCCTTGATCGCGAGAAGTCTTTCCCGCTGGGGCCACGTCATCCTGCCCATAGTCCTGATCGGCATCGGCCTGACAATCCTCGTCGAAGGCGGCGCATTCGGTCTCTGAGCCTACGGCCGGACATCCGCGCCGAACGGATAGACGACCCCGTGACCACAACACAGCATCACCCGCGACCACTATCTGATCTTCGCTGCCGGGCCAAATCAGGCCGTCACGCCGAGCAAAAACGTCGCCCAATGGGGCCATCACAGGCCTGGCGGAGCCACGGAACACCGTCAGAATTACCGGTCTCAGAGACTCGCCTCAACCGGTTCTGGCTGGTTCTCGCGGACATAGTCACCCGTCCACGGCGCGGATCTCATACAGTCCAGAAACCTTGAACAGAAACACTTGACAGGGAAGCTGGTCGCCGCACAGAACATGCTGCGCCGCCCGGTCGCGGACCAGTTCAAGGATCTGCACCACAGCATGCGAGCCGACCGGGCCCGCGAGACAGGCATGTGGCTGGTGTCCTCCGATGTCACCGGGGTGCGCGGCGACTTGCGGATCGCCTACGGCCCTACCAGCCTCCTCTCACCACGCGGCGAGGTCGTGAAGCAGGTACCACTGATGACAACAGGCATGATCGTCGCGGAGATCAGCTGACACCCGCTGCGGCCCGCTGCTCGTCATGATCATGGTTGTTCGCTGAGCCGGTGATTGCCCGTTGGTTCGCCACGCTTTGGGGGTTAGGTCATCCTCGTCGAGGACCACTGTCCGTACTGGGTGCCAGGATGAGCCGATGGATCTGATACCGCGCACGACGACCGCTGACGTACGGGCGCGCCGTGCGGCAACCGCGGTCCTGCCGGTCGGTAGTTTCGAGCAACACGGCGACCTCATGCCGCTGGCGACCGACACGCTCATCGCGACGGCCATCGCCACCCGTCTCGCCGCCACGTACAACGTGCTGCTCCTGCCAGCGGTGACAATGTCCTGCTCCCACGAACACGCGGCATGGCCCGGCACGGTCAGCATCAGCCATCAGACACTGGCCGCCATCGTCACCGACGTGGCCGCCTCGCTCGCCGCGCAAGGTGTCACCCGGCTCGCGCTCGTCAACGCTCACGGCGGCAACTACGTTCTGGGCAACGTGGTCCAGACCGCCAACGCGCACACGCCCCGCTCGATGACGCTGTTCCCGACCCGGACCGACTGGGACACCGCCCGCCGTGACGCGAAGCTGAAAACCTCCGCTCACGACGACATGCACGCCGGTGAACTGGAAGCTTCCATCTTGGCCGCGGCTTACCCCGAGGTCCTAGGGGACGGGGGGCCGGACGATGACCATGCCGCCAACGAGCGATCGATGTTGTTGGTCGGCGGCATGAGCGCCTACACGCGGAGCGGCGTCATCGGCATGCCCTCAGCGGCGACTGCGGCCAAGGGCGAAGCTCTGCTGGACAGTCTGACCGTAAGCTTCGGCACTCACCTGCTGGCTCTTGACCAGTAACGATCGCCGCCGGGCCGGGTGCCGTGACAAGCGCGCCGGCCGACGCCGTGCAAGACCATCGGAGATGCCGATTCGGGCAACCGACTACTGCGGCCGCCGTGAAGTGGCCTGTCCAATGCCGGCAGCCAGAACGCCCGTTACGTGGTCTGGCCGCGGTGAGCCGACCACGCGGCGAACCAGGAGGCAAGATCGCGTATCCAAGCGGCGTTGCTCTGCTGTGATTTGCGCGCCCATTTCGCGGCGTTGCCCGTTACGAACAGGTCTACGACCTCGGGGTCTGTGTCAGCCCAGGTCGGGTGCTGTGCCAGCCACTGTTCGGCCTGCAGCGGGGTGTGACCACTACCGATGAGCCAGGGGGCGAGCATGGCGAGTTCCAGCCATGGTGCGGCCTGGGTGGTGAACGCCCAGTCCACGATGCGCAGGCCGTCGGCGGTCACGATCAGGTTGGCCGGGTTCAGGTCGGTATGCACAAGGGTGTCGCCGTGCAGCGCCGGGTGGTCGAACCCGAGTCGGGCGTGCGGGCTCAACCACGGCCCGTCCGGCGCGGGCGGGCCGGCCAGCTCGGGCAGGGCCGTGCTGAGCAAGGTCAGATCACAGCTGCCCGGTGACAGGTCGCCGGGACGGCCGTTGCAGTGCTCGAACCCTGCTACCAGCCAGCCGTGTGCTTCGAAGTCCCAGAGCACCGCCGGAGCGTATCGCCGGTCGACGTTCCGGTTCACCTGCACCTCGTAGCGCAGCGACCGCACGCCCAGCGGCGACGAGGCACCTTTGACGAACACTGACCCATTCGGCCCGCCGACGCTCACGGCGAGCTCGGCATGATCGCCGGTAGCGGCCGGGGTGATGTCGGATCCACCGGCTCGCTGCAGAATTTCCCGTGCCACGACAGGCGGTACCGCGGTCCAGCCATGAGCCATCCGCCACTCCTTCGTGTGAATCGACACCCCGATCCCGATCCCAGGCTGTCGAGGTGGCCTAGCGCTCAGCGCAGGGGCACAGCACCTGTTGCTGCGTTCTACCATGCACTGCAGCACCTGGGGAGGAGACACCACGGCGATGACGCTGGAACAACTACGCGACACCAGCCTGACCCCGGTGCAGCAGACTTTGCTGTCGTACCTGCGTAGCTGCGCGGCAGTCGCAGAACTCAACGCCCGGCCACCGGAATGGGTGTTCGGCTCCGTCTACCACCTGCTCGAGGCGCACGGGGTGTTCTTCACCGCGGCGCCCCGGCCGGTGGAGGTGCCGAAGTTGCCCGACCGGTGGTGTTACGGCAACGCCGCAGCGACCGCGTCCACCTACGCCGGCGAGGGACTGCTGTATGCCGAGGGCTTCGCCGCGGTGGCCGCCAGCGGGCAGGTGGTGCCATTGCCGCATGGCTGGTGCGTCACCGGGGACGGGCTCGTGGTCGATCCCACCTGGGACTTTCGCCCGGACACGGCCTATTTCGGGATCGTCTTGCGAGATCCGGCGACGTGGCCGCACGACGGCGGGGGTCTACTCACCGAACCTGACCGGATGTTCGCGCTGCTGCGCGACGGCCTGTGAGTTGACCCTTCATGCCAGCCCTGACTGGAGGCGGCGAGGAGGGTGCTCGATCAGCACTTGGCGACAGGACGGAAATCGCTGGTCCTGGTCCCCTCCGCCTCAGCGCTCGTGCTGCCCTGGTCCGCGACCGGATCCTTGCGGGCAACCCAGATCGTCACGGAGGCTGGAGGCATGTACCGGCGGATGTTCCTGACCGTTCTCGGCTCGTCCATGACCTCCCCTGCGCTGGAATGGCTGATCGCCCACCCGGTCGGCGACGTCACAAAGACGGCGGGTCACCACCTGCCGATGGACGTCGTCGACCACCTCGACACCATCACCGACAGCCTGCGCCGCATGGACGACCACCTCGGCGGCGCCTCGGCGATCGGCCTGGTCCGCCAACACCTGCGCACCGTCATCGACCTCATCGAACAGCGCCGCTACACCAGCCTCGTCGGGCTGCGCCTGCACGCTAGCGCCGGTGAACTTCTGCGCCTGGCCGGCTGGCTCAGCTTCGACTCGGGCCTGCACGCCCAAGCGCAACGCTTCTGGATCGCTGGCCTCTGTGCCGCCCACGCCGCCGGCGATCGCGCCCTCGGCGCGAACATCCTCGGCTTCATGAGCTGCCAAGCCAAAGACATCGGGCAGATCCGCGAAGCCGTTACCCTCGCCGAGACCGCCCGTACCGGATACCACGCCAGCTCACCGCAAGTCGCCACGATCCTCGATCTGCGGGCCGCTGAAGCCTATGCCAACGCCGAGGAAACCGACCGCTGCCGCGAAGCCATCGACAGCGCGCTCGCTCGCTTCACCGACACACCCGCCAGCACCGGCAACCCGCCCTGGGCCTACTGGATCACCCCGGCCCACGCCGACGCCCAGGCCGGCTACTGCTACCTGAAACTCGGCAACTGGTCGCAGGCACGCACCCACCTCGGCCGCTCGCTGCCCGAACACACCCAGCAGTCCGCGCGCGAAGGCGCGCTGCACAACGTCCTGCTCGCCACTACCTACGTCCGCCAAGACAGGCCCAACCTCGACCGGGCGATCGAACACGGCGACGAAGCAGTGCACCTGCTCAGCGGTCAGGTCAGCTCCACCCGGTGCATCCGACAAGTCCGCCGACTCGTCGCCGACCTGACCCCATACCGCCGAATCCCCGTGGTCCGCCGCTTCTGCAACGACGCCACCGATTTGCTCCAGACCAGCACGTAACCGACCGGACTGCTCATGCCGGGCACGAGCCATCGCCGACGCACGCCCGAAACCATCGAGATGGAGATCCGACCGCCACCCTAGCCCCCAGTCCGAGGACACTTCGGTCGAAGTGGTCGAGCTGAGCCACTCCGCAGACTGCGCGAACCGGCTACGACAGCGGACGCTGATCCCTGCCGCCGCCGGCCGAGTAGCCGCATCCCCACTTGCTGTGAAACAACTAGCTTAACGACTAGACTTGTCTCATGACAGGCCAGCGGATTCGACTGATGGGCGCCCACGAGATTCGCATCCGACTCGGCGGAGTGAGCCGGCAGCGGACTTACCAGATCACCTGCCGCGATGATTTCCCTCGACCCGCTGCTGAACTGGCGCAAGGAAAAGTCTGGTACGAGAAAGAAGTCGAAACCTGGATCGGAACGCACCGACAGGATCAACCGGCTACTGACGAACCGTAACCGCCCACTCTCAACCTTGGTGATCAAGGCGATGTTGGCACCAGACGTCGCTTGCCTCAGCCATCTCTGCGAGGTGCAGGGCATTGGCCTTGTTGTCGCGCAGCCGTCGGGAGACCTTGGCGAGCGCGGCCGCGAAGGCGTCCAATGCGTCAGGGGTCGCGCTGGACCATATTGGCAGGCCCGGCTACCCAGGCTTCGGCTCGGGGTGTTCAGCGGTGATGGGAGCCGTCAGCCGGTCGAACAGGGCGGCGGGGATGAGGATCGGCCATCAAGGGTGTCGACGTCTCCAGGAACCGCCGGGCGTGCCGGCCCCTTCTTCCACATGCTCATCCTGCTGACCGGCCCCACCCACGTCGACTACCCGGCGACCCGCGCTGGGGGCAATCCAACGCGAGCTCCCGCGGACGGAACGGTGATCGGGCTGGCTCACCTCACCGGTCATAGAGGCCGCTGATCTCTCAGTGCGCCTGATCGAGGGCCGCTGTTTCGGCCTCTCGTTCACAAACCCACGACGTCGAAGCGAGCGCGTCCCGCCGCGTCACCAAGGACAGCCCAGGACAGCTGCGGACAGCTATATCGCGGTCAGCCGAGCAGGCAGGGTCGTCAGGGAAGCGACCGACGCCGAGCCTCCAACATCCCGCACCGCATCCAACGGCGGGGTGTCAACCGAGACGGCGGACACCGGTCGGCGCGCCCGCGGCCGGCTCATCACCATCCCGCCGCCGGACCGGGCCCACCAACCTTCCCGGAGAGGCAACCATGAACAAGACCATCGCTCGTACCGGCGCCATCGTCACCGCCGCGCTCGGCCTCACGCTCACCGCGGCCACGCCGGCCCTGGCCAGCGCGGACAAGTGCAAGGGCGACGCCTACGCCTCCTGCGTGGCGGTCAACGGCACCAAGCTGCACGTCAACTCGATCAAGAGCCGCGTCGCGCTCTACGCCAAGACGTGCCGGTACGGCCACAGCCAGGTGCTGATCAACGGCAAGCACTACGCCGACTCCAACGGCGGCAGCGACAAGGAATATTGCTCCAAGTCGGTCTTCGGTGACGAGGTCACCACCGGCACCTGGAACGTCAACCGCAACTACGCCAAGGGCACCAAGATCTGCTCCAAGTTCTGGCGCTACACCGGCGAGACCGGGCCCGGCACGTCCAACGGCTACTCGAGCTATGGCACCGCCTGCGCCACCATCGGCTGATCCGTACGGCTGACCGCATGGGGCGGTGATTCCGCCGGCATCACCGGCCCCAGAAGCCGGCGCCGCACGCGAGACCTTCTCCGCTGCTGCCGTGACGCCCACTATCCCCTCCGTGGAGATCTTCCATGACCATCGCCCTAAGCCCGGAGTCCAGCACGATCACCGGCGTCGTCCCCGAGGTGCTGCGCCGCTACCGACTCGCGATCAGCCTGATGTTCGCCATCGCCGGCATGACCATCGGCACCTGGACCGCGCGAATCCCCACCATCCAGCACAACATCAAAATGGCCGACGCCAAGCTGAGCATCTGCCTGCTCCTCCTGGCTGCTGGCGGGCTGGTCGGCATGCGCGCCGCCGGCCGGCTCATTGACCGGCACGGCAGCACCACCGTGATGGTCCTGCCGTCGCTGGGCCTCGGCGCGGCGCTGCTACTCGCCGGGCACGCCCCGACGTGGACGACGCTGGCCGCGGCCCTGCTGGTCTTCGGCATCCTGCACGGCACCCTCAACGTGGCGATGAACGCCGCTGCGGTCTCGTGCCAGACCGCGTACGGCCGGCCGATCATGACCTCGTTCCACGCGCTATTCAGCATCGGCGGTGTCGTCGGGGCTCTGCTGTCGGCCGCCTGCGCCCACATCGGCCTCAGCGTCGCCGACGCCTTCGCCGCCGCCGCGGTGATGTCTACCGCCGCGGCCGGCTGGGCAATCCACCACCTCATCCCCGCACCCGCCTCGAACCCCACCATCCAGGAACCGACCGCCACGGCCGAACCGGCGCAACACCGACCCCGAACGAGAATCCTGCTGCTCGGTCTGCTCGCCTTCAGCGCCCTGATCAGCGAAGGCGCCGCGGCCGACTGGGCGAGCACCTATCTCACCCGCCTCGGCGCGACACCCGCCATGGCCGCCACCGCCTACGCCGCCTTTGCGGCGAGCATGACCCTCGGCCGGCTCGTCGGCGACCGCCTCACCGCCGCCGTCGCACCCGCCGCGCTCCTGCGTGGCTGCGGCCTGATCGGCGGCGGGGGTCTCGCCCTGGGCCTGATCGGCGGCACCCCGGCCACCGCGATCGCCGGGTTCGCCTGCCTCGGCGCCGGACTGTCCTGCGTAGTCCCGCTGCTCTACTCCACCGCCGGCAGCCTCGACCCGGCCCGCCCCGGCGCGGCGCTGTCACGGGTCGCCGCGCTGGGCTACCTCGGCTACGTCACCGGACCCGCCATCATCGGCGGCGCCGCCATGCACATCGGCCTCGGCAACGCCCTGCTGATCCTCCCCGCCCTCGCAACGCTGCTGGTCATCGCCGCCCCGGTCGTGCACAGCAGTCGCGGCCGCCACCACCGCAAGAGGACAAACCCTCGCAGCCACCACACGCCCGTGCCCGTTGACGGCGACGACATGACAACGCCTGACCATCCGACCCGTACGCCCGAAGTCACCACCAACCACAGCGACCGCAAGGTCCTCGAGCTCGAAGGAGCCCTCCTATGAACACCACCCTCACCCGCACCAGCACGATCGCCGAAGCTGCTGCGGCAAGCCCCCGTCACAACAAGGCGATCAGCGCGACCCGGGTCGTCGCTCGAACCCGGCGCCGCACCCCGCTGCTGCTGATCATCGCCGCCGCCATCGCCGCGGCCCTACCGCTGATGGGCGCCACCCCCGCACAGGCCGCCACCTACCGCGATCCGACCCCGGGCGCCGGCTCGATCTCGACGCAGGCCGCCACCTACCGCGATCCGACCCCCGGCGCCGGCTCGATCTCGACGCTGGCCGCGTCCGGGTGCAGGGCGGCCCCGTACCGGTTCCACTTCGAGGGCTACGGCAGTATTGCCTTCCCGGAAGACCCGACTGGTCAGTGGAACGCCACAACCACACCGGTGCTGAAGACCACCACGGAGTGCCGGGACATCAATGTCAAGAACACGACCAAGGGCAAGATCGTCGTGTGCGTGATGTTCGGCAAGACCGGTCGAACCTGCAACTACCGAACCACCATCGCGGCCGGCGCCTGGGCGAACGCGGCTACCAACGTTAAGGACGGCACCTACTTCCGGATGCGGCTCGGGATCCTGGTCAACACCCCCGGCTACGCAGGTGGCGCGACCGGCTACGCCGACTTCTGAGCCCGAGCGCTGACAGAAGTCCCCGGATCGGCGGAAGGGTGTCGTTGCGGTTCGCAGCGACACCCTTCCGTCCCGCGAAATGGCGGCCACACGGCCCGGAGTAACGGGCCCAACATCTCCGACGCCGACCAGCTCGACCAGCTCGCCGCCGCGCACCCACCGAGCCCAACGGCGCAGTCGGGCCACGACGCCGCCTTACCCCGATCGCACACCCATCGGCAGAACCACTCTCGGGAGGCACCCGCCACCATGCGACGACGCACCCTCACCACCGGCATCCTCGCGGCAACCGCCGCCTTCGCCCTGACCGCTTGCACCGACACCAAGCAGCCTGAATCCCGCACGAGCACCCCACCGACGACGACGCCCGCGGCCCAGCTCGCCAACGCCGCCGGCCGACTCAAGACCGACACCTTCAAGATGACCATGACCGTCAAGATCGACACCACCGACGCCCGGCTCGACGGAGCCATGGACCCGACCAAGAAGATCGGCGCCTTCACCGCCACCACCAAACGCGGCGGCGGCACCTCGGTCATCGAATGGCGCATCCTGGGTAACGTCGTCTACCTCAAGAGCAACACCCCGGGCCTGCCCGGCACCAAGGACAAGCCGTGGCGGCGCATCAACCAATCCGAATCAGCCAGCCTCGCCGAAGGTTTCGACGGCGCCAAGATGGCCAACCCGCTCACCCAGGCCACCAGCGTGCAGCGCACCAGCGCCCGCCACTTCACCGGCACCTTCGACACCTCTGCCGTCGCCAGGGCCCTGAGCCTGCCGACCCCGGACAGCAGCTCCAGCGCCGCACCGGCACCGACCGGGGCCTTCACCGCCGACCTCGATGACCAGGGCCGCCTCACCCGCTACCACCTTGACGTGCCGCGTACCAAGGGCGGTACCTACTCGATGGACCTGACCTACTCCGACTTCGGCACACTCGTGAGCGTGCAGGCGCCACCGGCCGACCAGGTCGCCGGCACCAACGGCACCTGACTCGAACCGACGTAATCCTGCTCGAGCAGCCCCGCACCCTGGTGCGGGGCTGCTGTGTTGCCAGCGACGGCTGGCATGTACTCCACACGACCAGTGCGGCAGCGGAGCGCGGTTCTCAGATCTCAGGTTTCTGGAGGCCATCGCGGACTACGGCGACTGCCTCAGCTTCATTCCTTCATTCGCCACGGACCCGACCGCAGCGTCCCAACCCCACGGATTGGCATTCACGTACAGGCACGGAGCCATGGCACTGAGATCGTCTCGCATACGGACGACTTCGACGCCGGGGATACGGACCTGCACCGTCGTGCCATCAGACATCGACAGAACCCACGCAAACCAGCCATCACGATCAGCCTCGGGCGCACGCACCGGGTCGCCCTCCAGGTGCGCGACACGATGCCGGATCGGCACCTGCTCCAGCTCAGTCGCACGTTCACTCACCGCGGCGAGGAAAACGTCAAGCGCAGCCGCAGCGAGGTCCTCGCTACCGTTAGCGATAGGTAACGCACCAGGATAGTTGGCGCCGGGCGTGATCATCCTCCGACGGTACGGCCGATCGGCTGCCATCAGCAGCGAGTTGGCTAGTCGGTACGACCACCGTGATCAACTCAGTCGACGGCCAAGGGGTATGACGGCTCGGCGCAGTCGCGAGCTCGGTCGCCACGATATCGGTGACCGCCACGAAAAATGTCATAGCCTCGCGTCACTATGAGCTCATGGCTGAACCCGCAGTCCCGCTGCCGAGCCGTCGTATCGAACTGCCGCTGCTTGAAGCCCGGACGCGGCTGACCCAAATTGTGCGGCTAACCCCCATTACCGGCCAAGTCACCGTGATCACCGATCGAGGGCAGCCAGTTGCCGCGATCGTGCCGATAGAAGTGGCATGCAGCGAAGCCCGAACCCCATCGACAGCACGTTCGGAAACGGCCGCTGCCGGTTGGATGCGCCGCATCGAGCAGGTTCGCGAAGCGGTACGCCGTCAGCACGCTGCACGGATCACAGAACTGGAACACGCGTTGACCAACGCCTGGGTCCTGCTGGACCGGCTCCGGCCTCGAGGTTCCGACCGCGCCGTCGACGAGCTCCGTATAGCCCACCGCGAAACGCTGACGAAGCAACCATCAGACAGCGACTAGAACAGCGATGCAAATCCAGGACCAGGGTATGGGCCAACTTGCTGAAACGCCGCTGCGAGTTCTCCAGCAAGGAATTCGCAGCGGCGTCTCGCCCGGCCAGGTCGGAGGACGATCAACATGCAGGCTCAGCGGGTGGCGTGGAACGCCTCAACCACTCCGGTGGGGATCCTGCCACGATCGGAAACCTCGTGGCCGTTCTTCTTCGCCCACTCCCGGATCGCCTGGTTCTGATCGCGGTTGGACCGGCTGGGCTGAGCCGCTGCACCTCGAGATGTGATACGTCCGCTTGCCGGCTGCCGACCAACTCGGACAGATTTCTCAAGGTACGGGTCGAGAGCCTTACGAAGCTTGCCCGCGTTCTGCTCCGACAAGTCGATGGTGTAATTCACTCCGTCCAGCCCGAACTCCACGGTGCGATCGGCATCGCCGCCATCGAGATCGTCCGTCAGGACGGTGATCGTCTGCTTGGCCATTAAAGTCAGCACTCCCAATCGTCACGGCCCGATCGGCCGCCGCGGTATCAGCCCCCACCATAGTCACTACGTGCAGACAATCTGTTCAGCGCCACCAGCAATGACTACGTGTGAAAGGCCGAACACTGGTTCCGCATCGAATCGGGTGTGTCGGCCGGTCAACGAGTGGTATCAGCCGACGTCGGACGCGGACGCACAAGAGGCGGACTTTGCTGACGCCGCTGCTGAGCCATGGTCACCAACGCAGACGCGAAGCCGTTGACCGCCACAGCCGCAGGCGTCCCGGACCCGTAGACGCTGACGACTCCGCATCGGCGGCAATACCACGACTGCCGCCAAAGTCCGATCGCATCGTCCATCAACGGACCCACCGCCACCAGGTGACGGTGCCGCGCCCGCAGCACCCAGCCGGCGCCGACCGCCACGACGGCGAAGAACAACACCCCGAACCACGCCGTACCGTCAGCCGGATCCATCACCGCCAGCTGCAGATTCCACAACGCCAGAAGAGCAGATCCACCGAGCCCGACAGCCGGCCCGGTCACCGTACGCGGCCGCTGCGGCGCGGCCAACGCACGAGCAAGCGCACTGACCTGAACCACGTGACCCCTGACCGGCACGTCGTAGCCGAATCGTCCGGTCACGCTGCCGCGCACCGTGCCGGTGGAGCGGCCGTCACGCACGGCAGCCGGCACACTCGCCAGCTGATCAAGGCGCCGACACCGTAAGCAGCCCGCATCACGTGGCCGTCGCCGTTGCTGCGGCACCTGCGCATCCGTCATGCCCATGCCTCCAGTATGGAACCACAAGTCGCGATGAACATCCGCTTTACGAGAAGGTCGGGCGACGCTGCACGCATGTCGGACCTGCAAGATCAACTGCCAAGCACCTCTTGCACCGAGGAGTGCAGGCGGCCTTCTCATGGGTGCATTAATGACTTATCTGAATGCGGGTGTTCACCGACATACGAAGATACCGGAGGCGAGTAAAGGGCTCGGTCGTTCGCCGGGACGTCCTTAAAGGACACGCTGAGGATCGTCGCAGGGTCGCTGGTGGCTGCAACGCACGCATCTCGTTGGCGGACGCGTTCTACGATTGGTTGTCGGTGAGGCCAGCACGCAGCTGACGACGCCAGGCGGTGGTGGCGATCTGGACGGCGTCCCAGGGGCTGCCCAGTGGTGGGGTGTAGGAGAGGTCGAGATCGGCGATGTCATCGACGGTGGCGTTGTAGCTGATCGCGGTGGCGTACGTGTCGACCCGTTTGGCGATCTCCGCGCCACGGGCGCCGAGAAGTTGCGCGCCGAGCAGCCGCCCGGTGCGACGGTCGCCGGTGATGCGAAGGTGCACGGGTGTGGCGTCGGGGTAGTAGGCCTTGTGGTCGTCGGCGGTGGTTGCCACGGTGACCGGGTCGAAGCCGGCTTGGCGGGCGGCGGCGTCGCGCAGGCCGGTGCCGGCGGCGACGAGGTCGAAGACTTTGACGGCCTGGGTGCCCAGAGGGCCGGCGAAGGTGGCGTCGCCGCCGACGGCGTTGATCCCTGCTACGCGCCCTTGTTTGTGGGCAGTGCTACCCAGCGGGAGGTAGACGTCCTGGTCGAGCAGGCGGTGGTAGGTGTGGACGCAGTCACCGGCGGCGTAGACGTCGGGCAGGCTGGCACGCATCTGCCGGTCCACGCGGATCGCCCCGCGCACGCCCAGCTCGGCTCCGGCTGTGCCGGCGAGGTCGACGTCGGGGCGTACCCCGGTCACGACCAGGACGATGTCGCCGGGATGACTGCCCCGGTCGGTGTCGACGGCCAGTGAGGTGCCGTCGGTGCGGATGGTGTGGACCTTCGTGCCGTGCTGCACGTTCACGCCGTGCTCGCGCAGGTGTTCGGCGAGCGGGGCCGCGAGTTCCGCGTCGATGGTGGGCATGACCTGGTCGAGTTGTTCCAGCAGGGTGACCTGCAGGCCGCGGGTGGTCAGGGCTTCGGCCATCTCCAGGCCGATGTAGCCGGCGCCGACCACGACCGCGGACCGTGCCGCCCGTTTCTCCAGGGAGGTGAGGACGGCGAACATGTCGCCCATGGAATGCAGTACGTGCACGCCGTCAGTGGGGCCGAGGTGCTCGAGGCCGGTGATCGGCGGGAGCGCGGGTAGCGCGCCGGTGCCGACGACGAGCCGGTCGTAGTCCAGGGTCACCGTGCCGCCGTCCGGGGTGGTGGCGGTAACGGTGTGGGCCTGCGGGTCGATGGTGGTGGCGCGGTGCTCTAGGCGCAGGTGCAGGCCGGCATCTTTGAGGTCGTCGGCGCTGCGGTGGGCCAGGTGCCGCCACTGCGGCACGTCACCGGAGACGTGGTACGGGATGCCGCAGATGCTGAAGTTCGGGTACCGGTCGGCGACCAGCAATGTGACCTCAGCGGTGGGGTCGTACTCGCGGGCGGCCAGGCCGGCGCTGATACCGGCGTCGCTGCCCCCGATGACCAGCAGCCGCATCAGACGCTCTGACCGGTCGCGGGGACGTCGAGCTGGTCGAGCAGGGCCCGCACGCGGCGCTCGAGTTCGTCGCGGATCGGGCGCACGTCGGCGACGTCGAGACCGGCGGGGTCGTCGAGGTCCCAGTTCTCGTAGCGGGTACCGGGAAACACCGGGCAGGCGTCGCCGCAGCCCATGGTGATGACCATGTCGGCCGCCCGGACGACCTCGTCGGTCCACGGCTTCGGGTACTCACCGGCGATGTCGATGCCGCGTTCGGTCATCGCCGCGATGGCGGCGGCGTTGATCTGGCTGCCGGGTTCGGAACCGCCGGACCAGGCCGTGGCCCGGTCGCCGGCGAGGGCGGTGAAGAAGCCGAGGGCCATCTGGGAGCGCCCGGCGTTGTGGGTGCACAGGAACAACACGACGGGCTTGCCGTCATCGCGGCGGCCTTCCACCTTGGCCAGGGCCTGCAGGCGTTGCCGGGCGAATCGTTCGGCGAGCAGCGGCAGGAAGTTCGGGACACTGCCGATGGTGGCGAACTGCTCGTAGCTGGTGTGCAGGAACCGTTCGATGGTCTCCGGGCCGTAGATTCCGTCGAAGGTGCGGCCGAGGTTGACCGCGGCGGTGCGCAGGGCCAGTTGCTGGTCGACGGACAGATTTTGGCGGGTGAAGGACGCAACGTCAGTCATGGGTGGGCTCCGTGGTGAGGGCGGGGATGAGGCGGTCGACGCGGGATGCGATCGCGGTGAAGGCAGCCTCGAACGCCTCGTCGGTGTCGGCCGGGGCAGGGTCGGGCACCGACCAGTGCAACCGGGCCTGATCGGTGAGGTCTTCGTGGGCGTTGTCGCAGACCGCAATAACCAGATCGTCGTCGGCGACGACGTCGCTGACGTGCGCGGTGGCACCAGGGTCCAGGCTCAGCCCGTGGCGGCGGGCCACGGTCACGGCTCGGGGATGCACGCGCGGGGCGGGGTGGGTTCCGGCTGAGGCGACCGGCTGGCCGGTTCGCTGGCGCAGCAGCGCGGCGGCTATCTGCGAGCGGGCGGAGTTGTGGGTGCAGACGAACACCACCCGCTTCACCGCGTCCAACCGCTGCGGGGCCAGGGAGACCAGTGCCTGTGGTCGCAGGCTCAGGTAGGTGCGTCTGCGGTCGCCCTCGGAACGGCTGCGGGTCAGTATCCCAGCGTCCTGCAGGACTTTGACGTGGTGCGCGACAAGGTTCGTCGGCAGTTGCAAGGTGTGGGCGATCTCGCCGGGTGACGCGTCACCGAGCGTGAGGGTGTCCACGATTGCGAGCCGGGCCGGCTCACCGAGTGCGGCGTGGATCCGGGCCCGCATCCGCAGTGAGGAAGAATCAGTATTCATTGACTCAATGGTTACTGAGTAAGTTTGGGTGGTCAAGGGAACGGCAGATGAACAAGGCGTCGCGGTTGAACCAGTGGCCCCGGGGCGGGGCGGTGCCGTCCTACCCGGCTGTGGCAGGTGGCCGGGTGCCGAACGGCATACGGTGCCACGCCTCATCAAGGATCGGGTTGCGGTCGGCCGGCTCGTAGAAGTCGTGGAGCGCCACACCCAACTCCCACGTCTGGCGCTCGTCACCGTCTCGCATGATCTCGGCCAGCACGGTCGACGCCGGGCGGCGCTGGCCGATCGAGATCAGGTGCTCGATCTCGCGGACAGAGGCCACGACGGTCGGTAGCGACGGCGTCGGCAGGAAGGCGCGGCCGAAACTGTTGGCGATATACCAGGGGTCGAGGGTCGCGACCATGCCGATGATCGGCCGGTCGGTCGGAATGTGAGCGAACTCCGGCGTACCGGCCCGGATGTTGTCCAGGGTGCGCCCGAGCTGCTTGAACGCATCGCCGAGCGTGGCGGTGTAGGCGTGCTGCGCCGATGCGTCGGCCGCCCGTGCGCCGAGCGGGGACCGGGTAGCTTTTGCCTCGATGAGGATGACCATGTCGTCGAACACGACGAACCAGTCGATGCTCTTCAGCTCCTGTCGGCGTTGCTTGTACACGACTTCCGGGTGGACGGTGGCCTCGGGCAGCGTGGCGAACTGGCGGCCCAGGTAGTCCTCGAACAGGGCCCCCATGTCGCGGGTGAACGCTGATCCCCATCGCTGCAGCCCGGTGTAGTACAGCTCCAGGGGGGAGAGCCGGCGCGCGATCAGCTGGGGCACCGGGGCCAGCAGCCGCCGATCGGACAGGCGCACGAACGGGCGCGAGGTCAGCGGGTTGAACGCGTACCTGTCGAGGTACGGCAGCGGGACCTTCGCCGACGCCACAGCGTCCTGGTCGCGGAACTCAGTCATGCTGCCGGCGAAGACGGAGTCGATGACGGCCAGGATCTCCTCACGCGGCAGGACCGTCAGCAGCGGGGTGAAGTTCGGCTGGGCGAGCCAGGCCGGGTCGAATAGTCCGCCGTTGTGGCGGGCCGAGGTGGTCAGCATCATCGCGATGGCTGCGGCGGTCGTCATCGGCGCACCGATGAGGTCGTGCAGCGACTTCTGCGTCACCACTTCCAGGGGGCTGCGACCGGAGTAGTCGTCGAAGAACGCCGCTGGACGTGCCAGTTCCTCGAAGATCGACTCCTGGTACGGGAACTGCTCGTACAGGGTGCGCGCCAGGATGGCGAAGGGCGAGTTCAGGTCCGGCTGATCGAGTTCTTCTGGCTCCAGCCGGCTGTGCATGTGGCACGCCATGACCACGTCGGAGGCCTGCGGCGTCCGGGTGCGGTAGGCGTTGCCGTGGCAGATCGACGCTTTGGCCACTGCGGCGAGGGCCCATGGCGGTGTCGTGATGAACTTGGCGTCGTCGGAGCCGTTCAGGTGCGACGGCAACGACAGAGCGTGATGCGCGACGGCGGTCAGCAGCGCTTCCTGGTTGAAGCAGCGGACGAAGTCGCTGAACTCCCGATAGGAGTAGTCGCGGTCCGGCTCATGGTTCACCGTGCCATCGTCTCATCGGCAACAACCGGGTTCCGGGACGAACCGGCCCCGCACAGGACAGTGCCCGGCGACGAGCTGGTGCTGGGGCGCGGAACCAGCCGCACCGGCCAGCCGCGCCCCAGTCCGGCCGGGCGTCCTCAGAGCTCGATGAACGAGGCGATGAAGCGTTCCGCGTCGAGCGCGGCGGCGCAACCGGTGCCGGAAGCCGTGATGGCCTGGCGGTAGGTGTGGTCGACGAGGTCGCCGGCGGCGAACACGCCTGGAACGTTGGTGCGCGTGCTGGGTGCGTCGACCTTGACGTAGCCCTCGTCGTCCATCTCGACCTGACCCTTGAACAGCTCGCTGCGGGGGTCGTGGCCGATGGCGACGAAGACGCCGGTGACGTCGAGCACCTTGGTCTCGTTCGTCTGCAGGTTGCGCAGCCGGGCGCCGACCACCTTGCCGTCGTCACCGAGGATCTCCTCGACGACGCTGTTCCACTCGACCTTGATCTTCGGGTTGTGGCTCGCGCGCAGCGCCATCACCTTGCTGGCCCGGAACGAGTCGCGGCGGTGCACGATCGTCACGGTCTCGGCGAAGCGGGTCAGGAAGGTGGCCTCCTCCATCGCGGAGTCGCCACCGCCGACCACGATGATGTCCTGCTTGCGGAAGAAGAAGCCGTCACAGGTGGCACACGAGGAGACGCCGTGGCCGAGCAGCTCCTGCTCGCCGGGGACGCCCAGCGGGCGCCAGGCCGAACCGGTGGAGAGGATGACGGCGCGGGCGAAGTATTCCTTCTCGCCTACCCAGACCGTCTTCAGACCCTCGGCCCCGACCTCGGTCGGCTTGTCGCCCAGCTCGACCCGGGTGACGTCGTCGGTGATGAACTCGGCGCCGAACTTCTCGGCCTGCTTGCGCATGTTGTCCATGAGCTCGGGGCCCATGATGCCGTCCGGGTGACCCGGGAAGTTCTCGACCTCGGTGGTGGTCATCAGCGCACCACCGGACTGCACACCCTCGATCACGAGGGGCTTGAGGTTGGCCCGGGCCGCGTAGAGCGCCGCGGTGTAGCCGGACGGACCGGAGCCGATGATGATCAGGTTGCGGATCTCGTCCACGTCAGAGCCTTTCGAGGGGGCCGGCCGCGCTGCGGTGGCCGGCGGTGGCCCGGTGGTTTCAGGCGGCGGGGACGAGGTCGGCGAGCAGTTTCTCGATCCGGGCCTTGATGTCGTCGCGGATTGGGCGGACCGACTCGACGCCCTTGCCGGCCGGGTCTTCGAGTTTCCAGTCCTCGTAGCGCTTGCCGGGGAAGTACGGGCAGGCGTCGCCGCAGCCCATGGTGACGATGACGTCGGAGGACTCGACGGTGTCGTACTCGAGGATCTTGGGGGTCTGGTCGGTGATGTCGATGCCGACCTCGCGCATGGCTTCGACCGCGGCCGGGTTGATCTGGTCGGCGGGTTCGGATCCGGCGGACCGGACCTCGACGGTGTCGCCGGCGAGGTGGCGCAGCCAGCCGGCGGCCATCTGCGAGCGGCCGGCGTTGTGGACGCAGACGAACAGGACGCTGGGTTTGTCGGACACGGTGGTGCTCCTTCTCAGGTGATGGTGGGGCTGCGGCGTTCGAGCAGGATGACGTCGCGCCACACCCCATCGTGCTTGCCGACGCGTTCGCGGACGCCGATCTCGCGGAACCCGCACCGGTGGTGCAGGGCGAGACTGGCGGTGTTCTCAGGGAAGATGCCGGACTGAATCGTCCAGATCCCGGCTGCCTCGGTCGAGGCGATGAGGGCTTCGAGCAGGACCCGCCCGATACCGCGGCCGCCGTGCGCAGGGTCGACGTACACGGAGTGCTCGACGACCCCGGCGTAGACGGGCCTGGCCGACACCGGGGAACACGCGATCCAGCCGGTGACCGTGTTGCCGTCGAGGGCGACGTAGCGGTGGCCGGGCAGCCGGGCCGCGTCGAACGTCTCCCAGGCCGGGGGAGTGGTCTCGAAGGTGGCGTTGCCGGTGGCGATCCCGGCCGCGTAGATGGCCAGGACCGCTTCGGCGTGGGCGGAAGTCATGGGCGCCACGGTCAGGCGGGGTGTGTCCGTCACGCGGTGAGCTCCGCGAGCAGCTTCTGGACCCGGGCGTCGATGTCGTCGCGGACCGCCCGTACGGCGTCCAGATCGCTGCCGGGCGGGTGGGGCAGGTCCCACACGTCGTAGCGGGGGCCGGGTACCCGGGGGCAGGCGTCACCGCCGCCGGCGATGACGACCACGTCGGCGGCGCGCAGGACGTCGTCGGTCAACGGTTTCGGGAAAGCGCCGGCCAGGTCGACGCCGATCTCCGCCAGGACCGCCGTGGCGGACTTCGACACGGTTGCGTCGGGCTGGGACCCGGCGGAACGGGCATTGACCCGGCCGCGGCCGTGGTGGGCCATCAACGCGGCGGCCATCTGGGAACGGCCGGCGTTGTGGATGCACAGGAACAGCGCTTCCGGCACCGGTTTGCCCAGTGCCCCGGTGGCCTGCGCCAGAGCGGTGAGCCGGTCGACGGTGAACCGGCGTGCCTTGTCCGGCAGCTGCTGGTCAGCGTGCGCGGTGCGGTACAGCGCCACGTACGACTCGTTGACGTAGCGGCCGACCGTCTCCGCGCCCACCGCCTCGGCGAACTGCGTGGTCAGGCTGGTGCGGACCTGATCGAGGAACGCGTCGAGGTCGCTCATACCCGCTCCGAGGCCGCCGGGACGGCGGGGGACTGGCCGAAGAGCCGGCGCCGCAGGGCCAGGCTGACGTAGACCAGGCCGACCAGGACCGGCACTTCGATGAGCGGGCCGACGACCCCAGCGAGGGCTTGACCGCTGGTGACGCCGAACGTGCCGATGGCGACGGCGATGGCGAGCTCGAAGTTATTGCCCGCAGCGGTGAACGCGAGGGTGGTGGTGCGTTCGTAGTTCAGGCCGATGGCCTTGCCCAGGGCGTAGGACCCGCCCCACATGACGGCGAAGTAGACCAGCAGCGGCACCGCGATGAGCACGACGTCCCACGGCTTGTTCGTGATGGCGTCGCCCTGCAGCGCGAACAGGATCACGATGGTGAACAGCAGCCCGTACAAGGCCACGGGCCCGATGCGGGGGATGAACTTCTCCTCGTACCAGGTGCGGCCCTTGGCCTTTTCCCCGAAGCGGCGGGTGAGGAAGCCGGCCAGCAGCGGGATGCCGAGGAAGATGAGCACATTGCGGGCAATGTCCCAGCCGGACACCTCAAGGTCGGCGCCGGACAGGTTGAGCCAGCCGGGCAGGACCGTCAGGTAGAACCAGCCGAGCACGCCGAAGGCGATGACCTGGAAGACGGAGTTGAGGGCGACCAGGACGGCGGCGGCTTCCCGGTCGCCGCAGGCCAGGTCGTTCCAGATGATGACCATGGCGATGCACCGGGCCAGCCCGACGATGATCAGCCCGGTGCGGTACTCCGCGTGGTCGGCCAGGAAGATCCAGGCCAGGGCGAACATGACGGCCGGGCCGATCAGCCAGTTGATGACCAGCGAGGAGATCAGCAGGCGTTTGTCGCCGGTGACGGTGTCCAGGCGGTCGTAGCGGACCTTCGCCAGGACCGGGTACATCATGATCAGCAGGCCCAGCGCGATCGGCAGGGAGATCCCGGTGACCTTCACCGCCTCCAGGGCGGTGTTCAGGCCAGGGATGAGCCGGCCCAGCAGTAGCCCGGCGACCATGGCCAGACCGATCCACAGGGGCAGGAACTGGTCGAGGCGCGACAGGCGCCCGACGACCGCCGGCGAGGAGTCGCCGGCTGCGGTGGTACTGGTCATGAGTCAGCAGTCCCGGAAGGTCTCGGAGTGGGCAGCCGCGTCAGCGGCCAGGTCGGCAAGATGCAGGGCCGCACCCTGCAAGGATTCCGGCACAAGCCGGTAGTACGTGAAACGGCCCCGCGGCTCGGTGGTGACTACGCCCGCCTCACGGAGCTGCTTGAGGTGCCCGGACACGTTCGGTTGCTTCGCACCGGTGTCAACCACCAGGTGCGAGGTGGTCGCCGGACCGTTGGCCAGGAGCCGAACGATCTGCGCCCGCAGCGGGTCGCCGAGCAACCGCACCACATCAGGATTGGCTGATATCAGTTGGCTCTGATGGGTGGCAGTGATCGGCATCTGCCTTTTCGGCGCCTCACGGAACCCGCCCGCCGGCCGGTCCTGTGGCTCCGCTGAGCCGGTCAGCAGCTCCCCGAGAAGATCGAGGGCTTCGCGCTTGACCCGGTAGTAGGCCCACGTGCCGCGGCGCTCGACGTCGACCATGCCGGCCTCGCGCAACACCCGCAGGTGATGCGAGATGGTGGCCCCGGTGACCTCGAACGCGTCGGTCAGATCGCAGACACACACCTCGGACGTCGAGGCGATCAGTGACAGCAGCCGCAACCGGATCGGATCGCTGAGCGCTTTGAACATCGGCGCCAACTGGCCCGCGGTCTGCGTGGCCAGCGCTTCGACCTGCAGCGGCGGGCAGCAGACCGGACCCGAACGGTCGACGACCGGAAGAACAGACATGCGTTTAGCTTGACAGTGGTCTAACCGCATTGCAAGGTAGAACCAGCAGTTCGACCAAAATCTAGGTAAGCATCAGGCGGAACTGATACCCACAGCGTCCCGGCGTGGGGGTGGTGGTAATTCGACCCGCTCCGACCTGGCCCGCCTTCCACTCTAGCCCTGGTTGACCTGCACCTACAGCTTCCGCGCACCTGCCGTCCACCATTCAAGGAGATCCGTTCGATGAGCGAGAACCCTGACGCCACCAGCACCGAGTGCTGCACCCCGGCCGCCAAGGCCGAGGCGATCGACGCCGGTGCCGGCTGCTGCACCGACAACGCATCAGCAGAAACTGATGAAAGCGTGACGGCTGTTGCCCGCCCGGCCGGATCACCGATCGAGCACGCCGGTGAGCCGCTGCCCGTGGTGGTCGTCGGCGCGGGTCCGGTCGGTCTGGCCGCCGCCGCGCAGCTGACCGAACGCGGCCTGCGCTTCGTGGTCCTCGAGGCCGGCGAGCACCCGGCTGCGGCCGTACGCCAGTGGGGTCACGTCCGGCTGTTCTCACCGTGGCGGTTCAACATCGACGCCGCAGCGGCCCGGCTGCTCACCGAGGCCGGCTGGGTGCGCCCCGACGACGACAAGCTGCCTACCGGCGCCCAGCTCGCCGACGACTACCTGCAGCCCTTGGCCGATCTGCCGGCGATCAAGTCGAACCTTCGTTACGGCGCCCGGGTCGTCGCCATCACCCGGCTCGGTCTCGACCGGGTCCGCACTGTCGGCCGCGACAACACCCCGTTCCTGGTCCGCCTGGCCGACGGCGAGGACATCCTCGCCGCCGCGGTCATCGACGCGTCCGGCACCTGGGGCACCCCGAACGTGCTCGGCGCCTCCGGCATCCCCGCGCACGGCGAGACCGACGCCGCCACGCACATCGAGACAGCGCTGCCGGACGTCCTCGGCCGCGACCGGGACCGGTTCGCCGGCCGCCGCACCCTGGTCGTCGGGGCCGGTCACTCCGCCGCCAACACCCTGCTCAACCTGGCCGAACTCGCCGAGCAGGAGCCGGGCACCACCGTGACCTGGGCGATCCGGGCGGCGAGCCCGGCCCGCGCCTACGGCGGCGAATCCGCCGACGCCCTGCCCGCCCGCGGTGCCCTCGGCTCGAGGCTGCGCGCCCATGTCGACAACGGCACCATCACCCTGCTCACCGGCTTCGGCGTCCGCAGCCTGGCCACCGGACCCGACGGCGTCGAGGTCTCCGACGGCGCGCACAGCGTCGTGGTGGACCGGATCGTGTCCGCGACCGGCTTCCGCCCGGACCACTCCATCGCCGGCGAACTGCGCCTGGACCTCGATCCGATCCTCGGTTCCACCCGGCTGCTGGCCCCGGTGATCGACCCGAACGAGCACTCCTGTGGCACCGTCCCGCCGCACGGCGTCGACGAGCTCACCCACCCGGAGCCCGGCTTCTACGCCCTCGGGGTGAAGTCCTACGGCCGGGCCCCGACGTTCCTGCTGGCCACCGGCTACGAGCAGGCCCGTTCCGTGGTGGCCGCCCTGGCCGGGGACTGGGCCGCCGCCCGCGACGTGCAGCTCGATCTGCCGGAGACCGGGGTGTGCAACAGCAACCCGGTCGAAGGCGACGACACCATCGCCGCGGGTGGTGGCTGCTGCGGCGCACCGGCCGCCGAAGCCGAGCCGGTCGCGGCCGGCCGTGGTCTGGCGACCGGGATCGCCGGGGGTCTGCTGTCGGCGCCGCTGACCCTGGTCACCATCGGCGGCGGGGCCGACGACAGCCAGGCCGGCGGCTGCTGCAGCTGAACCGGATGACCTCACCGCACACGGTGGCCGCCGACCCCGAGGTCGGCGGCCACCCCAGCGTGCACCGCGGACGGGCCCGGCGCATCGTCGCCGCCCTGGCCATCACCCAGACCGTCGGGTACGGCACCTTGTACTACGCGTTCGCGGTGTTCCTGACCCCGTTGGCCACCGACCTGCACACCACGACCACCGCGGTCACGGGAACGTTCACCGCTTCCGTGCTGGTGTCTGCAGCCTTGGCCGTACCGGTCGGGCGGTGGCTCGACCGCCGTGGTGGACGCGCCCTGATGACCGCCGGCTCACTGCTCGGTGTGCTGATGCTGGTTGCCTGGTCGCAGGTGGACAGCCTGTGGCAGCTCTACTTAGTGCAGGTCGGCATCGGTATCGCCTCGGCGGCCAGCCTGTACGAAGCCGCGTTCGCGGTCATCATCGCCTGGCACACCCCCGCTGCCCGCGCCAACGCCCTGCTCGCGCTCACGGTCGTCGCCGGGTTCGCCAGCACCATCTTCCTGCCCTTGACCGGTTGGCTCGTCGCCCACCACGGCTGGCGCACCGCTCTGCTGGTCCTCGCTGCCATCCTGGCTTTGCTCACCGTGCCGCTGCACGCACTGGTCATCCGCCCAGCCCCGCACACCACCGGCACCACCACCCCTGTGCCGGGCTCTACGCCGATCTCTTGGAGGACGGTCTTCACCGACCGGGTGTTCTGGCTGCTGGCGGTCAGCTTCACCGCCAACATGGCCGCCATCAGCGTCGTCACCGTCCACCTCGTGGCCGCCCTGACCAGCTGGGGACACACCCCCACCTTCGCCGCCGGCACCGCCGGGCTGTTCGGGGTCCTGTCGGTCGCCGGGCGCCTGGCCACCACCGGCCTCCAACGCCGCTACCGCACCAGCACCGTCGTCGCCGTCCTGTTCGCCGTCCAAGCGGTCGCCGTCGGCCTGCTGCCGTTCATCGGCCGCAACGCCATCGCCGTGATCGCCGCGGTGATCGGGTTCGGGCTGGGCTTCGGCGTCGCCGCCATCGCGAAGCCGGTGCTGCTCGCCGACCGGTACGACACCCGCCGGTACGCCACCATCGCCGGCACGATCGTGGTCCCCATGACCATCGCGAAAGCCGGCGCGCCGCTGGCCGCCGCTGCCCTGCACTCCGCATCCGGCACCTACACCAGTGTTCTGCTGGCCACCGCAGCCTTGTGTGCAGTGGCCGCAGCGAGCCTATGGGCGACCAGCGCCTACCCGCGTTCGGTCAGCCTGCCGTCAGGCGCGCGCACCACCGACCTTCAGGAGAAGACCTCATGAGCGCCTACAGTCCCGACGTGGCCACGTCGCCGCCCGCACCGCACGACATGCCTGTCGTCATCATCGGCGCCGGCCCCGTCGGACTGGCCGCCGCAGCCCACCTGCACGAGCGCGACGTGCCGTTCCTCATCCTCGAAGCTGGCGACACGATCGCCACCTCCGTACGCGCGTGGGCACACGTGTCGCTGTTCAGCGCCTGGCGCTACAACATCGACACCGCCGCCCGCCGGCTGCTCGACACTGCCGACTGGGCGGCTCCCGACGACGACACCGTGCCCACCGGCCGGCAACTCATCGAGGACTACCTGCAGCCGCTGGCCAAAACCCCCGCCATCGCCGCCTACTTGCGGTGCAACGCCCGCGTGGCCGCGATCAGCCGCGTGTCCGTCGACAAGGTCCGCACCGACGGCCGCGCCGACCTGCCCTTCGTCGTACGCCTGAGCGACGGTACCGACATCCTCGCCAGCGCCGTCATCGACGCCTCCGGCACCTGGAACACGCCCAACCCGCTCGGCGTCAACGGCCTGTCCGCCCACGGCGAACACGACCTGACCGACCTCATCGATCACGCCCTGCCCGACATCCTCGGCGCCGACAGCGACACCCACACCGGCCGTCACACCATCGTGGTCGGCGCCGGGCACTCCGCCGCCAATACCCTCCTGAACCTCGCCCGCCTCGCTGAAACCACCACCGGTACCCGCATCACCTGGGCGCTGCGCGGCACCGCCGAACACGCCTTAGGTGACGAGGACATCGACGAGCTACCCGCCCGCGGCGCTCTGGGCAGCGGCCTGCGGACCCTGCTCGACACCGGCGCCATCACCGTGGTCGAAGGTTTCGGCGTCCACACCGCGCGCCGCCACGGCACCGGCATCCAGTTGACCGCCACCGACGGGCGCACCGTCACCGCCGACCGGGTCGTGGCCGCCACCGGGTTCCGGCCCGACCACAGCATCGCCGCCGAACTGCGCCTCGACCTCGACGCGATCCTGGGCTGCACCCGCACCCTCGCCGAGCTCATCGATCCGAACGAGAACCCGCGCAGCGCCATCGTCCCGCACGGCTACGCCGAACTGGCCCACCCCGAACCGAACTACTACACCGCCGGGATGAAGTCCTACGGACGTGCCCCGACGTTCCTGATGGCCACCGGCTACGAACAGGTCCGCTCGATCGCCGCCGCCCTGGTCGGAGACTTCGACGACGCCGACGACATCCAGCTCAACCTGCCCGAAACCGGGTTCTGCGGTACCGGCATCAGCGCTGAGCAAGCCGGCCGTGACATTGCCGCCCGCCTCGGCATCGACCCCGAGCTGCCCGGCGCCCTGGCCGCCGCCACCATCGCCCTGCTCCCGACCGCCGCCAGCACCAGTGACGCCGTACGCGCCGCCGCCGCGCAGCTCGGCGTGGACCCCGAACTCGCCATGCAGATCGCCGCCGTCGACGACAAACCCGGTGCCCTGCCCAGCGTTGCCGGGTTGATCAGCCTCACCCCCTCAGCTGCCGGCCGGTGCTGCTGACCGTGACACGACCGACCGCTAAGCCGGCAGTGCCCGACGAATGCAGATCCGCCAGCAGCGTCGCCGGTCGAGTCCACAGCTGTGCATGATCAATTTTGGCGAGTTCCCGCCAGTGGGCGTGCGAGCCTCGATCGGCTAGCCGAGACCTTGGACGAGGTAGAGAGCGGCAAGAGCGGTGGCCAGGCCGCCGAGCAGAAGCCGTAACAGCCGTTCGGGCAGGTGCGGCTGCAGCCGCGCACCGAGGTAGCCGCCGATCAGTCCGCCGGCCCCGCAGAGCAAGCCGAGGGTCCAGTGTGGGGCGATGCTGCCGGTGGTGGTGAGGCCGAGCAGGCCGTAGGTGACCGCGCCGGTGACGGACGTGACGAACGTGCAGGCCAGCGCGGCGGGCGCGATGCGGGTCATCGGGGTGCCGCGGCCGGCGAGGATCGGACCGAGCAGAGAACCGCCACCGATGCCGTAGATCCCGCCGACAGCGCCGACGACGACACCCAGTCCGAGGGTGCTGCTCCGCGACAACGGCGGCCGGTCGGGGCTGCCAGGCCGCAAAGCGCGGGCGCAGAGCCAGATCCCCAGCGGTAGCAGGACGGCAGCGACGACGAGGCAGAAGACGCGAGGACCGGGGATGGCGAACACGCGGATGCAGGCGCCGAGCACGACGCCGGGCAGGGTCCCCGCGAGCAGCAGCCGGGTCAAGGGGCCGGTGAGCGCGCCGTTGCGGCGGTAGCGGGCCAGCGCACCGGGCCCGGAGACCACGTTGAACAGCAGGTTCGTCGCGGTGACGGCAGGGTTCGGGACGTGCAGGACGCTGAGCTGGACCGGTAGCAGGAACACCGCGCCGGACACCCCGACGGGTGAGGTGATGACGGAGATCAGCAGCCCGGCAAGGAATCCGGTGATCCCGGTCTGCCAGCTCAGCACCGACGGGCCGGCAGGTGCGGGCGCGACATGGTCGACACCGTAACCGGTGATTGTTGCCGACGTGGCCTGCAACAATCACCGGCCGGTCGCGCGGTCGGCAGCCGGTGCGGGGTTACTTCTTGCAGCAGTCGTCGGCGCAGCCAACCGAGACGGCCGGTGCTGTGTCCACAACCGTGGGCAGGGGCGCGCAGCAGGTGTCACCGCGCCAGGCTTCGCGGCCTTCTTTGATCGCGACGGCAGCGATGATCAGCGCAGCGATCGAGTCAGCCCAGCTCCACCCGAACAGACTGTTAACGACCAGTCCGACGAGCAGGACCGCGGACAGGTAGGTACAGAGCAGGGTCTGTTTCGAGTCGGCGACCGCGGTCCGGGAGCCGAGTTCACGGCCGGCGCGGCGCTGTGCGTAGGACAGGCCGGGCATCACGGCCAAGGACACCGCGGCCAGGACGATACCGACCGTGGAGTGAGCGGCCGCGGCGCCGCCGACCAGAGCGCGCACGGATTCGACGCTCACGTAGGCGGCAAGTGCGAAGAACGAGATCGCGATGACCTGCAGGGCGGTCTTCTCCCGTCGTTCGGGGTCGGCGCCGGCGAACTGCCACGCGACCGCCGCGGCGGAGGACACCTCGATGATCGAGTCGAGGCCGAAGCCGATCAGCGCGGTCGACGATGCGGCGGTGCCGGCGCTGATGGCGACGACGGCCTCAACGGTGTTGTAGGCGATCGTGGCGGCGACGAACCAGCGGATCCGGTGGGCCAGCACGGCGCGGCGCTCGGGCGCCGACGCGGTAGGAACTAGGGGGAGTAGGGGCAGGCTCATCAGCAGCAGCCCTTGTCCGCGGCCTCCGGGCAGGCGGCCGGGTCGACGGCCAGCACGAGCCCGAGCAGGTCGTCGAGGGCGTGCCGGATTCGCGTGTCGGTGAGTTCGTATCGGGTCCGGCGGCCTTCGGGGACAGCGACGACCAGGCCGCAGCCGCGTAGGCAGGCCAGGTGGTTGGACAGGTTCTGCCGGGTAACGCCGATCAGGTCGGCGAGTTCGGCAGGGTAGCCGGGCGCGTCACGCAAGGCGAGCAGCAGGCGGGCGCGGGTGGGGTCGGACAGGGCGTGCCCGAAGCGGGCCAGAACCTGGCCGTGTGTCACCGACTCCATATCCGCGACAGTACAGCCATCGATGTATTCAGCGAACGATGGATCAACTAGCGAGTGCTCAGATTGAGCGGCGATCGGCCTGCGTGCGGGTCCGGGTGAGGCGGCTTGGCGTTCACTCACGACATTCCTAGGACGCTTTAGGCAACGTGGCCTACGTCGTATCGCAAGCCTCCAGCCGTGGTTCGGATCTTGCCGAGCGTGTGCAGCCCACGAATGTGCCTCTTGAACACCTCCGCGAAGACGCTCACGCGAATGGCTGTCCTGGCAGCTCGATCAGCCGGGCCGTGCCAGTCCAGTCGATTGGTACAGGCGGCGTCCCGCGCCCGCCTGAAGCCTGGCAGGACGGCTTTAGAGATCGCCGCGCCGCTTCAGCAGCCAGTCAGGCAGGACCCCGCCGTGCCTGGCAACGTGTACGCACAGTTTCCGAGGGAGGTAGCCGCCTTCAACGCCGTCGCCGACTCTCACCCAGAACGCCTTCGACGAACTCACGTGTCCGCTACCGGTATGCCAGGCCATCCCGGAATGCTCTTCGCGCAGCGCGCGCAGAGCGGCTGCTGCGAGTCCGCCGCGCTGATAACGCTCGATGGTGTACGGCTTGTCGACCCAGCCGATCCGGCAGTGCGGGCAGACGATGTACTCCATCACGAAGGCCTGGCCGCGGTTGAGGTTGGCTCGTCGGCACCGCCAACCGAAGTATCTGCCGGAGTCGGTGTCTTGCCACGGACTGTCCAACGCCGGCAACTGCCCCGTGGTGTATCGCGGTCGCCGGTCGATACGCCCTCGGGTCAGGTTGTACACCGCGGTCCAGATCGGTTCACGGCTGGGCCAGCGAACGACCTCGGTGGCCGCTTGCTCCCGTAGCCGCCGCAGTTCGCGCTCAAGATCGACGTTCATGATGCTCGGCCTCCTTCAGCCGGACTCAGCCGTTTCAGCGCCCAACCCGGCAACACGCCACCCTGATGAGCGACGTGCGCGCACATTTCCTGCGAGCTGTAGCCGCCGGGAACACCGGTACCGACGGCTGCCCAGAAGGCTTTCGAGTCGGGCATGAGCCCGCTCGCGGCGTACCAGGCTGTCACCTCGGGATGCTCGGCGCGAAGGGCCCGAAAGCCGGCGGCAGCCACTCCGCTGCGCTGATACCGCTCATCGGTATATGGCCGGTCGACCCAGCCGATCGCGCAGCGCGAGCAGACGATGTATTCCACAACGAACGCCTCGCCACCTCGCAGGTTCGCCTGCCGGCATCGCCACCCGAAGTATCGGCCGGAGTCGGTGTCCTGCCACGGGCTGTTCAACCTGGGCAGGTCCCCGAGAGTGGGCCGGGGCCTGCGGTCAATACGACCGCGCGTCAGGTGGTACAGCATCGTCTTGATCGGCGTCCGCAGGGACCATCGAGCGACGTGCGTCGCCGCCTGCTCGCGCAGCTGCCGCAGCTCACTTTCAAGATCGGCGTCCATGCTAACTTCGCCTCCTGTCGCTCGATAGGTTCCAATGGGGGTGCGCTGGTACCGCTCCCGCCTGCTTGTCGGTGGCTCGCGGGGCGTGCACTGCGTCCGTCAATTTCGCTGCTCTACTCGAGGTGGATAGTGGCGAGTCGCAGTTGCTGCCATAGGGTGAGCCATCCGCGGTTTTCAGTGCCTTCGCTTCGCAGGTCGGCAGGCGTGTAGGAGCGGAGGAATTTCTCGGCCGATGCGTAGTCCTCGTAGGCGAGGTCCTTGATTGCCGTTAGCAATCGCATTCGAGCTTGGTATTCGTTGGTCACGTAACCGTGTGCGACTCGGACTGCTGGCCATTCGATGACGTCCGTCAGCAGTTCGGCGGCTAGCTCATCCTTTGTTAGCAATATTGCTACAGAGCAGTGCATGCCGACGTTGTGCACGAGGTCAGGGACGACGTCGTGGTGCATGGCGCTGGGTCCGAAAGCGGCTTTCAGCTGTTTGAATTCTGTTGCCGCACTGCTCCAGCGATGCTGGGCGGCGAGGGACTCGATGAGCAGCCGGCGTGCGAAGAGCTCAGGTTGGCCGGTGAGAACTCCTTGATCCAAGGTGGTGCGGCACAGTCGTTCGGCGCGGCCGGGTTCTGCGCTGGACAACGCTTCGTTCGCGGTGTAGACGGCTTCGAGTGCGGCGGTGTACGTGCTGGATCCGAGGTTGGCAAGCCGATCGTCGCAGGTGTTCTTAAGCTGGTGCAGGCGGGCGTTGGCGAGCGCTGAGAGGTGAGGCGTTTCCAACAGTTTCGAAGCCTGATAAAGGAGCCTGACCGTGGCGTCACGAGATTGATCGACAATCTTTTGCGCGAAAGTTACGGCATGTTCCAGGTATGCGGTCAGAAGGGCCAGGTCGATCGGTGCTTTGCTGATGTCGTGCGCTGCGAACTCGACGAGTGTGAGTTCGGCTTGCACGATGAGTAGCTCGTTGGGTTGGCTCGCCTGGCGCAGGACGTCGATCTCGAGCCGGAGCAGGCCTTCCGCGGCGGCAGGCTCGCCCCGTACGAGATATGCACCTGCCAGATTGCCGAATAACAGAGCGATGCGTTCGCTGCCGATACCGACGGATACCAGATGGTGGGCCAGCGTGTTGGCATGGCTGAAGAGGACGGCGGCGCGGTGTAGAAGGTTCAGTTCTGCGGCTGCGGTGTGCCATCGCTCGACGTGGTTGGCCAGCCGGTCGAACGCGTCGGGCGTGCCGTCATGAAACGGGATCGACGCCCGCAGTACGTCCTGGATGACTGTATTGACGGCGATGGTGCGTTCGGAACCGACCTGCAGTGAATCTGTCTTCTGGGGCAGGTCTGCGTCGTAGGTGACCAGCGAGAAGCGGCGTAGTTCCCGCGTCGCCTCGTCAACGGGGTAGGCCGCCGGGTCGAGCAACAGTGGTCCCATCGGACGGCCGGTAGCGTCGGGATCGATGACGACCGCGGCAGCGAGCAAGTGGACAGGCTGCTGACGGGAGGCCAGGTAGGCGGCATATCCGATCATCCCCCACGCCAGGTGAGCCGCCTCTCCACCGTCGCTGCCGGCCCGGCTGGTGAGCCGCTCCAGACATAGCGACACCGCGGCGACGAGAGAACGCGGGTAATCCGCCGGGATGGATTGCTCGTCGGCGAGCGACCGCATCTTCAGCCGTTCGAGGTAGGCGTCGAGATCGCGCAGGCCCAGGCCGAGGCTATCGAGGTAGCCGGCGGCAAGCTCCAATGCGAGGGGATAATTCCCCAGGGCGCCGGCGAGCTGACGTAGTCCCGCTCGCTGTTCGAGCGTCAGCCCGCTCATTGCCAGGAGGTTGAACCGGCGGGCCAGGAGCGCCATGGCTTGCTCGTCTGTCATCGCGCCGACGTCGAGGACGGTGGCCGACCGGTATCGGGCTGTGGCGTCGATGGCGGTGAGGATGATGTGGCCGTCGCCGGTCGCGGGGATCCAGGATTGCGCGAGGCGTGGGTCGGAGACGTTGTCGATGACCAGTGCCCACCGGCCGGGGAAGCGGCTGAGCTCGGTGTGCACCTCGGCGCGAAGAGCGGCCTCCGTGGCACTGCTTGCGGCGTCGGGGGAGCCTGTGCGCAGGTACGCCGAGACTTGCCGGAACGCGGCCAGAAGCGTGAACGGGGTTTCGCCGTCGACCCAGAAGATGACGTCGTAGGTGTCGGCCCGGTCTGCCAGGTAGTCGGCAGCGAGGCTGGACTTGCCGATCCCTGATGGTCCGGTAAGTACCGCCCGTGTCGGATGTCGACGATCGGTGTGCCGCAGGGCTGCGACCAGGGGCTCCAGCAGATCAGGTCGGCCGACGTCCGGGATAGGCGGCATGGTGCCCACCACGACGCCCCAGTCGCGAGCGCCTGTGGCCAGGGCCAATGTCGAGCCGTCCACGAGCAGCAGCTCCCGGAACCGTTCCAGGGTGAAGACCGATTCCGCTGCTTCAGCAGCGCGATCGAACACCTCAGCGGTGAGGGCGCGCGTCAAGAGACCTGCGGACTGCGAGCCGAGACCTTCGCGGTGGGTGTTGCGGAGACTGCGAATCCTTTCGCGTAAGGCCTCGCGTAGCTCGCTGACGTCGCGCAGGTCGAACACCACCCGGGCCCGGGCCAGCCGCCGCAGCTGCTCATCGTTGAAAGCGGTGAGCTGTTCGCGTCGAGCAGGAGCGTTCGCCAGAACCGTCATCAGGGCTGTGCGTATGTCGTCTGGTTGAGCGGTTGAGGCCAGGACAGCGGCGAACTGTTGCGCGCTCAGTTCTGGGACTGCGTTGGTCAGCAACTGGTATCTCTCAGCGTCGTGCTCGCTGATCAGCTGCGCCAGTTGCCCGAAGGCGGTGGCGGCGCTGACCGTACCGCCGGGGGCAACACTCTTGACCTGCGCCGCCAGCATGACCCGGTCGTCGCCGGCGACCACGTCGAAGTCCACGGCATTGACCTGTTCGGCACCGTGCGGGCCCTCGATACGCACTGCGGCGACGACATCGTCGTCGAGAGCATCAAGCAGCGCTTCCAGCGTCCGAAGGTACTGGTAGCGCAGACCACGCGCCGCGATACGGCCGCCGTCATTTTCGCGGCTCACCGGTCACCCGCCGAGGTCCACAGGTGGTTCGCGCGCTGCGTCATTACGGCACGCAGATGGGGGAACCGGGTATGCATGGGTGCCAGATCGACGTAGCAGTCGGCGGCGAGCAGCAGATCAACGGCGGCGTCAGCCAACACTTCCCCGCCCCGGCGGATGGCGTCTGCATCGGTTCGGTGCGTCGGAGGGGTTTCAACGGCGCCGAACAGCTGCCATCCGATGCGGATGGGACCTCGCTCAATCGCCGGCATCGCCCCAGCCGCAACAAACGGCTCGAGGCTTGCTAAAGGCACGATCGCCGGTGAGGCGATCAACTCTTGCAACCCGTCCGCGGCTAGATCACGAATCCGCTCGTCGAAGAACGCCATGACATCCACTAGCGCCCCGAGCGACTTGGTCCACACTATGGTGTGCCCTCCCGGCACCGCATCAGCAGCAGCATGCGAGCCCGCAGCTGTCACCGTGACCGGGGCATCGTCCGGGCTGTCTTCTCGCCAAGCGGTCACCTGCGCCGCGAACACCTGGGCGTGGAAGCCGAGACGACGAAGCGCTGACACCACGACATGATGCAGCCGTGCACGGGCTTCAGCGCTCGCTCGGTGGCCGGCCTGGCAGGCGGCGGCCGCCACCAGGTTCAGTGGTGCCGTGCGAGGGTCCTCGGCGGCGCCGATCACGAGCGGGACCGTGCCGGAATTGACCGGCGGAAGTGGTCTCTCCTCCCGATACGACGGCTGCCCGGCGGGATGTTGCGACGCTGAGCCCGCCTTTGCCAGGCCGTCACGGCTGTCGCGCGGGCGTGATCGGGGCGCTGTGGCCTGACGGTGGTGGCCACGGCGCCACAGGAAGGTCCGCTGGCCGATATCAGGCCGAACGTCGGCGTGCACGCCGACGATCACCCATGGATCGAAGCCGCTGTCGGGTTCGAGCATCACGAAACCGTGCCGGCGGAAGAACCGCGACAAGGCAGGCGAGTCGTCCGCCTGGCCGAAGATGATCGTGTGGCCGTTGCGCTCGAAGATCTGCCAGCAGCGCAGCAGCAAAGCGCCGCCGACCCCGTTGCGCCGCAGGGGCTCGTCGACGGCGATCGTCTTTATCCGCGTCATACCCATAACCGCGGAGTAGAGAAGCTGGGTCATCTGCAGTCCATTGGCACCCGTCCTGCGCAGGTGTTCCAGCAGACTCTCAATCACCCTGGTCGGTGGGAACGCGACCAGCGCGCCGACGACTCCTCGCACGGCATGGTCAGCGACGAGAACCAGTGTGGCGTGTTGCAGGGTGACGGTCTGATCCCCGGTCTGGTTGGCGAAAAATTGCTCGGCCAGGTGCTCGACGAACGCCTCTCTGCCGCCCTCAAGTCCAGCTCTCAGGGCGGCGGCCACGGCACCCGTGATGACGGCCTGGACGACTTCTTCGTCCAGATCCACGCCTGCGGCGGCCGACAGTCTCTCCAGGGCGGGTATGTCGTCTGGCCGAGCCAAGCGAACCCGCATCTGGTCGTCGATCGGCCAGCCCTCCGCGGCATGCCGATCAGTAAGGTCCGAGCTGGCGATGGAGGGTGGATCAGCTGCTGGGCGGGACGGCGGGATGCTGCGGCGAATTGGTTCTCTGCGCTTGCTCCGGCTGCTGCGCCGTTTAGCCATGTGCAGTCCTCCGTCGCGAACGGTACCGAAGGTAACCGTAGCGTTGCCGTACGACATCTTCGATGGACGGGTCGCATCCGCTCAAGATCACTTCTAACGGCGGATAGGTAACCCGCGGGGCTCGCCGCCGTGGCCTGCCCATCCTTCCGAAGGCGCCTCTCGACAGTGGAGTTCAGCCGCAGACGAGCGGTCGACCGTGACTCGCTGTGTCGAGGGTCCGTGTATACCGAACGGGGAGGGCTCCTCCGCACGGGTGGTATGACGCCGGAAGCCGAGGATCCTAGGACGGTCTACGCAACGTGGGTAGGGCCATCAATCGGCAGCGGGTGCGCCGACGTTGCCATCGCATCGGTGGTGCACCCACTCGAGGGATTCCGATCAACGAGAGGGTGACCTTGCCAGCGAGTTTCGCCGGATTCCTGAAAGATCGGCCGTACATTTGCCCGGCAGGCCAGGGAGAGGTCTGCCGTCAGCGCACCGCCCCGGAGCGGCGCCACCGCGACGACAAGGGTTGGAGCCCAATCTCCTGCAACCACCGAACTCCGAACACACACGAGACTTGTCGCGTCCGCACCTGGCGGCCGCGGTCCGGGACGCGGCTCAGCTGGAGATGCATCATGCCCCACGTCTCTGACCGGCGCCGTCGCGCAGAACGACGTCACCTCACCTACGAGCCGGCACACCTCGCCGCAGCCGGCCTGCCCCCACGCGACCAGACAATCACCATGCCCGCAAGTCAAAAGGCCTTGCAAAGCGTGCTCATCCGGCTGTTCGCGAACGGCAGAAGCCACGACTGGGATGCGCTGAAGGGCCGCCACCTGGCCGGCCTGTTCGACTACTACGGCACCTGGGTTTCCCCGCAGCCCGACCGCATCGCCATGGGCTCCACCGTCGCCCACCGCATGTGCGCCTACCTGCTGCCCTACACCGATCCCGACAAGCGGTACCCCCGCTGCGCCGGGATCCCCGGGCTGCGGCTCGATGCCTGCACCACCTACGGCTACCGGCTCATCCACCTCCCGACCGCGACAACGGTCGAGATCCACGACGACAGCGGCTGGCCGCCGCGATTCCGCGAGGAGCTGCTGTCGACTGAAAGGCGGATGCACCGCGGCGACGAAGAACGCTCCTACCGGCCGGTCTGGCGCGAACATTCACTGACCGATCTCGAGAAGCGGTGGGCGCCGGTCTGGCAACCGCAACCGCACACCGAGATCACCAGCGCGCTGTTCTGCATCCAGTCGGTGTTCCTGCACGATCCCAGGGGCACCCGACACGGCTTAGGCCATTGGGCAAGACACCTGCAGCTGGCATGCTCATCGGACGCCGAGACGCCGTCGGTGCTTACCTGGTGCTCAGGGCTGCAGCCCGGCCAGATCGCCGGCCACCTCGAAGCGCTCGGCCTGGCCGCTGGCGGCTCCACACGTACCGATGAGGCGAGCGCCAACTACGCCACCATGACCCTCGGCGGAGCGGTCCTCGAAATGCACCGGCGACATCTCTGTACTCGATGCGACTTCGACAGCACCTTCGCACCGACGCGGCCCGACCGCGTCGCAGCCTGACAAAGAGCCCGCCCAGGCACCTTGAAGCCTGTACCCCTCGCGGCCGTATGAAGAGGTGAAGCTCAGTCTTGAAGCACTCCTGCGATCACCGCCGTAGATCGCACCGTGCGTGAGACAGTGACAGACATGAATGGCGCAGATCGGGCTACCGGCGAGCCGCGCGGAACCGGGAAACGCGGAGACATCTCCGAAACCGTCAAACGCGCGCTGTACGCGGTGAGTAACGGCACCTGCTACGCGCCCGGCTGTGTCCAACCCGCGTTCCTTGACACGGGGGTCGGCGGCCCACGGATGAACGTCGAGGTCGCCCACATTTACGGTGTCAAACGCAACGCCCCCCGGTTCCGCGAAGACCTCACCGACCGTCAACGCGACGACTGGCGCCACCTTCTCCTGCTCTGCAAGGCCCACCACAACGCCGTCGACGATCCCACCAACGGTGCGCGGCTTTACCCAGCTGAAGCGCTGCTGACGTGGAAGAACGACAAGGAAGTGGCCATCTTCGGAGTCCTGACCGGCACGGTCACGCAAGAATCTTTGGAACGCTCGCTGGCCAAGTACTTCGAGGACCCTAGCGAACGCCTTGCGTCCCTAATCGACCGTCTGGAAACGGTCGTCGAGGAAGCCGACAGCACCGGGCGCATCAGCAACAACGCCGTCCAGGAGCTGCGGCTGGTCGTTTCCATGCTGTCCGAGACAGACGCCTACCGCCTCGCCGCCTCCGCTCGTGCACTGAACGAGGCCGCAGACACGTATGCATCGCTGCACTTAAAAGCCGCCGCGTCGGAACTGTCAGACGCCGCAGCGGCCCTGAGAGCGCTGAAGCTCAGCGAAAAGGCTGCTCAGCTGCGCGCTGCTGCCGACGACGTCGGTCGCAGCACCCGCAGGCTCCCCGACCGGTGACATGGTGGCGCATCGCTGGGCTTCCCGGGGTGCGCCGGCAGGGACCAAGTCGGCTGCCATCATTGGACGATGGCCGATCAGACGGACACGGTGCAGCTACGCGAGGTCGTGAGCAACGTCCTCCACGACATCTGCCAGAACGTCAGCCACCCACGGCTGGATGGCGAGCTGATCCGGTTCGGCCTGCCTGCCTCCTCGGCCGGCGAGTCGAAAGCCGAACGGGCCGAGAGCAGCATCGCCATCATCACCGTCGACCAGCTCCCCGCCATCGCGCAGCGCCTGCTCGACGGCTACGAGTTCCTTGGCGCGCCGACCCGCAACCGAATCCAGGACCTTCTCTGGGCGGGCACCGGGTACCCGGTGCCCAAGCGGATCCGCCGGGACATCGCCCGCCGGCTCCCGCTGACCCACCTGGTTGATCACCCCGCGCGTTTCCGGGGCCTGCTCGCCAATCTGTTCGTCCTCGACGACATCCCCCTGGCGGCGCTCGTAGGCCGTGACCGCAGCCTTGGCGGCCGCATCGACCAGCACGTCTTCAACAACGACGACTGGACCCCCGACCAGCTCTTCGACGAACTCGGCGCAATCGACGCCTCGGACCGGCGGTTCGCTCTGCTGCTGGAAGGCATGGTGTCCAGCGAGACGATCCCGGACGAGCAGGCGCAACGCGACCTGGTCGCCGCTATCAATCCGCCGCTCGCCGACGCAGGCCTGGAACTGCGGGAAACTGGCACCATCGAGGGGTATCCCGTCTTCACCCTCCTAAAGGCTCGCTCCCGCACCGGGCGGCCCAAGAACCTGATCTTCGCCTCGCCCGTCAAGCCGGACCTGCGGCTGAGCGACGCGATCGACAACGACATCGAGATCGTCAGTAACGCCGACGCCGTACTGGTCTACGACCGGCCGATCGGCGCGGATGGGGTGCGCTGGCGCGATCTGCAGGTGTGGTGGCGGGACACCCGCGCGACCGACACCGACGAGCAAGCCAAGATCGACCTGTACCGGCGCCTGCGTCAGAGCCTGCCCGGCAGCTCCCCGCCGCAGCAGCTCCTGTTCGACCTCTACCACGACATCCACCGGGACAGGGTGCACGACCTTCCCGCCCTGTTGCCGGAAGTCTGGCTGCACTGGGATCCACAGACCGTCAAGCAGCGCGGCGCCGCCGCACTGCTGAACCTGCGCATGGACTTCCTGCTGCTGGTCCCTGGCGGTGGCCGCATCGTCCTGGAAGTCGACGGCCAGACCCACTACGCCATCGACGGACGCGCGGACCCGTCGACCTATGCGCGGACCATGACCGGCAGCCGCAACCTCACCCTGGCCGGCTACGAAGTACACCGCTTCGGCGCCCACGATCTGCGTGACCATGACCGGGCCCGCAGCCTGCTCACCCAGTTCTTCGCCGACCTGTTCCGCCGCCACCAGGTCAGCACTGACTGACAGGTCGCCGCGCTCACCGACGACCCGCCTCGCCCGATAAATCGAAAGATCCAATTGCAGCACCCGCGCGATCGCCTCGAGAGCATGATCTAAAGCGAAACTCGCTCACAAGATCGACGGTGGTAATGGATCAACACGATAGCTTCATGTCAATTAACGCATGATTACCACGGCGTGAGATCTTGCCCATCGATGACTACGCTCGGCAACAGCGAAGAGCGCAAACACAAGGGCTGGCGTTCCCCTTCTGTTTGGGCACGAGCCGACACCTTCGGCGGCAACCGCGTCAAACAACTCCTCGTCCCCGCGAGCACGTTTCCGACCGCCGCCGTCCACGATGGCGAGCTGCGAGCAGCCAACAACTACGGCGACTGGCCCGCATCGAGCAGCGATCGGCCCCTCGGCGACGACGTCCTCTGGCTCGCCCTTCCCCCAGGAACAGCCGCTGGGAATCCGCTGACGAACGCCTCATGGCGGAAGCCGACTCTCCTCCTACGACAGGATCCCTCGGCCGTTCTCGACTCCTACCGAGACGCCATCACCTATAACGAGGGCACCAAGGAGAACCCGGGCCTACGGTCGCCACAACGGGGCGCCCTACACGCAGTCCTCGGCTACTGGACAACCAAACGCACCACGCCCGCCACAGTCGTCATGCCAACAGGGACCGGCAAGACCGAGACGATGCTCGCCCTGCTGGTCGCCGCCCGCCTGCAACGCCTTCTGGTCCTGGTGCCATCCGACGCACTCCGTGAACAGATCGCCGGCAAGTTCGAGACACTGGGCGTACTCCAGGAACTCGGCATCGTCACCGCCCACGCGCTGCGGCCGAACGTCGGACGGGTACAGCACGGCTTCACCAGCGCCGAAGAAGCACAAGAATTCGCGCAGGCCTGCAACGTCATCGTCGCCACCCCGCAGGTGCTGAACGCCTGCGTCCCCGAAGCACTCGAGGCGTTGACCGCCACCTGCTCGCACCTGTTCGTCGACGAGGCCCACCACGTCGCCGCACGCACATGGTCCGACATCCGAGAACACTTCACCGAAAAGGACGTTGTCCAGTTCACGGCGACACCGTTCCGCGAAGACGGCAAACACCTGCAGGGCCGCACCATTTACGCATTCCCGCTACGCGAAGCTCAAGCCCAAGGCTACTTCTCTCAAATCGACTACACCGCCGTCATCGACTTCGACAACCTCGACCGGGCGGTCGCAGAACAAAGCATTGCCAAGCTGCGCGCCGATCTCGCCGCCGGCCTCGACCACGTACTCATGGCCCGCGTCGGCGGCATCCGTCGCGCCAAGGATGTCCAGCCCCTCTACGAAGAGCTCGCCGCCGACCTGTCCCCAGTGATCATCAACCACCAGTTGCCCAAGAAGCAGCAGACCGAGGCCATCGCGGCACTACGCGAAGGCCGCTCCCGCATCGTCATCTGCGTCAACATGCTCGGCGAAGGATTCGACCTACCGTCACTGAAAGTCGCCGCGGTGCACGAGCCCCAGAAAAGCCTCGGCGTCACCCTGCAGTTCATCGGCCGCTTCGCACGCACCTCATCCAGTGGGAAGTACGGCGACGCTTCCATCTTCGTCGCCCGCTCCGAGATCGACGTCGACAAGCGCCTGCGCACCCTCTACGCCGAAGACTCTGACTGGAACCTGATCCTGCGCAACCTCACCGAGGCCGCCGTCGACGCACAGCAAGACGCCAGCGACTTCGAGGCAGGCTTCACCAGCCTTCCGGATGAAGTCGCCCTACGCAGCCTCCTGCCCAAGCTGAGCACCGTCGTCTACCGCGCCCCGAGCGACGACTGGGAACCCGAGAACGTCGTCGACTTCTTCGGCGAAGAGCGCCTCTACACCCAGCCTCTTGGACTCAACGTCGAAGCCGGCATCGCCTGGTTCGTCATCGAAAACCGCGACGAAGTCGGCTGGGGCGACCTCAAAACCATCGAAGAAGTCACCTACGAGCTCTACGTCCTCTACTTCGACCACGACCGACGGCTGCTCTACATCAACAACTCTGCCAACGACGGCGTCTTCGAAGACCTCGCCGAAGCCCTCCTCGGCCCCGGCGCCACCCGATTCACCGGCTCAACCGTCTACCGCGTCATGGCCGACATCGACCGCCTCATCCCCACCAACGTCGGGGTCCTCGACGCCCACGACCAATTCCGCCGCTTCTCCATGCACGTCGGTTCCGACGTCACCGCCAGCTTCACCCAAGCTGAAGCCGGCACCAAGTCACAGACCAACATCTCCGGCGGCGGCTACCGCGAAGGCGAGCGCGTCAGCATCAGCGCATCACTCAAAGGCCGCATCTGGTCCCACGCCACCGCTCGAGACCTTAAGCACTGGCGCGATTGGTGTGACACCGTCGGCGAAAAGCTGCTCGACGACACGATCAGCATCGACAAGGTCATCGGCCAGTTCCTGCTGCCCGAGCGGCTTACTGGCCGGCCCAGCGGAACTCTCCTTGCGGTGGAGTGGCCATGGCAACTGCACACCATGCAGGCAGACACCGTGCGCCTCTCAATGAACGACGTCGTCTACGAGGCCGTCTATACCGACCTCGTACCCGACACGACCACCACCGAAGGCACGTTCCGCTTCGACGTCCGTACCAAAGGCTGGACGGCGACCTACGAGGCCACCGTCGAGCAGGGGCACCTGCGCTACCGCTGCATCACCGACGACGAGATCACAGTAGTCAGGGCCCGCTCCGAACTCAGCCTGAGCGACTGGCTCAACCACAACGGCCTGATCCTCATCCTCGACGACGATCGCATCATCGAGGGCGATCTGCTCTACAAACCAACCTGGGACCGGCCTCCGTTCGACCGCGAAGAACTTGTACCCGTCAACTGGACTGGCACTGACCTCAAGGTCGAATCCCAAACCAAAGACCGCCTTACCGATTCCATCCAATACCGGGCGATCGACGAACTCAAAGCAGAGCTCGAACCCTGGGACCTCATCATCGACGACGACGGGAGCGGTGAGATCGCCGACATCGTCGCCATCCGAATCACCAAAGACACTCTGCTGATCCGTCTCGTGCACTGCAAATATTCACACGGGCCGACAGCTGGTGCCCGCGTCGATGACCTGTACGAGGTCTGCGGGCAAACCCAGAAATCGGTTATGTGGCGCCGCGGGGATTTGCAGCACTTCTTCCATACCCTGGACGACCGTGCACGCAAGAAGTACAGCAGGGACGGAGTCTCCCCTTTTGAGGTAGGCGACATCAAGACTCTCTACAAGATTCAGGAAAAGGCCAGCATCCTCAGACGCAAGATGGAGATGGTGATCGTTCAGCCAGGACTGTCAGCGACAAGGGTTACTCCACAGCAACTCAACCTTCTTGCCTCGACGCAGGCATACCTCAATACGACAATCAAAGCGCCACTCATTGTCTGGTGCAGTCCATAGCGGCAGTGCGACACCGAAAGAAACTAGCCACCACGCCATAACGCTGATGCCGAGTCAAGTCCTCGGAGCAAAGGTGTCATGGCACGGGAAGATTTAGCCCTGTCTGCAGGGTCGAAGAACCCTGTCACGGTCGGGTCGGAAGCGCTGAGAGCATCGCTCTTGGACAAGCGCGGCCATGAACATGCAGGTCAAGTACTATGAGCATGTACACGGAAGGGGTAACCCCTTGGACACCTTTACTCGGCTGAGTATACTTTTCAGTGACCTGGTAAAACGTTAGTTAGCACGTCGCTGGGGCCCCCAAATGCTGGGGGGTCAAGGGGTCGCAGGTTCAAATCCTGTCAGCCCGACGCATCTGAACAGCGGATATTCCTGATTGGGAATATCCGCTGTCCTGTATTTAGGCAGTTGTGGTCGCAGTGTGGTCGCGATTTCGGCAACTGCTTCGAGGCGGATCGTCGTTGTGGCTGATGAGAATACTGCCATCTTTTGGTTCGGGTGCGCTGGCGCCGCTGATCCTTCTGTGACCGGTGAGGCTGGCTAACGACGGCGCCCGGCACCGGTATCTCGCGTGTCGCGCTTACCTTCGCCGGGTGCGACCACATCGCGACCACAACTACTGAAACCCCTGGTCAGGCGGTGCATCCTTGTCGCCCGCTCAAGGGGTGAACGGTTGCGTCATGCGGCGCGGGTGTCGAGGGCGGCTGCGGCAGCGTCGACGGCGTCCTGGGCTACCTGCGGTGTGAGGTGGCCGTAGATGTCGACCGTGGTGGCGATGGTGCTGTGCCGCAGCGTCTTGGATACCGATCCGAGTGGCACGCCGGAGCTGATCATGATGGTGGCGGCGAGGTGCCGCAGGTCGTGCAGACGGATCCTCGGTACGCCGGCCTCCTCGGAAAGCTTGCGGAAGTGGTCGAGTGCGTACTGCGGTCGGAGCGGGTGTCCGTCGGGTCGGCAGAACACCAGGCCCATGTCGTCGTAGTCGCGTGTTGCCAGGCGTTGACGGTACTGGCGTGCCCGCTGCCGACGTAGTGCGCTGAGGGAGCGTTGTGACAAGGCGATCCAGGCGCGGCTGTACGGAGTCTTGGGATCGCTGAACTCGGCGCGGGAGTTGTCGACGGCGATCAGGTTACGGCGGACGAAGAGCAGACGCTGCTCCCGATGGATATCGGCCCAGCACAGGCCGAGTGCCTCGCCCTTGCGCATACCAGTGCAAATCATCAGCTCGTACAGGTCGGCGTGTAGGTCGTTGACCTCGTGGCAGTAGCGCAGGAAGGTGCCGGCTTCTTCGTTGGTCCAGCAGATGAGGTCCTTGCGGGGGAGACGTGGCAGCCGGACGAAGCGGGCGGCGTTATAGGGCAGCCAGCGGGTGCGGACGGCTTCGTTGAGCGCGCTGGACAGGCAGATAACGCAGCGCCGCAGCGTGGTCGGGCCGCGGTTGGCGGCCTGCTGCTGGCTGACGAACTGCAGGATGTGAGCGTGGCTGAGCCGCTCCAGCCGTATCTTGCCGAAGGCTGGTATCAGGTCCTTGCTGACGTAGTCGCTGTAGCGGCGCACGGTGTTCGGCTTGAGGATCTTGGATCTCGCCTCAAGCCATCCGGTCAGGTAATGGGCGACAGTTTCTGTCCCGCCCCGGGTTTGATGGAGGCATCGAAACCTGGGAGATGATTCAACGATGCCGGCCCCGAAGAAGTATCCCGATGATCTGCGTGAGCGTGTGAC